>NZ_RYZH01000018.1 GCF_003977685.1 Tautonia sociabilis | reverse complement strand
ATGCCGACGTGGTGCACGGGAGTCCTCCGGTTCGGTGGGGCAGGAGTTCGGTTCTACACCTCCAGTCTTCCACCGGCTCGGGGCCCCGGGCCCCGTCGGCTCGACCTCCCCTCTCATAGTTTCAACGGTGTCGACGTAACCCGTTTGCTGATCGGGAGCGTTCCTCGATTCCCTCCGGTGCGAGGCCGCGCACCGACTGGAGTTCGGGGAGCGTGATGCCGGAGCACTCGGAGAGCGGATCGCTCGAATCCTGGGGAGGCCGGGGCGATCCGACCCCGGCCTCCGGTGGATCCCGATGGCCGCCTCCCTCGAACGGGGGGGATCAGTCGAGGAGGCGCACCTGGACTGGCTCGTCGAAGTCGGCGTCGAGCCGGGCCGCCTCCTCCACCGTCAGCTCTCCTTCCCGGAGCCAGAGGCGGTAGCGAACCGCCAGCGGGTGCTCCGCGGTCAGTTCGTACTCGAAGTAGGAGCCGAACCGGCCGTAGTCGCGCTCGCTGTAGCGGGCTTCCTTGGGGTTGTCGGGGCGATCGAGGTAGGCGACGGTGTAGCGATCGCCGTCGAGCACGAAGCTCATGGCGTTCCAGGGCAGGTTGACCGGCCCCTCGCCGGTGCTGGGGTCCCAGTTTCGGGTCGCTCCCGGCTGGCCCTTGCCGTCGGGACGGAGGTAGTAGGTCTGGTCCTTCGTCACGTCGGCCACCTGGTTCGAGGCCCGGAAGTGGACGCCCGCGTGCTGGGGGTCGCCGTCGAGCCGCACGGGGCCGGCCGTCGTCTCGACCCGGGAGGCGAAGTCGATCGCGAAGCCCTTGCCCGCAACGGCATAGGCGGTCACCTCCCTGGTCTCCTCCGCGAAGACCTCCCCCTCCTGACCGTGCCAGTCGATCCGCACCCGATGCCGGCCGACGACCGGGCCGGCCTCTTCGAGCACCGACTCCTCGTGCGACTGGTACGCCTTCCCCCTGGCATGCCAGACGTCGGCCTGCTTGCCGTCGCCGTAGCTGACCCGGTTGAAGCCGAAGAACAGCCCTCGGTGGTGCGTGAACAGGCCGCCGGGCCCCTTGGTGACGAGCCGGCCGTCGGGGGCGAACAGGTGGTGGAACGGCTTGTAGGTCTGCTCTCGGGCCTCGGGGCTCGACTCGTCCAGCGTCGGCCTAACGTAGAGCAGGACGGGCTTGTCCCCCTTCACGAGCAGGTCCCCCTGGCCCGACTTCCGCCAGGAGAACCCGCCCATCTCGGACGCCCTGACCGACGGCGCGGACAGCTCGAAGCGGGCCGACTCCCCCGCCTTCATCTCCGGCAGGATGAAGTGCAATTCCCGGATGATGTGACCGCGGGGCACCTCTCCCGGCGATGATTCCAGCAGTGACGGCGCCGTCAACTGGCCGACGATCGGCCGGCCGCCCTCGGAGGCGAGCAGGGCCACAGTTCCCCTGCCAAACTCCTCGGGAAGCACGAGCACGGCCTGGACGGGGGTCTGGCTCCGGTCGTGATCGCCGGCCTCGACGAGGATGGGGACCGACTGGGCCCGGCTCGGCGGGGAGGCGAGGAGGACCGGCGCGAGGGCGATCGCCAGCGGGACGACGAGACGACGCATGGGGAGATGCTCCTGGGTTCCGGGTCGCGATTGGCCGGCATCCTACCCGATCGGTCGGCGATGGTCGCCCGCCCTCCGGCGGATTCTCCTTTCAATCTCCGCCAGAGATGGCATCCTGGGGGGACGAGGAGGCCGCCGGGCCGCCCGGATCCGAAACGAATCGGGGAGACTGCATCCATGCCGCGCACGTCGAGACGGACGTTCATCACGGGCTCGATGGCCGCCCTCGGGGCCGGGTTCGCGATCGGTGGGACCCGGGCTTCCGGCCGGATCCTCGGCGCCAACGAGACGATCAACGTCGCCATCGCCGGGCTCAACGGCCGGGGCGGGGCGCACGTCGACGAGTTCTCCCGGATGGAGGGGGTTCGCATCTCCCATCTGGTCGACCCCGACGTCCGCACCTTTGACAAGCGGGTCAAGCAAGTCCGAGACCGCGCCGGCTACGCCCCCGAGACGGTTCAGGACATCCGTCGGGTGCTCGATCAACCCGACGTCGACGCCGTCTCGATCGCCACGCCCAACCACTGGCATGCCCTGATGACCATCTGGGCCTGTCAGGCCGGCAAGGACGTCTACGTCGAGAAGCCGTGCAGCCACAACATCCACGAGGGCCGAGTCGCCGTCCAGGCCGCCCGACGGTACGACCGGATCGTCCAGCACGGCACCCAGGGCCGCTCCAGCCGCTCGTGGGCCGAGCTGGCCGAGCTGGCCCGAGCCGGAACCTACGGCAAGCTGCTCGTCTCCCGGGCCCTCTGCTACAAGAACCGGCCGAGCATCGGCTTCAAGCCGACCGAGGAGCCCCCTTCCGAGATCGACTTCTCCCTCTGGCTCGGGCCGGCGAAGGAGGTCCCGTTCCACACCAACCTCGTGCACTATAACTGGCACTGGTTCTGGAACTTCGGCAACGGCGACATCGGCAATCAGGGCGTCCATCAGATGGACATCGCCCGCTGGATGATCCCGGGCGCCACCTACCCGACGAGCGTCGTCAGCCTCGGCGGCCGGCTCGGCTACGAGGACCAGGGCGAGACGCCGAACACGCAGATCGCCGTGATGGATTTCGGCGACACCCAGCTCATTTTCGAGGTCCGAGGCCTTCCGACCAAGCCCTACCGCGGCGAGATGGTCGGCAACATCCTCCACTTCGAGGAGGGCGTCGTCGCCGGCGGCAAGTTCTTCCCCAAGGGCAAGGGGGAGGGCGAGCCCCTGGCCAAGGTCGAGGCCGATCGCGGTCCTGGCGACGGCAACTTCGGCAACTTCATCGCCGCCGTCCGCAGCCGGAAGGCCGACGACCTGAACGCCGACATCCTCGAGGGGCACGTCTCCAGCGCCCTCTGCCACCTGGCCAACATCTCCTACCGGGTCGGGGAGCCTCGCTCCTTCGACACGATCGACCAGGCCCTCGGCTCCGATGAGGCCGTCCGGGACGCCGTCGATCGCATGTGCGAGCACCTCAAGGACGGCAACGGCCTGGCGCTCGACGGCATGCAGTACCGCCTCGGCCGCTCGCTCCACTTCGACGGCGAGGCCGAACGCTTCGTTGACGACGCCCAGGCGAACGCGCTGCTCTCCCGAGAGTACCGGGCGCCGTTCGTCGTGCCCGACTCGATCGGCTGATCGTCCCGGCCGGCCCTCCCTGCCTGGCCGGGGGGGCCGGCCTGATCAGAGGGCCCGACCGTCGAGGCTCCCGAGGACATTCCCGAAGGCGATTCCCTGCAGCGCCGCTTCGAGGAAATCGCTTGGGCAGGGCTCCAAGAACCAGAGTCCGACCCGGTCCTCTCCCTGATGGACCACCCGGCCGCGGATCCAGGGGGTTCGAGCCGGTTGTTCCATCCGGATCCAGACCTGCTGGTTGATCGTCGGTGGCCCTTCCAAGCGGACCAGCGCTCCGGCCGGGCTGATGTTCAGCAGCCGTCCCGGCGAGGACCGGGTGACCTCGCCGTCCCACCACTCCAGGATCGAGCGGTTGGGCCGGGCCGGCTGGCGAGGGAAGGCACGGCGTTCGACGGTCAGGATCACGGCGAGTCGCTCGTCGATTCGATCGGGGCCAACGGGGGGTCATCCGGGGTCGATCCCGGACCGATCTGACCATAAGGCGCCTCCGATTCGCGAGCGAACGCCTCGCTCGGGCGGCTTTCGCTCACAAGACCCTTCCCCCCGGGGCGAAGATCCAGGCGGAGGCCGTCTCGTCGGCGTGACCAGGGCGGCCGTCCGAGTGCCGGTCGAGGGGAGACGACGATGTCCAAGCGATGCCCGTACTGCGCCGAGGAGATCCAGGACGAGGCGGTCAAGTGCAAGCACTGCCTCTCCTGGCTTGGGGCCGGCCCCGAGCCGTCCTGGGGAGGAGCCGAGCCCTGGGATGTCGGGCTGGGCAAGGGGGGAATCGCCGATCGTTCGCTGCGGAGGCCGATCAACGACCGCATGATCCTGGGCGTCTGCTCCGCCTTCGCCCGGGCGCTGGGGATCGATCCGACCTGGGTGCGGATCGTTTTCGCCGTGATCGCCTTCGTCACGGCTGGCATCCCGGCGTTCATCCTGTATATGATCTTGGCGCTGATCATCCCCTCGGAGGAGACTGCCAACCGCCTGAGCTCCTGAGGAGCCGCCCGACGATGAGCGCCCCCCGGATCGGCCTCGCCCTCCGCCTGATCGGCCCGATCCTGGAGTTCTCCTGCATCGCTCTGGTGCTCCGGGGGCCGGCTCGCAATCGGGAGACCTTCGGCATGGAGGTCGAGCCCCTGCTCTACGCCGGCCTGGCGCTCGGCCTGGCGATGGTCGCCGTTGGCCTGAGCCTGAGCGTCGTCCCCCGCCGAGGCCGGCGCCGGCTCCCGGACCGGGGAGCCCCCCCTCCCGGATGATCCGAGGCCCCTCCTCGGCACGCCTAGCCCGCTCCCAAGTCCGGCCCTCCCCGATCGACTCCGATTTCCCTGGCGGGCTCCGCCCGGCCCGCTCTCGATCAATGGAAGCCCCTTATGGAGCCGACGCACGACCCGGTTCTCGACGGTCCCGATTCGGAGGCGATCCCCGAGGCCGAGCACCGCCGGCCTCGGATCCCGATGCCTCGAGGCTACGGTCGGGTCTACCGCTATTACGACCTGATCATGGCCGGCTTCGTGACCGTGCTGCTCTGCACGAACCTGATCTCGGCCCCCAAGCGGGTTGAGCTCTTCGGGTTCGTCTTCGGGGCGGGGGTGCTGTTCTTCCCGATCAGCTACTTGTTCAACGACATCCTCACCGAGGTCTACGGCTACAAGCGGTCGCGCAAGGTCGTCTGGGCCGGCTTCGGAGCGATCGGCTTCGCGGCGGTTGTCAGCCAGGTGGTGCTTGCCCTCCCGGCGGCCTCCAGTTGGCCGAACCAGGAGATCTGGGAGACGGTCTTCGGCGGCACCTGGCGGATCATCCTGGCCTCGATGGCCGGCTTCTTCGGCGGCGAGTTCGTCAACTCGTACACCCTCGCCAAGATGAAGCTCTGGACCGACGGCCGCTTTCTCTGGACCCGCACCATCGGCTCCACCCTGACGGGAGAGGCGGTCGACTCGATCCTCTTCTACCCAATCGCCTTCCTCGGCCGCCCCGGCTGGGCGCTGGAGGACGTGCTCGGGGTGATGGTCGCCAACTACTGTCTGAAGGTGGGGTGGGAGGTGATCGCCACCCCCATGACCTACCGCATCGTCGGATTCCTCAAACGGGCCGAGCACGAGGATTACTTCGATTACGACACCGATTTCACTCCCTTCTCCCTGGAAACCTGACCGGGCCCCGACGCCGGCCGGAGCGATCCGAGGAGAGGAGAGGAGAGGCAAGGTGCTGCGAGGCGGCCCATGTGCGGAATCATCGGCTATGTCGGCCCGAGGGACGCGGGGCCGCTGCTGCTTGCCGGGCTCCGCCGGCTGGAATACCGAGGTTACGACAGCGCTGGCATCGCGACCCTGAACGACGGTCGCCTCGTCCTCCGCAAGCGGGCGGGCCGCGTCCGGGAGCTCGAATCCCTCCTGGCCGACGACCCCGCCCCCGGGCGATGCGGCATCAGCCACACCCGATGGGCCACCCACGGCCCCGCCGACGACGCGAACGCCCACCCCCACCTCGGCGGCGACGGCGCCGTCGCGGTCGTCCACAACGGCGTGATCGAGAACCACGCCGCGCTCCGCCGAGAGCTGGAATCCCAAGGCATCCGCTTCTCCAGCCAGACCGACACCGAGGTGATCGCCCACCTGATCGCCGCCGAGCTGCCCTCGGCCGGCGACTTGCTGGAGGCGATCCTCCGCGTCTTGCCCCGGCTGGAAGGAACCTATGGCCTGGCGGCGGTCTGCCGGGAGGCCCCCGAGCAGGTCGTCGGCGCCCGGCTGGGAAGCCCGATGGTCGTGGGCATCGGCGACGAGGAGCACTTCCTCGCCAGCGACCCCGCCGCCATCGCCGCCCACACCAGCCGAGTCTCCTACCTCCAGGATGGCGAGATTGTCCGCCTCTTTCCCTCCGGCTTCGAGATCCGGCACCGGGATCGAGGGCCGATCACCCCCCGGATCGACCGCATCGACTGGCGGCCCGACGCCATCGAACTCGGCCGCTTCGCCCATTACATGCGGAAGGAGATCCACGAGCAGCCCGATACCGTCCGAGACGCCTGCCGAGGACGCCTCCGCCCCGCCGAGGCCACCGCCCAGTTCGGCGGCCTGAACCTCCCGCCCTCCCGGCTCCGGCGCATCCGACGCATCGTCTTCGCCGCCTGCGGGACAAGCTGGCACGCCGCCCTGGTCGGCGAGTACCTGATCGAACGGCTCGCGAACCTGCCAGTCGAGGTTGAATACGCAAGCGAGTTCCGATATCGGAACGCTCCCCTGGATGACCGCACACTCGTCTTCGTCCTGAGCCAGTCCGGCGAGACGGCCGACACCCTCGGCGCCCTCCGGGAAGCTCGCCGCCGAGGCTTCCCCACGCTGGCGATCTGCAACGTCGTCGGCAGCACGATCGCCCGCGAGGCCGACGGCGGCATCTACCTGCACGCCGGTCCCGAGGTCGGGGTGGCGAGCACCAAGGCCTTCTCCGCCCAGGTCACGGTGCTGACCCTGCTCGCCCTGCACCTCGGCCGACTCCGGCAGCTCTCCTTCCCCGCCGGCCTGGACGTGCTCCGAGCGATCGAGTCCGTTCCCGAGCTGCTCTCCCGGGTCCTCGATCGCGAGCCTGAGGTGATCGCCGCCGCCGAGCGAATGGCCGAGGCCCGCAGCGCGCTGTTCCTCGGTCGGGACCTGCACTACCCCGTAGCCCTGGAGGGGGCGCTGAAGCTCAAGGAGATCAGCTACCTCCACGCTGAGGGCTACCCGACCGCCGAGATGAAGCACGGGCCAATCGCGCTGATCGATCCCGAAACCCCCAGCGTCTTCGTCGCCCCCCGAGGGAGCCTGCACGCGAAGACCCTCGGCAACATCGAGGAGGTCCGCGCCCGACGGGGGCCGATCGTCGCCGTCGGCACCGAGGGGGACGACGAGCTCGCTCGCCTGGCCGACCACGTCCTGACGATTCCCGACGCTCCCGAGGTCATCCAACCGCTGCTGGCCGTCGTGCCGCTTCAGTTGCTCGCCTACCACGTCGCCCGGCTGCGGGGCTGCGACATCGACAAGCCCCGCAACCTGGCCAAGAGCGTCACCGTCGAATGACCCTCAGCGCGACGAGCCCCCGGCCGCGTCGCTGAGGGCGACCTCCTCCGCCTCCGGCATCGCTCCGTTGGCCGAGGCCACCGCCGCCACGACCCGATCCACCGACGGCCCGACCCAGCCGAGCACCGACTGCGGGAACAGGCCCAGCCAGACAGTGAGCACCACCAGCGGCGCCGCCACGGCGACTTCTCGCATGCTCATGTCGGGCAACCCCCGATGGGAGTCGTTCCTCCCCAGCAGGACCCGCTGGAGCGCCCACAGGATGTATCCCGCCGTCAGCACGACCGCCGCCGCGGCCAGGATCGCCAGCCCATAGCTGTAGTTGAACGCCGAGAGAACCACGAACACCTCGGCCACGAACCCGCAGAGCCCCGGCAGGCCCATCGACCCGAAGAAAATCAGCATCGTCACGCCGCCGAAGACCGGCATCGCGTTCATCAGGCCGCCGAGCTGGCCGAGGTCCCGGGTGTGCAGGCGGTCGTACACCACCCCCACGAGGAAGAACATCCCGGCCGAGGTGATCCCGTGGGCGATCATCATGTACATCGCCCCGTTCACCCCATAGGAGTAGTACCGGGGGTCAATCAGGTTCATCGCCGCCAGCCCGAGCGTCACGTATCCCATGTGGCTGACCGAGCTGTAGGCGACCAGCCGCTTGAAGTCGGTCTGGGCCATCGCCGCCAGCGCTCCGTACAGGATGCCCACCACTCCCAGGACCGCCACGACCCACGACAGCTCGAAGGCGCCCACCGGCGCCAGCGGCCAGGCCAATCGGATCAACCCGTAGCCGCCGACCTTCAGCAGGATGCCGGCCAGGATCATGCTGATCGGCGTCGGCGCCTCGACATGGGCGTCTGGCAGCCAGGTGTGGAACGGCACCGCCGGCAGCTTGATCAGGAAGCCGATCAGCAGCAGGGCGAAGACCACCGACTGCACCCCGAACCCGAAGATCGTCCCGGTGAAGTGTTCGGTCCTGGCCATCAGCCGCAGGGCGTCGAACGTGTGCAGCGGCTCGGCCCCGTCCGGGGCGTAAAAGTACAGGACCAGGATCGCCACCAGGATGAAGACCGAGCCGAAGAGGGTGTAGAGCAGGAACTTGATCGCCGCGTATTCCTTCCGCGCTCCTCCCCAGACTCCGATCAAGAAGTACATGGGCAGGAGCATGAACTCAAAGAAGACGAAAAACAGGAACAGGTCGAGCGCCAGGAAGACGCCCATCATGCTCGCCAGCAGCAGGAGGAAGAGCGAGAAGTAACCCTTCACCGAGCGATCGATCCCCCACGACGCCAGGCACGCCAGCAGGCTGATGAGCCCCGTCAGCAGCACCAGGGAGAGGCTGATGCCGTCGAGGCCGAGGAAGTACTGGATGCGGAAGTACGGGATCCAAGGCCCCCGGAAGACGAGGTCTCCTGGCTCGTCGACCAGGCTGACGGCCCCGGTCCCCTCGGCAACGGTCAGCGTGTTCAAGGCGGCCCGATCGGCGAGCGGAGTCTCGGCCAGGCCGCCGGAGAGGTAGGAAGAGAAGGCGACCAGGCTGAGGGCGAACGTCAGGGCCGAAACCCCCAACGCTGTCCCCTTCACGGCCAGGTCACTCCGCCCCGGGACGAGGAGCACGAGCACGCTGCCGGCCAGCGGGAGGGCCCAGAGCAGGCTGAGGAGCAGGTTGTCGCTCATGATCATCCGATCCCGGGACGATGCAAGCCGATCCGAGGGGGCGCCCGCCTAGCGGACAACCCAGACGAGGACGCCGACCGACAGGAGGACGAAGGCGATCGACAGGACCATCAGGTAGCTGCGCAGCCGACCCGTCTGGAGGCGACGGCCGACACCCCCGAGGACGTAGATCATCCCGGCCACCAGGGAGACGAGCCGGTCCACCACCGAGGCGTCGATCGCCCGGTCCAACCGACTGAGGGCCACCGTGATCGCCGCCAGGCCGTCGATGATCCCGTCGATCACGACCCGGTCCACCCAGGCCGCCCGCCTCCCGATCGCCAGGCAGGGGCGGACGACGAGAGCCTGGTAGACCTCGTCGAAGTACCACGAGTTCACGAACAGGGAGTAGAGCCCTCCCAGGTGAGCCGCCATCCGGGCCGGGTCGATGCGACGGATCGTTTTGCTCGGGTGGTACGCCAGGAAGGCGAGCCCCACGCCAACGACGAGCACCAGCAGCGAGGTCGCCGCCGCCCAGGACTGCGCCGAGCCGAGCGGCTGGGCCGGCAGCGGCGCCGCGGAGGAGAGCCAGTCCTCCAGCACCGGATGGAACGGCAGGCCAGCGACCGCCAGGGGAAGAATCGTCAGCGGCCAGCCGATCATGACGGTCGGGACGGCGAGGATCCGGAGCGGCCAGGTGATCCTCGGGCCGCTCTCGTGCGCGAGGGCCGCCGGGTCGTCCCGCTGGCCGTGCTCGGGAGCCAGGCCGGCGGCCGACCAGCCCCGAGAACTACCGGTGAAGAGGAGGAACCACATCCGGAACATGTAGAACGCGGTCATCGCCGCTCCCGAGGCGGGCAGGACGAGCAGCAGGGCGTGTCCCGGACGCTCGGACACGAAATGAATCGCCGAGGCGAGGATCGCGTCCTTCGAGTAGAAGCCGCTGAACAGCGGAACGCCGGAGATCGCCAGCGTGCCGATGAGCATGGTGGCCGCCGTCACCGGCATCTTCCGGCGCAGGCCTCCCAGCGGCCGGAGGTCGTAGGTGTGCACCGCGTGGTGGACGCTGCCGGCGCCGAGGAACAGCAGCGCCTTGAAGAAGGCGTGCGTCAGCAGATGGAACAGCCCCGCCGCCCAGCCGCCGACCCCGAGGGCGAGCATCATGAAGCCAAGCTGGCTGACGGTCGAATACGCGAGCACCTTCTTGTAATCAACCTGCACCAGGGCGATCGTCGCCGCCAGGAACAGCGTGATCCCTCCCGTGTAGGCGATGACCAGCAGCACCTCCGCCGAGAACAGCGGGAAGAACCGGCCGACGAGGTAGACGCCGGCGGCCACCATTGTCGCCGCGTGGATCAGGGCGGACACGGGAGTGGGTCCGGCCATCGCGTCGGGGAGCCAGACGTGCAGCGGGAACTGTGCGCTCTTGCCCACGCAGCCGGCGAAGATTCCCAGGCCGGCGAGCACCAGGATCCAGTGCGGGATCGACCGCTCGGTGCCGCCGATCATCACGTTCCACACGGCTCCCGGGTCTTCCGACGTGATTCGGCCCAGCGCATCCCCCTGGCGAGCTTCCACCGCCGACAGCCCGGCGTTGATCTCGGCGATGTCGAAGGTGCCGAGCTGCGTCCAGAGCAGCCCCAGGCCGACGAGCATCCCCACATCGCCAATCCGGTTCACGATGAAGGCCTTGTTCGCCGCGTCGGAATTCGAGCGATCCTCGTACCAGAAACCGATCAGCAAGTACGAGCAGATGCCGACCAGCTCCCAGAACACGAAGACGAGAAACACGCTGCTCGAAGCCACCAGCCCGAGCATCGAGAAGCAGAAGAGGGAGAGATAGGCGAAGAACCTGGGGTATCGGGGGTCGCCCTCCATGTACTCCATCGAATAGACATGGATCAGGGTGGCGATGAACGTCACCATCAGGAACATCAGCACCGCGAGCGCATCGATGCGGATGCCGATCGGGATGGCCAGCGGCTGGCGGTCGGGGAGGAGCCCCCTTCCCAGCGATACCCAGGTCCAGTTCCCGCTCCAGGCCAGCGGGGCGGCGCGTCCCTCGGAGAACGCTCCGGCGGCCGCCGGGGAGGCTTCCGGAGACTCGCCCTCGTGCCCCTCGGCGTGCGGGGAGGGCATCCCCCCCGAGGCGATGAAGTACGATCCGAACCCGATCGCCGAGAGGATCAGCGACGAGGCGATCGCCCCCGTGGCGATCAGGGCCGTTTGCTTCCGAAACAGACGCAGCCCCAGGATCTGGACGACGAAGGCCGCGAGCGGGATCACGACGGCGGCGACGTACAACCAGCCTTGCCAGGCGTCCATCATCGCTCCGCCTCGCGAAGCCCGGGCGATCCGCCGGCGCCTCGCCTCAATCAACCGTCCGGGTGGGTGGGTCCGCCCCTCCGCTCGGGGGCGGGTTCGGGGGTGTGGTCGCTCAACTATGGCATCGGGGCCGCAGGGAATTCAAGGGTGTGGCGGCCGGCGCGAGGGACCTCGCGCCGGGGATCGAGGACTCTGACGCTCGGGAAGGCGGCGATCGGAGGGGCGGGACGGGAACCGAACCCTACCCCCGGGCGATGCCGAACCGGGCGAGAATCAGGGAGACGTTGTCCGGGCCGCCGGCGTCGAGGGCCCGGGAGAGGAGCGCTCGGCAGCAGGCGCTCGGATCGTCGTGCTCGGCGATCAGGGAGGCGATCGTCGGCTCGTCGACCGGTTCGCTCAGGCCGTCGGTGCAGAGCAGCAGGGCGTCGCCGTCCTCGAGCGAGAGCTTGTGGATCTCGGCGTGGACCCCTTCGCGAGGTCCACCGACGACGTTGGTGACCACGTTGCGAATGCCGGGGAGCCGGGCATCTTCGGGAGAGAGGTGGCCGGCGTCGAGGAGCATCTGGGCGTAGGAATGATCTCGGGTGATCCGGCGGAGGGCTCCGTCGCGGAAGAGGTAGGCGCGCGAGTCTCCGGCGTGGGCGAGGTACAGCTCTCCTCGGACGGTGTAGGCCATCGTCAGGGTCGTGCCCATGCCGGCGAGCGCTCGATCGGCCTGGGCCCTTCGGTAGACCTCGCGGTCGGCGCGTTCGAGGGCCTGGCGGAGCTCCCGGATCAGCTCGTCTTGCTCGCCGGGCTCGAAGTGGAGGAACCACTTGAAGCAGTTGAGGACGAAGTCCTCGACCGTGGCGATCGATAGCGAGCTGGCCTGCTCGCCCGCGGCCGCGCCGCCGAGGCCGTCGGCGACCACCAGCAGGTGGGCGACCTCCCGCGCCTCTCGCTGGCTGCCGGGAGGCTCGAAACTGCTCCGGCAGACGTCGAGCCGCTTGGTCAGGCGGGCGATGAGGAAACTGTCCTCATTGTTCGACCGTCTCCGGCCGCGGTCGGTGAGGCCGTCACATCGGGTTCGGATCTGAAGGCGGCCGTGAGAGGAGGACGCCGGGTATTCGATCGTCGAGTCCTCGGGGGAGTCGACCGATCCGGTGAGGTGGGTCGTCAGCATGGGAAGACGCTCCCTCGGTCGGGGGGGGGCGGGGCCAGGGGATTCCCGGCGGGTACGCCGGATCCCCCGTGCCATTCCCGTGCCGAACTCAGCGGCCGTCTCCTGGGGAGCCGGCGACGACCGGCTCCCCGGCCCTCTCGGCCTGCGGGCCGTGGCCGTCCCCGGCCGAGCCTCCCTCGTCATGGACGGAGAACCGGATGCCGAGACGTCGGGTGAAGTTCGTCCACGTGTCCAGCAGGACATAGAAGACCGGCGTGACGACCAGCGCCAGGACGAGCGAGAGCATCTGGCCGCCGATGATCACCTTGGCCATGCTCGCCCGGGAGCCGGCCCCCGGCCCCCGGCCCAGGGCGATCGGGATCATGGCGGCGACGAGCATCACCGTGGTCATCAGGATCGGCCGCAGCCGCAGGTGGTTGGCGGCGATCACCGCCTCGAGGCGGGGCCACCCCTCCTTGCGGAGGTCGTTGGTGGCGTTCACCTGGAGGATGCCGTTCTTCTTCACGATGCCGACCAGCATGAACAGGCCGAACATCGCGTAGAGGTCCATTGGGGTGTCCCAGAGCAGCATCGACAGCAGGCCGAACGGCACCGTCACCGGCAGGGCCATCATGATCGCGACCGGCTGCAGCCAGCTCTCGAACTGAGCGGCCAGGATCAGGTACATGAACACGCCGGAGAGAACGAAGGCGACCGTGAAGTAAACGAACGTCTCCTCCAGCGTCTTCGCCTGGCCCGAGACGACGGCCCGGTAGCCCGGCTCCATGCCGATCTCCTCGAGGATCTCGTTCGAGAGGGAGACGACCTGGCCCAGCGGCAGCTCCGCCGTCGGGTTCCCCAGCACCGTGACGATCCGCTCCCGGTCCAGGCGTTCGATCTCCGTGGGGCCGAAGTCCGGCTCCAGGCGGGCGAGGCTAGTCAGCTTCACCAGCCCGGCGGTCGGCGAGTAGAGGTTCAGGTTCTCCAGGGCCTCGGAAGAGCCTCGGTCCTCGGCCTCGGCGCGGAGCCAGACATCGTACTGCTCGCCGCCATCTCGGAAGGTGGTCACGGGCAGGCCGCCAACCATGACGCGGAGGCTCTCGCCGATCGTGGAAATCGGGATGTCCAAGTCGGCGGCGCGCTCGCGGTCGATGGCGACGCGGACCTCGGGCTTGCGGAGCGAGAGGGTGGTGTCCAGGTCGGTGATCCCGCCGTGGGCGGCCAGGCGGTCCTTGAGCGTCTGGGCGTAATCGGCGAGCTTCTCCAGCTCGGGACCGGCCAGGTTCATCTGGAAGATCTGGGCCCGTCGGCCCCCCTGGAAGGCGGAGACGTCGTTGACGCTGACACGGAGGTCGGGATACGCCTCCATCATGGCCCGGGCCTGGTCCTGGACCTCGAACTGGCTAAACTGGCGCTCGGACAGCTCGGGCATGCGGACGTAGATCGTCGCCTGGGTGACGTCCCCCTGCCCTTTGACCTGGACGCCGTTGGAGAGCGAGCCGATCGTCGTGAACAGGTTCTTCGTCCCCGGCAAGGCTCGGATGCGGGCCTCGAGCTCCTTCGTGAGGCGGTCGGTTTGCTCCAGGGTGTAGCCTTCCGGGGTCTGGACGACGACCTCGTACTCACTCTGGTCGTCTCGGGGGATGAGCGAGAAGCCGGTCGCCATGCCGATCGGCACCGTCGAGCCGATCGCCAGCACGGCGAGCAGGATCACGCCGAGCATCCCGAACCGAGTCAGCGAGCGCCGGAGCACCCAGCCGTAGCTCCGGTCGACCAGCCGGTAGAAGACGCCGGATTTCGACTTGGCGTGGCCGGTGTGCCGGGCGTCCTCCAGCTTGAGGAATCGGGAGCAGAGCATCGGCGTCAGCGTGAACGAGACGAACAGGCTCATCGCCACCGCGAAGGCGACCACGAAGCCGAAGCTAGCGAAGAATCGGCCGATGATGCCGCCGATGAAGGCGATCGGCAGGAAGATCACGATCAGCGACAGGCTCGTGGCGAAGACCGGCAGGGCGATCTCCCGGGTGCCGATCCGGGAGGCGGTCATGCCGTCCATCCCGTCCTCTTCCATGTGCCGGAAGATGTTCTCGTGTACGACCACCGCGTCGTCGATCACGATGCCGATGGCCAGGATCAGGCCGAGCATCGTGATGTTGTTGAGCGTAAACCCCATGATATCCATGAACAGGAACGTGGGGATGATCGACGTCGGGATCGCCAGCGTGGCGATGAGGGTGGTCCGCCAGTCTCGGATGAACAGGAGGATCGTCCCCGAGACGAGCACGGCGGCGAGGATCAGGTGGAACTTCACCTCCTCGATCGACTGCTCGATGAACCGGGACTGGTCCCTGATGATGACCGTCTCGATGTCCGGCGGCAGCGAGGCCCTCAGCTCCTGGAGGCGTTCCTTGATCTCGTGTGCCACCTGCACCGTGTTCGTGCCCGACTGCTTCTGGACGATCAGGCTGACGGCGTTCTCGCCGTCGAGCCGGGCGAGGGAGCGGGGCTCCTCCACCGAGTCTTCGACGCGGCCGATGTCCCGGATGCGGACGGGATAGCCGTCCCGGGTCTCGATGATCAGGTCGTTGAACTCGCGCTCCGTCTCCAGCCGGCCGAGCACGCGGAGGATCTCCTCCCGGCTGCCGCGGTCGACCCGGCCGCCGGGGACCTCCAGGCTCTGCCGCACGAGGGCCGATCGGATGTCTTCGATCGACAGGTTGTAGGCGGCCAGGGCGTCGGTGTCGACGATGACGTTCATCGCCCGGGTCCGGCCGCCGACGAGCGTGATGGCGCCCACGCCGCTGACCGTCTCCAGCCGCTCCTTGATCCGGCGCCGGGCGATTTCCGTCACCTCTCGGAAGTCTCGGCGGCCGGAGACGGCGATTGTCAGGATCGGCATCGCGTCGGTCTCGAACTTCGAGACCACCGGCGACTCGATTCCGTCGGGCAAGTTCGGCAGGATCGCGTTGACCTTGTCCCGGACCTCCTGCACGCCGACATCGGCCTGCTTCGAGAGGTCGAACTGGACGGTGACGATCGAGATCCCTTCGTAGGTGGTCGAGCGCAGCTCCTCGATGCCGGAGATGGTGTTCAGGATGTCCTCGATCGGCTTCGTGACCGAGGTTTCCATCTCCTCGACGCTGGCGTTGGGCAGGACGGTGGTGACGGAGGCGACCGGGAACTCGACGTCCGGGAACAGGTCGACGCCCAGCCGGTTGTAGCTGACCAGCCCGAGCACCACCGGGATGAGCATCAGCACCCAGGTGAAGACGGGTCGGTTGATGCAGACGTCCGAGACGGTCATCCGAGGTCCCTCTTGAGGAGGAGGCGATGCGGGGGATCGATCAGTGCGACGGGGGATCCGCGGCCGGCTTCTTGGCCAGCGCCCAGATCACCGGCGACCAGTTCCGGGGAGGCTCCAGCCCGAGCAGCCGCAGCCGGGCCGCTTCGATCGCCCTCGCGGCGCCGACCACCGCGCGGTAGACACGCCGAGAGGGGCACACCGGTGCGGGCCACGGATCCCGGATCTGAAGGTTCATCAGGCCGTGACAGAGCATCAGCTCGCCGAAGGAGACAGGAGTGAAGGCAAGCTCGTGGGTGATGTCGGCGTACAGCAGGGTCAGGCCGCGCGGACTCTCGGCGTTCGGAACGCTCATCAGCAGCGAGCCGCCGGGCCGAAGCCGGGAGACGACCGCCTCGAGGAACGGGAACAGCTCCGCTCGTGTGAAGTGCTCGATGATGTCGAGCAGGGCGATCAGGCCGAAGGACTTCCCCTGGCTCCCCATCGCCTCCAGGAAGTCCCCAGCGGGGACGTTCCGGCAGTCGAGGCCGAGCGATCGGCCGATCTCAACCTGCCGGGAATCCAGGTCGATGCCCACGGTGTCGGTGAAGCCGAGCGATCGGAGGAAGTAGAGGAACTGGCCGCTCCCGCAGCCGATGTCGAGGATTGGGGTGTTTCTCGGCAGGTCGAGCCAACCGCGGGTGTACCAGGAATAGTACGGGATGCGCTGCTCGTGCCGGCGTCGGACGTCTTCCGGGCCGGCGTAGCCGTGCCATTCGGCCTGGCGGGAGTAGAAGGCGTCTCGGTAGGGATTCATCGGGAGGGTCGCTGGACCGGGGCCGGGGGCAGGGCCCCGAGACCGGGGGCCTGCGAAGGCCACGATCGTAATGACCGGCGATCGGTCGCGGGTAGGGCAGATTTCGGAGCCTCGCGACCGACCGAGCACCCTCCTTGCCGGCCTCCGGAACGGCCGGGGGACTGGCCCCTTGGCTTCGGATCGCTTCCCCGCGCGGAGCCCCCCTTGAGGGCGAGGGAGGAGGGATGCGACACGATGGCGGGGGCCAGGCCCCCCGAGACGGATCTCCCCCGAGACGCGCGAGTTCCGGGGGGCGATCCGGCTCCCGAGGTCCCAGGGGGAGGGTCGCATGCCGTCCTCCTCGACGAGGGGGTCACTCCGCCTCGGGGGCCGCCGGGGCCTCGGGGGAGCCCGGGACGGGGGCCTCGGGACGGAGGACGACCGGAGTGCCGTCGGCCAGGCGAGACTGTCCGCTGGTGATCACGACGGCCTCCTCGGGCAGGCCGCCCTCGACCTCGATCATCCCGTCCCGCTCGGCTCCGGTGACGACCTGCAACTCCCTGGCGAACCCGCCCTCTCCCGACGGCTCAAAGAGGAACAGCTTGACCACGCCGGCGAACCGGACGACCGCCTCGATCGGCACGAGCGTGGCGTGGTCCTCCCGATCGGTCACGATCCTCGCCTTGGCGAAGCCGCCGGGGCGGAGGGTCAGGTCGGGGTTGGGGACCTCGGATTCGACCTCGAAGGTCCGGCTCACCGGGTCGACCGCCGGGTTGATCCGGGAGACGGTTCCGTCGAAGGACCTCCCCGGGAAGGCCGCCACCGAGAGGGTGACCGGCTGTCCCTCGGCCACTTCGGCCACAAACCGCTCAGGGACGCTGGCCCGCAGCCGGAGCGGGTGCTCCAGGATGAGGTCGAACACCGAGTCTCCCGGCCGGATGAGCTGCCCCTCCGAGACATGCCGGCGCCGAATCGCATAGCGGACCTGGCCGACCTCCGGGACGCCCGGCGGCAGGGCCGAGGGGGTCGGCGCCGCGATCGTCATCTCGTGCAGCGCCTCCTCCGCCTGCTGGAGGGAGACGTGGCTGGAGAGGGCGTTGGCCACCACCGTCCGGGCGGTCACGATCGCGTTGTCCAGGGCGGCCAGGGCGATCCGATGCTCGCTCTCGGCGTCCTGCAGCTCCTGCACGGTCCCCGCCCCGCGCTGGGCGAGCTGACGCTGACGATTCAGCCGCGTCTCGGCCTGTTCGAGCGTCGCCCGGGCCTGCTGGATCGAGGGGATCTCGAGGATGATCCTCGTCACCTCCTCGTTCGAGAGGATCTCCTCCGAGACGCCGTAGCGCGTGGTGAATTGCCTCGCCTGCTCGGCGGTGATGCCAAGCCGGACGATCTCGGCGAGCAGCCGAGACCGGGCCTCATCGACCGCGAGCTTCGCGTCCACCGGGTCGAGCTCGACGAGCGGCTCTCCCGGGGAGACCCGGTCGCCGACGTCGTGGCGGACGATCAGCACCCGGCCGGTCTGCTTCGAGCCGATCGTCACCTCTTCCCAGCCGTGAAGGGTCCCGACGACCTCGATCGCCCGCTCGACCGGCTGGACGACCGCCTCGGCGGTGGTGACCACCACCGGCCTGGGCTCCTGATCGGAGGCCTCGGCCTCCCGATCGGCCGCCCCGCCGCATCCCGAGGTCGCCAGCGCGCATCCCCCTATCAGGAGGACCGCGGCCGGCCTCGCCATCGCGTGTCGCATCGCCATCGGAATCACGACGCCCCCGGGGGGGCCTCCCGTTCGGGGCCGGTTTCCCGCTCGGCTCCCCTCGGCGAGGCAAAGCCGAGGAGCAGGTCCTCAACCAAGCGACGCCCGAGCCCCGGCCCCAGGTTCGCGCCCTGGTACAAGTAATCCGTCGTGTAGAAGGTGATCAGCCCCTGGACGGCGGCAACGCACCGCCCCGCCCGCTCGGCGGGGACGATCCCGGCCCGGACCAGCCCCTGGATCGCCTCGGTGAGCAGCTCCGCGAGCCGACCACCGTAGAGGGCCACCTCCGACGAGAGTCCCGGCGCGTTCGGCCCGAAGAACAGGCCGTAGACGAACCGGGCGCGATCGGGCTCCTCCCGGCAGAAGGCGAAGTGCGACTCGATCTGATCGGCCAACCGGCTGACCGGGTCGCCAGGGCGGTCGAGAATCGCCCGCTGCTCGTCGATCAGCCGGCGCATGGGCACGGTCAGAAGGGCCTGCGCCAACCCTTCCTTGTTCCCGAAATGGTAGTACAGCGTCGGCTTGGTGACCCCCGCCGCCTCGACGATCTCCCGAACCGACGTCGCGTCGTACCCCCGGGCCGCGAACAACCGCGCCGCCACCCGGAGAATCTCCCGGGCCGCGTCGCTGGCGGACTCCCCGATCGGCGGCGTCGGTCCGTTCGGATTCACGCTCGGATCCAGGCGTTTTGGGTCGTATACCGAACGGTAGGTAGTATCCGGTCGCTCGGGGGATCCGTCAAGCCCGGCCGTCCCGGATCGGGGGGAGCCGGCTGGCATCGGCTCGGGGAGGTCGGTTAGGCTCGATCCGCTTCCCTCGCCGGACGAGTCGAATCGCCTGCGCGTTTCCCGGATGCGCCTGACCGTTCGCCGGAACCCGGCGCCCGCCGACATGCCGGCCAAAAAAGGAGCCGATCTTCCTGGCCGGCGAAGGGAACTTCCCCGGGAGCCTTGCGCGCAGGCCCGATCGCTCAGGACGTGCCGCTTGGTCCCGCCTGGGGGGGAAGGCAACGCTGGGCGCCGGGCCTGGCCGTCGGATTGGGAGAGTGTCCGAGGCCTCCTCCTCGGCAGGGAGTCGCCTCCTCCGGTCCGATCGCTCGTCGAGTCGTTCCTGCCCCTCGGATCTCACCTTCGGAGTCTGACCCATGCTGACCGTCCGCGCCTCGGTCCGATGGTTCGCTGTGCTGATGTCGCTGCCCCCGATCGCCGCGATCGGGCAATCCCCTGCCCCGGCGCCGGTCCCCGACAACGAGCTGATCGAGGAGCTGGCCTCGGCTCCCCGAGAGAATCCGGCTCGGGTGGCCCGGCTCAAGGCACTCTACGAGCAGGCCGGCGCGCCGGCCGATGCGATCGAGCTTCAGGCCGTCCCCGGCCGACGGGAGGGCGACCCCCTGCTGCACAACGTCATCGTCACCAAGCCGGGAGCAACCGACGCCGTGATTGTCGTCGGCGGCCATCTGGACAAGGTGGGGGTCGGGGACGGGATCATTGATGACTGGTCCGGGGCCTGCATGGCCTCGAACCTGTATCAGGCGATCAAGGATGTGCCCACGACGCACACCTTTGTGTTCCTGGGATTCGCTTACGAGGAGCAGGGGCTTGTCGGCTCCTCGCTCTACGTCGATCAGCTCGGAGACGCCGGAGTGGACCGGATCCGGGCGATGGTGAACCTGGAGGTTCTCGGAGCCGGCGGGCCGTTCCTCTGGGAAAACGGCTCGAACGACGCCCTGGAGGCGATCGCCCATCGTGTCGCCGAGGCGAACGACCTTCCCCTGGAGGGCCACGTCATCCGGGGAGTCGGCGCCGACTCGATGCCCTTCGAGCGAGCGGGAATCCCGACCATCACCTTCGACGGTCTGCCGCTCGACCGTTTCGAGCTCATCCACTCGGAGAAGGACCGCTTCGAGAACGTCGACCAGGAGACCTATGTCCGGACCTACGCTCTGGTCCTCTCGTACCTCCTAGCGCTGGATCGATCCGACGAGATCCCCGGCCACGCCGAGGTCGGCGACGATCGACGGCTCAGGGACCCCGACCGAGAGTGAGCGTCGCGACGCTGGGCGATTCATCGCATCGCCCCCTTGAATCGAACCACGCCCGCCGGGGGGATGGTCCCCCGACGGGCGTCGAGCGATCGCTTTGGCTCGACTCGATGCTCAGGGGCAGGTCAGGCAGGTGGGCACCGCCACCGGCACCATCGAGCAGACGGTGACCGGCACCGGCCGGGCGACCACCCGGGGAACGCAGCGTTGGACCGTGACCGGGACCTCCTCTCGAACCGTCACGGGCACCTGTCGCTCGGCGGTCTCGGTGACGTAGCGGACCTGCTGGACCGGGACGCGCTCGACACGTTCCTCGGCGACGTACCGGCAGGTGGTCACCGGGATGCGCTCGACCCGCTCCTCCGCCACATAGCGGCAGGTCTGCACCTGGTACGGCTCGACACGTTCCTCGGCGACGTATCGGCACGTGGTCACCGGAATGCGCTCGACCCGCTCCTCCGCCACATAGCGGCAGGTCTGCACCTGGTACGGCTCGACACGTTCCTCGGCGACGTACCGGCAGGTGGTCACCGGGATGCGCTCGACCCGCTCCTCCGCCACATAGCGGCAGGTCTGGACGGGGATCTCCTGCACCCGGGTCTCGGCGACATACTTGGTCTCGGAAACCGTCCGGACGACCGGCTTCGAGACGAAGACCCGCCGGGCGACGGTTCGGGGCGGGCACTGCACGGCGACCGTCGCGAACGCCCGCTTCTTGTGGTGGAGCAGGCCGCCGAGCAGGCCCCGGGGCTCCTCGCATGGGTCGCACGACGCGACCGCGACCGGCACCCGACGCTGCACGATCGGGCCGGGCACGACCTCCAGTTGCGTTTCGTACGCCCCACACTCCTCGACAACCTGACGCTGGGTGACGACCGGCCGCAAGACCCGATAGGTCCGCTGCACGGTGCTCGTCTCGATCACCGGCTTCATGACGGTGTAGCGTCGCTCGTGTTCGGCCGTCTCGTAGACCGGCTTCATGACGGTGTAGCGTCGCTCGCGCTGCTGGGTCTCGATCACCGGCTTCATGACGGTGTAGCGTCGCTCGTGTTCGGCCGTCTCGTAGACCGGCTTCATGACGGTGTAGCGTCGCTCGCGCTGCTGGGTCTCGATCACCGGCTTCATGACGGTGTAGCGTCGCTCGTGTTCGGCCGTCTCGTAGACCGGCTTCATGACGGTGTAGCGTCGCTCCTGCTCGACCGTCTCGACGATCGGCCGCTGGACCTGGTACTGCTCGGTCCGGTAGGCCGTGCGGTAGCGGGTCTGCATCACCGTGGTCGGCTGGACCTCGTAGACCGTCTCGTACACGGTCTTCATCACCGTCTCGTACCGGGGGGCCATGGCCACCACGTCGACGGTCTGGACCACCGGCGCGGCGCAGATCCGGTACGACGCCGCGCCGCAATACGTGGCCCCGGCCGGGGCCACGGTCCCGAGTACGAGCAGGGCCAGCGCGGCGAGCCGCGTCACTCCCTGGCTCTTGGACATGATTGATACCTCCGAGCCGACTCGCGGCTCTCCTCGCTGGTGCATAACTCGTTCGGCGATTCCTCGGGGCGGAGGCGGGACGTCCCCGTCCCCGGGGCGTCTCCAACACCTGCGACCGATCGCCCCCGGAACCGCTCCACCGGTTCGCTCGGACGATCCCGCAGACATCTCCACTTCACTATAACATGGGCAACCTGGATCGGCCGGTAAAACCGCAGGCACTTCTCGCGCCCCAAACCCAAAGATCCTCCCAATCCTCCCGATCAACCCAACCGGATCGACGAACATGACGAGCCCGATCGCATCGTCCCGGGTCGATTCGGTTCAAGATGAGTCAGCAAATGGAGTGCCTCGGTGCCGAGATCGGAAACCATTCGCCGGAAGCGCTTCCATTGGATCGGATTCTGGCGATCAGTCCGTCGGGGCGACGCTCGGGAATGTCAGAATGACACGCGAGCTCTGAAGAATCGGGACTGATCGCGCGGCCCGATGTCATCAGAAGCGGAAGCGGTCCCGTGGTCGCTCAGGGACGAGGCGGGAGGACTTGAGGGCCTCGATCCCAGCGCGGAGGAGCGCTCGATCCTCTCCAGGTTGGCCTCCCGCTGGGGCAGGTCGGATCTGACCCGATCAAACGGCGGCCGGCTGGTCCTCAGGGGCCGAGAGACGTTTCGTCGGCGGGAACGGAGGCCTATTCCTCGCGGCCTAGAGTTCCGTTTTTTTGGCACCGTGGCCGGTATTCTTGAAAAGTTATGCTTGCGATCGATCCGAATTCTGCTTTATACTGAGAATCGGCGATGATGCCTGATTCTGTCGATCGAAGTCTCGGTTTCCCCGAAGACAGGGAGGCCTTTGACAGGAGGGCGCTGCGATGCCGCGATCCCAGCGAGGAATGGTTTCCCTCCGTTTCGAGCGGGTCCCGTTCCGTCTCGGCGCTGATGGCCTCCCCCCCGAGCGCTGCCCGAATTGCTCCGGCCATCTGGACTATGTGCAGCCGGATCAATTCGACCCGGATCGGCTGATCGGGACGTGCGGCAATTGCCGAGATTGGTACCTCGTCGAGATTTCCTCCGAGGAGGAGACGGTGGAGTTTCTCGAACTGCCGAGCCGATCGGCCCGGAGCGGGTCCGTGCTGACGACGCGATGGCCCGAATCGGTCGAGTCTCGATCCGTCCCGGCCGGGTCCTGATCCCCTCACGATCGCCGCGTTCGGCTTCCCTTCTTCCGAGGCTTGGGCGGGCCCGAGGGCCGTCTCGACGGCGGGGAGCCCGGCCGTCCCGAAGGACGAGGGCGAGGGCCTCTCGCCTCGGGGGAGGGCAGCTCGGAGGGCAGTTCCTCGCTCAGGACCAGGTCCAGCTCGCGACGGTCCACATCGACGCGCCAGATCCGCACCTCCACGCGGTCGCCGAGCCGGAACCGGCGGCCTCGGCGGCGGCCGGTCAGGGAGTGCGTCTCCCGCTCCAGGTCATAGTAGTCGCTCTGCAGGCTGGCCAGGTGGACGAGCCCCTCGACGGGTAGCTCGATCAACTGGCAGAAAAAGCCAAAATCCTCGACCCCGATGATGACCGCGTGGTAGACCTGGCCGATCCGATCGGCCAGGTAGGTCAGCAGCTTGATCTTGATCAGCTCCTGCTCGGCCGATTCCGCCCGGCGCTCGGTTCTCGAGCAGTGCTCGGCCAGCGCGACCAGCTCGTCCACGTCCTCCTTCGGACGCTTGCCGGCCAAGGCGGCGAGCAGGGCGCGGTGGACCTGGAGGTCGGGATAGCGTCGGATCGGCGAGGTGAAGTGGCAGTAGTCCTCGCTCGCCAGCGCATAGTGGCCGGCCCGCTCGGCGGTATACTGCGCCCGCTTGAGGCTCCGGAGCAGGCCGAAGTGCACGGCGTAGCGCTCCGGCTGGTCCCTCGATTCGTCGAGCACCCGTTGCAGCTCGAACCGGCTCTGCGCGCTCTCGATGGGATACCCGAGGCTTCGAGCGAACTCGGCGAACTCGCGGAGCTTCTCCGGCTGCGGGTCGTCGTGCCCCCGCCTCAGGAAGTCGAGGCCCCGGCCGGTGAGAAACTCGGCGACGGCCTCGTTGGCCGCGAGCATGAACTCCTCGATCACCTGATGGCTCTCGTCGTCCTTGGCGAGGTGAGCGCCAACGACCTCTCCCTGCTCCCCCAACTCCACCTCCACTTCCGGCATCGTCAGCTCCAGCGCCCCCCGGGCGAACCGCCGCTTACGCAGGGTCATCGCCAGGGAGAGCATCCGGGAGAGCAGCGCCCGGATCTCGGGGGAGACCCCCTCGATGGGGCGATCGGGGTTCATCATCGCGTCATACGCTTGCTCGTAGGAGAAGCGGTGGTCGACCCGAATGGCTGACCGGACGAACCGGGAGTCGGTGCGGATTCCCTCCTCGTTGAACTCGATCAGGGCGCTGACGGCGTACCGGGTTTTCCCTTGCTGGAGGCTGGCGAGGCTGTTGGAGAGGATCTCCGGCAGCATGGGCACGACGCGATCGGGCAGGTAGACGCTGTTGCCGCGCAGCCGGGCCGCCCGGTCGAGGTCGGAGCCCCGGGGGACGAAGTGCGCCACGTCGGCGATGTGGACGCCAAGCTCCCAGTAGCCGCGATCATCCCTCGACAGGGAGATGGCGTCGTCGAAGTCCCGGGCGGTGGCGGGGTCGATGGTGACGGTGAGCAGATCGCGGAGGTCGAGTCTCCCCTGCAGGTCGTCCTCGTGGAACGTCCTGGCCTGCTCCCGGGCTTCCCGGAGGACGTTCTCGTCGAACTCCTCGGGGATGTTGTGGGCGCGGAGGACCATCAGGGTGTCCACGCCGGGCCGGCCCCGGGGCCCGAGAACCTCGGTGATGACCCCCTCCCCCTCCAGGTCGGGGGACGGGAAGCGGACCATTTCCAGCACGACCTTGTCGCCGGGTCGGGCCCCCTTGGCGCCGGGGTCTCCGACGTAGATCGGCTCTCGGAAGGTGGATTTGTCCACCCGGACGAAGCCCTGGCCGTCGTCCTCGAAATAGGTGCCGACGAAGACGCCGGAGGCGCGTTCGACAACCTGCAGAATTTTCCCCTCGTGGTTCATGCCCGGCGTCCGGGAGCGCCGGGTGATCTTCACGGCGACCTCGTCGCCGGAGGAGGCGTCTCCGGTGTACTTCTCGGGGATGAAGATGTGATCGGCCCGATCGGTGACTCCCTTCGGCCGGACGAAGCCGAACCCCTTGGCTGACCGCCGGAAGGTGCCGAGGATCGCTCCCGGTGAGGCCTTTCGGGCGGCCTCGGCCGCCCGTTCCAGCGTCTTGTCTCGGTTGACGACGAGAGCCCCGCGCTTGACCAGCCGCTTGACAGCCTTGCGGAAGTCGGGGTAGTCGGCGGCCGGGATGCCGAACTCCCGGGAGAGGGCCTTGACGGTTGTGGGCGAGTAGTCGGGCCGGGAGAGGGCGCCGAGCACCCTGGCTTCGTAATCCGGGGTCGCCATCGCCGCGTCCTCCGATCGGAAAAAGGCCCCCCGGATCCCGTGCCGCGGTGCGAGCCGTGCCGGAGGCGGGCGGTCAGGGCTGGAATCCCCCGTCGTCGTCGGGGACGGGGGAGGCCCCCTTGAACAGGCGACGGCCGAGATTGGGGTCGAAGGAGGTCCAGGTCGACCCGGCGGCGGGATCCTCCCGGATCTGCCGGGAAAAGGCGTGGACCTTGGCGTCGAGGTTGTCGAGGTAATGCAGCGCGATCGCCTCGGGGGTCATCGGCGGCTTCGGGCTACCGAACTCCGCCGGCCCGTGGTGGCTGACGATCATGTGCTTGAGCCGCAGGAGCGTCTCCTCTGGGAACGGCTCCCCGGTCAGGTCGGCGGTCCTCTTCACCTTCTCGGCCAGCAGCTCGCCCCCCAGCACGATGTGGCCGACAAGCTGCCCTTGGTCGGTGTAGCCGAACGCCCGGTGGTAGTCGAGTTCCTGGATCTTGCCCGCGTCGTGCAGGAAGATCCCCAGCATCAGCAGGTCTCGGTTGAGATCCGGGTACAGCGGAGCGATCCGGTCGGCCACCTCCAGCAGCGTGAGCACGTGTTCGAGTAGACCCCCCTGGTACGCGTGGTGCACGCGCACGCCGGCCGGGGCGGCGGTGAATTTCGAGAGGAACTCGTCGTCGATCAGGAAGCACTCGGCCAGCGCCCGAAGGTGCGGGTCGGAAACGCCCATCAGCAACTGGCGAAGCCTCGCGGTCATCTCCGCCGCTCCCCGGGCGGCTCGGGGAAGGAACTCGCCCGGGTCCAGGCCCTCGGCCGAGGTCGGCTCGATCTGGGAGAGGATCAGTTGGGCCGCCCCCTGGAAGATCTGAACCTTGCCCCGGGCCCGGAGGTAGTCCCCCGCGTCGAAGGAGCGCGCCTGCTCCTCGGTCGCGTTCCAGAGCCGGGCGCCGATGGTCCCCGAGCGGTCCCTCAGGTCGAGGTGTAAGTAAAGTTGCCCCTGGCGGTTGGAGCGGAGCTGCTTCTCGGCGACGAGGAACACCTCATCGACCGCCTCGCCGTTGGCGAGCTGCTTGACGTAACGACGGGTCATCATGCGGGCGGCCGGCTCGGGCGTCGGGTCGAGGGTAGGATCGGGACCCGTGTCACAAGACCCGGAGCGGGTCTGGCGAGGTCGGGAGGTGCGATTCTAGGCCCGGCGCGACCGGAGGGTCAAGCCGGGCCGAAGGGCACCTCCAGCCCGGCCGCTCCTGGGATCGCGGTCGCCATACCCTCCGGCCGATGTTCGGAACGAACCCGAGTGCCCGCCCCCCGGACGAGGAGGTCGGGACGGTCGGCAGCCTGTCCCCCCTCCCCTCCTCAGGGGATGGGTCAGATCCCCCGCATCGCTCGACGGGCCGCCAGCCGGGCGGCGAGCCCGCCTCCCGGTCGGACCCGAGACTCGGTCAGGGCTTTCGTCTCGATCGGCAGACGCCGGCTCGCCCGAGCCGCCGCGATCCGACTGGCGAGGGTCGCTCGCTGAGGCGCTCGATCCAGAACCGGATTCGTCCCGCTCAGAGAGGAAACCGAGGTCGCCGTCCCGGTCGGCGTCTGGAACGCGGGGTAGGGGAATGGCTGGTCCGTCGGGCTGGCGATCGTGATGACCCCGGCCGGAGGCAGCCCGAGGCCCGAGTCGGCGACCAGTTGGGGCAGCTCGAGATCGGAGGAGGGGCCCGCATCCTCCTCGCTGATCTCCTGGATCTCATTGAGCGGATCGATCACCACCCCGACATAGTACGGGGATCCCGTATCCGGCAGCACGACCGGCTGGTCGGCGACGAGCCTCACCACATTCGGCGGGTCGGTGAGGTTCGCGTCCCCCGGAACGAAGCCCTTCGTCGGGGCCAGGGACAGCGCCGGGATGTTCTCGACAGTGAAGGTACCCAAAATGATGTCGCCCGGCCCGAAGTTCCGGTCCTGCGAGGCGACAATCTGGACCGTCACCGGGCCCTGGAGGTTGGTCGAGGCGGCGCCGAAGTTGGCGACCTTCACTTCGGGACGGATCGTATCCCCCGGGTTCATCACCGGAGGCAGGCCGAGGGCGATGGCCCGTACTTCGGGGAGGTCGGGGACGATCGTGACGGCGTCGGCGGGTCGGAAGAAGTTATTCGTCCGGTCGTAGTCGCGGACCTGGTGGTTCGGGTCGACCTCGACGGTGAGGAACACGCTGCCGCCGGCATTCTGGAACCCGGGCGGCAGCGTCTCCGGCAGCGTGACTTCCCCGGTAACCCGGGCGAGGCGGTTCTGCGGGATCGCCGGCACGTTGATCGTCCCCAACAAGACGCGCTGGCCGAAGGGGGAGTGGATGCGGCTCGTTAGGTAGACGGCGACCTCGGTCTCGCCGGCGTCGGCGGTGCTGGTCGAGCCGGAGAACCGGTTCAGCGGCTCGGGGATGGAGCTCTGGCCGAGGTTGGCCACATCGACCGTCACCGCGAGTCGCCCGCCGAGGGAGGCGACCGGGCCGGTGAACGCGTCGGCCACGGCCAGGTCGGGGATCGAGAAGCCCAGCGACGAGTAGGCCAGCAGTTGCCGGCCCTCCAGCGCCTCCAGACAGGCCGGGATCGATCGGCGTCGGGTCTTCGCGGAGTTGCCCCGCCGCGGGTGTCGCTCGCTCATTGCAACCACCTCGTACTTCCCTGCGGCCGGGGGCGACGCGCCCCCGCCCCTTCCACGTGGTCGGAACGCTCGGAGTCGGCCCATTCGACGCGGCGGTTGCCCGGGCGGCGAGGCCGCGACGGGGCCGAAGGACGGATCTAGGCTCGCTCTTTGGTTCGTCCGACCGTTGGCGGGGACTTGGGGAGAAATGGCCGAGGGAATCGGGCCGGGGTCGTTTCGTATCAAGACGTTACGCAACACCGTCAGCGCCGGTCGGGGCGGTCGTCGCAGTCGGATCGCCGCTCCCGATCCTGCCGGGAACCGCTCCGACTCGGCGTCGATTCCAGTCGCACGTGACGAATCGCGCGGATCCCCGGCGGGATCTCCGGATCGATCCTCGCGCTTCCCGGGAATCCCGAGCGCCCGATCGTCGGGACGTCGGGCCTTCCCGAGCCGGATCGCGCAGGGCGATCGGCGACTGGCTCGATCGCCAGTCGATTGGGCTCGGCTGTGATCACCCGAGGGTCGAGAAGGGCGAAGTGTCAGCGCCTCGACTGCTTGACCTCGTCCTCGATCAGCTTGAAGAAGTCGTCGTCCTCGATCGGCTTGGCGGGCGGCGATGGAGGGAACGCGTCGGCGGGGGGACTGTCCGGGGCGGGGGAGCCGTCCGGAGCCGAAGGGTCGGGGGCTGGTTTCGAGCCAGCGATCGGCCCGGAGCGAGGGGATTCGGGGCGGGAGCGCAGCTTCGGGCGGCCCTCGTCGGAGAAGCCGGCCAGTTCCATCAGCGAGGTCGCTTTGCGGGACTCGGCCGACCGGATCGCCTCCTCTTCCTCAAGGATCTGCTGGCTATCGACGATCGAGGAGGCCGGCTCGTAGTCGAGGCGGAACAGGTGGGTGGCGATCGCCAACTCGTCGTCGGGCAGGATCGCCTGCTCGCGCTGGAGCTTCTGATTGTTGATCTTGGTGCCGTTGGTGCTGCCCAGGTCCCGGACGTTCCAGGTCCCGTTGGCGTAGGTGAGCATGCAGTGGCGGCCCGAGACGTTCTCGAAGTCGAGCCGGATGTCGCAGGACGGCCGGCGTCCGACGACCAGTTCCTTCTTCTTCAGCGGGATGGGGTCTCCGCCGCCGACGGGTTTCAGAAATCCCAGTCGATCGCGGTCCTGCATGATTCAGCACCTCCCGGCTCGTTGGCGAATCGGCCCGAGGGAGGGGCCGAGGCGCCTCGGCTGCGTTCGTGCAACTCGATTCAGGCTAACGGAGCGAGAAGACCGCAAGCAACCCCCCCGAGCGATCGCAGGTCCCGGGATCGGGGTTGGAGGGGAGGCAATCGGTCACTACCATGCCCTACGGCCTCGCCCCCGAGCCGGGACACGTCCCCTGAGGATCGTCCCGGCCCGCTCGAAGCGGTTCGACGAGCGTTCCCATGCCTCCGATCCCCGATCCCGCCGTGGTTTCCCCCGAAGGCGTCGCGATCCCGGTCGAGGGCCGCCGTCCGATCCTGGCCTGGCACTGGTCGTCCCCCGCCCCCCGGGGGGTCCTGGTCATCGCTCACGGGCTGGGAGAGCACGGCGGCCTCTACCGGTCGTTCGCCGAGTATCTTGTGCCCGCCACCGGAGTTGAGGTGCTGGCGATCGACTTCACCGGACACGGCCGGAGCCCCGGCCGCCGGGGGCACGTCGATCGGTACGACCGCCTGGTTGACGACCTCCTGTCGGCGCTGCGCTGGGCCTCCCGAACGCGCCCCGGACTGCCTCGATGCGTGCTGGGACATTCCAACGGGGGAGTGGTGGCGGCCCTCGCCCTGCTCCGAGAGCCGCGAGCGGCCGGCGGGCTGATCCTCTCCAACCCCGCCTTCCGGCTGAAGTATCGGCCCCCCCGACACAAGCTCGCCGTGGGGCATCTTCTCCGGATCGTCGCCCCTTGGATCACGCTGGGCGGCCCATTGCCTGTCGAGAGCCTGACCCGGGACCCCCTCTACCAGGTCCTGCTCCGGACCGATTCCCTCATGCACTCCCGGATCGGCGCCCCGCTGTTCTTCGGGATGAGGGACGGAGGCCGTCTGGCCCTGGATCGGGCCGAGGAGCTGACCCTTCCCCTGCTCCTGGTCATCGGGGCCGACGACCCAATCATCGACCCCGACTCCGGGCGCGCCTTCTTCCAACGGTTCGGAGGGCGGGAGAAGACCGCCCTCGACCTCCCCGGCGTCCTCCACGACCCGCTCTTCGACCAGGAGCGAGGGAGGGTCTACCGCGCTCTCGCCGACTGGCTGGCCGCGCTCGTCTCGGCAGCGGTCGGCGCCGAGGCCCGAGGAGTCTCGCTCCCGATCAGCGGCCTCGGCCGGTCTTGACCGGGTTGCCCCTGATCGGTCCGCTCGATCCGTCGCTGCCCCGAGCCGCCGACCGGGATCATTCCGACCGGGAGATCCGGGACACGATGAACCGGTGCGGCCCCGGGGCGAGGGCGCCCGGGAACTGGTAGTACTGGGCCGCCCCCGACTTTGGATCCACCAGGAACCCCGGTTCCTCCAGCACCTCGATCCGGGCTCGGCCGTCCCTCCCGTTCTCAGCCCGGACGATCGTCCAGGCCCGGGACGAGGCGCCGCCGTGCGAGACGATCATCGATTGGCCGGCCAGCGCTTCCGGGTCGGCAATCGGCCCTTCCGCCTCGAATCGGCCAAGGCCGGGCCCCGTCGAGTCGGGCACGGAGGCCCGGATCCTGCCTTCGGCCCGATTGTGCTCGACCCGACGACCCCGTTGCTCGGCGAACGTCCCGCCGGCCAGGAGGAGCTGGTCGTCTCGCACCCGGACCAGCAGGCCATCCGTCCGGAGCGGCTCCCCGTCGGTCAGCACCACCTCCCGGACGGATCCGGGGCTGGAATTGACGACCAGGTGCTCGATCCCGGCCGCCGTCTCCAGCACCACCAGGACGGTCCCCTCGGGAGACTCGACCCGGCCGACCCGCTTCAGGCCCGATCGTCCGGGGGGCTCATAGAGTGTGACGAAGGTCGAGGACAGCGGCTCCTCCGTCGCGGCCGACCGGCGGAGGATCAGTGTCCCCCGGGCGGCTCCCGAGGGGTCGGGAGACTCGGCCAGGAAGAGGGTTCCCGGGCCCGGGTCGAGCAAATGGAGGCGGACGAGCGGGCCTTCCGGGCCGACAAGGTCGGCCAGCGATGGGCCGTCGAGCGGCGCCTCCCGGAGGTCCCGGAAGGCGCCGAAGGCCTGGAGGAACCAGCGACCGTCCTCGGCCCGGGCATTCGGCAGGTAGATGAGCGACGCCGGCAGCAGCGTCCTCGGCCCCGGTTTGGTCGGCCGGGGGACCTCCCATCGGGCGGCCGACCCGGGGGGAGCATGGAAGAGCTGGTCGTGCTGATGCCCCCCCCGAACCTCGAAGACGCCCAGGGCGAACCGGGCCCGGTCGTCGTGGACGACCGCGATCGTGTGCCGGTAGCGGGAGCTGGTCGTCGGGTAGGCCCTCGGGTCGCTCATGGTGGCCACCTGGAGGTCCGGCTCGGCCGCGAAGAAGAGGATGTCACTGCCGGGCAGCGGCGTGCGCGCCTCGGCCGGCGACTCCCGCTGGTTCAGACCGTCGACGATCACCGCGTTGTGCGAGGCCGACGACCGCTCCCAACCGTCGGCCGAGGCCGGCAGGTCGTCCAGGTCGCCGAGCACCGTCCGGCCCCCGATCGCGAGCCGGATGGCGAGCCGATCGAACCGGGAGGTGTCGAAGTCGCCGTAGCCGCGCAGCTCCAGGTCGATCGCGTCGGGCCCCGCTCCCGCGGCCAGCCTGGCCAGTCCGGCGCCGCCGAGCAGCGTCGGGCGACGGTCGGGAGGGATCGGAGGCGTTGGCGGCCAGGAAACCTGGTGGATTTCCGCCTGCTCGGGGTCGAGGAGTGGCACCTCGGTTGCGCGTCGGGCCAGCGCGAGGATTGCCGAGACGCCCGCTCCCGGCGTCTCCGCCCCGTCTCCCAAGGCGACCGTCGGCGCCGGGGACCGCTCCGATCCGGGTCCAACCGGCCTCGGCTCGACGGCCTTCCCTTCGCCGAGCCCCGGCACGAGTCCCCGAAACCAGCCGTCGAGCAGGGCGACGACGCGACGATGCGCGTCGGGGTCGGCCGACCGCCAGTGCCCGTCGTGGTAGAAGCCGCGGCGGGCCAGGCCGTCGAGGGTGCTCAGGCCCGCTTCCGTCAATCGGGCGTCTCCCAGCAGGTGGCCGACGGCCAGCAGGCCCCGGGCGGCGTAGATTGACCGCTCGTCGTGCGGATCGGGATGGCCGAGCAGGAAGCGGGCCGAGGCCCGGAGCAGGTCCTCCTCGATTGTTGTTCTCGGGGAGGGGTCCTCCAACAGCCTCCCGGCCTCGTCGATCGCCGGGTCGTCCCGGAGGATCGCGTAGGCGATCAGCAGGTTCATCGGGACGTTCAGGGCGCCGGAGCGGTCCCACTTGGCCGATCGGAATTGCTCCCGGTAGGGGGGACGCAGGTCGGCCGGCTGAAGGTACTTCGGCTGCCCCGGCTGGTCGTAATGGACCGCGAAGGCCGGATAAACCTGGGCGAACCGGAGCAGGATCACCGCCGCGAGGGCCGCCCGCTTCGGATCGCGACGGGCCGGGAGTGTGTCCCGATGGGAAACGGCGGAATACAAGGCGAATCGGGCGAGGAAGGTCCGCTTCAGGTCATCCCGCTTGGCGTCCAGGTAGATCCGCTCGCCGGGATACCGGGCCCGGGGGGCCTCGACGAGGTGGTAGGGGTACTGGTGGAAGACGCCCGGGAGGACCTCGATCCGGTCGGCCGGGACCGCGTTCTCGACCTTGGCCGGGATCTGGTCATTCGGGAAGGTCGCCTCGCATTGCCGGCAGGTCAGGGTTTCCGGCGTCGTCACGGACCAGGAGAGGGCGTCGTCGGCCTCGGTCGCGTCGCAGGAGGGGCACCTCGTGTGGTGGAAGCCGGCTTGCTCGGGGACGAGGTCGGCCACCGCCGCCGGTTCCATCGCGAGCAGCGCCTCGACGTCGGGGTCGGCCCAGAATTCCTCCTGCCAACTCGGCGGCAGACTGAACCCGGCGAACGGGTCGAAGCGGGCCGAGGCGAGGGCCTGGGCGGAGACGGTCGGGGTGAGGCAGGCGATCATCGCGAACACCGATCCGGTGATCGCGGCGGCCCGTCTCGGGCCGGGAGGGGAGCGATCGGGGAGGGGCATGGGCGGGGTCCTTCCCGGGGTCGTCGGCCCGACCGGCGGGGCCAGTCGGGCCGGGGCGTCGAGGGGGCGGCCGGCGGCCCCCCGATCCTGCTGGCGTCCAGGTCGCGATCAGCCGACGGGGATGAGCTCCGCGTCGCGACGGCCCTCGATCAGCTCGTAGAGCTGGACCGGGCCGACCAGTTCGCCGGGGCCGAGGCGGACCATCGGCTGTCGGCGGCGGGCCTCCTCCAACTCCTCGTGGGCGTGGTGCGAACAATACACGCCGTAATTCTTCAGCTCGCGCTGGGTTCCGTCGGTCCAGTCGGCCGCGACCTTGTACACCGCAGGCTCATCGCAGCCCTCAACGTCGCAAACCGGCGTATAGTGATACGGTCGATCGTGGCCCATCGAAAGGGTCCTCGTCCAGACGAGCAGAAGGCCGCGGAGCTCCCCGGTCCTCCGCCGGGCCGCTCCCCGCGGCGATGGGGCAGGTGGCAAGACGTGATGGAGCGGTCCCCATCATCCCGGATTGTATGTCGTCTCCGCCTCGCTCCCAAGACCGGCTGGGCCGGATTCCCGGGAGCCCGCCGAGGCGAGGGGAGGTTTCCCTGATGCTGCGTCGATCTCGGCTCCCTCTGCTCGCCCTGAGCCTCGCTCTGGCGGCCCAGACCACCGAGCGCCTCCTGGGGCAGGTTGTGCCTCCCCCGGCGATCGAGACCCAGGGGGTGCCCACGATCCCTCGGGAGCTGGAACGCGCCCTGGCCTCCTACCGGACGGTCCCCGGCTACGGCTTCGGCGGCTGGCTGGGGGGGCGCCGCGAGCTTTTGATCCGGGCCGGCGCGGTCCCGGCGGGCCAGGTGTTCAGCGTGGTGACTCCCGGGGCGCCGCCGCACCAGTTGACGAACATCGCCGGACGGGTCCTGGGGCTCCAGGCCCGCCCGGGGCGCAACCAGTTCGCCCTGCTCTACGACGAGGGCGGCAACGAGGCCGTCCAGATCGCGCTCGTCGATACCTCCTCGGGCCGCGTCTCCCGGCTCAGCGACGGCCGATCCCGGAACGGCTCCCCCCGCTGGAGCCCGGACGGCCGCCTCCTCGCCTTCGCCTCCGACGCCCGAGACGCGAAGGACTTCGACCTCTACCTGATCGATCCCGACGGCGAGGCCGGCGCCGCTCCCCGCCTCCTGGCCCGGCTCCAGGGGCTGGCCACGGTCGAAGACTGGTCCCCCGACGGCTCCCGGATCGCGGTGCTGGAGGTCGACGTGACCCAGGGCATCCGCGTCCTGTCGGTTGACGTGGCGACGGGCGAGTCCCGTGTCCTGCTTCCGGGACCGAACTGGCGAGGCATGCACAGCCCGGCCGACCCTCGCTTCACGCCCGACGGCGAGGCGATGATTCTCAGCCTCTACGACGGGGGCGAGTTCCGCCGCCTGGCCCGGCTCGACCTCGACTCCCGAGCCGTCTCGATCCTGACCGCCGAGGCCGCCGCCGACGTCGAGTCGTTCGCCCTTTCCGACGATGGGGCCATGATCGCCGTCACCGTTCACGACGACGGCTACTCGTCGCTCCGCATCCTTGACGCCGAGACCGGCCGGGAACTGGGGAGGCCCGCGATCCCCGAGGGTCAGATCACCGACCTGACCTTCCGCCCCGGCTCCACCGAGGTGGCCTTCAACCTGGAGACGCCCGTCGAGCCGTCCCAGGTCTATTCCCTCATCATCCCCTCCGGCGTGCTGGTCCGGTGGACCCGGGGCGTCCCCCCCGGCTCCGGCTTCGAGCCTCCTCGCCCGCCGGATCGCTTCCGGTTCGAGTCGTTCGACGGTCGATCGATTCCCGCCTTCGTCTACCGCCCCGATCCGGAGCGGTTCCCCGGCCCCCGCCCCGTGCTGATCGACCTGCACGGCGGCCCTCAGGCCCAGGCGAGGCCCTCCTTCCTCGGCCCGGAGGCGTACCTCGTCACTGAGCTTGGCCTGGCGCTGGTCGTGCCCAACGTTCGGGGATCGAGCGGCTATGGTCTCTCCTACCTCCGGCTCGACGACCGGGACCGCCGCGAGGACGCCGTCCGGGACGTCGGCGCCCTGCTCGACTGGGTGGCGGAGCAGCCCGACCTGGACGCGGACCGGGTCGCCGTTCGGGGAGGCTCCTACGGCGGCTACCTCGTGCTCGCCGCGCTCTCCCGGTTCGGCGACCGGATCGCCGCCGGCATCGACATCGCCGGCATCTCCGACTTCGGGACGTTCATGAGCGATCAGCCCGCCCTGCGGCTCGACCTGCTCCGCCTCGAATTCGGAGACGAGCGCGATCCCGGCACCCGCCTCCTCTTCGAGGAGATCTCGCCGCTCCGCCGGGCCGACCGGATCGTCTCCCCGCTGCTGGTCGTCCAGGGCCGCAACGATCCTCGCGTCCCCGAGGCCGAGGCCCGGCAGATCGTCGACGCCGTTCGAGGCAACGGCGTCCCGGTCTGGTACGTGCTCGCCCGCAACGAGGGGCACGGCTTCTCCCGGGTCGAGAACCTGGAGTACCTCCGGGCCGTCGAGGCCCGCTTCCTCATCGAGCACCTGAGGAGGCAACGCTCGGCCCCCTCCCGGGCGAATTCCGCCGGCCAAGAGTGAGCGGGGTGGTTGGCTCGTCCCCGGGGGCCTCGGCCGGGACGTACTCGAAGACGAGGAATCGTTCCTCCCGAGACATCCCCGAGTCGAACACGCCCTGGTTGACCGGATACTCCCGGACATCCCGCAGCCGGAACCGCCGGCCCAGGCCGTCGAGCCAGGCCGAGAGCTCGGCGTCCTCCCCCGGATCATCGTTGTAGACGACCACCCGGAGCGGCCGATCCTCCGAGACGAGATCGAGCCGAGGACGAGCCGGGTCCCGACCGTCGGGCAGGTACAAGGCCCGGTACGACAGGTACAGCTCCAGCCGGCCGATCCTCCAGTAGTACCCGTCGAACGTCGTCCCCCGCATTGCCCGGGCACAGCCAACCTCGGCCCCCCGGGAAACCTCGGGCCAGAACCAACGCGCGAAGTCCCTCGAGCGCTGATCGGAGATCGTCCGGTACGGCATCGCGAGATCCCCGACGGCGATCACCGCCCCGACCAGCCCGAGCCCGGCCATCGCCAGCCGCAGCGCCAACCGCCGGCGTCTCGTGTCGGAGACCTGATCGATCAACGCTCCGCCGCCGACTCCGATCAACAGGCAGAGCGCCGGCGCCGCGTGCTGCATCGTCCGGGCCGACCCGCCATACGGGTATCTCCCCAGGAACGCGGCCAGCAGCGTCAGGCCGATCGGAGCCAGGAGCAGGGCGACCAGCCCTCCCCTGCCCTTCCGGAGCAGCGTCGCGATGCCGACCATCGCCAGCGCGGACGAGACCAGGCTTGCCCCCCGCTCTCCTCCGATCGGGTAGCCGAACGCGGCTCCCGCGTGCGTCGCCACCAGCCAGCCGATCAGCCGGATCGGGTTGTCGAGGGGAGGGAATTCGTCGGCCCAGTATCCCTGCCGGTAGGTCGTCCCCACCGCTCGACTCTGTGCCCCCGTACTCAGCAGGTACAGCGCCGAGAACGCGATCGGCACCATCGCCAGGTACACCAGCCAGGCCCGGATCGTCCCCCTTCCCGGCTCCCGTCTCGCCTGGGTCCAGACCATCGGCGAGAGGGCCAGCGCGATTCCCCCCGCCACGAACGCCGACGGGTGAGAACAGGCCATCGCGATGGGAGCCGCCAGCACCAGTCCCCAGAGCGATCGGCTCCGCTCCGGCTCCGGTCTTCGGAGCCATTCCAGGGCCAGGGCGAGCAGGACCAGGGCCGCCAGCAGGTCGAAGGCATACGGCTTCACCTCCCCCCCATGCCGGATCGGCGCGAAGGAGACGGCGAACACCGCCGCCGCCAGCAGCGCGGGCAGTCCCCCAACCGCCCTCTGGGCGACCCGGCAGAACAGCGGCACCGAGGCGACGGCGCAGAGCGTCGGCGCCAGCCGGAGCGACCAGGTGGACGCCCCGAGCCACTCCACCGCGGCCCGCTCCATCCCCAGGAATCCGATCGGTGCCACCTGGAAGAACGCGAGCGGCCCGGCCAGCTCGGCGAACCCCCGGCCGAGGACGTTGACGGCGATCATCGCCTCGTCCCCCCAGAGCGGCCGGTCGGTCAGATACCGGACGAGCCGAAGGGTCACGCCGGCCGCGGCGACGATCGCCAATCCCCGGGAGATCGCCGTCGAGGACCAGAGGTTCGCGTGGGGAGAGCCATCCCTCTTTTCCGTTCGAGCGGCCCGGAACCGGGCACTCGGACGGTCGGAACCGGCCCGGATTCCCTCCTCGGACGTCCTCTCCACCGCCGTCCTCCTCGATCCCAGCGCAGGCGGAAACTCCCCGGCCGCCGCGATTGGCCCGGGCCCGCGAGGCGCTCTCCTCTACCCGAATCGGGCGGATCGTGCAGCCCGAATTCTCCCCGGCGTCCGTCCGATCCTCAGCCAGCAGGCCCGGTCCAGAAGAAATGACCGACCAGCAGCCCCGCCACGAATGCCAGGAAGAGCGCCAGCAGCACGAACAGCGACCACGCGACCAACGCGACCCTCGGGATCACCACGTCCCGGCCGGATCGGCCCCGCGGGCCCTCGCTCGGCTCGGAGGCCGACGTCGGTTCCCCGGCGGGAGGGCGTCGCCGTCTTCTTCTCGGCGGCTCGGCGGCGATCGAGGGCGGATCGGGCTCGAACACGATCGCCGGACCGGCATCGACCGGCTCCGGCAGACCAATGCTTGGAGGCTCCCTCGCGCCGGCCCCGCTCGGCTCCTCCCGCGGATCCTCCTGCGGAGGCCCCCATGGGGGCGGGAGCTCTCCCGAATCGTCGGGGAAGAGGGTCCTCAGCTCCTCCTCCTCCAGGTCGACCGCGTCGAAGAACCCCCCGGTGCCGGCCGGGGAGGGCGAGGGGGCGGAAGAGAGCCAGGGAGCCTCGGCCGGCCGAGGCTCGACGACGGGGGAGAGCGGGGGCCCTCCGGTCTGATTGTCCGGGATCGGCACGGTCAACGCGGCGCCGCACTTGGGGCATGTGACCGACTTGCCCGCCCGGGAAACCGAGACGCCGAGCAGCTGGCCGCAGCGGTCGCATCGGAACTTCAGCGGAGCGGAGGCCATCGGAGCGAGGTTCTCGGGTCCGGATCGACGAAATAAGGGACGGTGGCCTGACGTCCCAGAGTATGTCGCGATCGCGCCCGCCGCCAGCGAGGCGCGGCCCGTCTCGCATCGAGGCCGCTTGACCCGGTCGACCCGGCGGCCAGAATGGTGGGGCGGCCGGGGAGGTGCCCCCCTCCGGTCTTCGATGCCCTGCGAACGGACGCGAACCCGGGCGATCTCAGGAAGCCCCGGCTCTCCAGGCTCCCTGCCCTCGATCCCGGCCCCTCCGGCCCGCACCGGGCCGATCCCGGGCCGCTCGACCCGATCGGAAGACCAAGGAGGCCCGATGACCAGCTCGTCCCCGAGGCGGTCGCCCTCGCCCTCGCCCTCGCTCGCGTTGCTGGCCCCGACCGTGGCGGTCGCCCTGCTTGCCGTCGCGATCGCCCCCGGGCCGGCCGCCTGGGCCGACCAGGTCGTGCTCAAGAACGGCGGCCTGATCACCGGCATCGCCGAGCGCGACAACGCCTACATCATCGTCTACGACGGCCTCAAGCGCACGGTGATCCGCCAGACCAAGGTCGACCGCATCGTCCCCGAGCCGGCCTCCGAGCGGCAGAAGGAAGAGCGCTTCTCCCTGGTTCAGCCCCTGGAGGTCCATGGCGGCGAGATGCCCTCGCATGCCATCCGGATCCGGGCCTCGGAGTGGGACGAGCTCGGCCGTCGGACGTTCGAGTACTCCTGGTACTCCGGACGGTCGCTCCGCAGCAATCGCATGACCCAGGCGATCAACGAGATCGGCCCCGATCTCGTCAAGTTCCGCGGCATCGACGGCTTCTGGGTCTCCCAGGTGGCCACCTCCCAGGTCCCCCGCTCGGTGATCCTTGGCCTGCTCGACCGCGTCGACCCGACGAACAAGAACGAGCGCCTTCGGGTCGGCCGCTTTCTGATCCAGGCGAAGTGGTACGACGAGGCCCTCGCCGAGCTCGACCGCCTCGGCGACCGCTTCCCCGAGCTCTCCGGCACCGTCGCCCTGGTCCGCACGACCGTCCGGGACCTCCAGGCCGAGCAGGCGATCGCCGAGGCCTCCCGGATGATCGCCGTCGGGCAGCCGAACGGCGCCGAACGCCGGCTGGCCGAGTTCGACGCCGAGGGAGTCTCCGTCACCGTCCGAGATGACCTCGAGCGGACGCTCCTGGAGATCCGGCAGGAAGCCGAGAGTCATCGCCGGTTCGGCTCCGACCTCCGGGCCGCGCTGGTTGCCTCCCCGGAGGAATTCCGGCGCGACTTCGGCTCGGCCGTCACGGAGATCCTCCAGGCGATCGACGCGGTTCCCGACGCCGTCGCCGACCGCCTCGCCCCCGCCCGCCCTGCGGTCGGCGAGGACGGGACCCCGATCCCCCCTCAGGTCCGCCTCTGCCGGGCCCTGTCCTCCTGGGTCGTCGGCCCCGAGCACGCCGTCGATGACGCCGAGTCCGTCCGAGCCCTCTGGGACGCCCGAGACCGCATCCTGTCCTATCTCGCTTCCTCCGACCCCGCCGAGCGGGATCGCCTCCGCTCGGAGCTCGAGGGCGGGGTCAGCTCCGCCGACGGGACCCCCACCGCCGCCGTCGACCTGGAGACCGCCTCCCGGCTCATCCGACGCCTGTTCCCCCCCCTGGCGAGCGTCAACCCGCCGAAACCCGGGGAGCCGACGATGCTTCGGGTGATCGACGACCCCAACGTCACTCCCACCGAATACGGCGTGCTCCTCCCCCCCGAGTACCACCCGATGCGGCCCTACCCCGCGGTGGTCGCCCTGCACGACGGCCGGGGGGCACGCTCGGCCCTGGACTGGTGGGGCCCCGAGGCCGCCCGCCACGGGTTCATCGTCATCGCCCCGGAGTACCTGAGGGCCGACGACGAGCCCGACTACCGCTACTCCTCCGACGAGCACGCCGCCGTCTTGCTCTCGCTGCGAGACGCGCGCAAGCGGCTGTCCATCGACCCCGACCGCATCTTCGTCGCCGGGTCGATGATCGGCGGCAACGCCTCCTGGGACATCGGCCTCGCCCACCCCGACGTCTTCGCCGGGGCCGTCACCCTCTCCGGCCTGCCGGCCAAGCACGTCGGCAAGACCCGGGTGCACGCCGAGTTCGTCCCCCTGTACGTCGCCATCGGAGACATGGCCACGGCCTCGACCGACGCCATGGTCTTCGAGATGGTCAAGGGGCTGATCAGCAAAGCCTGGGACGTCACCTACGTCGAATACTTCAAGCGAGGTCTCGAGCCCCTCCCTGAGGAGCTGCCTGCGGCCTTCGACTGGATGAGCCGACGCACCCGGACCCCCCGCCTCAAGCAGTTCGAGGTCGTCGCCTCCCGCCCCGGCGACGACCGTTACTTCGGCCTCGTCATTCGGGGCTTCTCCCCCGGCCATACCCCCGATCCCGGGACCGTCGACGTCTTCGGCACAAAGCTCGACCCCGCCACCCTCCAGTGCAAGGTCAGCCAGGCGAGCAATCTCATGAGTTTGACTGTCAGCGGCATCACCGCGCTCGACGTCTGGCTCGACCCCGAATACTTCGACTTCGACGATCGCATCCAGATCCGGGTCAACGGTAAGCGCCTCCTCTACGACCGCGTCAAGCCCGACCTCGGCGCCCTGCTCGAAGACGTTCGCATCCGGGGCGACCGCACCCAGCTCTACTGGGCCAAGATCCCGCTGGGAGACCGCTGAACCCCAGCCGGAAGACCGGGAGACCGGGATCGACCTCGCTTGCGATTGCTGTCGTTGAGCGACTCGGTGTCCCGGCCTGTTCCCCGTCCTGACGGGCCAGCGATCCCCTGAGCTCGCCGCGCTCAAGGAGGGACGGGACGATTGTCGTCCTCGGCGGTCCTGGGCGCCTTCCCAATGCGATCGCGTCAACGCGATCGAGTTGCTCTTGTCGAATCGATCAGAGATGATCGTTCCTAGCCGCGTCCCCCGCAGTCTCGCCCGGATCTCGTCCCGCCATGTTCCTCCGATCGATCCGATTGCAGCACTGGGCCTGCCATCACGCGCTTGACCTGGAACTGGACCCCGGCCTGAACGTGGTCGTCGGCCCGAACGGCGTCGGCAAGTCAACCCTCTGCGGGGCGATCATCGCCGCGTTGACGGTCAAGCATTCCTCAAAGGACCGAGACCTCCGACAGCTCGAGCCCTGGGGCGTCGAGGGATGCGGCCCGACCGCGGAACTCGTCCTCTCCCGCCCCGACGGCGAGTGGCGGCTCGCCAAGACCTTCATCCACGAGCCCTCCGCCCGCCTCGAACGGCGGGAGGGGAACCGCTGGGCCCTCCGCCACCGGGGCAAGTCGGCCGAGGAGGAGCTCACCCGCTGGCTCGACTCGGATGGGGCCGCCGGCCGTCTGCTGCTCGAACTCTGGAGCCCCCAGGTCGACCCGACCCGACTGTTCGACACCCCCTCCCGGAACGGCCGGCTCTCCCCCTCCTCGATCCTGGGAGCCAGCCTGGCCGACCGCCTCCAGGCCACCGAGGCGACCGGCCCGTTCGCCCTCGCCCGACGGCTGGTGGCCGATCAGGTCGCGAAGTCCTTCACCCCCGTCAACCGACAGGTCCGGGTCGGATCCGAGCTTCAGCTCGCCGAGCTCGCCCGCCGGGAGGCGGAAACCCGCTGGCTCGAACTCTCCCAGCGCCAGGACGAGCTCTCCCGACGCGTCGAGGAGTATCGTCGACTCGAAGCGGAACACCGCCTCCACCGTCAGGAACGCGACCGACTCGCCGAGCAGGCCGATCGCCGACGAGCCGACCGGGAGGCGTACCGGCGCCGCCTGGAGACACTCCGGGCCGCGGAGGACGAACTCCGCCGTCTCCAGGACGCCGTCGACCGGGCCGATCGCGACCATCGCCGCCTGCTGCTCGCCGCCGAGGAGGCCAACGCCGCCGAGACTCGTCTCGCCGAGCTTGAACCCCGCGCTTCCTCGCTCGCCGAGGAGGCCGGCCGGGCCGAAGCCGACCTCCAGGCCGCCGAGCATCGCCGAGCGGAGGTCGCCTCCCACCTCGACGAGCTTGCCGTGCTGCTCGACCGGCTCAATCGCCTGGACGACGCCGACCGGGCGCGCTCCGCCCGCCTCGCCGAGGAACAGGAGGCCGCCCGGACCCTCTCTCGGGCCGAGGCGGCCCGAAACGAGGCGTCCCGGATCGTCTCCTCCGCGCAGGAGGCCCTTGCCCGAGCGGAGGCCGACCGCATCCTCTCCCAGCGTGCCGAGCTGACCAGGGCCGTCCGAGACGCCAACGCCCGAGCCCTCGCCGCCCGAGTCCGATACCAACGGGCCCAACACCGGCTCCTCCGCGCCGAAGCCGATCGCCTCGACCGGACGCTCGAACAGATCAACGCCCGACTGGCCGAGCGATCGGCCCTCGGTTCTCCGGATGACGAACCGATCCCAACCGAGGACCAGCTCCGGGAGCTCCGTTCCCGATCGGCCGAACTCGACGCCCGGGCCGCCGCGCTCGAGGCGGACGCTCTCTCGCTCCGCTTCGAGGCCGATCGCCCCATCTCCGCCCGCCTCTCGGCCGATTCCGAGGAGGAGGGCGATCCCATCGCCATCGCCGCCGGGGGAGCGATCGACGCCCGGGCGATCGGGAGCCTGATCCTGGAAATCGAGGGAGTCGGCCGCGTTGCGATCTCCCGCACCTCGGCCGCTCCCGAGGAACGCCGTCGCCGGCTCGAGGCCGACCGCCAGGCCTTCCGCGACCTCCTCGCGAGCTTCGGTGCCGGTTCGGTCGAGGACCTGGAGGCGAGGCGGTTCCGGGCCGACCGACGAACCGCGCTCGATGCCGAGCTGGCGGCCCTGCTGTCGGCCGGAACGGCCGAGTCGCTGCGACGTCGTCGCGACGAGATCGACCAACAGCTCGCCTCCTTGACCCTCCCGGCCGACCTCGACGAGGGGGAACCGGAGGACCATCCTTCGATCGAGACACTTCGATCGGATGCGGACGCCGCCGATCGAGCCCTCGCCGTCGCCCGCGATCGACTCGACGCGATGGGAGGCGACGTCGATCCGGGGCCGGTCGCCGACCTCGCCGAGGCGGATCGCCAGGTCAACCAGGCGAGGCAAACCCTCGACGAGGCCAGGCTGACGCTCGAAACGGCCCAGCTCGAGGTGGATCGAACCCGGGATCGTCTCGTCGAGGCGAGGGCCCGCCTCCAGGACGCCGATCGGCTGCTGTCGGAGGAGAGCGGCGATGACCCCAACGCCGCGTCCGACCTCCGGTACCACATCTCCTCGATCCGGCAGAAGCTGATCGTCTGGGACGCTGATCCGCCCGGCACCACCGCGCAGGCCGTCCGTCTCCGTCGCCAGGCGATCGAGAACGAGGTCGAGCAACATCGCCGCCGCCGAGACTCGGCCGCCTCCGCGCTTGCCGAGCTTGATCGAGATCGAGCCGCCGCGATCGCCTCCCGAGACGCCGCCCGCCGTCGGCTCGACGAGCTGGCGGCGGAAGGCGACGACGGCGGCTCTCCCGGGGATCGCGCCGCCCTCCTCGACGACCTTCGCCGCGATCTCCACCGCGCCGAGGCCCGGGTCCTCCTGCTTCGGGAGGAACTCGGATCGGATCCGACCGCCGATGATGACGCCTTCGAGTCGCTCCGCAGGGAGAACGCCGAGCGATGCCGCCAGAGCGAACAGGATCTGGCCGTCCTGCTCCGGGAACTGGAGCTGCTCGGCGCCGATGGGCTCGACACCCGGCTCGCCGAGGCCTCGGAGAAGCTGGACGAGACGAGGGCTCGATTCGCCCTGCTCGATCGCGACGCCTCCGCCTGGCGGCTGCTCGATCGTATCCTCGGCGAGGTCGAGTCGGATTGCTCCCGGGACGTGGCCCGACAGGTCGAGGGGCTCTCGGCCCGATGGGTCGAACGGCTCTCGGGCCGGAACGTCCGGTCGGTCACGCTCGATCCCGACTCCCTCTCCCCCGTCTCCGCCCTGGCCGACGCCTCCGGCCTCGCCCGGGCGCTAGAGCTCTTCTCCCGAGGGACCCGAGAGCAGGTGGCCCTGGCCTGCCGCCTCCAGCTCGGCGTTCTGCTCTCCCAGGACGCCCGCCAGATGATCCTGCTCGACGACCCGCTCGCCCATACCGATCCCGACCGGCACGGTGAGGCCCTCGATGTGCTCACCGAGGTGGCGAGTTCCCTCCAGGTGGTGATCTTCTCCTGCCACCTCGACCGCTACGCCCGCCTCTGGGAGGAGGGCCGGGCCCGTCGGCTCTCGATCGTCGGGCCGGATCGGGCCGAGGAGCCTCGCCCCGCCGTCCCGGCGGCCGGGGGCCTCGGGCCGTGATTGGTCCCACCCTGGCGGGCCTCGTCGGGCCGGGTAGAATGGCCCGACGACCCGACCTCCCCCGGCCCCGCTCCCGACGGGGCCGCGACGACCGAGACGGAGCCCGGCCCATGCCCTCCCCGAACGAGTTGTACGATCAGGCCGTCGACCTGCGCGACGCCGGCGACAAGGACGCCGCCATCGCGAAGCTCGAAGAGGCCGTCGAGGCCGACCCCCGACACGCCCTCTCTCACGGGCTGCTCGCCCGCCTCTGCGCCGACACCGGCCGCTTCGACGACGCCCTGATGCATGCCCAGCGGGTCGTCGAGCTCGAGCCCAACGACCCCTTCAGCTACACCGCCCTCTCCGTCATCTGCCAGCGTTGCGGACGCATCCCCGAGGCCGAGGAAGCCATGGCCCGCGCCCGCATGATGCAGATGGGCCTGGACTGACCCCTCGATCGCCCCCCCTCCGGAGCCCCGCCGATGACCGCGCTGCTCGCCCTGCTCCTGCTCCTGCCGATCGCCCCGCCCGCCTCCCCCGGCGCCGACTCGGCGTGGCTCAACGCGGAGCTCGACGGCCTGCTCGGCCTCTATCGCCACCTGCATTCCCATCCCGAGCTGTCCTATCACGAGGAGGAGACGGCGCGTCGGATCGCCGCCGAGCTGAAGGAGGCGGGGGTCGACGAGGTGGCGACCGGCATCGGCGGCTTCGGCGTCGTCGGCGTGATCCGCAACGGCCAGGGGGCGACCGTGCTCGTCCGCACCGACCTCGATGCCCTTCCCGTCGTCGAGGAGACCGGGCTGCCGTTCGCCAGCACCGTCCGGACCTCAGACGACGCGGGCGAGACGGTCGGCGTGATGCACGCCTGCGGCCACGATGTGCACATGACCTGCTTCGTCGGCTCGGCCCGCTGGCTTTCCTCGCATCGCGACTCCTGGTCGGGCACCGTCGTCCTCGTCGGCCAGCCGGCCGAGGAGCGTGTCGGCGGGGCAAAGGCCATGCTCGAGGACGGGCTCTACGAACGCTTCCCCCGGCCAGATTTCGCCCTGGCCCTCCATGTCGCCTCCGACGTCCCCGCCGGTGTCGTCGCCTATTGCCCCGGCCCCGCGCTGGCGAGTGTTTCCAGCGTCGATATCACCGTCCGGGGCAAGGGGGGCCACGGCGCCTACCCGCACCGGACGGTCGACCCCATCGTCCTGGCCTCCTCGCTCGTGATGGAGCTGCAGACGATCGTCAGCCGGGAGGTGGCCCCCACCGACCCGGCCGTCCTCACCGTCGGCTCGATCCACGGCGGCTCGAAGCACAACATCATCCCTCCCGAGGTCGCGCTGCAGCTCACGCTCCGGTCGTATTCGTCCGAGGTCATGGACCAGCTCATCGACGGCATCCGCCGCCGCTCGATCGCCCTCGCGGAAGCCCACCAGGCCCCCGAGCCCACCATCACCATCGGCGACTCGACCCCGCCGACGGTCAACGACGACGCCCTCGTCTCCCGGGTCGTCCCCGCCATCGGGGAGGCCCTGGGCCCGGAGAACGTCGTGCCCGCCGAGCCCGTCATGGGGGCCGAGGACTTCGGCCTCTTCAGCCTCGATGGTGCCATTCCCAGCTTCATGTTCTGGCTTGGCGCCGTCCCCCCCGACCGCTACCAGGAGGCGAAAGACGGCGGCGCCCCCCTGCCCTCGCTTCATTCCCCCCTCTTCGCCCCCGACGCGACGTCCGCCATCCCGACCGGAATCCGGGCGATGACCGCCGCCCTGGTCGAGCTCCTGCCGGCGGGAGCGTCCGGGGGAGCGCGCTAATCGCGAGGAGATCTGGTCAAATGGGTATCTCCTACGACGAGGCGAGGCGTCTGCTCGGCGAGTGGACCTCCTCCCCCTCGCTGCTGGCTCACGCCCGGGCGGTCGAGGTCGTGCTGCGGAAGGCCGCCCACCGCTACGGGGGCGGCGAGGCCGTCGAGGAACGCTGGGCGATCACCGGTCTGCTGCACGACGCCGACTACGACCGGTGGCCCGAAGAGCATCCCCGCCGGATCGTCTCCTGGCTGGAGGACCACGGCGAGCCCGAGATCGCTCACGCCATCTCCGCCCACTTCACCCGCTGGGGAGTTCCCGCCGAGTCCCCGCTCGACCGGGCCCTGCTGGCCTGCGACGAGCTGACCGGCTTTGTGGTGGCCTGCTGCCTTGTGCGCCCCGACGGCATCACCTCGCTTGCTCCCTCCAGTGTGAAGAAGAAGCTGAGGGATCGCGCCTTCGCCGCCAAGGTCGACCGCGATGAGGTCCGCCTCGGCGTCGAGGGCCTGGGAGTGCCGATCGAGGAGCACATCCAACTGATCATCGACGCCCTGGCTCCTCACGCCGAGGAGCTGGGGATCGGCCCGAAGGCGTGACGCCCGGGGAGCCCGAGGGCCCCGTGGCCCCGCCCGTCGAGGGCGGCTAGAATCGGTCGAGCCGACTCGATCGGGCCGGGTCGCGCCCGCCGTTCCCTCCCCCCCCCGGAGTCGCTCACCATGCGCCGTCGGACCCTCTCCCGGATCGCCGCCGCGATCGCCCTGACCGCAACGGGCGCCCTCGCCCTGGAGGTCGCCATGTCCCAGGACTCGGCCAAGCTCGGCTACGACGACACTCCCTTCCTCCCCGGCAGTCCGTATCGGGTCCACGACGGCACTCGGCCCCAGCCGCCGGTGATCGATCCCGGCACCGCCAGCACCCAGGACGCCCCCGGGAGGCCCCCGTCCGACGCCGTCGTCCTCTTCGACGGCACCGACCTGTCCGCCTGGCAGCTCCCCGACGGCCGGCCGGCCCCTTGGTCGGTCGAGGACGGCGCCATGGTGATCGCCCCCCGTTCCGGCTCGATCGTCACCAAACAGGAGTTCGGCGACTGCCAGCTCCACGTCGAGTTCGCCACTCCCGAGCCGGCCTCCGGCACCGGCCAGGGCCGGGGAAACAGCGGCATCATGCTCTTCGGGAGGTACGAGATCCAGGTGCTCGACTGCTTCGAGAACCAGACCTACCCCGACGGCCAGACCGCCGCCATCTACGGGCAGTACCCGCCGCTGGTCAACGCCTGCCGCCCTCCCGGCCAGTGGCAGACGATGGACATCGTCTTCGAGGCCCCTCGCTTCAACGACGATGGATCGGTCGCCTCGCCCGCCTACGCCACCGTCTTCCACAACGGGGTGCTTGTCCATCACCGCCGGGCGTTGCTCGGCGCCGTCGCCTTCCGGGCGGTCGCGGAGTACTCCCCGCACGGGCCGAAGGGGCCGCTCATGCTCCAGGACCACGGCAACCCTGTTCGGTTCCGGAACATCTGGATCCGCGAGCTGGAATCGGGAGACGAGGGCTGACCCCGCTTTGATCCTCCCGGTCGACGGCGCGGCGGGCTCCCTCCCGCCGCGCCCCGCCCCCGGGCATCCCCCGAGGAGCGATCCTCACATCATCGGGGGCACAGAACCGATGATTCCCGGCCCCGGCGCGCCCAGGGGCATCATCGGCGCGCCGAATCCGGCGGGAGCCCCTCCCATTGGGTCGGGAGCGGGCATCGGATACGCGATCGGGGCCGCCGGGGCGTATCCGTGCGGCAGGACGTATCCGTGCGGAGCCGCTGGGGTGCCGTAATGGTGGCAGGACGGCCCGCAGTGATGGACAGCGGGCTTCACCCTGGGCAGAATGCGGCTGATCCTCGGCAGGTGCGGCCGGTGAGCCTTCTTGCGGTGGCACGCTTCGGCCGAGGGAGCGGGGCCGATCAGCAGCACGGCCAACCCCAGCGAGGCGGCCAGTCCGAATCGGCGCATCGGGCGAGTCATGGGTCGGTCTCCTCCGTCGGGACTCCGTCCGGCCGGGCGACGTACCTGGCCGGCCCTCCTCGTCCCCCGGTGAGGGCTCCCTCCCCCGGCATCAGGTCCACCCGCGCCCCGCGACGCTGCGCGGGCCGGGAGACCGAGACAGGTTCCCTCGTCCTACCGGCCGTGACACCCCGATGTCAAGGCTCCAGAACGGCTCCCCGAGGTCACGACGACGGGATTGGTATTAACGTCAGCCTCCGAATCAGCCAGGTCCCATCCTCAGTCCGAGTCCGGAGCTGGACGAACTGGAGCGTGGGGGAGCTCGATCGGTTGGGCTCGAAGGTCCCGCCGATCAGGAGCAGATCCGGCCCGACGAGCCTCGCGTACTCGACCACGTTCTTCGACCGCACCGACGCGGCGTTGGAAAAGAGGTCAGTATAGAGCGTCCGAATCGCTTCCCTGCCCTCGTACGTTGTCGAATCGAACCCGTCCTCGGATTGAGAAATCAATTCGATCACGGCGTCCTCGGCGTAGGAGTTCGCCAGCGCCGCGACGTCCTTGTTGTTGAATGCCGAAGAACCATCCTCCAGCAGCCGAACGGCGATCTCCTGGGCATCCTGCACGGCGGGAACCGTGGCGACCGCGGCGCCGAGGGCCAGCAGCAACATCGAGGTCATGCGTGTCCTCTCTGGTTGGGCCTGGTTCTGAACCGATCGCTCTGCTTCTGATCCGCCGGAGGAAGGTCTGAGCCCGGGCCCCGAGCCGTCCAGCGGCCGGGCCATCACCATCCCCTGGTGACGGCCGCGTCCCGATCCCCGAAGAGCTGCACGACCCGGTCGATCCGGGTGATCTCGAACAGCTCCCTCAGGTCGTCCTTCAACCCGACGATCCGGAGGCGCCCGCCTGCCGGCCGAAGCTGGCGGTCGAGCCGGATCAGTGCCCCAAGGCCGAGGCTCGTCAGGAATCGCACGTTCGAGCAATCGAGGATCAAACGACACCAGCCCCGCGCCGAAGCGGCCGCGATGAGCGCCTCACCAAGCTCCTCCGGGAGCCGGTCCCCGATCAGTTTCACCTCGACGAAGTCGCCATGCTCGACCGCACGGAAGGACTCCGCCTCTCGCCAGGGGGATGCGACGCTCATGGGCTTGCCTCGCAACGCCGGGAGGCCGCCCAGGAGCGGGCGGCCAGGGGCCCATCGTATCCGAACCACCCGATCTCATCGATCCTGATTCGCCCTCTTCTCCCAGATCGCGGCGATCGCCGGTTCCGAGCCGGGGCCCACTTCCCCCAGCACCAGAGCCGCCCGGTCCTCCCCGACCGACGGACCGAGCCTGAACCCTGCCCCGAGCCGCCCCCCCACCCAGGCGATGTCTACCCCCGGCAGGAGATCGGCGAGGAACCACCCTCCGGCGCCTCGGTGTCCCGGCCGACCGCCGCCTCGACGACCGGGGAGGCGGCCAGGTCCGGGAACCGATGCTCCGGGAACCGGCCCGCGGCGGCCAGGCTCTCAGGAGCCGGGAGCCGGTCCCCCTGGTTGGCTCGAAGGCCGGCCCTCGGATGTCGGCGAGGTCACCTGCTCCCCCCGACACGACCTCCCCGGCGCCCTTGCCTCGTCGAACTGCGCCCTCGCCCACGACCACCCCTGGAAATCACCGCGACATCCCGCCCCGCCTTCTCCCTCCGTCCCCGTCTCCCCCCGGCATGACGATCCACTTCGCGGACCGAGAATTTCCGCTGTTTTTTCCAACCGTCCGTGATAGAATCACAATGGCCGGTTGGATGATCGAGCAAGCGACGCAGGTTCTCCACGAGCTCGCCCCCGCTTCCCGTTCTCGCCTTTCCTGCCGACGGGCGTCCGAAGCCCTCGTTCCACTCGACCCGGAACGCTTCCCCGCAGGGTCGCTCATGCCCAATGCCCAGGAGATCTTTGGTGGGCAAGAAGTTATACGTCGGTAACTTGACCTTCAAGGTCGACAGTTCCGAGCTCGAGCAACTCTTCTCCCAGTACGGCACCGTTCAGAGTGCCCAGGTCATCCAGGATCGAGACACCGGCCGCAGCAAGGGCTTCGGCTTCGTCGAGATGGACACCGATGATCAGGCCCAGGCCGCCATCGATGGCCTGCATGATCAGGAATACCAAGGGCGTCGCTTGACCGTCAACGAGGCCCGCCCGCGAGAGGATCGCGGTGGCGGCGGCCGGGGCGGCTACGGCGGCGGTGGCGGCCGGGGCGGCTACGGCGGCGGTGGCGGCCGGGGCGGCTACGGCGGCGGTGGCGGCCGGGGCGGCTACGGCGACGGCGGCTTCTCCGGCGGCCGTTACGGCGGTGGCGGCCGTTATTGATCCCGTTCTCGGGATCGGTTCGGGAGGCCGCCCCGCGCCTCGGCGTCCCGAACTGGTGACACTTCTGATCGCGGCGGGGCTCCGAAGAGGACCCTCTCCCCTGACCCGGGGCCTGCATCCAGGCCCCGGTTTCGTTTTCCTCACCGATGCGGCCGCTCGGATCGATCACGGTCGGTTCGAGGGGAGACTCAATCTGGGGTCCGGTCGACCTCCAGCGCGAGGGCAATGACCACCCGGACAGGGCGACTCCGAGCCCGGCTCGCCCTCAAGCCGCCCGATCGGTGTTCCAATGACCAGGGGAACCCGCTCGGCCCACCGCGGTTTCCCAGACGCGAAACCGTTCGAGGGGATCGTGGCGGCGCTCGCATCGAGACCGAATGGTTCCTCTCCGATCGAAGCCTGGGGGCCCCTTCCTCGAAGTTGTGAATTTGAAAATTTTTTCCCTTCCCTTGCGGGAACATCTCCTGTACAATCAGCTCGGCTGGTTGGATGATCGAGCAGGCGACTCCCGTTCTCGAAGAGCACGTCCCCCGCTCATTCCTCTCTCCCTCTCGCCGCGGGCTCCGAGCGACGCGAGCCCCGTCCCCCTCGACCCGGGACGTTTCCTTGGGGTCGATTCCCCCTCCATCCGGAGCGGTTCGTTGAGCAAGAAGCTGTACGTCGGCAATCTGAGCTACCAGGTCGACGACGCCTCGTTGGAGACGCTCTTTTCCCACTTTGGCTCGGTCCAGAGCGCGCAGGTCATTCAGGACCGCGATACCGGCCGCAGCAAGGGCTTCGGCTTTGTCGAGATGGACACCGAGTCCGAGGCCCAGGCGGCGATCGACGGCCTGCACGACTACGAGTATGGCGGACGTCGCCTCACCGTTAACGAAGCCAAGCCTCGGGCCCCCCGCACTGGGGGCGGCGGCCGAGGCGGCTACGGCGGCGGTGGTGGCTACGGCGGCGGCCGTCGTTATTGACCACCCCCCTCGCCCCAGGTCGAACTCGGGGCGATTCCATCGATCACTCGCGACATGAGACGACCCCGCGTTCCGCTCCTCGGAGCGGAACGCGGGGTCTCGTGCGTTGGGATCGAACTCAGAATCGATCCGGCAAGAGGATGCCCGGCGAGCAGCTCAGACTTTCGGCTCCCAACCCTCGGCGTAGTCCCGCTTCCAGAGGGCCATCGCCTCGGCGTCGTCCAGGATCCGGCCGCTGGAGGCGTCGCACGTCAGGGAGCGCCCCGTGCGCTGCGCGATGTTGCCCAGGTGGCAGAGCAGCGTGCTCTTGACCCCCTTGTCGATCTCGGCGTTCAGGTCGAGCGGTGTGTCGTTCCGGATCGCCGACACGAAGTTCTCCAGGTGCTCGGGCTCGCCGAGGATTCCCCGGACCGACTTGATCTGCTTGCCGGCGTTGTCCCGGATCGTGTACGAACCGTTCCCGAACAGCTCCAGGGCGCCTTCGGTTCCGTAGAAGACGACGAAGGGGCCGGGGTCGTTGCCGTTGCAGCTGAGGCCCTGCCAGTCGGCGGAAATCCGACCGGGGAACTCGAAGGAGACGGTGTGGGTGTCGGGCGTCTGCTGGTCGTCGTCGAAGGCGAAGCGGCCCCCGGTGCTGACGACGTGGATCGGGTAGTCGACCTTCAGGCCCCAGCGGACCAGATCCAGCGCGTGCACGCCGTTGTTGCCCAGCTCGCCATTGCCCCAGTGCCAGAACCAGTGCCAGTTGTAGTGGACGACGTTGCTCTTGTACGGCTTCCTCGGCGCCGGCCCTTGCCAGAGCTCGTAGTCGAGGTTGGCCGGCGGCTCCGACGGGTCGGCGTGGCCGATTGAGCCGCGCCGGTTGAAGTAAAACGACCGCGCATGATAGACGCGGCCAATGGCGCCGTCGTCCAGGGCGGCGACCGCCTCGATGATCTGGGGGCTGCTCCGCCGCTGAGTGCCCAGTTGCACCGCCTTGTTCGCCCTTCGGGCGGCGGCAACCATCAGCTCCCCCTCGTGCGGGTTGTGGCAGGCCGGCTTCTCGACGTAGACATGCTTGCCCGCCTGGCATCCCAGAATCGTCGCCGGGCCGTGCCAGTGATTCGGGGCGGCGCAGACGAGGGCGTCGACCTCTGGGTCGTCGAGAATCCGGCGGAAGTCCTGGATCGCCTCCGGGCTCTGGTCCTCGCCGGCCTTGCGGACGGCGTCGGCCCCCGCGCCGGCGCGGTCAAGGTCGACGTCGCAGCAGTACTTGACCGTCACCCCGGGCATCTGGGCGAACCCGGTGGCCAGCGCCCGGCCCCGGCTCAGGCCCATCACGCCGACCGTGACCCGACGGCTGGGAGCCCGGTCCTGGGCCCAACCCGTCGCGGCGGTGAAGGCCAGGGATCCGACGGCCGCTCCCGAGCCTCCCAGGAAGTTCCGACGGTTGATCGATCCAGTCATCGTCGCTGCCCTCCGATCGTCGAGTGGCGAATCGCCCGGCCCGCTCGCAGCCAATCGGCGCGCGGGCAGGATCGGCCTGCCAGGCTAAAGCGACAACCTCGCGAAGTCCAGCATCGGACTTGCTTCGCACACCGTCTCTCAACGAATTAAGCCAGGCACGGCGGCGAGAGACGGTCAAGAGAACGCAGGAATAGGCCGAAACACGGGTGATCATCCCGCCGCGACGAGCGAGGTCCACCTCCTGTGGGCCTCGATCTTCGCGCGGTCGGGTGATCGAGACGTCGGAGCCCGGCGCAGGCGAAAGCAAGCGCCCGACCTCGACGCGGTGCAAGACGAGAACGGCCAGCGCGTCCTTGCAGGCCGATTCCGCCATGCTCTTTTTTGAAGATGAGGAAAGTCGATCGGATCGGGGCCGGCCACGATCGGCACAACCCCGGGGGAGTGGTCACCGCTGCCGCCATGCCGCAAGGGTTGGTTCCGGAGCACCTGACGTGGTGCGTGCTTGGCGTTCCTCGCGTCGTCGTGGTCGCCAAAATACGTCGGCTCGCCCCGACCGTCAAGTCTATTTCTTGGCGCATCGAGCAGTCTCCGCCCCGCCTTGATCGTCCGGCCGGGGCCGATCGACCGACCGCGGGCCGATCGAGCCCGGCGCCCCGATCGCGCCGGATGGCCCCGCGCTCCCCTTGTCCGGGACGCTGGGGATCGTCAGTCTGAGGCTGGTCCCTCTCCTGGAGGAGTCGCGATGCGCATCGGGCTCGACCTGTACACGATCGGCCACCTTGGATTGTCGCCGTTCGAGGCGCTTGACTTCGCCTCCTCGAACCGGCTCAACGGCGTCCAGTTCCTCGAGCCCTCAGCGATCGCTCCCGATCTGGATCCGGATCGGCTCCGAGACGTCCGGCGGCGGGCCGATCGGCTGGGCCTCTACGTCGAGGTCGGCCTTCCCTCCCCCAATCCCTTCGGCGGGATGAGCCCCCCGGGGGCCCCGATCGACCCAGAGGAGCGCGCCTCCTGGTTCCGCCCTCATCTGGAGGCCGTGGCCGCCCTGGGGGCAACCCATGCCCGCGCCGTTGTCGGGAACCGGCACGACCGCTTCCGCATCGACGTGCCCTGGGCTCGGCAGCTCGAGGCGACTTCGAGGACGCTCCTCGCACTACGTCCCCTCCTCCGGGATCTCGGCCTTCGCATCGCCATCGAGACACATGCCGACCTGACCTGCGACGAGGTGCTCGCTCTGGTCGATGCCGTCGGCGATGACGTGCTCGGCGTGACCCTCGACACCGGCAACCTCCCGATGCGGCTCGATGATCCGATCGAGGCGGCCGATCGACTCTCCCCGCTCGTCCTGATGACTCACACCAAGGATGCGGCCCTGGCCTTCTCGCCCCGGGGGTTGCTCTGGCAGGCGAGACCGGTCGGCTCGGGGGTCATCCCGGTCGCCGAAATCCTCGAGCTCCTCCGCCGACGACGGCCGGGGCTGAACCTCTCGATCGAGCTCCACCCAAGGACCTACGATCTGCCGATCTTCGACCCCTCCTGGCTCGCGTCCTTCCCGGAGTTGCGCCCATCGTCCCTGGCGGCGGTTGTCCGCCTGGCGGTCGAGGGGGAACGGCGCATCGTTCGGGGGCGGATGCCGGGGCTGGCGGAGGTCGAGCAGGTCCCCTGGCCCGACCGGGCGGCGGACTGGATCGCCCGTTCGGTCGCCTTCCTCCGGTCGGTCGTCGGCCGGGGGGGAGGCTGATCACTCCGGATCAGTCCCCGTCGAGGGGAGATTCGTGGTAGAGCTTCAGGTAGCTCTCGTAGCGTCCTTCGTGAATGAGGCCCCGGGCGAGGGCGTCCTTGACGGCGCAATCGGCCTCGTGGATGTGGGAGCAGTCCGGGAACCGGCAGTGGGGGATGTAGGGACGGAACTCGATGAAGTACAGCTCCAGCTCCCAGGGCTCGACGTCCCAGAGCTCGAACTGGCGGAGCCCCGGCGTGTCGACGACGTAGCCGCCGCAATCCAGTCGGAGCAATTCCGCATACGTGGTCGTGTGCTTCCCCTTGCGCGTCCAGGAGGAGACCTCGCCGACCCTCAGGTTGAGCCCCGGCTGCACGGCGTTAAGCAGCGAGCTCTTGCCCACGCCGCTCTGACCGGACAGGGCGGTCGTCCCCTCGGAGAGCACCTCCCGGAGCCGGTCGATCCCCAGGCCGTCGCTGGCCGAGCAGGGGATGACCTCGTAGCCAAGCTGGGCATAGAGGCCGAAGACCCACTGATAATCGGCCAGCGACACCAGGTCGGCCTTGTTCAGGACCACGACTGGCGTCACCCCCCCCTTCTCAGCCGAGATCAGGTAGCGGTCGATCAGGGGCAGCTTCAATTCCGGCTCGACGAACGCCGAGACGATCAGGAGCCGGTCGACGTTCGAGACGATCACGTGCTCCCGGTTGCGATAGCCCCGGGTGACCGTTCCCGACCGGGGCTCGACTTTCTCGATCAGCCCCTGATCCTCCCCGCCGGGCCGGAACCAGACGCGGTCGCCGACGGCCACCACGTTCCGGCCGTCGATCGCCAGGTTCTTCAACACCCGACGCACGCCGCACCGGAATCGCCGGCCGTCCTGGGCCTCGACCACCGACACCAGCCCGTGCACCCGGAGCACACGACCCGCCACACATTCCGACAGATCGACCGCCAGCGCGGCCATCGGATCGTCGGCTTCGTCCGGCTCGACCCCTTCGTCGACCTCCTGGATGATCGTCCGATGCCGGGACAGGGCCCCCTTGGCTCGAACGCGCTCGGCCGCGACCGGATCGGCCCCGCGAAGGTCCCCCTCCTCGAAGCGCCGGGTCAGATCGTTGGCTCGGGTGCGATTCTGCCGGTTCTTGCGGAACGCGACGCGGACCTTCTTCTTCTTCGCCACGGTCGAGCGCGGCCCCCTTCTGGGTGCGGTCCTCGGGTGTCGGTCAGGCGATTCCCCCGGGGGAAGGGTATGGGCCGGACCGAGCCGGTGTCAATCGCTTCCGGGTTGTTGGCGCACCCTCGGCGCGACGGATACGATGCGGGTTGTGCGATCGGTTGATCGCCCGCCGCGACGCACCGAGCGCACCCCGATCCGACGCGGCGGGCCCTGGGGTCGATCGAGACGAAAGGACCGATCCGTGCGACGCGAATACCGCCGAACCCGAGGCGTCTTCCCGCTCCTGGCCGCGACGCTCGTCCCGCTGCTGTTGCCGAGTCTCGCGGCGGCCCAGCGCCGGGGAGACGACGAGGGCGGCCGCGGCGCCGCGGCCCCGATCCCCGGGGCCGGCGGCCAGTTCCAGGGCCAGCCGGGCGGGTATCCGGGCGCTCCGGGAGGCTACCCTGGAGGCTATCCCGGGGGCTACCCGGGGGGACCCGGCGGCCAACGGGGAGGGCCTCCCGGCGACCAGGGCCCCTCCCCCGAGCCTTCGCCGGCGGCCAACCTGGATGCCGTCCCCACCGACACTTCCCCCCTCGCCCGATACGTTCCCGCCTCGGCGGCCGGACTGTATCTCGAATTCCCCGGACTCTTCGCCAGCCCCGACGCCTGGCGAAAATCGGCGGCCCACGGCCTCCTTAATGAGACGAGCCTCGGCGAGATGATCCGATCGGTCCTCGCCCAGTTCATCGAGGCCGCCCCCGACGCCCCGGCCGGCGTCATGACCGGGCCCGAGGTCGTCGCCGTCGCCGAGCACGTCGCCCGACACGGCTTCGTCCTCGCCTCCCCCGCCGACGCCGAGCGGCAGTCCCGGTTCGCCGTCCTCGTCCTGCGCAACGCCGCCCACCGAGAGGTCCGCGGCCTCTTCGGCAAGCTCATCGGCACCATCGCCACGCCGGGGACCAAGCCCCAGGTCGAGGCGAAGGGGGGCTCCCGACAACTCGTGAAGATGGGCCTCCCCTCCTTCGCCAGCGACGGCGAGGCCGACTGGGCCTGGTGGATCGAGGGGGACGACCTCGTCCTCATCTTCAACGGCTCCGACGGCGCCGACGCCGTCATGGCCGCCCTCGACGGCCAGGAACTGAACGCGGTGGACGACCCCATCCGCCAGGAACTCATGGCCGCCGAAGGCTCCTTCCAGCCTCTCGCCTTCGGCTCCTACCGCCTCGACCGCCCCGGAGCCTCGGCCCAGGAGCAGGCCTTCGCTCGCGAGAACGGCCTGAGCCGGGTGGACTTCCGCTGGGGATTCGACGGCGAGGAATCCCTCAGCGTCGTCCGACTGGCCGCCCCCGCCCCCAGGCAAGGGCTGATGACCCTCCTCGACCAGTCCCGCATCCCTCTCGGTGAATTGCCTCCGATCCCTCGGGAGATGTCCGGCCTTTCGGTCCTCTCGGTCGACCTCGCCGGGTTACTCGGCGCGATCGAGGCGATGGCCGCCCAGGCCGGTCCTCAGATCGCCGGCCCGCTGCGGGACTTCGAGCAGGCCGTCCAGAACCGGGCCCGCTTCGACCTGAAGACCGAGCTGCTCTCGGAGCTCGGCCCAAAGATCGCGACCTACACCCTTCCGACTCCTCCCTCCCGGCCCTCGGGGAACAACCCGCTCTCCGGTGTCTTGAACGCGCTCGGGGGCCTCGGCCTGCCGCAGTTCGTCGTCGCCATCGAGGTCAAGGACGCCGAGGCCTTCAAGCCGAAGCTCGACGCCCTGATCCTGGCCGTGAACGATCAGCTCGCGGCCCTGCTTCCGCCTCCTCCCCCCCCCGAGGAGCCTCGGGAGCCCCAGGGGGGCCAGCGCGGCAACCGCCGAGCCCCCGACGAGCCCGAGCCCCCGAAGTTCTCTCTCACCCTGGCCGAGCCGCGGACCTACCTCCTCAAGCTCCCCGAGGGACTCTACGGCCTGACCGGGTACCAGCCCACGATCACCCTCGGCAAGGGGTACCTGATCCTCGCCTCCAACCCGGTCGCCGCCCGGCAGTGCCGGGAGCTCGAATCGGCCGACGACTCCGAGCGTTGGACCGCCCCCGGCGATCTGGCCAGCCGGCTCCCCGTTGACGTGACAATGCTCTTCGTCAACGAGCCGAGCGAGTCCTTCCCCGCCGCCATCGCCGCCCTTCCCGACGCGCTGAACCAGGCGATCGCTCTGGCCGCCGCCCGATCCCAGCTCCCCGCTCCCGGCGATCCGGCGGGCCCTCCCCCCCGCGGTCCCGGCGGCCCCGGCGGAGAACGGGCGTTCGACGCTCCCCGGCCCGGCGGGCGTCCCGGCGAATTCGGGGGCTCGGGAGTCGGCTCCCGCTCCCCGGATGAGTTCCAGGGCCAGCCAGGATACGGGCCCCAGGGCGCGATGGCCGTCTCTTCCGGAGGGCCCGGCATGGCCCCTCCCGGTCGGGGAGGCCCCCAGAACCAGCCCCCCCCCCAGATCCGGATCTCCTCGGAGCTGATCCCCTCGACTGACGCCCTCCGGGCCTTCCTCTCCCCGGCGATCTACAGCGTCTCCGTCGACGACTCCGGGATCCGCCTCGAGGCCCGGGAGCCCTTCCCCGCCCTGTGGGGGCTCTCCGGGATCGGCACCGGCCTCTCGATGCCCATGCCCATTCCCATGCCGATGGGGGCGCCTTCCGGCCCCGGCGCTCCCCGTCGAGGGAACTGAACCGAGCACCGTCTCCGGGGAGCGCCGGGGATGGCGCCTGCCGGCGCCCTCCCCCCGGCCTCCCCTCCGCTCGGCCTCCCCGCCGGAACGCCGGCCCCTCGCGACGCTCGCGAGCCGGCCGGTCGACCGGTTTCCTCCGCCGGCGGATCGGCGCAAGCCTCCCCGGCGACCCGGCCGAGCCCGTTCCTTACCACGTCCTCCGATTCTCAATCGGTCGCACACCCGCGACGGGAGGCGTCAGATGCCGTTCGTCACCGAAGTCACCGCCCGACTGGAAAACAAGCCCGGGCGGCTGGCCAAGATCTGCGCCGCGATGGCCCAGGAGAAGATCAACATCCGAGCCCTCTCGGTGATGGACTCGGGAGAGCGCAGCGTCCTCCGAATGATCGCCGAACCGGTTGAATCGGCTCGGCAAGTGCTCACCTCGCTCGGCGTTGAGGCCGACTTCTCCGAGGTGCTCTCCGAGGAGCTGGACAACAAGCCCGGCGCCCTCGCCCGACTGCTCCAGCGCTTCGCCGACGAACATATCAACGTCGAGTATGCCTACACCTCGGCCAGCGGCCCCGGCAAGGCGCTGGGCATCTTCCAGGTCGACAACGCCAAGAAGGCGATCCAGGTGCTTTCCCACGCCTCCGGCCCGAGCACGGTTTCCGACCGGGACAGCGGTCGCCGCCCCCTGCACTCGCGCTGAGGCCCCGCTCGGCGATCCGGGCGATCCGGGCGGTTCGACCCGGGTCGCCCCCTCAGCCGACCGGCCCCGGGAAGGCGACCCCGGCCGAGTCGGCCCGTTCCCGAATGGCCCGGAGGGTGTCGGCGGCCAGCGGGATCCCGGCGTGCTGGATCGCCTCGCGACGGGCCTGCCAGAGTTCCGGGAAGATCCAGCCCGGACGCTCCCCCTTCCCGGCGATCGCGCTGGCCACTCGGCGGTGGAAGGAGACCAGCGACTCGAACGCCGCCACCGCCACCGCCACCACGAGCACGTCTTCTCCTCCGGCCAGCAACGCCCAGGGAGCCAGGCGATCGATCGCCCCCTCCGGGGGGCCCCCCTCCTCCCCCGCGCCCAGGGTCGAATCGTAGACGACCGGCACCCCCTCGGCCGAGGGCACCGCCGCCGCCTGTGCCGAGCCGGGACCCAGCACCGCGCCGGCATACGGCCCGATCGCCAGGTCCGCCGCGATCGCCGCCGCCGGGCCGAGCTCCTCGGGCAATCCCACCACCCGAACCATCCCCACCCCCACGTCCCTCGCCTTCTGGGAGGCGATCACCGCCGCCCGGGCCAGAACCAGGGGGGGCAGCCCCCGCTTCGACTCCAGCACGGCCGTCGAGGCGTGCTCCGGCCCCACCCTCCCCTCTTGATTGGCGTCGAATTCTCCCCGCTCCAGCCGAGCGAGCCAGGTCACGAGCGAGGCGATGCCGAACTCGTGGGCAGCGACTGCATCATACCAGAGCAGCAATCGGGCCATCGCCGAGGCCCGCTCCCGGGCCAGGCCGGCTCGGGAGAGCAAGTCGGTGGCCAGTCGGCGCAACTCCTCGGGGCGATAGCGGTGGGATTGGCTCACGATCAGGACGCTCCGGGGCAGGCGGGGACCGCTCGGATCTTGCCGGACATCCCGAGTTTACCGTATCAACCGGGCGGAGCGCAACGCCGAACCGACCCGGCCCCGGTGGGTCGAGGTTCTCCCGAGAATCGCCGAGGGGGAGCCGGAGGCAATCCGATCAAGATCCGAGGATCAGGCCCAGTTGCCCCGAGGCCCCCTCGGCCCGCTCCCGTTCCCATTCCTGCCGGACAAGCGAGAGCCCGAACGCGCAGAGCTCGAACTCCACGCTCAGGCGGCGCAGGACGGGAGCCTCGTCCCCGCTGTAAGTGCTGGCGAGATAATACGATCGCTTTCCCTGCTCCTGGAAGTCGATCAGGTGGTCGGCCGACATCGCCGCCCGAAGCTTCGGCAGGGCCTCGGGGTACACTCCGGTCCAGAACAGGGTGAAGTCGCCGATGTGCCGGTGACACTCGCGTCGGCGCTCCTCGTCGGCTGACGACTCGGCCTGCGCGACCATCGCCGTCACCTCGGAAACTTGCTTCCCCTCGGCGTCCCGCAGCTTGTAAATCGCTTGCGAGGGCACGAACCGGGTGAGCAGCCCGGCCACGTAGTCCACCAGTCTCGGGTCGGCGATCCCTAATTCAGTCTGGAACGTGTTCTCCGTGATCCCCCAGAACAGGCGGTTCAGTGGATGACGCTCGGGCACGTCTCTCGTCATGGTTGGGCGCTCCTCACCCTGGACGGAAACGAGGACCTCGGGAGGCCGGGCGATGCGAAGAGAAGAAATGAGATCGCCCTTCAAGCAAATTCTACGCCAATCCCGGATACCGGACAAGCGAACATTCACCCCCCATCCCGCTGTGTCGCCTTGAAGGGACGGGCGAAGCATGGCAAGATGGAATTTTATAGAAGAGAGCCGGCATCCTCCGCAGACGGCGAGGGGGGGTTGCTCCGAGAATCGTCGCATCGGCGGGGGGAGGAGGGTCGTTTGCGTATCACGTTCCATGGCGCGACCAAGCAAGTCACTGGGAGCGCCCACTTGGTTGAGATCGGCTCCAAGCGAGTCCTGCTCGACTGCGGCCTCTTCGAGAGCGACCGCTTCAACCCCGACAGCCCGAATCGCCGCTTCGACTTCGATCCGGCTTCCCTCGACGCGGTGATCGTCTCGCACGCGCACAACGACCACATCGGCCGCCTCCCCGTGCTCGTGAAGGCCGGCTACACCGGGCCAATCTACGTCACCCCCCCCACGGCCGACATCCTCAACATCATGCTCCGGGACAGCGCCCGCATCCAGCGCGAGGACGCCCGGAACGCCCAGCTCCGCAACCCCGACGCCGAACCGCTGGACCCCCTGTTCGAGCTCACCGACGTCGAGTGGGTGATCGAGCGCCTCGTCCGCCTCCCCTACGAACGCCCGACCGAGATCCTCCCCGGCATCACCCTCACCTATCACGACGCCGGCCATATCCTCGGCTCGGCGATGGTCCAGCTCGACTTCAAGGAACACGACGCCCGCCGCCGCTTCCTCTTCACCGGCGACCTCGGCCGTCGCGACATGGGGATGCTCTCCAACCCCACGGTCGTCAAGGAGATTGACGTCCTCGTCTCTGAGAGCACCTACGGCGCCAAGCAGCTCGACACCTACGACACCCTGCTCAAGCAGCTCCACGCCATCGTCCTCCGAGCCATCCGGCTGCAGAGCAAGATCATCATCCCGGCCTTCAGCCTCGGCCGCACCCAGCGGATGATCTACAGCCTGCTGGAGCTCTTCCACCAGCACCGTGTGAAGCCCATCCCCATCTACGTCGACAGCCCGCTGGCCACCCGACTGACCGAGGTCCACCGCGATCACCCTTCCGCCTATACCGAGGAGTCCCGCCGGCTGCTCGACTCCGAAGGGGGCTTCTTCAACTCCCCCGACGTCCACTTCTGCCCCACCTGGGACGACTCCCGCCGCCTGAACTACCTGCATGGTCCTCTCGTCATCATCGCCTCCAGCGGCATGTGCGAGGCCGGCCGCATCCGCCACCACCTCCGCCACGCCGTCGAGGACCCGGACAACGCCGTCGTCATCGTCAGCTACCAGGCCGAGAATACCCTCGGCCGCCAGATCGCCGAGGGGGTCGAGCGCATCCAAATCATGGACCGCTGGCACGACCTCAACTGCGCCGTCTACGTCCTCGACGGATTCTCCGGCCACGCCGACCGCAACGATTTCGCCTGGTGGTACGAGCAGACCGGCGGCGGCATCGAATCCGCCTTCCTCGTCCACGGCGAGCCCGAGAGCATGGAGGCCCTCGCCCCGCTGCTCCAGTCCCACGTGCAGAGCCCGGTCATCATCCCCGAGAAAGGCCAGGGATTCGACGTCTGATCTTCCCTGGCTCCTCCCCCTCGCTCCCCCAATCGGCCGTCCGTCCCGGCGCCCTCGGTCGATCCTACCGGTGCCATCCACCCATTCCGCGGCAATCTCCCCGCCTCACTCCGGCACGAGAAGGCTCATCTCCTTGACCCGGAACCGGCTCGGCCTGTTGTCGGGCTGGATCCGGATCGCATCGATCGCCCCGGCGATCCACACCACCAGGCTCCGGTCCTTCCCGGTCGGCAGGGTCCAGCGATCGTACTGTTGGTCCGTCGGGAACCCGGACTGATCCGACCTCCTCCAGCCCAGCTTGAACCGTGCCGACGTCTCCGACCCGTTCTCGTGATCGTACCGGATCCGGATCCCCGCCACCCAGGTCCGCTCCGGCAGGGTGAAGGTCGCCCAGGGATCCACTCCGGTCGCCTCGATCGTGCGCGACTTCGGCTCCCAGCGCGCCAGAACCATCGAATCGGGGGCTGAGGTGATCGGGATCTCCCGCATCGGCGGATCGGGCTTCAGATCCCGGAACACGCCGAGTCTCGCCGCTCCGAGCATCGGCAGCGCCGTCGCCAGCTCGTCATGCGACGAGTGCAGGAAGCCGGAATGGCGAGCCGCCAGCACGAAGGGGGGCACCCCCGACCGGATCTCGGCGAGCACGGTGTCGGAGTTCGCCTTCCGCGCTCGAGCCTGATCCAGCCCAGACCGCGAGTTCGGCCAGAGCAGCAGGAGCAAGGCCGACAGGATCGTCATCGGAACGAGCCGACGACCCGTGTCGGACCCGAACCGAGCCCACGCCAGCGCCGCCAGAATCGGAATCGGCGCTGAGAGGGTGACGTACCTCGGCTCCAGTCCCGACCGATCGTTCCCCCCCGCCCTCCCCCAGGCCAGGCCCAGGCAGAGCAGGCCGAACCCCACCAGGACGGCCAGGAGCCCCAGCGCCGAGGCCCGGTCCCCCGCCTTCCGCCAGCTCACCGCGACGAGCATCGCCGCCGTCGCGATCGCCAGGAGGAGCACCAGGCCCCCTGCGATCCGCCAGCCTTCCCCTGCGGTCGGCCCCAGTCCGATCGAGAGAAACTGGACCCCGGTCCTCACGACCGCCCCCAGGCTCGACGCCCGGTCGATCTGCCGCGGCCGGTCGTAATTCACGAAGTAGAAGGCCGTCAGTGCCACTCCAGGAACCGAGGCGGCGATCGCTCCCCAGCCTCCCGACGCCTTCTTCCGGAGCCGGGCGATCCCGACACCCACCAGCCAGGCGGCCAGCGGGGGCACCATGGCCAGGCCGTTGGCCCCGCACAGGGGAAGCATCGCCAGCAGGACACCCAGCGTCACCAGGGTTCCAGGGCCAACCCGCCCTCGGTTCCCGGCGAGCAGGGCGGCGGCCCAGAGCCCCAGCATCGTCGAGAGGCCGAACTGGATCTGCCAGCTCCAGAGCAGGTTGTTGAAGTGCCCGAAGTGCAGCAAGGCGATCGGGAACACCGCGTCGGCATAGCTCGATCCGCCCCGGAACCTCCTCGAGGCCCCGATCAGCAGCGCCGAGGAGGCCGACAGGCACGCCACCGTGCCGAACATCCCCGCCCGAAAGTCATAACCCGCGGCGGGATAAGCGAGCAGGAGGACCAGCCTCGGCAAGGGGAGTCGATGCTCGTTATGCATCGACCACAAGTATCCGAGCGAGACCTCCTGGTTCCCCACCAACGCCGGCACGATCGCGAAATCGTCGTAGAGCGGCACTTCCGGGCCGAACCGGGCGATCAGCCACACCGCCGCGACCGTCATCGCCAGCCAGGAGCTTCCGCAGAACCAGGACGCCCCCGGCTCGGGATCGGGGAGAGGCATCGGCCGATCGGGGGGAGACGGATCGGACATCGATCAGCGAGCCCCCGCCGCCTGGGCCTCGGAGAGCATCGCGATCGCCTCCTGCCTGGTCGACTCGGCGGCCGAGTCTCCTCGGAGCATCGCGGCCAGCTCGTCGACCCGATCGTCGGCCACGAGTTCCTCGATCGTCGTCCGGGTCCTGCCCTTGCTCGTTCGCTTGCGGATGACCCACTGGTGCGAGGCGAAGCTGGCCATCTGAGGCAGGTGCGTGACGCAGATCACCTGATGGTGCTCCGCCAGCGCCGCCAGCTTCTTTCCCAGCACCGCCCCCAGTCGGCCGCCGACCCCGGTGTCGATCTCGTCGAAGACCAGCGTTGGCACCCGGTCGACCCCCGCCAGCACCGTCTTGATCGCCAGGGTGAGCCGAGACAGCTCGCCGCCGGAGGCGATCTTCCGTAGCGGCCGGATCGGCTCCCCGGGATTCGGGGCAAACAGGATCTCGATCCGGTCGGCTCCCGACTCCGGCGGGGGGCAGGCGGTCGGGTCGTCTCCCATCGGTTCCGGCTCGAGCTGGACCGCCAGCCGGGCGTCTCCCAGGTTCAGGTCCTTCAGGTGGGCCTGCACCGCCCTGGCGAATGCCTTGCAGGTTCTCCGTCGGGCGTCCGACAGCTCCCGGGCGGCCACCTTCAGGGCCTCCCAGGCCTGCGACAGCGGGGCGTCGAGCTGTTGGAGATCGGCGTCGTCGCGCTCGATCGCCGCGAGCTGGTCCTCCACCTCCTCCAGCCGAGCGGCCAGCCCGTCGGGCTCGCACCGGAACCGCTGGCTGAGCTTTCGATAGAGCGCCAGCCTCGATTCGAGCCGATCGAGCCGCTTCGGGTCGTCCCCGGTCTCCTCGGCGAGGTCCCGAAGGGTGTAGGCGATCTCTCTCGCCTCGTCCGCCAGGCGGGAGAGCGTCGCCGAGGCCGCTCCCAGCTCCGGGACCGCATCGGCCAGCGGCTCCAGCCGGCGGGAGACCTTGCCCAGCAGGGCCTGGGCCGACCGCTCCGCATCGTAGAGCAGCGCGTACCCCTCGGCGGCCGCCTCCCGGATCGCCTCCGAGCCCGCCAGCCGCTTCGCTTCTCGACTCAGCTCCTCGTATTCCCCCGGCTTTGGGTCGGCGGCCGACAGCTCGTCGCGCTCGAAGGCCAGGAGGTCGCGCTCGCGACGGCGCCGCTCGGCCGCCTCGATGAGGGCCAGCCGCGTTCTTCGGAGCGAGTCGTGGGCCGCCCGGGCCTCCCGATACGAGGCGACGACCGCCTCCAGCCCGCCATACGCGTCGAGCAGGGCCCGCTGCCGGTCGGGGTCCAGCAGCGTTCTCGTCTCGTGCTGGCCGTGCACGTCGATCAGCCGCGGGGCCAGCCTCCGGAGCGTCGCCACCGGCACCGGCAGTCCGTTGGCGTGCGCGACGCTCCGGCCGTTCGAGCCGATCCGGCGGGTGAGGATCAACTGGTCGTCGTCGATCGGGCCGCCGAGGATCGCCTCGACCTCCTCGCGCAGCTCCGCGTCGGCCGAGAGGTCGAAGACGGCGGCGGCGCGGGCTTCCTCCTTGCCGGATCGGACCAGCTCCAGCGACGCCTTGCCGCCGAGCACCAGCCCCAAGGCCGTCAGCAGCAGGCTCTTGCCCGCCCCGGTCTCGCCGGTCCAGGCACAGTAGCCGCCCCGAAGCTCGACCCGGGCGTCCTCGATCAGCGCCAGGTTCTGCACCGACAGTTCTCGGAGCACGGCGAGCGACCTCCGGTTGTCCTCACCACCCGAGCCCGGCCCTCCCAACGGGGCGATCGCCTAGCGCAGCCCCAGGTTCCGGGCGTGGAAGTCGACGGCCTCCCGCACGTGGGCGTCCCAGTACGCCCAGTCGTGGCCGCCGGGGAACTCCTCGTACTCATGCGGAATCCGCAACGCGTTCAGGTGCTCGTGGAAGGCCCGATTCTGGTCGAGGAGGAAGTCGTCGGTGCCGCAGTCGAGCCGGAGCTTCGGCAGAATCCCGTGGTCAATCCGCTCGACCAGGGCGAACGGGTCCTCATCCCCGTTGGAGGGATCCTCCCCGAAGATCCGGCTGAACTCCGGGCTTCGCTCCCTCCCTTCGCCGAGGCCGTGGACGAATCCCACCGCGCCGGAGTGCGAGGTGACGCTGGCGAACCGATCGTGATGCTTCACCCCGATCTTGACCGCCCCATAGCCTCCCATCGAGAGGCCGCCAATCGCCCGTCCCGCGCGCTCGGCCTTCACCGGGAACGTCCGGTCGATCAACCCAACCACCTCGAGCACGTCATCCTCGTAGGCCGCCCCCTCGACCGCGTTCGTGTACCATCCCCGACCGCCGTCGGGCATGACCACCACCAGCGGCAGGCCGGCGACGTATCGCTCGATGCTCGTCCGACGCATCCAGATCGAATGGTCGTCCGAAAGCCCGTGCAGCAGGTAGAACACCGACCAAGGGCGGGGCGTCTCCTCGTCTTCGGGAAAGACGACGTTGAACGAGGACGCCTTGCGCAGGGCCTTGCTGAAGGAGTGAATCGTGGCGAACGCCATGGGACGGCCTCCGTCGGCGGTCGGGGTCGCGAGCGACACGCTCCGGAGGCGTCACTTCACCCTTGAGCCGGGGGCGCAGTCCGGGTCGCTCGGGGACAGCAGGATGACCTTATCGCCCGAGCTGGCCGCCAGCAACATGCCGTTGGACGCCTCGCCGCGCAGCATCGCCGGCGCCAGGTTGTTCACCACCACGATCAGCTTCCCGACCAGCTCCTCCGGCTGGTAGTGCGGGCGGATGCCGGCGACGATCTGCTTCGTCTCGTCTCCCACGTCCACCTGCAAGAGCAGCAGCTTGTCGGCGTTCGGATGCGGGCGCGCCTCCAGCACCTTGGCCACGCGCAACTCGATCTTGGCGAAGTCGTCGTAGGAAATCGGATCGGCCATCGTCGACTCGATAGGCTCCGGGTCAAGCGGGACCGGGCCGGCCCGCCTCCCCGATTCGGCTGGGTCCTCGGTCGGGGCACGAACTCCGCACCCCTCGGCCGGTCATCCTATCGCCCCGTTGATCGGCCCGTCAAGCCATCGGTCTGAACTGGCGTTCACAATTTTCCGCCACGGCCGAGGGACCGATTCGGTCCCCCGGCCCGTCCTCCGGCCCCTGCCTCCGCGCTCGGCACGCCGGCCGATCGAGGCCAGGCGATCGCCCTCGGCGCTCGGGTCATTGCGCCGCCCGTTCCGGATCGAATCGGATCGAATCGGATCGGATCGGATCGTGGCGGGGAAGCGATCCTGGTCCCCTCCCCTGCTCGTTCCCCCGGCGAGGCGAGGCCAGCCGGCCCAGGCCCCGGGCGAGGTCCCGGACCACCGCCCAGGCGATCACGAACGGCGTGCTCGGCCGGGAGAGGATCGTCGGCAGGTTGCGCTCGAACAGGAAGTGCCCGGAGAACATGAAGGCGTAGCCCCCCAGGAACAGCCCCAGCGACCAGAGCGGCCGGAACGGCAGCAGCAGCAGGGCCGCCGCCACCATCGGCCAGCCGACACCGACGTGCAGCACGTGGTTGACCGGGTGCGAGTGGTCGCGGCGATACTTCGCCACGAACTCGGAGAGCCAGGGGGAGCCGGAGGCCGAGGGCATCAGCGAGGGCATCGGCGGTACTCCTCGCCCGATCGAGCGGGCGGCCAGCAGAGGGGAATCCGTTCCGGACCCGGCCCGCGGTGACGGCCGGGGCGCCCCACGCTATCCGGGACGCCGCCGGCCTCCAAGATCAGTCGCTCCCGGCCGAGGGTCAATCCGCCTCGCCGTCCGCCTCCGGGCCCGGGATCAAGGCGGGATCCAGCCCCGTCCTCGTCGCCGGGTCGTCGTAGCGGTCCAGGCCGGAGTGGACGACATCCGGCCAGCGCTTGGCAAAGTCCCAGTGCGGATCGTTGTCGCTGTCGTGGCAGCGGATGCAGAGCGACCGCTCCGCCTGTTCGAGCGTGACCCGGACGTGTTCCCGGTACTCCGGGTTCATCGGGTCGGAGACGTGCCGCGAGCCGGGCCCGTGGCAGTTCTCGCACTGCTGCCCCTTGAGATGGGGGGTCTGCGCGGCGTTGACAAACCCGGTCTCGAAGCCGAAGCCGGTCGAGTGGCAACTGACGCACTCGGCGTCCATCGTCCGGTTGCCCCGGCGTCCCGTCTCGATCGCCGGCCAGGCGAAGGCGTGCCTGGTGCCCGACCACTTCTCGAAGGTGTTCGGATGGCAGGCCTTGCACGTCTCGGCGCCGACGAACGTCGCGCCGCTGGGGTGCGGCCGGCGGGGGAAGTTCTCCAGCACGTCGTTTTGGTCGAGCCGAACGAGGTACTCCTCCGCCAGCAGCGATCTGATGGGCTCGGCGTCCTCGTACCGGAGGTCCAGCGGCACCCGACGATACCGAGGCCGAGCTCCGTCCCCTTCAAAGAGATCCACCAGGCCGACCTGCTGCCCCTTCTTCCCCACGAGCACCAGCGTTGTCCCGCCATCGTGGAACAACTCCGGCTTCATCGGGAAGGAGTCGAACTCGGATCGGCCGACGACGACCTCGACCTCGGGCATCGCCTCGGCCACCGATCGGGCCAGGTCGCTCGGCCCCTGCACCAGCACCACCTGCACGTCCGACTCCGCCTCCAGTTCGGGCAGGGCGTCGCGGGCCGCTTCGATCGGGTCGCGCAGCTCGGACAGGAAGAGTTCGAACTCGGGATCGCCGAGCGACGCGATCGCCTCGGGGTCGACCACCGCGAGCACCCCCACGGTCAACGGCCCGGCCTCGACCGTCACCCTGGGCCGGAAGAGTTCCTCGAACCCTTCGACCGGGGTCGCGTTGGTGACCACCACCGGAGGGGCGTCGGGCACGTTGAAATGCTGGCCGACGTACTCGCTGATACCGACTTCCAGGTCCTCCGCCCCCAGGGCCATCGCCTGGTAGCCGAGCCGAGCGAGCGCCTCGAGGCCGATACCGAGCTTGATCCGCTCCTGCTCCGGCCCCCCTCGGGAGGCGGCCGGGTCGGAGATCAGGCTGCCCAGGTCCAGGGGAACCAGTGGCGTGCCGTCCGCTCGAAGCCGGCTCATCAGGTCCGCTCGGCGTCCGAGCCCGCCGCTCTGCCCCTCGGTGCAGCCGCACGGTTCGAGATAGCCGAGCTGCTGGCCGGACACCAGCAGAATCACGTCCGGTTTCGGGCCGTCGTCCTCGGCGACAGCCTCCGAGGCGGAAGAACCTGCCCGGTCGGACGAGCCCGGCGTTGAGCCCGGCTTCGAGCCCGACGAACAACCGACAGAGGCGAGGATTGCCGCCGCCAGGCCGACGGCGGAGACGGCCCGCCAGGGGTTTCCTTCGTTCGCCATCGCTTCCGATCTCCGGGGCGGGTGGGCGTCGGAGGACCGGGCCCTCCAGGGCTCGGGGGGGGCCAGGCCCGTCGGCGATCGGCCGACGTCGCCTGCTACGCCGCCGGCCTCCGCTCGGTTCGACGAGAGGCGACGATCAGCCTCCCCGGATGAGCACCTCGACCGGGATCTTCACCTCCTCGGCCTGCGGATGATCGGTCTTGAGCACCACCGTTCCCCGATGAACCCCGGGCCGGGCCCCTTTCGGAACGCGGAGATCCAGCCGGTACTGGCGGAACTCAGCCCCCTCGGGGCTGATCGGCTCGGGGTCGATCGACGCCTCGAGCACTTCCTGGAGCGCCTCGGGGAGCTGGATCGTGAACGACGTCCGGTCGTGGTTGCGGACGTTGACCGTGACCGAGGTCGACCGGCCCCTGCTGCTGGGGACGCCGGGCATGTAGACCCGCTCGGGCATCGTCGCGATCGGCCCGACGACCTGGCCGCTGACCGGGATGCGGACCTCCGGCTTGATCGGGTGGTCGGTCGTCAGCGACACCTCGTCGGTGAATCTCCCCAACGGCAGGCCGGGCTTGACGGTCAGGGTCAGCAAGTAGCCGTTGCGAAGCTCGGGCGTTTCCTTCCGATCGCCGCCGATGGGGGGCCCGCCCGAAACCTGAGACGGCGGATTGATGAGCATCGGGGCCCGCTCCTCGTTGAATGCCCGAAGCTCCTCATCCGACAGCGGCCGGATCGTCGCCACCACCGTGTCGGGCCGGGAGGTGGACGGCCCCTTCGTGATCGCCAGGGTCTCTGTGCTCGGGGAGAACAGCACCGCGTCGGTCGAAACCTCCTCGTCGCTGGGAACCGTCCCCAGGTCCAGCCGGTTGGGATCGACCACCACCGAGGGGGTGACCAGCCCCTTGATATTGAGCGTCAGGGATGGGTTGAACTCGTAATCGTTGGTCGAGAAGCGGGCGAAGGTGCTGAAGGCGCCGATCTTCTGCCGGGTCTCCCAGACCAGGCTGATCTCGGCCCGCTCGCCCGGTTCAATCACGAACTCTTCCCCCTCGACCATCGACTTCTGATCCGGCCCGATCCGGACGCCGGTGCAGGTGCACGGCTTCTCGGCGAACCGGAGGCGCAGCGGGCCCTCCCCCTCGTTGCGGATGACCCAGGTCCGCTCCCCTTCGTCCTCCTCGCTCATGAGGCCGAAATCGAAGGTGTCGTCTCCCTCCACCACGGCTTTCGGGGGAGGACCGGCCTCCTCCTCCAGCCGGGCCGAGGGGACCGGGCTGCCGACGTCGGCCGGCAGGTAAGACACGGCCAGCGGGACCGTGGCGGCCACGAGGACGACCAGCACGGCCAGGATGATCCAGCGGACCATGATGGGACAACTCCGTGTCGGGGGTCGGCCGGCGACCGGGGATTGGATCGCGGCGGAGAGGTCGGCCCGGCCCGTCGAGTTCACGACGACGAATGAACGCATGAAGGCGGGGCGATTCGAACGGGTTCCGATGCCCCCCAGGATCTTACAGGATCTTAAGAGAACCGCTCCGCGATGGTCAAGCCGCCCACCCTCCGCACCCTCCGCTCCCCGGGCCGATCGGTTCGATCGGTCAGTCGGTGTTGGGGTGTCTCGAGGGCCGGGGGGCCGGGGCGGTGCGCCCGCGCAACGCAACGAGCCCACCGGACGCGAACGCGGGCCCGCCCTCAGCGGCTCTCCGACCGACGGACCAACCACCCTGGCCCCCGCCGGGGGGCGATCGGTTCGATTCGAGGAGACGGGGAGCCGCCGTTCCGGGATCCAGGAGCCTCGGGCCTTGCCGAAGCCCCCTCCCCGGCTCGTCTCCCCAGGCCGCCGGGGCCCTCCTCGATTGGTGGAAAAATCCAACGAACGGACGATTGACATGCGCATCCGGAGGCGTTACACATTCAAATCGCCTCCGTAGCGAATCCGGCTGTGGAGGGCATCGCGGGGAGGACCTCCCCGCTGTCGGTCGGGAGGAGCGTCGGATCGCGTTGACGACGTCATGACTTCGCAACCCTATCCGTCCCGCGCCGGGCCCCTCACGGTGCCCAGCACCTCCAGTTTCCCTTCTCCGTTTGCGATCGGTGGAGAGCCTGTCCCAGCCCAGGCGAACGTCATGGCGAAGCGACTCTACGTCGGAAACCTAGCCTACTCGGTCAATGATGCGGACCTGCTCGCCCTCTTCGAGCAATATGGTTCGGTCCGCTCCGCCCAGGTCCTGAAGGACCGGGAGACGAACCGGAGCCGCGGCTTCGGCTTCGTCGAGATGGACAACGACGACGAGGCCGACAACGCCATCTCGGCCCTCGATGGCCAGGACCATGCGGGTCGCCGCCTGACCGTCAACGAGGCCCGCCCGCGCACCCCGGGAGGCGGCAATGGCGGCGGCCGGGGCGGCTACGGCGGCGGTGGCGGCCGGGGCGGCTACGGCGGGGGCGGCGGCTACGGCGGGGGCGGCGGCTACGGCGGGGGCGGCGGCTACGGCGGGGGCGGCGGCTACGACCGATACTGAGCGACCCTTGCGATGAACCCCTCCCCGCCCGGCGCCCCCCGGCGGAGGAATCGCCCGGATGAAATCCACCCATCCCCCCACCTCCTCCGATCCGGACCCCCGCCATGCCCTGCGGCTTCGGATCGAGGAGGTGCTCGATCGGGACGTCCGCCCCGAGTTGCGGGCCGACGGCGGTGATGTCGAACTTGTCGGCGTCGACGAGGACCGGATTGTCCAGATCCGCCTCTCCGGCGTCTGCCAGGGCTGCTCCTCAGCGGCGATCGCCCTGGCGATGCGGATCGAAGCCGCGGTCAAAGCCCAGATCCCCGAGGTCCGGTTCCTCGAACCGGTCCCCTGAGCCCGACGGCCGATCGACCGCCCCGACCTGCCGGAAGACCGCGTCGGCCCTGCCGCCGGCTCCGCTCCGACCCCGGGGGCCGGCCGAGTTCCACCCCGGGGCCGCCTTCCCTCTCCCCTCGTCCCCGGGGATCCGCCGTCGATGACCGTCGTCCTCGCCCCGATCGACCGCTCCTGCCCGGCCGATCCCCCCTGGATCCGGCCCCGGGCCGCGTACATCCACATCCCCTTCTGCGCCCACAAGTGCGGCTACTGCGACTTCGCCTCGCTCGCCGGCGCCGATCACCTCGCCAACCGCTACCTTGACGCCCTCGCCGCCGAACTGGAGCTGGCCCTCGACGGCCCCCGCCCGGTCGCTTCCCTCTTCATCGGCGGCGGCACGCCCACCCGGCTCAACGCGGACCAGCTCTCCCGGTTGCTGGCGACCATCGCCCGGTGGTTCCCCCTCTTGGACGACGGCGAATGGACCGTCGAGGCCAACCCAGGCACCCTCGACCCCGACAAGGTCGACGCCCTGGCCTCGGGAGGAGTCAACCGGATCAGCCTGGGCGCCCAGTCCTTCCAGCCCTCCTCGCTCCGGGCGCTGGAGCGCAACCACGACCCCGACGACGTAAGCCGGGCCGTCGCGCTGATTGCCCCCCGCTTCGACCGCTGGTCGCTCGACCTGATCTTCGGCGCCCCCGGTTCAACGCTCGATCAGTGGCGGGACGACCTCGACCGCGCCCTGGCGCTCGGCCCTTCCCACCTGTCCTGCTACGGCCTGGTCTTCGAGAAGGGCACGTCGCTGTGGAAGCGGCGGCTCGACGGGCTCGTCCGGCCGGTCGACGAGGAGGTCGAGCACGCCATGTACGCCGAGACGATCGACCGGCTCTCGGCCGCCGGCCTGCTCCAGTACGAGATTTCCAACTTCGCCCGCCCCGGGCACGAGTCCCGGCACAACCTCGTCTACTGGGCCAACGACGCCTACTACGGCTTCGGCCTCGGGGCCGCCCGCTATGTCGCTGGCGTCCGATCCGTCAACACCCGGGACCTGCCCGCCTACCTCCGCCGGATCGAGTCCGGCCAGGACGCCACCGGCCCGGTTGAGCGCCTCGACCCGGAGGCCCGAGCCCGAGAGACGGCCGTGCTCATGCTCCGCCGCACCGCGATCGGAATCGACCGCGAGGACTTCCGCCTCCGCACCGGCTTCGACCTCGACGCCCTCTGCGGCCCGTCGCTCCGGCGCTCCTGTTCCCGAGGCTGGCTCGAGGATGACGGCCGTCGCGTCCGGCTCACCAGGTCCGGCCTCTTCCTGGCCGATACGGTGATGAGCGACCTGCTCTGACGGCGTCCCGGGAGGACTCCCGGGCCCGATTCCGCCCCAGGAGGGGATCTCCGATGCTCTCGAGCCGGATGCTCGTCACGACCCTGGCCCTGACCGCCCTCCCCGGCTGCGCCGCCGCCGGCCCGCGCCGCCCACTGGCCGATCGCGTCGTCCCCTGCCCCTGCGCGGTCGGCGACCTGGCCCTCCTGCCGGCCGAGCATCCCCGGATCGCGATTGACCGCGATCCGGACCGAGCCACCGAGCGCTACCACCCCGGCGCCCGGGTGTCCTACCGCCTCTTCGACCCCGACACCGATCCCGTCGCCGGCAACCAGTGTGCCTACGACGCCTCCGGCTCCCTCATCCCTTCCGGCCCCGCCGCCGGCACCCCCGACCGCGTTTCCCCTCGCCGCAGCCTCCTCGGCCACTGGCTCCTGGACGTCCGACCATTCCGCCGGCTCGGTTGGATGGAGTACCATCGTCGGGGATGGGCTCCCGTCTCCGAGCCGTGTTCGCCCGGTTCGGGCTGAGCCTGATCGGGCCGGCGACAAGCGTTCTGGAACCCCTCGGGTGGGTCGATCGGCGCGATGACTCAACCGAGCCAACTCCCGGGATGCCCCCCCGATGCTCACCGGCAACCTCGTCCGCGTGCGGATCTCCAAGAACCGGGTCATCCCGCAGTACCTCGACCGGGACAATCCCTATTGGCTGGAGGTCGCCGAGAGCCTGCTCCTCATCTTCCGGGAGGGCGTGGGCCTGACCCGGGGCGAGATCGCCTCGGAGATCGAGGCGGTCGTCGGCAAGGGGATGTCCTCGCTCGTCCACCAGGGACTGGCCAAGGTGCTGGAAGACCGCGCCGAGTTCGAGGTCGTGGCCGACATCCCTCCCGAGACCATCCGGGAGAAGGTCTTCACCGCCGCCGCCAAGCGGCGCCGCGTCCTGGCGGGCTCCTCCAAACCCGGGTGCCGTGAGCCCTTCCGGCGCGACGAGGTCCTGGCCGACGTCTCCCGGGAGCTGGGCCTGCCCCCGGAACAGCTCGTCTCGGCCATGTTCGCCGACCTGAAGGAGGAGAACCGCCTGCTCTCCTTCGACGGCCTCTCGGCGGTCGGCCTGATCGACCGCTACAACGTCGCGCTGGCCCAGGCGATCCTGCTCCGCTCCGTCCGGCTCGACGTCGAGGTCCGGGGAGAGCGGCCCTCCCGGTACCGTCAACTCTTCCGGTTCCTGAAGTTCCACCGCCTGCTCTACCAGGTGACCGGCTCGATGGCCTCCGGCTACACCTTCTCCCTCGACGGCCCGCTCAGCCTCTTCCTGGCGACGCAACGCTACGGGCTCCAGATGGCCCTGTTCCTGCCCGCCCTGCTGCTCTGCTCCGACTTCCGCCTCGACGCCGAGCTGCGCTGGGGCCCAAAGAAGGAGCACCGCACCTTCCACCTCGACTCCTCCGACGGCCTCGTCTCCCACTACCAGGACACCGGCCAGTACGTCCCGGCTGAGATCGCCGCCTTCCTCGACCGCTTCCGCCAGGTCGCCCCCGACTGGGAGGTCCTCGAATCCTCCGAGCTGGTCGACCTCGGCCGCGACGGGGTCTGGGTCCCCGACTACACGTTCGTCCACACCCCCACTGGCACCGATGTCCTGGTCGAGATCCTCGGCTTCTGGAAGCGATCGGCCCTGGAGCGCCTCCTCCGAGTCCTGCCTACCCACGGCCCCTCCCGCTACCTGCTGGCCATCTCCGACTCCATGAAAGTCGACGAGGGGGCCGCCACCAACCTCAGCGGCCCGATCCTCCGCTTCAAGGAAATCCCCAACGCCCGGGAGATGCTCGCCCTGCTCCGAGGCTTCCTCCCCGGCGCCTCGCAGCCCTCGCTCATCGACGCCGAATCACCTTGACGGATGGACACTCCCCCCCTGCCCTGGCCTTCGGACAGCAGCGGCGCCCCAAGCGGGTGAGCCGACCGGCCGCCTCGCAGCGACCGTCCGCCGTTACTTTGGGGCGACCCCGGGGAATCGAGTTCACAGGCATCCCGTCGCGAGCGCCGCACTACGCTCCGCGTAGGACCGCGCTCGCCGAACAAGACGGGTGGGCAGCGCCCGTCCTGGCCACTTGCCGCGCTGCTCCATCCGCCAGAACGACGACCGGCTGTTCGAGGACCGTTGCCCCGAGCTTCGCCGAGCGTTCGACCTTCCCGACGGCCTCGACCCCCTCTGAGGGCCCAATCGCCGGGGAGTCAACCTGACCGCTTCGATCCGATCAGCGGCTCTCGCCCTCCCGGTTCGGACCCGGAAGGGGGGCCCCGACCCGGGCTCGCCAGGCGTCCAGCTCCTCGAGCAACCGCTTCACCTCCTCGGGACGCTCGCCGGCCAGGTTGCGCGATTCGCCGAGATCCCGGGCCAGGTCGTACAGCTCGATCGTCCCGTGCTCCAAGAACTGCAACAGCTTCAGGTCCCCCGATCGGATCACGCTCACCGGGGTGGTCCGCCACTGCCCCTGGCCCGCTCCCAGGTAGCCCGGGAAGTGCCAGAACAGGGCCGGTCGATCGATCGAGTCGGCCTTGCCGGTCAGCATCGGCACCAGGTTTTCCCCGTCCAGCGGCTGTCCGGCCGGGGGATCGCCCCCGGCCAGTTCGAGGAGCGTCGGATACAGATCGACGCTGAGGATCGGCTCGACGCTCTCCGATCCCGCCGCGATCGTCCCCGGCCATCGGAAGATCCAGGGGACCCGGATCCCTCCCTCATACAGGCTCCCCTTGCCGCTCCGGAGCGGGGCGTTCGTCGTGACCTCCCGTATTCCGGAGATCCCCGCCGCCTCGTAGCCCCCCCCCCCGCCGTTGTCCGACGAGAAGATCACCAGCGTCCGATCCCGGATCCCCTCCTCGTCGATCGCCTCCAGCACCCGGCCGACGCTCTCGTCCAGGCTGGCGATCATCGCCGCGTAGGTCGGGTTGCGGTGCCCTCCCGCCCTCGGGAGCGACCGGAACCGTCGGATCAGGTCCTCCTTGGCCTCGATCGGGCTATGGACGACGAAATGAGGCAGGTACAGGAAGAACGGCTCGTCCGCGTGCCGTTCGATGAAGTCGACCGCCCGATCCGTCAGGAAGTCGGCCAGGTAGGTCCCCTCCGGGACCGCCACCGGAGGAGTCGTCTCGAAGTCGAAATGCTTCCCCTGGCTGATGATCGCCTCGTCGAACCCCTGCGCCGGCGGGAGGCACGCCTCCCGCTTCCCCAGGTGCCACTTCCCGAAGATTCCGGTGACGTAGCCCGCCGCCTTCAACGCCTCGGCCACCGTCACCACCCCCGGATCGAGCTCCAGGACGTTCTCCGGGGGCTCCAGCGGTCGAGTCCTCCAGGCGAACCGATCTCGGGAACCAACGGTGTACACCCCCGTCCTCGGCCCGTACTGGCCGCTCATCAGCGCCGCCCGGGTCGGCTGGCAGTTCGGCCCGCACGAATAACCGGCCCGGAAGACCATCCCCTCCGCCGCCAAGCGGTCGAGGTTCGGGGTCCGGTAGTAACCGCTCCCGAAGCAATGCAGGTCGGTCCATCCCAGGTCATCCGCCAGGATGAACACGACGTTCGGCCGGTCGTCGAGAGGTCCCGTCTTCCCCTTCGAGATCCCGGCCCCCTCCCCGAACACCGCCACCGCCAGGATCACGGCCAGCCAAGGGCCCCTCCCCCTTCCATTGCCCATCGCTCGACCTCCCCAAAGACCACGACGGCCCCCGCTCCCCCGGGAGCCCGACGTCTCCGATCGCCCCCACCATAGAAGGCGCGCCTCCGAGCTGCAATCGCCCCGGTTTCCCCCACCGCTTCCCCGGTGCCGATCGTCGCGGTGCGCTCCTGATTTGCGACTCAATGATTGACATTCGGTCCAATAACGGTTAAACAGCGTGATGAGACACCCGGCGTCGCGATCTGGCGACAGGGGAACGGATCGACGCTCCCGGGCCCTTGGCCCGGAAGCCGAACCGCCAATTCCACAGGGGAGTATTCCCATGCTGACGATCTTCGGGCGAAAGACCGGCGGATTCTGCGACGGCATCAGCCGGCGCGGGTTCCTGAAGATCGGCGGCCTGGCCTTCGGGTCGAGCCTGGTGACGCTTCCGGACATCCTCCGGGCGGAAGAGGCCGGCCGGCGCGCCGGCGTTCCCCCGAAGCGGCACAAGGCCGTCATCAACATCTTCCTCGCCGGCGGCCCTCCCCACCAGGACATGTGGGATCTGAAGCCCGACGCCCCCGAGGAGATTCGGGGAGAGTTCAAGCCGATCGAGACGAACGTCCCGGGCATCTTCGTTGGCGAGTGCTTCCCGAAGCTCGCCGGCCTGATGGACCGCGCCGCCCTGATCCGATCGGTCGTCGGCGCCACCGGCCGGCATGACCTGTACCAGTGCAACGCCGGCTACAAGTTCGACGACCAGCAGGCCATCGGCGGCTGGCCCAGCATCGGCTCGTTCGTCAGCAAGATGCACGGCCCGGTCGACCCCGCCGTTCCTCCCTTCGTCGGCCTGGCCGAAACCACTCGGCACGTCCCCTGGAGCGACCCGGGCGCCCCCGGCTTTCTCGGGCCGGCCTTTGCCGCGTTCAAGCCTGACGGCTCGGCCCTCCAGAACATGACCCTCAACGGCATCACCGCCGAGCGCCTCGCCGACCGCCGCGCCCTGCTCTCCAGCTTCGACTCCCTCCGCCGCGAGGTCGACGCCAGCGGCGCCCTCGAGGGAGTCGATTCAGCCACCGCCCTGGCCTTCGACGTGCTCAGCTCCAGCAAGCTCGTCGACGCCCTCGACCTCTCCAAGGAGGACCCCCGCGTCCGGGAGAGGTACGGCGACGGCAAACCGTACAAGTACCAGTACGACGGCGCCCCGACCGTCAACGACCAGCTCCTGATGGCCCGCCGGCTCGTCGAGGCCGGCGTCCGCTGCGTGACCCTCAGCTACGGCCGATGGGATAGCCACGGCCAGAACTTCGACCTGGTCCGCGACCACGGCTCCAAGCTCGACCAGTGCCTCTCCGCCCTGATCGAGGACCTGGAGGTCCGCGGCATGCTCGACGACACCGTCGTCATCGCCTGGGGAGAATTCGGCCGCACGCCGAAGGTGAACAACCAGGCCGGCCGAGACCACTGGCCCCAGGTCGGCGCCGCCTGGATCGGCGGCGGCGGCCTGAAGACCGGCCAGGTCATCGGCGCCACCAACCGCCTCGGGGAGCAGGCCGTCGAGCGCCCCGTCCACTTCAAGGAAGTCCTCGCCACCCTCTACCACTGCCTCGGCATCGACGTCACCAAGGACACCGTCATCGACCCCGCCGGCCGTCCCCAGTACCCGGTCGACATGCCCCCCATCCACGAGCTGATCTGACCCGATCCCCCGCTCCCCCGACCAGGCCGGGCCTCCTCCTCCGCCCGGCCCCCCCTCCCGCCCGGGAGCCCGACGGTTTCCCCACCGTCCGGCATCCCGGGCGTCGTCGTCTCCGATCATCCCCCTCCCCGCCTCCCGGCCTCCTCCTCCGCCTCCCCTTCCCCTCGGCTCCCCTCCTCCTGGCAGCGGACCGATCGCACCTCCTCCCCACTCCGACGATCCCTCCGCGACCCACTTGTGCGTCAGGTCCCGTTCAACCCTCCTCCTGAGCAACCCCCCTCCTCACTTCGATGATATCGATACCGACGGGCGCTCTCGGCCCCGAGGGACCGGCATTCGCCAATCAAAAACCGCATCCAACTTTTATTGCAATCATCGACTCTTGAGGTTCTCGCTGTGACCGCCGCGATCGAAAACGCTGCTCTCCGCTTCCTGATCTGGTTCATGGAGGACAGGCTGCCTGCCGAGTGCGCGGCGTCGGGCGCCGAACGAACCCATCGCGCGGTGTTCCGTTCGCCGCAATCCCTTTTGGGCTATGTCGTAACAGCGAACCAGCGTCGTTCGCGATTCGCGCACCGGTTCCGGCCTTGCTCCCGGCGAGCGGATGGGCGATCGCGGATCAAGGGCCGGCGTGCTGCCGCCCCCGGTGCGGACGATCTCCGGCGGGAATCGGAGGAGCGTGCCGAGCGGAGCGAAGCCAATTTTCCTCCGACTCGCCGCCATAACCCTTCTTGTGGTCGACGATTCCGGCGACGGCCATGGCGTGGATCCGAGCGTACCGCTCCGATCGCGGTGGGTTGGCCCGCCTGGCTCAAGGATCGGTCCCGTCGCTCTCGGCGGACGGCGGAGGTTCCGATCCCTTCCAGGGGGGCGAAGCGATCGTTACGCGAGGCTCGCCGCCTCCGGTTGAGTCGAGGCGAGTGCGATTCCCGGCTCGACGGCCCTCCGAGGGCTTGGCGGGCTGGGGAGTCCCTCCCGGGGCGGCCTCGGGTCGGTTACGATCGGCCGTCGCTGCGAATTCCCGTCGCATCGACGCCGCCGCCTGTCTCGATCCACCCCAGGGAGGTCCCGACGATGACCGGATCGAACCCGAATCGCCGATCGTTCCTCAAGGCCGCGGGAGCCGCTGGCCTCTGCGCCGCCGCCGCTCGGTTCTCCCGGGCCGCCGACGACCAGGACGGCCCGCTGCCCGTGGTCGGCTCGGGCGAATACCAGTATGAGTGCCTCCACGGCTGGGGGAAGGTTCCCGATCACATCGAGTGGTACGAGACGCACGGCGTCGCCGTCGACCGCGACGGCCTGATCTACGTCACCCACCGCGCCGGCCCGGATCGGCCGTCGTCCGACGCGATGGCCCAGGACACGATCGTCGTCTTCGACCCCGACGGCACGTTCGTCCGCTCCTTCGGCAAGCGGTGGCACGGCGGCGGCCACGGCATCGACATCCGGGAGGAGGGGGGCCAGGAGTTCCTCTATCTGGCCTTCATGTTCCCGGTCAACCTCGTCGTGAAGACCGACCTCAAGGGGGAGGTCGTCTGGATCAAGGAGAAGCCCGAGGAGCCCGGCGTCTACGCCGATCCCGAGGCCCGCTTCAGCCCGACCAACGTCGCCTTCTCCCCCGATGGCGGGTTTTACGTCGGCGACGGCTACGGCTCGAACTACATCCATCAGTACGACAAGAACGGCGAATGGGTCCGCACCTGGGGAGGCACCGGCACCGAGCCCGGCAAGATGCGCACCCCGCACGGCATCTGGTTCGATGACCGCCCCGGCCGGGAGGCCGACGTCGTCGTCGCCGACCGCGCCAACGCCCGCCTCCAGTACTTCTCCCCCGACGGAGCGTTCAAGGCGATCGTCGACGAGGTTTCCTTCCCCGCCCACTTCGACATCCGGGGAGACGTCCTCCTCGTCCCCGACCTCCACGCCCGGGTCAGCCTGTTCGACCGAGAGAACAACGTCATCAGCCACCTGGGTTACGACCCCGACTGGACCGCCGAGGTCCTCGACGGCTTCACGGTCCGGGTCGAGCCCGATCGCTGGCGCCCCGGCCGCTTCGTCCACCCGCACGACGCCTGCTTCGACGCCGAGGGCAACATCTTCGTCGCCGAATGGGTCCGCCCCGGTCGGCTCACCAAGCTCCGCAAGCGCTCCTGATCCTCCCCGTGACGGCGGCGGCCGGCCCGAGCGCCGGCTGCCGCCTCCTCCGAGGGAATTCGTTGACTCGACGACGCCCGACGATCAGACTCGGGGCGAGGACCCCCGGCCGGTCCCGGGACGAATCGCCCTGACCCTGCAACCGAACGTTGCGACTCCCCGGCCGGTCGGTCACTGCCTGTCCCTTTCCCCTGCCGGAGTCTCCCCGAGATGACCCGCCGCCTCCTCCTGATCGCCCTGCCGGCCGCGTTGGCCGGCTGCTCCTCCCCGGAAGGGACCGGCTCCGCTTCCCCGGCGGAAGACCGCGTGGTGGTCTACACCGCCCTGGACCGCGAGTTCTCCGAGCCGATCCTCGACGCCTATGCCAAGGAGACTGGCGTCCAGGTCGACGCCCGGTACGACGTGGAGAGCACCAAGACCGTCGGCCTGACCAACGCCCTGATCGCCGAGGCCGACCGGCCCCGGGCGGACCTCTTCTGGAACAACGAGATCCTCAACACCCTGCGCCTCCAGCAGCTCGGCCTGCTCTCCCCGTTCACTCCCGAGCATGCCGACGCGATCCCCGAGCCGTACCGGGCCTCGGACGGCTCCTGGTACGGGTTCGCCGCCCGGGCTCGGATCCTGATTGTCAACACCGAGCTCGTCCCCGAGGACGACCGCCCGACCGGGATCCGGGATCTGGCCGACCCGAAGTGGACGGGCAAGGTCGGCATCGCCAAGCCCCTGTTCGGCACCACCGCCTCGCACGCCGCCTGCCTGTTCGAGGCCTGGGGAGACGAGGAGGCGAAGCGCTACTTCCTCGACCTGAAGGCCAACGACGTGAAGGTCCTCTCCGGCAACAAGCAGGTCGCCCAGGACGTCGCGTCCGGCCGGCTCGCCTTCGGCCTAACCGACACCGACGACGCGATGGTCATGATCGAGGAGCTTGGGGCCCCGGTCGCCATCATCTACCCCGACCAGGGAGAGGACGGCCTCGGGACCCTCTTCATTCCGAACACGATCGCCCTGATGAAGGGAGCTCCTCACCCCGAGGCCGCCGCCGACCTGGCGAGCGCCCTGCTCAGCTCCGAGGTTGAGGCCACCCTGGCCGCCGGCCCCAGCGCCCAGATCCCGATCCTCCTGGGGACCGAGGCCTCCGCCCGAGTCGAGACGCCGGCCACCGTCAAGGCCATGGCCGTCGACTTCGAGGCTGCCGCCTCCCGCTGGGACGAGGTCGCCACCTTCATCCGGGAGGAGTTCTCCCCCGAGTGACCGGCTCCGCAGCCGGGGGGCGAACCTCATCCCGGTCGTTCCCCTCGGCCCTTCGGCTTGGGCCGTCCGGCCCTCCCCATTCCCGACCCGATCGGAGGCCGTCCTCCTCCTCGTCGTTTCCTCGAAAAGTCCCCTGGACACGACCCGGAGGATTTGGGAAGACCATCCTCGCACCGACGTCCGCATCGAGGCGGGCGTCACTTGCGCTGGAGCCTTGAGGAACGCACGGATGGGCACCCTGAAGCGTGGCCGGCCGGGGCGGCTGAGCCTGGCCCTGATGATCGCCGGCATTGGGATGGGCATCGCGACGGACAACCGGGCCAGGGCCTCCGCCATCGAGCCGAAGGTGGAGCAACGGGCGGTTTACTACTCGACCTCGGGGACGATCGGAACGCCGGGCGATGGCTCGGCGGAGTTCATCGGCTTCGAGGGGATTGGCGGCTCGTGGTCATCGTCGGCGCCGGCGGGCGTCTTCTATGCGCCGGGGGTCTTCTCCCTCGGCGCGTTCCAGGTGAGCGGCCTTTCTCCCGGCAAGGCCCGGGAGTTCGACGCCCTGCCGTTCTCCATCACCCTGAACGTGTTCGGGGATCCCTACGCCGGTCAGGCGATCTCCCGGATCCGGATCGACGGCGTGCTCGACGGCGAGCTGTCCAACACCCCGGGACGGGGCCTGCTCGCCTCGGTGAAGTCGGTTTCTCAGATCGGCTCGCCGATCGGGACTCCGCCGTTCCGCCTGGAGGACCTGCAAATCCTCGCGCCGCAGTTCCTCCTGCCGGCCGGCTCGATGCCGTCCCGGTTGAATCCGATCTACGGGTATGTGGGATCGGCGGTCCCCGAGCCGACGGCGCTGGTCACGCTCGGCCTCGGAGCGGCGGTGGTCGCCTGGCGATCGATCCGACGTTCGCGACGCCCGGCGAGGCCGCCGGTCTCGGCAGGCTGATACGAAGGTGGAGCCGGGCATGAGGCGGCAACCACCGATGGTTGTCGCCTCTTGCGCCGGGAGAGGACGCCTGGGATCCCTCAGGAGAAGAGGGCCCGACTCGGGTGGCCGCCGTCGGTGATCGGCACGGGGCGGGGCCCTCCTATCAGCGACTTCGAGGGATCGATCCCGAGGGCCGCGTGGATCGTGGCGTGGACCTCGGGGATCGTGATCGGGTCCTGCTGGATCGCCCCAGAGCGATCGTCGGTTTCGCCGAAGGCGCCGAGGTGACGAAACCCGCCGCCGGCCTACGCGGGGCTCGGATCGACCCCCCAGCCGATTCAGCACACGACCAGGGCCCATCTCGGAGCGAGGAGCAGCCACCCATCCGAATCATCCATCCCGAGGGGAATTCCATCCGGGTTCGATCGGTCGATCCGGATCCGACACGACCGGTCCCCTCGCGTCATGCCGTCAGGGCGGGGAGGAGGGCTGTGGAGGCGGGGGAGTCGCTTGGGGGGGAGATCAGATCGGGGAGAGGTTGATCAGGCGGGCCCGGGTGACGACCGTGACGGAGCTGAGCGACATCGCCAGGGCGGCGACCATCGGGCCATAGGCTCCGAAGAGCCCCAGGGCGGCGACGGGGATGCCCACGGCGTTGTAGAAGAACGCCCAGAAGAGGTTCTGCCGGATCGCCCGGAGCGTGGCTCGGCCGAGGGCGAGGGCTCGGGGGACGCCGCGGAGGTCGCCGGTGGCGATCACCACATCGGCGGCGGCTTTGGCCACGTCGGTGCCGGTGCCGAGCGCGATGCCGACATCGGCGGCGGCCAGGGCGGGGGCGTCGTTGATGCCGTCGCCGACCATCGCCACGCGACGCGCTCGCCCTCCCTCCGCCATGCGGAGCGCCGCGACCTTGCTCGCCTTCTCGTCTGGGAGGACCCGGGCGAAAACGTGATGCGGAGGAATGCCGACCGCCTCGGCCACCGCTCGCGCGGGGGAGGGATCGTCTCCGGTCAGCAGGAAGACCTCGATGCCCTGGCGGCGGAGGGTGTCGATGGCCTCCCGGGAGTGGGGCTTGGGAGCGTCGGCCAGCACGATCGAACCGGCGAGGGCGCCGTCGACGGCGACGTGGACTACGGTGCGTCCAACACCCCCCGCGTCGACATCGGGAACGGCGATCCCCCTTCCTTCCAGGAACGCGGCGGAGCCGACAAGGACCATCCGGCCGTCGACCGACGCCGAAACCCCGCCTCCCCGAACCGCCCGGAAGCCGTCGACGGCGATCTCCCGGCCGTCGGCGAAGGCCGAAAGGGCATGTGCGACCGGGTGCTCGCTGCCTCGCTCGGCGGCGCCGGCGAGCAGGAGAAGGCGGTCGCGGTCGAGGGAACCGTGCAGGATCACGTCGGAGACGGTCGGCTTCCCCTCGGTGACGGTGCCGGTCTTGTCCAGCACGACGGCGCCGATGCGATCCATGCGCTCGAACGCCGAGGCGTCTCGCACGAGCAGGCCCGCTCGGGCCCCTCGGCCGGTGGCCACGGCCACGGCGACCGGGGTGGCAAGCCCAAGGGCACAGGGGCAGGAGATGATGAGCACGGCCGCCGCGTTCAGCACGCCGGCGCGCCAGCTTCCCGACCCCAGGCCCCAGCCGAGCAGCGTGATCAGGGCGATCACCAGCACGGTCGGCACGAAGACCGACGCGATCCGGTCGGCCAGGCGCTGCACGCCGGCCTTCGAGCCCTGCGCCTCGCGCACCAGCTCGACAATCTGTTGCAGCGCGCTGTCCTTACCCAGCCGGGTCGCCCGGACGAGGATCGTCCCCTCGGCGTTCCGGGAGCCGCCGACGACGGTGTCTCCCGGCCGCTTGGTCACGGGCAGCGACTCGCCGGTCAACATCGACTCATCGACGTCCGATTCCCCCTCGATCACCTCCCCGTCGACCGGAATCGACTCTCCGGGGCGGACGCGGACCACGTCTCCGAGCGCGACGTCGGCGAGGGGCACGTCCTCTTCCCGGCCCCCCGGTCGGACGACTCGGGCGGTCTTGGGGGCGAGGTCGAGCAATCGCTCAATCGCCTGGCCGGCCGCCCCCCGGGAGCGAGCCTCTAGGAACGATCCGAGGGTGATCAGGGTGAGGATGATGCCGGCGTCCATGAAGAAGTGCGTGCCTTCATGGTCGCCAACGGCGAGGTGATAGACGCTATAGCCGAAGGCGGTCGAGGTGCCCAGCGCGACCAGGGTATCCATGTTCGTCGAGCCGTGCCGCAGGCGGTCGATCGCCCCGGCAAGATACGGCCCCCCCAGGTAGACCTGGAGGACCGTCGCCGGAAGGAGCATCGCCCAGCCGATCCACCGCGCCTGCGCCCAAGCCCCGCCGAGCAGCATGGGCCCCAGGCCAAGCACAACCAGCGGCGAGACCAGCACCAGCCCGACGATCAGCCGGCGCCTCCAGTACGCGACGCGACCCTCCCGATCTCGGCGCATCCGCTCGGCGGCGCGCGAGGGATCGGCGTCGTCCTCGACCGGACGGGCGTCATAGCCTGCCTCGGAGACGGCGAGGCGGAGGGCCTGCTCGTCGAATCGGGAGGGGTCGACGACGACCCGGGCGCGCTCGGTCGCCAGGTTGACCCTCGCCTCGGAGACTCCCGGAACCCCGGACAGGGCACGCTCGACCCGGGCCACGCAACTGGCGCAATGCATCCCCGAGATCGCCAGCTCCCGAGGCTCGCCCGCCCCGACCGGGAGATCGGGGGCCTCCCCGGCGCGATCGGCCCCCGGCATCGACCCGATCGAGACGACCGGCGGGAGGGGGGCGGAGGCGTTGGCTGGCGAAGGCCGAGGTGGGGGCCCTTCCGAATCGTCTCCCGAGCCGGCTGAGTCCTCGTCCGAGGCATCGGCGGTGTCGGCGGCGGCCGGGACCTCCCCGCTGGAGGCCTCGATCTCCCCCTCGTAGCCGGCCTGGGAGACGGCGGAGCGCAGGCCCTGCTCGTCGACCCAGCCGGGGATGACGCGGACCTCGGCGCGACCGGAGGCGAGGTCGACGCTCGCCGATCGGACGCCGGGGACGGACTCGATCGCCTTGCGGACCGTCCGGACGCAATGGTCGCAGGACATGCCGGCGATCGTCATGCGGACGAGCTTGCCATCGGTCTCGATCATCTCGCCCCCAGGGCACTGGCCCGATCGCGGCCCGAGCCCGACCGTCGGGCCGGATGGGGCCGCCTCGCTGGTCTCCGGCTCCGCTCGGGAACCCGCGTCGATCCGGGGCCGACCGACCGGCCGGGGACGACGGGCGGCGCCCCAGTCGCGCTCCCCCGGATCGGGAGGACCGAGGGCCGGCCTTCGGGTCGTTCTGGTGATCGCCGCGCCAGGCGCCTTCCCCGTGAGGGGGGGCCGGTCGCGATGGGCCTGGGAGATCCGCGACGGCCACCAGGACCGGCGACCGCCCCGGACCGAGGGATCTCGGTCGGGGATCCCCTTTCAAAGGGGAGCCCCTCGAAGCCCCTCCAATTATTACGACGCAGCCGTCTGGGAAACCAGTTCCTTCCGCCCGAATCGGCCTCCCCGCCCCGCTCCCCCCGACCGGCCGGCATTGACCGGCCTCGGCGACGCCCGCGATAATGCCCTTCTGATCGGCCCCCGCCGACGGACCTCCCCTTGCCTCCCACTCCGGTCGGGCCCCGACCTCCCCGCCCTCCCGAAGCTCGATCCCGCAACGAGGACCCCGTTCGGTGCTCATCGTCGACCGTCTGGAGCCGGTGCCCGATCGCCTGAGGCGAGCGGTCATTTCGATCGGGAACTTCGACGGCGTCCACCTCGGGCACGTCGCTCTGCTCGATCGCCTGATCCGGATGGCCCGCCGGCTCGACGCCCCGGCCGTCGCCCTTACCTTCGACCCGCACCCGATCGCCCTGCTCCGCCCCGACCAGGCGCCTCCCCCGCTGACCTGGACCGGACGCAAGGTCGAGCTGATGCGACGGGCGGGGGCCGACGAGGTCGTCGTCTTCAAGACCGGCCCCTGGCTGCTGGGCCTGACGGCTCGGGAGTTCTTCGACCGGGTGATCCGGGAGCAGTTCCAGGCGGTCGGGATTGTCGAGGGCCCAACCTTCGGCTTCGGCCGAGATCGAGCCGGGACGGTGGAGACGCTCGACGACTGGTGCGCCGAGGCCGGCCTCCACTTCGAGATCGCCCCGCCGGCCGACCGGGACGGCCGGATCGTCTCCTCCACCCGGATCCGGCACGCACTGCTCGACGGCAAGGCGGACGAGGCCGCCGCCCTGCTCGGGCGCCCGCACCGGCTGCGGGGGACGGTCGTTCGGGGAGCGGGCCGGGGCCGGGCGATCGGCGTTCCCACAGCCAATCTCGGCGGGATCGACACGCTCATCCCGGCCGACGGGGTGTACGCCGGGGTCAGTTTCCTCGACGACGGCGAGGGGCCGATCCCCTCCGCCGTCCACATCGGCCCGAACGCCACCTTCGGCGCCGAGATCCGCACAGTCGAGGTCCACCTGCTCGATTTCGAGGCCGACCTGTACGGCCGAGGCCTCGAACTCGATGTGCTCGCCCGGCTCCGCCCGACCGAGACGTTCGCCGGCCTCGAACCGCTGCTGGCTCAGATGCGGATCGACGTGTCCCGGGCCCGGGAGGTCATCGCCTCGGCGGCCGCTCAGGGCCGCCCAGCGGACTGACTCGGGGACGAGATCAGGGGATCACGGAGCTGGCGGTCCCTCGGGGAACGGTGGCGAGGCCGGCGATCGGCCCCGCCCCCGGAAGCGGGGGCGCGTCGACCCGATGCCGCCTCGATCCGGCTGCTTCCTTCTCGGCCAGGGCCTCCGAGAGGGTGTCGATGATCGTCCGAGCGACGCGGTCCCAGTTGTAGCGCTCGTCGAGGGATTTCGTCGCGAGGTCGACCGGACCCCGGGCCTGGAAGGCGAGCCAGGCCTCGTCGACCGAGGACGGGTCTGCCGGGTCGAAGAACGAAATGCCGGGGGTGTCGAACTCCTTCAGGGCACTGTTGTAGCTGGCGAGGACCGGGGTGCCGTGGCGGAGGGAGTCGAGCACGGGGAAGCCGAAGCCCTCGTAGAGGGACGGATAGATCGACCAGCCGGCCGTCCGGTAGAGGCGGCAGAGTTCCGTGTCGGGCACCACGCCGAGGAAGCGGACCCGGCGGCCGTTCGGGAGGCGTCGGTACCGCTCCAGCGATCGCCGGGAGGTCATCCAGCCGAGGGGCCCGACCCACCAGAGCTCGCTCGAGGGGGGCAGAACCCGGGTTTCCCGGAACCAGTCCAGCAGGAAGAAGGCGTTCTTCCTCGGCTCCAGGGTCGAGACGACCAGGCCGACGTTCGGCCGGCGCTCGACGGGGCGGTCGTCGCCGTGGCGGGACACGCAGAGGCTCGGCCCGGAGGGGCAGACGACGATCCGGTCCTGAGGGAAGGGGGTCAGCCAGCCGGCGTCCGCCTTCGTGGCGTGCGAGACCGCCAGGGCGCGATCCGACGAGAGCAGGCTCTTGGCGAAGAAGCCGCGGAACATCCCCCGGGTCTTCTCGGAATGCGTCCAGGGAACGACCAGGGGAGTGAAGTCGTGCAGGATGCTCAGCTCGACGGGGAAGTGACGCTCGATCGGCCGCAGGCAGCCGAAGACGCCGGCCCCCCGGGGCGGGGGAGGCCCGAGCGGCACCCTTCGGCTCTTCCAGATGCGGCGTCCCAGCTCGGCGAGGTCCTGGTCGGGGTCCGGGTCGAGCGGACCGCCGAGGATCAGCTCCTTGCCGTTGGAGAAGAAGCGAAGCGGGACGTGCCTCGACAGCGCCAGCACGATCCGGGCCGTGTAGCGGCCGATGCCGGTCAGGTGCCGATCGGCCAGGGGATTGGCGTCGATGAAGAGGGTGAGACCGGCGCCGGGACCGGCCTCCGGGAGGCTCGGGGAGTCGTCCATGTCGGGATCGATCCGATCGCCCTGGGAAGGTCGAGGCCGGGGCGCGCGCACGCCCGTCGACCCGGGGTGAGTAGCCCAGGAGCGGGAATCGGTCAAGGTCGATCTCGGGACGCTGGGCGGAGCGCCAACGCACTCGGCGTCGAGAAGCGAAGGGAACGGGGAGACGGGGAGGACCGCAAGCAGCGTGGCCCGATCTGGTCGAGGCGAGGGGACCGTGATAGGGTGCGATCGGCGGCTCTCCATCCCCCGGGGATGGGAAGCGGGAGCGAACCGGGGAGCGGAAAAAGGCCGGATGCGATGGAACACTTCGGGCTGCTCTACGACCTGCTGATCGTCTACGCCGTGGCGGGGCTAGTCGTTTTCGCCTTTCAAAAGCTGAAGATCCCAACGGTGGTTGGCCTGCTGGTCGCGGGGCTGGTCGTCGGGCCGACGGGCCTGGGACTGGTCGAGGAACAGGAGGACGTGCAGATTCTGGCCGAGGTCGGCGTGGTGGTGCTGCTGTTCACGATCGGCCTGGAATTCTCGCTCTCCCGGCTGCTGACCCTCGGCCGGGAGATGATCGGCATCGGCCTGCCGCAGGTGATCACCTGCATCCTCGTGCCAGCGCTGGCGACCCGATGGTATCTCGGCTCCTGGGGGCCGGCGATCTTCGCGGGGATGCTGGTGGCGATGTCGAGCACGGCCGTCGTGCTCAAGCTGCTGCTGGAGCGGGGGGAGATCGGCACTCCGCACGGGAAGATCGCCGTGGCGGTGCTGCTGCTGCAGGACCTGCTGGTGATGGTCTTCATGCTGGCCATCCCGCTGCTGGCTCCGTCGGGGAGCGGAGGGGAGCGCGGCTCCCCCTGGGCCCAGCTCGGCCTCGGGGTGGGCGTCGTGCTGCTGATCCTGGTCGGCTCTCGATACGTGATCCCCCCGATCCTGCTCCGGGTGGTCCAGACGCGAAACCGAGAGCTGTTCCTGATCTTCATCTTCCTCTTCTGCATCGGCATGGCCCTGCTGACCGCCTGGGCCGGGCTGGCCCTGGCCCTGGGGGCGTTCCTCGCCGGGCTGGCGATCTCGGAATCGGAATACGCGCATCAGGCCCTGGCCGAGGTCCTGCCGTTCCGGGACACGCTGAGCAGCCTGTTCTTCGTCTCGGTGGGGATGCTGCTGGACCTGAGGTACCTGGCCGACCACCTCCCGCTGGTGCTGGTGACGGTGGCCGCGCTGCTGGCCCTGAAGTTCTTGGCGGCGGCCGGGCCGAGCTGGCTGTTTGGCTATCCGATGCGCACCGGGACCCTGGCCGGGCTGTCGCTGGCTCAGATCGGCGAGTTCTCGTTCGTCCTCGCCGGCCGGGGGGTGGAGGCGGGGATCCTGGGGGCCGACGACTACCAGACCTTCCTCGCCGCCGCGGTGCTGACGATGGCGATGACCCCCATCCTCATCGCCTTCGGCCCGGCGGCCTCCGGCGCCCTGGAGCGGATCCCTCCGGTGCGGAGCCTCTCGGATCGGCGGCGGGCCCGTCTCCGATCGGTGGAGGCGGAAGTGCCGGCCGAATCGTTGAGCGAGCATGTCATCATCGCCGGCTTCGGCCTCGCCGGACGAAACCTGGCTCGGGTGCTCCGGGGCATCGACATCCCCTACGTCATCCTGGAGATGAACCCGGATTCCGTCCGAAGGCTCCGAGGGCAAGGGGAGCCGGTCCTCTACGGCGATTGCACGAGGGCGGCCGTGCTGGAACACGCCGGGATCAACCGGGCCAAGATGCTTGTCGTGGTCATCTCCGACCCCCAGGCCACCCGCCGAGCCGTCCAGATGGCCCGGTTCCTCCGGCCCGACCTCTTCATCGTCGCCCGGACCCATTACGCCCACGACATCGACGAGCTGATCCGCCTCGGCGCCGACCAGGTCGTGCCCGAGGACTTCGTGACCTCGATCGAGTTGTTTGATCGCGTGCTCGTTGAGTACCAGGTCCCCCGAAACCTGATTCTCGACTTGATCGACCGCGTTCGGAGCGACCAGTATCAAATCCTGCGGTCGTCCCGACCCGTGCGGCTCGACATGCCGATGTCGCTGCTCGAGGGAGGGGCGGAGGTCGATTCCTGCCTCGTCAAGGACTCCTCTCCCGTCATCAATCGGACCATCGCCGACCTCCAGCTCCGCCCCCGGACCGGCGCCACGATCCTCGCCCTGCGCCGGGGAGGACGCGACCTGATCAACCCCGGCCCGGACCAGGAGATCCGGGTCGGAGACGTGCTGGTTCTCTTCGGCGACCGCTCCCAGCTCGACCGGGCCATCGCCCTGATCGCGCCGGAGACCGACTTGCCGGCGGGCCAGGATCGCCGGGGGGCCCCGGTCTGAGCCCGTCCCGGTCAGGATTCTCGAGGAGCCGCCGGCCGAAACCAGTCATCCGACAGCGTCCGGGACCGCTGGCACCTCGACGTGGCTCCGGGGCCAAGGTCCAATGGTCGGCGATTTTGCCGACCCATCCCCGTCCCGAGGAGCCCCGCATGATGATCGCGACGATCCCCCCGATCCGGTCCCTCCTGATCGCCCTTGCCTCCTTTGGGCTTGGGGCGATCCCTGGAGCGACGGCGAGGGCCGGGCAGGACGCCCCCCCCGATCCGGACCCCTCCCGGTTCTCGAAGGAGATCGAGGCCTTCGAGCTCGCCGATCGCCAGCGGCCTCCCTCCCCTGGCGGCATCCTGTTCGTGGGGAGTTCCAGCATCCGGCGCTGGGATCTCGAGGCCAGCTTCCCGGAGATCGAGGTGACGAACCGAGGCTTCGGCGGCTCCCAGCTCTCCGACGCGATCCACTTCGCCGATCGGATCATCGCCCCGCATCGCCCCCGGCTGATCGTGCTCTACGAGGGGGACAACGACATCAACGCCGGCAAGTCGGCCGAGCGGGTCCGGGACGACCTGCTCCGGCTGGCCGATCGCTGCCGGTCGATCGCCCCCGAGGCGACGCTGATCGTCCTGTCGATCAAGCCAAGCCCGGCCCGGGCCGACCTCTGGCCCGAGATGCAGCGGGCCAACGCCCTGTTCAAGCGGCTCGCCGCCGAGCACGATCGGATCGACTTCGTCGACGTCGCCTCCCCGCTGCTCGGCCCCGGCGGGGAGATGCGTCCGGAGCTGTATGTCGAGGACGAACTCCACCTGAACGACCTCGGCTACGCCCAATGGGCCGAGGTGCTCCGTCCCATCCTGCTCGGCCGATCGCGATGACCCCCCCCGGTGCCCGGGACGAACCCCGGTTGGGAGGAATTCGGCCCCAGGGGTCCACACGGCGGCCCCGGGTGGTATAGACTGCCTTCCAGGGCCGCGATCGGTACCGGAAACTGGATGACCCCCGTCGCAGGATGCAAGCACCCGACCTCGCGGCGAATTTGCTTGCAATCAGCCCGGTCCGCCACTACATCCACCCTTAGCCTCCTCGGAGGGGCAGGGCGAGCGACGTTGCTCGCCCCCGAGTCCTGTCGGGAGGGCCGGAGCATGAGCACCCACGATCCTTCCCTCTCGGACACCGGCGAGTTCCCCGCCGTCCCCACCGCCTCGGGGCCTCGGGTCCAGGTCCGAGCCGCGGCGCGCTCGCACGTCGGCCGGGTCCGCCGGAACAACGAGGATCACTACCTGATCGCCCGGATCCGGCGCCAGCTGGAAATCGCGTCAACCAACCTCGACCCGTATCTCATCCCTCCGCTTCGCGAGGAGATCGGTTACATTTTCGCCATCGCCGACGGCATGGGGGGAATGGCCTCCGGGGAGGAGGCCAGCCGGCTGGCCCTCAGCGCCGGGCTGGAACTGGTCCGAGACGCCAACAAGTGGCACCTCGACTTCACCGACCCGGCCGAGGTCGACGACCTGAAGGAAACCTGCCTGCGTTACTTCCGTCAGATCAACCGGAGGGTCTACGAGCGGGCGACAAGCCACGCCGCGATGGAGGGGATGGGGACGACCCTGTCGGTCGCCTACAGCGTCGGCCTCCGACTGTTCGTGATCCACGTCGGCGACTCTCGGGTCTACCTCTCGCACGGCGGCGGGCTGGAGCAGCTCACCCTGGACCACACCGTCGCCCAGGATCTCGCAATCTCCGGCAAGATCACCCAGTCCCAGGTCAAATCGCACCGGCTCCGGAACGTGCTGACCAAGTACGTCGGCTCCCCAGGGGAAGGAATCGACGCCCAGTTGCAGAGCCTCGACCTCGTCGACGGCGACCGCCTGCTCCTGTGCAGCGACGGCCTCACCGACCTGGTCGACGACGCCACCATCGCCGAGTTGCTGCGCGCCGCGGACGACCCCCAGGACGCCTGTGATCGGCTCATCGACGCCGCCCTCCAGGCCGGCGGCCGGGATAACGTCTCCGCCATCGTCGTCCACTATCTGGTTGAGGACGACTGATCGCATCGGCTCCCCTCGAGCGCTCCCCAAGCGGGCGGCGCCGATCGCCCTTGGGGGACACGCCGCCGGGGAGTGGTCCCGCACCCTCCGGACCAACCGGACGAGTGCCTCCCCGGCGGTCGTGTCCAACCGCCTCGGCCCGGGGCCCCCCGACGCCTCGGCGGTGGCTCGACGGCCGGCACGGGCGGCCCGAGGCCGCCCCCACCTCGGAAGGCCCCGGCGGCGCTCTCCCGCCGCAGCCCCCCGCTTCGCCCCGATGCCGGCGGGATCAGCGCCGGTTTCGGAGCGAAGGCCACTTTGAGATTGAGATCGAATGTCACCCAAGCGCGATCGCCTCCGCTTCCGGCGCCTTCCCCCTGCTCTGGAGCGGCGATCCTCCCCCAAGAACCTTGGGATGAGGACACGGAACCGGCCAGAAAGGCAACTGAGACTCAATCTCAATGCGAATGAAGGTATCGCACCACCCCCCGACCTGTCAAGCACCGACCCGACCTCCCGACCTCGTGATTCGGCCAACCGAGCCTCGGCAGGCATCGGCCTCTCCGGGATCTCGGCGGGGGCCGGGGTCGTCGCGCCGGCGCTCCTGGGAAGCGCTCGATTCCCCTCCTCTGGGCAGGGCTCGCCGCGTGGATCGACGCTCGGACGTTGGCCGAGCGGTCCTCGCGGCGGGCCTTGCAACGATCCGATCCCCGGTTGGAGGGGGGCCGAGATCAGGCTCCGGAGTCCTCGGCGGGGGAGGCGTCGGCCTGGTCCTCGTCTTCCTCGGTGTCCTCGGCGTCCTTCGAGATCCTGGCCGGGCGGTCATCGGACTGGGCGAGGGCCCAGCCGAGGCGGTAGGCCGCCCGGGCGATGCGGGAGGCCTTGCCGATGTCGGCCTTCTCGACGTCGTCTCCCGGGCGGTGGTAGTCCTCGTGCAGCCCGGAGAAGAAGAAGATGATGGGGATGCCCATCCGGGCGAAGTTGAAGCTATCGGTGCGGGCGTAGAACTGGTCGGCGTCGTAGTCCGGCTCCATTCCCTCGGCGGCCAGCGCGTCGACGGCAACGGGGATGATCGTTGAGTAGTCGGGGTGGTCGGGGGACGGGGTGATGCTCACTCGGTTCGGGTCGTTCCGAGAGACCATGTCCATGTTGATGTCCGCCACGAGTTCGTATCCCTCGGGCAGAGTCATGTGCTCGCTCCACCACCGAGAGCCGAGCAGCCCTTTCTCCTCGCCGGAGACCCAGAGGAAGGCGACCGATCTCCTCGGCCTCGGCCCGGAGCCGAAGGCGTCGGCGATCTCCAGCAGGGCGCTCGTGCCGGAGGCGTTGTCGTCCGATCCGTTGTGGATCTCGTCGTTCATCACGCCGACGTGGTCGTAGTGAGCGCTGTAGATGACAACCTCCTTCCTCAGCTCCTCATCGGAGCCGGGGAACAGGCCGATGACGTTGCGGTCCTTGACGCGCTCGACCTCGGCCGCGAACGAGAAGTGGGCGGTGGCCCCAGACAGTTCCCGGGGAGTGGCCGGGTCGTCCGAGAGCCCGACGGCCTCATCGATCGCATCCCGGATGTGGTCCTCGACGAAGATCATCGGGGTCCCCTCGGGGGACGACGAGCCGAGTGACATCGACCGTCTTCCGAACATCCGGACGGCGAACGGGTTGGTCTGGGAGTAGGGCTGGGACTCCTCGAGGTCGAACGGGTGGACGATCAGCAGGGCGAGCGCTCCCCGCTGCCGGGCCTCCTGGAGCTTGGCGAACGAGTTCGCGCCCATCCCCCGCCGCCCTCGGTTCTCCTGATCTTCCTCCTCGCCGGGAGGAAGCCCGTCGAGCACCAGGACGATTCGGCCATCCACCGCCACCGCGTCGAAATCATTCGGCGCGTCTGCTTCGCCGGTTCGGCCGTAGCCGAGGTAGACCAGCGGGGCCTCGATCTCGCCAGGAGCGATCCCCCGGGGGACGAGGATGAAGTCCTTCTCAAAGACGCCGTTGATTTCCCTGGTCGCGCCGTCCTCCTCGATGCGAACGGAGAGTGAGGTCCCCTCGACCTGCGGGGTGATGAACTCCAGGGGGAAGTGGGCGAAGTAGGTCGGCTCGCCCTGCTCGACATCGCCGCTTGGCTCGGCGCCGAACGATCGGAGACGGGTGGCCAGGTATTCGGAGGCGATTTTGATCTCGGGGCTGGCCGTGTCGCGTCCCTTCATCAGGTCGGAGGCCAGAAAGTGCAGGTGCCCGGACAGCTCCCGCTCGGTGATGGAGGCCGCCGCCGGGGCCGAGCCGACCAGGGCCGACAGGCCGCCCGCCGGCCCGTCGGCCGAGGCGGCGGTTGCCGCAAGCGACGCCCCGAGGGCCAGCGCCGCCGGGGTCAGGTGCAGGGGGTTCATCGGAGGCGATCTCGTGCTCTGGGGGTGGGCGGATCGTCGACATCGAAACCGAAGCCCCTAGGATATCCCCACCGACGACTCCTCGGACAGGCCCTCGCTGGCGATCGAGCCGGTTCGGAGCGGGCGCCGACCGATCGTGGTCGGCACCGAGCGTCTTGGTTAGCATGGGGGTTGGTTCCGTTCCGATCCCCGCACCTTGAGCGCACTCGCCCATGGCCGCCAGCTTTGTCATCGACATGGACGGGGTCATCTACCACGGGCACCGGCTGATCCCGGGGGCCCGGGAGTTCGTCGATCGCCTGAGGGCCGGCGGGCACCCCTTCCTGTTCCTGACCAACAACAGCCAGTGGACCCCGCGCGACCTGCGGCACCGGCTGGCCCAGATGGGGATCGACGTCGACGACTCCGTCTTCCAGACCTCCGCCCTGGCCACGGCCGAGTTTCTCCGATCGCAGCGGCCGGGGGGGTCGGCCTTCGTCGTCGGAGGGGCGGGGCTGACCAACGCGCTGTACGAGGTCGGCTACCACCTGACCGAGCGCGACCCCGACTACGTCGTCGTCGGCGACACCCGGCGCTACGACTACGAGACGATCGAGCACGCCATCCGACTGATTCTCGGCGGCGCCCGGTTCATCGCGACGAATCCCGACCTGACCGGCCCGTCGGAAACCGGCCTGCAACCGGGATGCGGGGCCTTGGTGGCGCCGATCGAGCTGGCGACCGGGCGCAAGCCGTACTTCGTGGGCAAGCCGAACCCGCTGATGATGCGGACCGCCCTCCGGAAGCTGGGGGCTCATTCGTCCGAGTCGTACATGGTCGGCGACCGCATGGACACCGACATCATTGGCGGCACCGAGGCCGGGATGAGGACGATCCTGGTCCTGTCGGGCGTCACCGGCCGGGATGCGATCGACGCCTTCCCCTACCGGCCGACTCACGTGTTCGACGACGTCGGCCAGATTCCGGTCGATCAGCTCCCATGACCCGCCCTCCCCCGATTCTGCCCGACGACGACAACCCGTTCTCCCCGCCTCGGGCCGACCTCCGGCCGGCCCCCCGGGGGGAGTCGCCGATGGGTTCCGTCGCGGCGAGCGCCTGGAAGGCTGGGGATCAATTCGTCATGGGCCGGGCGGCTGACCTCTCGACCCACTGCGCCCGATGCGGGCGTCCCGCCTCGTCGAGGCTCCGACTGGAGCTGATCGCCGAGGGGAAGCGGATGCTCTGGGTCGGCCTCTGCTCCCGACACCGCAGGAATCGGTCGATCGTCCGACGGCTGCTCGCCCCCACCCTGCTCAGCTTCGTTTTCGGCGCCGGCTGGTTCGTCGTCATCGCGTTGAAGACGATGTCGCTGCCCTGGACGCTGGGCATCGGCTCGATGGCCTTCGTCCTCCTGGTCCTGCTCTTGCTGGTCGGCGAGCGTCCGCTGGTCACGGTCGAGGGGATCGAGGCCGCCACCTCCCCCGGGCCGTTCGTCCGGCTGGGAGGGCTCCATCCCCGGGTGCTGGAGGGCCTGGAGGAGTGGCCCGGCCCCGCTCGACCGGCCGGTTGAGTCCCGGGCCTTCCGATCTCCCGCGTCTCTCCCGGGCCATTGGCCGGCGGCCCCGCCTCTTGCCGGTCGATCGCGGGAGGATGGCCTCACCACCTCCGAGCCCCGCCCTCCCGGTTCCCCAGGGTCGATCGGGCCGCGTTCCGTCGCAGGGAAGTGTCGGGGAGCGTCCCGCTCGCTCCCCCGCCGAACCCAAGGGATCAGGAGTTTTGGACCGAGAAGCCGTGTTGCTCCTGATGGTACGGGCCGTCGAAGGTCTTGGCCGACTTGAACAACTCGTACCGGCCGTCGCCGGCCAGCTCGAGCACGCCGCGCTCGACGGCGGCGCGCTCGTCCTCGCTCATCGGGGTGAAGTTGCGGACGATCTCGAGATTCTGCTTCAGGATCTCAGGCGACTCGATCCCGGAGACGAGCGAGGCGATCGGCAGAGAGAAGACATAGCGCAGGGCGTCCTCGATCGACACGCCGGCCTCGGAGACGATCTTGCCGGAACCGCCGAGGCTCTTCATGCCGATCGGCGCGATGCCCCGCTGCAGCAGCACCGGCAGCACGTTCTTCTGGAAGCTGCGATAGGAGCCGTCCATCACGTTCAGCGGCATCTGCACGCTGTCCCACTCGTCGAACGGCATCCCGAGCATCTTCAGGTGGATCCAGGGATCTTTATGTCCGGTGAAGCCGATGTAGCGAATCTTTCCCTCTTCCCGGGCCTTCAGCGCCACGGAGAGGGCGCCGTCGGCGGCGAAGATCCACTCGGGGTCGTTCCCGTAGTTGATCTCGTGGAACTGCCAGAGGTCGAGGTGGTCGGTGCGGAGCCGACGGAGGCTCTGCTCGAGCTGCGCACGGGCGGTTTTGGCGTCCCGGGCGCAGACCTTCGTCATGAGGAAGACCTTGTCGCGCAGGTTTCCCTGCTCCAGGGCCTTGCCCATGCGCTCCTCGGAACCGCCGTCGTGGTAGTCCCAGGCGTTGTCGAGGAAGGTGATTCCCTCGTCGATGGCCATTTGGATGAGTGAGAGATCCTCGGCCTCGATCGGGTTCCGGCCGACGTGGTGGCCGCCGAGGCAGATCATGGTCACCAGCTGGTCGGCGTGGCGCCCAAACGGCCGCAGGGGGATGCCGGCGTCATTCTTCGGAGTTTCCTGGGCCTGTGCCGGCCCGACGATCCCGGCGACGGTCAGCCCGGCCAGGCCGGCCTGAACGAACTCGCGACGGTTCGGCGACGCGTCGATCGGCTTCGGATGCATCGTTGGGTCCTCGTGTCCTCGGCGTTCGTTGTGGTGACGACGACGGAGCGGGCAGCCCCGCCGGGGGGAGCACCCTCATGCTCTCGGGATGCTCGGTCGACCGCAAGGACCGTGCCGCCCCGGCCAGCGGCACGGCGCTTGCATCGGTCGCCGGTCAGACCGCCGGCCCGTCGCGGTCCGCCCGGTCGGGCGGACGGGGCCTCGAGCCGGTCTGGGGTCGACGAGGATCAGGGACGATCTTCCCCCGATCCGCGACACCACACTCCGACGAGGGAATTCCGATGGCTGACGAGATGACCCGTCCCGACCCGACCGACGTTCTGGCCGTGCGCAGCCGGGTGAGCTGGCAGGCGATCTTCGCCGGCGCGATGGTCGCGGTGACTTTCTACGCGGTGCTGATGCTCCTGGGCGTCGCCCTGCTTGGCGAGGCGGTCGCCCGCAACGCCGAGGGTGCCTCCATCGGCGTCGTCGGTGCCCTGTACACGGCGATCACGCTGCTGATCTCCTTCTTCTTCGGCGGCTGGGCCACGAGCCGGCTGGCCGTGGGAGAGAGCAAGCTGGAGGCCGTCCTCTACGGCCTGATCCTCTGGGGGCTGCTGTTCATCGGCCTGTTTGGCCTGCTCGCCTCGGGAGTCCGGGCCGGCTTCAGCGGCATGGTCGGCGGCGCCACCGTCGCCTATGCCGAGCCGGCGGCCGTCGAGGGGGGCGGCATGAACGTCGATCGCATCACCTCGATGATGGAGCGGGCCCAGGTCCCCGCCGATCAGATCGCTCGGTTCCGGGACTTCGCCGAGGACCCGGGCAACGCCGTCACCCGGGAGCAGGTCGTCCGAGTCTCCCGGGAGGCCGCCTGGTGGTCGCTGCTGGGCGTGATCGTCTCGCTGGCGTCGGTGATCTTCGGCTCGCTGGTCGGCTCGGGAGAGCTGCCGGTGCCGGTGCCCGTGATCGGCGTCCGCCGGACGACCGTGGTGCGACGCTCCTGACCGCGAGACAGGCCGCGCCCCGCCCTTCGGGGCGCGGCCCGACTCGACGATCATCCTCCCCCCCCCTGTCCCAACCGTCACCATTCGCCCCCCTTCGGCGCCGAGAGGTCCCCACCCGTGGCCGACCGCACCGTCCGCATTCGGATGAACCACCCGGTCATCGTGACCGTGCTCATCCTCGCGATCATCGCCTTCATGTACTTCGCGGCCGAGGTGCTCCGGCCGCTGGCGCTGGCCCTGCTGCTGAGCTTGGTGCTGGCTCCTCTGGTCGGATGGCTGGAGCGTCGCGGGCTGCCCCGCGTGCTCGCCGTGGTGTTGACCGTCGTGCTGACCCTGGGCGCCCTTGGGGGTGTGGGCTTCGTGGTGATTCAGCAGCTCGGCCAGCTCGCGACGGACCTCACCGAGCACCGAGGCGAGATCGAGCGCAAGATCAGCGAGGTGGTCAGGACGGGGAAGCCCTCGACCGTCGGCGAGCTGAAAGACATGGCCGAGGACATGTCCCGATCCATCCTGGAGCCGGACCGGGCCGACGGGGAAGACGCCGGGGTCGCCCTCGCCGAGCTTCCCGAGGCGCCCGGGGTCGGCCCCCCTCCCTTCTCCGGCAGGCCCGAGGAAACGCCGGAGGACGAGGAATCGGCCATCTACAAGGTCGAGGTCGTCGAGCGGCCGACGATTCAGGATCGCTTCCGCACGGCCGTCGGCCCGCTGCTGGAGCCGGCGGCGATCTTCGGCATCGTCCTGGTGCTGACGGCCTTCATGCTCATCACGCGCGATGACCTGTTCGGCCGGGTCATCCAGGTCATCGGCCTCAGCCACATCAGCCTGACCACCCGCACCCTGGGCGAGGCGGGCGAGCGGATCAGCCGCTATCTGATGACCTTCTCGTTCTTCAACGCCGTCTGCGGCCTGATCCTGGGGATCGGGCTCTTCCTGATCGGCGTCCCCTACGCGGTGCTCTGGGGCTTCCTCGTCTTCGTGCTGCGGTTCATCCCGTATGTCGGCCCGTGGACGGCGTTCCTGATGCCCCTGGGCTACTCGTTCGTCTTCAGCGAGGGCTGGCAGGAGCCGATCCTGGTCGCCGTCCTGTTCATCAGCTTCGAGGCGTTCTCCGAGTACGTGTTGGAGCCGGTTCTCTACGGGAGGACGACGGGGATCACCGCCGTGGGGCTCCTGATCGCGGCCATGTTCTGGACGTGGCTCTGGGGAGCGCCGGGCCTCTTGCTGTCGACGCCGCTGACCGTCTGCCTCGCCGTGCTGGGCAAGTACGTGCCCGCCCTGCGGTTCTTCGCCACGATGCTCGGCGAGGACGCCGTGTTGGAGCCCGGCGCGCTCTTCTATCAGCGAACGCTCGCTCGTGATTCAGACGGGGCGATCGACGTGGTCGAGGAGTATCTCGACGAGGGGAAGCCGATCGAGGCCGCCTTCGACGAGATCCTCATCCCCGCCCTCTCCCACGCCGAGCGAGATTTAGCCCGGGGGGTGATCGAGGAGAAGGACCAGGTGTTCCTCTGGAACATCGTCCGGACGATCCTCGACGACCTGGACGCCCGGACCTCGGTCGAGGAGGACGAGGCAAGGCGCCGGCTGGCCTCGGCCGAGGGCCGCAAGGTGATCGGCGTCGCCAGCAACGACGACGCCGACGCGATGGTGCTCCGCATGCTCGCCCTGGCCCTGCGGCCGAGCGGCGTTCCGGTGGAGGTCGTCTCCTCGGGCGCCTCGCCGCTGGAGGCCGCCGGGCACGTCTCCGAGGGGGGCGGCCCGCAGGTCGTCGTGCTGTCGCACCTCCCTCCGGTCGGCCTCAGCTCCGCCCGCTATCTCGTCCGACGCCTCAAGGCGCTCTACCCCGACGTCCCGCTCTGGGCCGGCCGCTGGGGAGAGGCCGGCGGCGAGAAGGCCCGCGTCCGCCTCTCCCGCATGGGCGCCGATCGCCTTCTCAATAGCATCGCCGATGCGAAGCTCAGCATTCCCGAGCTTCTGCTCACCCGCCAGTCCCGCCGAGACCACCCTCGGGGGGCTCCCACTTCGAGCTGATCCCGGAGCGGCCTCCGGCCCGATCGAGAACGGACCCGAGACGACCCCGACCAGCCAGGGCCGGGGTCTGTCACCCGAGCGATCGGTCGTGGTTCCTCCTCCCGAGCCAGCCGCCGGTGTTCCTCGCCGTTCCGAGTCCTCCTCGCTCCCCTCCGCTCGCGCAACCGGACCACCGATCGGTTATGATGGCCGCTTGCCTGCTTCGGCGCTCGCCCCCCATCGAGCGCCTCGCCGGCGGCCCTGCCTGCCCACCGTCCGACTGATCGGAGACGACCGCGATGCGCGTGATCCTCGACTACGGCCGCAATGGCCTCGAGGTCGAACTGCCCGACGATCGGGTCATCGGCCCGCTGGAGATCCGGGACGTCCCGCCGCTGGACGACCCCGACGCCGCCGTCGTCGCCAGCCTGGAAGCCCCCATCGGCTCTCCCCCCCTGCGCGAGGTGGCCAGGGGCAAGAAAACCGCCTGCATTCTTGTCTGCGACATCACCCGACCGGTCCCCAATGAGACGATCCTTCACCCCACGCTCCGGGTGCTGCACGAGTCCGGCATCCGGCGCGAGGACGTCCTGATCCTCGTCGCCACCGGCCTGCACCGGCCAAGCACCGAGGCCGAGCGCGTCGAGATGCTCGGCGAGCCGATCGCCCGGGAGTACCGCGTCGAGGACCACCACGGCACCGCCCTGGAAGAACACACCTTCCTCGGCACCACGCCGAAGGGAGTTCCCGCCTGGATCGACTCGCGCTACGTCCAGGCCGATCTGAAGATCGCCACGGGCCTGATCGAGCCGCACCTGATGGCCGGCTACTCCGGGGGCCGCAAGCTCATCTGCCCGGGCATCGCCGCCATCGAGACGGTCAAGATCTGGCACGGCCCCGACTTCCTCGAACACCCCAAGGCCGATTGCGGCATCCTCGACGGCAACCCCGTCCACGAGGAGAACACCCGCATCGCCCGCATGGCCGGCTGCGATTTCATTGTCAACGTCACCCTCGACAAGCAGCGCCGGATCACCTCCGTCGTCGCGGGAGACATGGAGGCCGCCTTCCTGGAGGGCGTCCGGTTCATCGAGCACGTCGTCACGGCCCCGGTCCGAGAGCCGGTCGACGTCGTCGTGACCAGCTCCGCCGGCTACCCGCTCGACACCACCTTCTATCAGGCCGTCAAAGGGATGACCGGCTGCCTGCCTATCGTCAAGCAAGGCGGCACGATCATCCTCGCCGCCAGCCTGAGCGAAGGAATCGGCAGCCCCGAGTTCCAGAGCCTCTTCCGAGAGAACCCCTCGCTCGACGTCTTCATGGAACGCATCCTCGGCAAGGAATACTTCGTGCTCGACCAGTGGCAGCTCGAGGAGCTCGCCAAGGTCCGGCGCAAGGCCCGGGTGAAGGTCGTCTCCGACGGCCTCCCCGCCGAGACCCTGGCCGGCCTGTTCGTCGAACCCGCCGAGACCGTCGAGGCCGCCCTCGCCGCATCGCTCGCCGAGTACGGCCCGAACGCCCGGGTCGCCGTCATCCCCAAGGGCCCCTACGTGTTGCCCACGATCGAAGGCTAGATCCCCGAGGGTTCCCGCCGATGGAACGCCGATCGCTCGACTTCCGCGATGCCGACTCCGTCATCGCCGAGATCCGCCGCCTCCAATCCGGCGGCTACACCATGCTCGGCAAGTGGAACCTCGCCCAGATCTGCGACCATCTGACGGCCACGATGCGCGTCGCCCTCGACGGGAGAGAACGGCGCCTGCCCTGGCCGATCCGGGCCCTGGTCTTCGGGCCGCTCTTCCGCCAGGTCATCCGCACCCGTCGCATGAGGGCCGGGCTCCCGACCCTCAAGCCCCTCGTCCCGACCTCCCCGAGCGGCCCCGACGACCCGGCGTCCATCGACGCCTGCATCGCCACCCTCGAACGCGCCCGGAATTGCTCCAGCGCCGACCTCCAGCACCCGGCGGTCGACCTGACCCTCCAACAGTGGCAACAACTGAGCTGGATCCACGCCGCCCATCACCTCGGCTTCCTCATCCCCGGGGACTCCGAGGCGACCACTCCCCCGGCCGGCTTGGGAGCCGTCGGCCAGCCCTCCTGATCGTCCCTCGCCCGATTGGAGTCCGCTCCCCATGCTCGGCGCCCGCTGGCGGCTCCCTTGAGCGACCCGACACTCTCAGCCGCGGTCGTCGTGGTGATCGCATCGGGCACCTCGGCGGACGTCGCGATCACTGCCCGGGACGGTCGACTCCTCGTCGGCCTGGCGTGCACCGTCGGGCTCGGACTCAGCGTCACCGCTGCGCTGGGATCGGTCGAGTTCGGCGCCGTTGTGGCCGCGAGCCAGTGCTCCGTCGCGATCCTCGCCATGGTCGGCCGGCGAGATCGGCCGACGCCCGGCGAGGTCAGCCCCCCTCGGGACGATCGCTCCAGGAGAAGATCGTGATCGGCGTCCCTTCCGGATCCGAGAGCCGGACCTCCCGGTAACGCTCCTCGAGGTTCTCAGCCTGCTCGCCGACCGCGACGCCGAGGCCGAGGAGTCGATCCCGCTGCTCCCCCACGTCCTTGACCTGGAAGACCAGCCGCATCCCCTTCGGCCGCTCCGTCGCGTCCTCCCTTCGTTTGATCGCCAGCCGGCCGCCCTCGGGGGCCTCCAGCAAGACAAACCCCTTCGGCTCGTCCCGCAGCGAAACCAGGAGGCCAAGCGTCCTGGCATACCACTCCGCGAGCCGAACCGGATCGCCCGCGTGGATCTCCGTCATGAAGAGGGTCATCCCGATGCGCTCCCCGCCCGATCCCCGTTCCTCCCGCACCGGTTGACGTTGACCGCCCCGGCAGGATGACTAAAATTCGTCTCATCTTACGTCGACGATCGCCCCCGCCGCTCGCACCGAAGGCCCGAGGATGTCCGAGGAGAAGAACGACGACCTGGAAGCCGTCCGCGCCGAGAAGCTCCGCAAGATCGAGGCCCTGGGCGTCGATCCCTGGGGCCGCCGGTTCGACGACCACTCGGCGATCGCCGATGTCCGAGCCCGAGCGCCCGAGGCCGCCCAGCCCGGCGACGAGGTTCCCGGCCCCCGCGTCCGGATCGCCGGCCGGATCATGTTGCGCCGGGTTCAGGGAAACGTCCACTTCCTGGAGCTGCGCGACTGGACCGGCCGCATCCAGCTGTTCGTCGGCAAGAAGCAGGTCGGTCCCGAGGCCTGGGAGCTGGCGAAGCAACTCGACCTCTCCGACCTGCTCGGCGTCGACGGCACCCTCGGCTTCACCAAGACCGGCGAGCTCACCGTCTTCGCCGAGTCGCTCACCTTCCTCGGCAAGTCGCTGCTTCCGCCTCCCGAGAAGTGGCACGGGTTGACCGATATCGAGGCGCGCAGCCGAATGCGCTACCTCGACCTGTTCAGCAATCCCGAGAGCCTACAGACCTTCCTCGGCCGCTCGAAGATCGTCTCGTCGATTCGACGCACGCTGGAATCCCGAGGCTTCGTCGAAATCGAGGGCCCGACGATGCAGTCGATCGCCGGAGGAGCCGCTGCCCGGCCGTTCGTGACGCACCACAACGCGCTCGGCCTGGACCTTTACTTGCGGATCGCCCTGGAGCTGCACCTGAAGCGACTGCTCGTCGGCGGCATGGAGCGCGTCTTCGAGCTCGGTCGCGTGTACCGCAACGAGGGCATCAGCCGCAAGCACAACCCCGAATTCACCATGATGGAGGCCTACCAGGCCTACGGCGACTACCACACCATGATGGAGCTGACCGAGGCCCTCATCGGCAACGCCATCCTCGCCGTCGACGGCAATTACACCCGCACCATCCATGTCGGCCCCGAGGGCGAGGCCGCCCCCGTCACCGTCGACTTCACCCCCCCCTGGCCCCGGAAGACGTACAACGAGCTCGTCCTCGAACACGCCGGCGTCGATCCGGCCGACCCCGAGGCCGTGAAGGCCAGGGCCGAGTCCCTCGGCCTCGAGACCGCCGGCAAGGATCCCGTGGTCATCCTCGGCGAGCTGTTCGAGGAGGCCGTCGAGGACCAGCTCGTCGGACCCGTCTTCGTCATCGACTACCCCGCCCCGCTCTGTCCGTTGACCAAGCGGAAGGCCGGACGCCCGGAGATCGCCGAGCGGTTCGAGCTGTTCGTGCTCGGCATGGAGCTGGCCAACGCCTATACCGAACTGAACGACCCGATCCTCCAGGAGCAGCTCTTCCGCCAGCAACTCGCCGGGCTCCCCGAGGAGGAGTCGATGGCCAAGATGGACGAGGACTTCATCAAGGCCCTCAAGCACGCCATGCCCCCCGCCGGCGGCCTGGGCATCGGCATCGACCGCCTCTGCATGCTGCTGCTCGACCGGCCGAGCATTCGGGACGTGATCCTCTTCCCCCTGCTCCGACCGCAGTCGTCGTTGGGAAGCGTAGGGGGCTGAGCGTCCGATTTCCGAAAAAGCCGGACGCCTCCGGTCGACCGAGACTCAGCCCGACCCGGCGTAAGGAGACGCCCGACCATGTACAAGTATCTGCTCTGCTGGCGCTACCTGCGGACCCGGTACATCGCGCTGGCGAGCATCATTAGCGTCATGCTCGGCGTGGCGACGATGATCGTGGTCAACTCGGTCATGGCCGGGTTCTCGACGATGATGGAGGAGCGGCTGCACGGCACGCTCTCGGACATCATCGTCGAGTCGTTCAGCCTCAACGGATTCAACAACCCGGACGAGGTCCTGGCCGCCATCGAGGAGGCCGCCGGCGACCAGATCGACGCCCTGGCCCCCTCGCTCCAGCTCTTCGGCTACGCCATGATCCCCGTCGGCGGCGGCGAGTACCTCACCCGGGAGGTGCAGATCATCGGCGTCCGCCCCGAGGACCGCGCCCGAGTCTCCGAATTCGCCGAATATCTCGTCCACCAGCCTCGAGAGGGCCAGGCCGACCTTCCTCCCGCCGAGCCCACCTTCCACGTCCCCGAGGAATTCCGCCTGAACACCTACGCCGGCCAGGTCTACCAGCGGACCGACCCGGACGACCCCTTCGCCGACATTCTGCTGGAGGACATGGCCAACCTCGTCCCCGCCGACGGGATGATCCTGGGCTACGCGCTCGGAACCATCCACCGTCCGGAATCGGACGAGGACCTGTTCATCGCCCCCGAGGGCTCGAAGGTCATCCTGCACTTCCCCTCCGCCGGCAAGACCCCCGAGGCCAAGACGGGCGAGTTCACCGTCGTCAGCTACTTCAAAAGCGGCATGAGCGAGTACGACTCGATGCAGGTCTTCGTGCCCATCGAGCGGCTGCAATTCCTGCGCGGCCAGGACGGGTTCGTCAACCAGATCCAGGTCAAGGCCCGCCCCGGCGCCGACCTGGAGGCCATCGCCTCCGCCATTCGCCTGACCCTGGAGCGGAAGTGGCCGACCCGATTCCTCGTCTCCACCTGGGAGCAGAAGCAAGGCCCGCTGCTGGCCGCCGTTCAGGTCGAGCAGAACATCCTGAACATCCTGCTCTCCTTCATCATCGCCGTGGCCGGCTTCGGCATCCTCGGCATCTTCTCGATGATCGTGGTCGAGAAGACCAAGGACATCGGCATCCTCAAGGCCCTCGGCGCCTCCGATTCCGGCGTCCGCGGCATCTTCCTCGGTTACGGCCTGACACTGGGGCTGGTGGGCAGCCTCGTCGGCATGACCGGCGGCCTGCTGTTCGTCCGCTACATCAACGAGATCGAGGACGCGCTGAGCGTGATGACCGGTCGCAAGGTGTTCGACGACGCCATCTACTACTTCCCCGAGATCCCCACGCTGGTCGAGCCGCTCACCGTCGCCTGGATCGTCGGCGGGGCGCTGCTGATCGCCGTCGCCGCCAGCGTCTGGCCGGCGCAGCGGGCGGCGCGGATGCACCCGGTCAAGTCGTTGCGGTACGAGTGAGCCGAAGGAAGGCGGATCGGGGGCCTGTCGGCCAGGGCAGAGCGACCCGGATGAGGAGGCATTCCTCCGACCCCCGCGCTCCCGGCCCGGCGGCCCCGATCCCCCGCCCTCCGCTCCCCCGCGGCTCCGCGTGAGACCCCCATCCCCATGCCCGAGGAGGGCCCCGATGGACCCCCACCTCTCGACCGTCGGCCTGTCCAAGTCCTACCGCAAGGGACGAGACCCCGTCCCCGTGCTCGACGGGGTCGATCTGGAGGTCGATCGCGGGGAGCTGCTCGCCATCGTCGGTGCCAGCGGCTCGGGCAAGAGCACGCTGCTCCACCTGATCGGCCTGCTCGACGCCGCCGACTCCGGCCGCATCTTCCTCGACGGCCGCCGCATCGACGACCTGACCGGCCGCAAGCGAGACGCCCTCCGCAACGGAACCTTCGGCCTCATCTTCCAGTTCTACCACCTCTTGCCCGAACTCTCGGCGCTGGAGAACGTTCTGCTACCGCTGGCGATCCGCCTCGGCCCGCTCTCCTACCTCTCCCAACGCCGATCGATCCGACGGGAGGCCGAGTCCCTGCTTGACCGCGTCGGCCTCTCCCACCGGCGGACCCACACTCCGGGGGAGCTCTCCGGAGGGGAGATGCAGCGGGTCGCCATCGCCCGAGCCCTGGCGGCCGGTCCCTCGGTCGTGCTGGCCGACGAGCCGACCGGCAACCTCGACGCCAACACCGGCCGGGAGGTCCTCGACTTGCTCCGGGACTTGAACCGAGAACGGCGACTCACTATGATCCTCGTCACCCACGACCTGGCCATCGCCGCCAAGGCCGACCGGGTCGTCCGGCTCGCCGAGGGCCGGCTCGAGGAGTGGTCGCCCGTCTTCGCCTGACCGACGCCGCACCCTCCCCCGACTCCCCGGCCACCCCGACGCCCCCGCCTCCGGCCCTTCCCGGAAGCGGGTTCCCGATCCCCGTCGGATCCGGAATCCGCCGTCCCGGACCTGGGCCCTGGCGTCCGGCCTCCGGAATCCGGAACCTGGAACCAGAGACAGGAATCCGGTATTCGATCGCGATCGGCCCAGCCCCGACCTCCGACCCGGGGCGAACCGGGCATGGCCCCGCTGGGTCTGGCTGGATCCATACCCCACGCGCCCCGATCGGCCGGCCGAGCGCCGAGGAGCCCCCGCCATGAGCCTGAAGGTCTACATCAACGGCAAGCTCTTCGACAAGGCCGAGGCCAAGGTCAGCGTCTACGACCACGGCCTGCTCTACGGCGACGGCGTCTTCGAGGGACTCCGTTCCTACGGCGGCAAGGTCTTCAAGCTGGAGGAACACATCCAGCGCCTCTACGCCTCGGCCCGGGCCATCCACCTGGAAATCCCGATGGCCCGAGACGAGCTGGCCGAGGCCGTGCTCGACACCCTGAAGGTCAACGACCTGACCGACGCCTACATCCGCCTCGTCGTCACCCGAGGCGCCGGCAGCCTCGGCCTCGACCCCCGCAAGACGACCGACCCCCAGGTCATCATCATCACCGACTCCATCTCCCTCTATCCCGCCGAACTCTACGATCACGGCTTGAAGATCGTTACCGCCGGCACCATTCGCAACCACCCCGCCGCGCTGAACCCCCGCATCAAATCGCTCAACTATCTCAATAACATTCTCGCCAAGATCGAGGGGACCAACGCCGGCTGCCTCGAAGCGCTGATGCTCAACCACACCGGTCACATCGCCGAGTGCACCGGGGACAATATCTTCGTCGTCGAAGACGGCGTGATCCACACGCCGTCGGTCGATTCCGGCATCCTGGAAGGAATCACCCGAGAGGCCGTCATCGACCTGGCCCGCTCGATCGGCCTGACGGTCATCGAGCGCACGATGGACCGGCACGACGTCTACACCGCCGATGAGTGCTTCCTCACCGGCACCGCCGCCGAGGTCATCCCCGTCATCGAGTGCGACGCCCGCCTCATCGGCGACGGCCGGCCCGGCCCGATCACGAAGGATCTTCACCACCGCTTCCACGCGCTCGTCCGAGGCGAAGCGGCGTCGTGAGTGATCGGCCCGGCGCCGGAGGGCCGCCCTCCGAGGGCGGGCCTCCTCGGCCGTCCGATCGGGGAGGGAGGTCACCCCCGGGTTCCCCGCCTTCCTCAGTCTCGCCGCTGCTGTCTTGTCCGCGTCCTCCTCATCCAGAAGGCGACCGCGGCGAGCAGGACGGGGACGGCGACGATCAGCAGCGCCCCCAGGCCGATCAGGAGTCGTTCCCAGATCATCGTCCACCTCTCGCCCGGTTCGATCCGAAGGAATTCCCCGGTTCCATCATACGGCACTCTTGACCGCCCGGGTCATCCCCCCGCATCGTGGATGCCGGCGCCCGATGCCTTGGGCATGCTCGTCGAAGGGGCGCTCGGCCCATCTCCCCTCGCCGGTGGTCCATGATCCAGATCGACCGCATCCTCGCCCCGACCGACTTCAGCAAGCACTCCGAGGCCGCCGTCCGCTTCGCCTGCGAGCTGGCCGATCGCCTTGGGGCCGAGCTGCACCTGCTGCATGTGCTCTCCGAGGTCGTCGTCCCCGCCGGGCCCGACCCCATGCTCGTTGCCAGCATGCCTCCCGAGTACTACAAGGAGATCGAGGACCAGGCTCGTCAGACCCTCGCCACCATTTGCGCCGCCGACTGGCCCAAGCCCCGCGCCGTCGTTTCCGAGATCCGGTGGGGAGACGCCGTCGATGAGATCCACGATTACGCCACCGAGCATGGCATCGACCTGATCGTCGTCTCCACCCACGGCCGAACTGGGCTGGCCCACGTGCTGCTCGGCTCGGTCGCCGAGCGCATCGTCCGGGAGGCCCCCTGCCCCGTTCTGACGATTCGGGACAAGAAACCTTAATGACGGGCGGTCGACCGCCGGAGGTTCCCCTTGCGATCGTTCCGCGTCACCGTCTCGGCCTCGATGGCGTGGATCCTGGTCATGGCCGGCACCGTGGCGTTCGTGCCGCCTCTTGTGCCCTGGATCGAGCGGCCGATGGGAAACCTGCTCCTGGCCACGGCGGTGGCCGACACCCTCTTCGACGTGTTCACCGCGCCGGCTCCCTAGGACTCGCCGGCGCCGCCCGCTTTCTCGGTGATCGAGTCCTGGTCCCGGGTGGACCGAGCGCCCACCCACCCGGTTCTCGGCTTCCAGGGAAGGCATCTGGGAGGAGCCGTCATGCCGCAGACCGCTTCCGCGGCGAGGCAGCGCATCGTCGATGGCCTCGCGGTCCCGCTCTCATCGGCCATCGGGGCCGGCTTCGCGGGCCGCTGCCACCGTCGGGCGACCTCCTCGACCCGATCGGGAGCGTCGGCGCCGAGTCCGGGTCCAGGCCACTGATCTCAACGTCCCCCCGCTGCTCGAGGCCCCACCGTGAGACTCGCCCCCGCCGCCTCGATCGCTCCCTCTCGCATCCGGGCCATCGCCGCGCTGGCCGATCAGCATCCCGGCACGCTCCGTCTGTTCTACGGCGAGGACACCCTCCCCACCCCCGACTTCATCAAGAACGCCGCCAAGGCCGCCCTCGACGCCGACCGCACCTACTACACGCCCAATCCCGGCTACCCTGAGCTCCGGCTCGAGATCGCCCGACAGGTCGGCCTTCTGCACGACCGGACCATCGACTCCACCGAGGTCGTCGTCACCGCCAGCGGCATGATGGCCATCCACCTGGCGATCGAGGCCACCGTTGGCCCCGGGGATTCCGCCCTCGTCGTCTCCCCCCTCTGGCCGAACTTCGTCGGCGCCATTCGGGTGGCCGGGGCCGAGGCGATCGAGGTGCCGCTCTCTCTCGACGGCGACCGCTTCATCCTCGACTTCGACCTCCTCGCATCCGCCGTCCGGCCCAACACCCGGCTGCTCGCCGTCGCCAGCCCCGGCAACCCCACCGGCTGGACCGCCTCCCCCGACGACTGGCGACGGCTCCTCGCCTTCTGCGAGCGGCACGACCTCTGGCTGCTGGCCGACGGAGTCTACGAGCGGATCGTCTTCGACCGAGCTCCGCCGATCGCCCCCAGCCCGCTGGCGATCCCGGAGGCCCGATCTCGGACGATCGTCGCGCAGAGCTTCAGCAAGGCGTACCGCATGACCGGCTGGCGCGTCGGCTACGCGATCGCCCCGCCGGAGGTGGCCCAGTCGATGGCCGTCCTCCAGGAGTTCGCCGTCAGCCACGCCTTCGGCGTCGCCCAGGAGGCGGCCCGAGCGGCCCTCCGGGACGGCGAGCCCTTCATCGCCGACGCACTGGCCCGATACGCCCGCCAGCGCGACCTGGCCGTCGATCGCCTCCGCCGGATCGAAGGCGTCCATGTGCCCGTCCCCGAGGGCGCCTTTTACGTCTTCCCCCGGTTCGACGGCCTGGCCGACTCGGTCGCGCTGTGCGAATCGCTCGTCCGGGATCACCGCGTCGGCGTCGCGCCGGGATCGGCCTTCGGCTCGGGGGGAGAGGGACACGCCCGCATCTGCTTCGCGGTCGACGAGGCCACGCTGACCGAGGCGCTCGACCGCATCGAACTCGGCTGGCTCTCCTTCCGCGACCGAGGCCCGAACCGATGAGCCGTCCTGCGCAGTCCCATCACGCTCCCGGCCAGGATGACCGCATCCTCTACCGGGGGAAGAAGATCGACCTGGCCCTACGACCCGTCACGCTCTCTGACGGCACGACGGCCGAGCGTGAGGTCGTCCTCCACCGCGGGGCGGTCGCCCTGCTCCCTCTGCTCGACGGCGGCGCCCGAGTCTGCCTGATCCGCAACCGCCGCTACGCGATCAACAAGACCCTGCTCGAGGTCCCCGCCGGCACGATTGACCCCGGCGAGCCCCCCGACGCGTGCGCCCTCCGAGAACTCCGAGAGGAAACCGGCTACATCGCCGGCCGGCTCTCCCTGCTCACCGAGTGGTGGGTCTCCCCCGGCCTCTTCACCGAACGGATGTACCTCTTCCGCTGCGACGACCTCCGCCCCGGGCCCCACGCTCGGGAGCTCGACGAGCAGATCGAGCCCGTCGAGGTCCCCTGGGAGCAGGCCGTCGCCATGGCGCTCGACGGCCGCATCGAGGACGCCAAGTCCATGCTCGCCATCCTCTACTGGGACCGGATGCGTCGAGAATCGGGAGCGTGATCCCGTCCCGCCGACCGGACTCGAAGGCACCGAATCCGGGCCCGTCGGCCTCCAGGCCCGCTCCGTCCCGGGCGGTCGGCCGGTGGGAAGAAACGAGGGGCCGGCCTCGGAGGCGATCCCCGAGGCCGGCTCCTTGTTTGTGAGCATCAATGCTCGACCATCGCGGTGCGGTGCGGTGCGGTGCGGTCAGGGCTGGAACCGCATGATGCACGGGCTGAGCACCGCGTCATCCTGATGGACACCGGGGCCGATGTCCTTCAGCTCGTTCAGGTAGAGGTCGGTGTCCTTGGCGTCGATCCACCGGGTGCGCTTCCAGGAGACGCTGCCGTCGGTGAACAGCACGTTCTGACCTGCCCCGCCGTGGTTGGGGCTATTGCCGGCCAGGATCACGCCCCCGACCGGCGCCCGGGAGGAGGAGGCCGAGTCGTCCAGCCGGAAGGGGGGCTGGTCGGCGACCAGCGGCACATGGTTCGAAACTCGGATCGTCATCGGGACAGGATGACCGTCGCCGCCCCGAACCCCCAGATGATAGGCGTAGTCGACGTGGATGTCTCCCCGGCACGTGCCGGGAGACCGGCGCTCCCGGTCCAGGATCACGTCAAACGCGGGCAGTGACCGCGAATCCTCCGTGATGCCGCCGCAGGGGCAGTCGAGCACCGCCGGATCCGGCAGCAGGCCGGCGTCCCGGAGCTGGACGAAGGCGGCCCCCACGTAAGCCGCCGGGCACGACGGATCGACGAACGGGTAGTTCTCGTGCGTCGTGGCGTACTGATTCAGCGCCAGGCCGACCTGCCGGAGGTTGTCGGTGCAGAGGAGCTGGTCGGCCCGGCGATGCTGCTCCCGGACGGCCGGGACCAGCGACATCAGGCCGATGAGCATGACCGCCGCCGCCACGCCGACGTCCGCCCAGCGGAACCGGGGGCGATTCGGAGCGAATTCCAGGGTACGGGGCTCGTCGGCGTGTCGGGCGATGCGGTGCAGGGTCCGCTCGGCCAGGCGGGGGGGGGGTTCGAGGTCGTCGTCGCCGTCGTCGAGCAACAGGTCGAGGGCGCGATGCAGGCGGTCGCGACGGAAGGCGAGGGCCGGATCGGCGGCGACAGCTCGCTCCAAGAGGGTGCGCTCTTGGGCGTCGAGCTGGCCGAACGCCTCGTCGAAGAGCGTGGAGTCGTTCATGGAACCGAACCGTTGTCATCGGGTCCGGCCGCGTGGGCCAGCTCGGCGAGCTTCGCCACGGCGGCGTGCAGGCGGGATTTCACGGTGCCGACCGGGATCCGGAGGATTTCGGCGATTTCTCGGTACTTCAGGTCTTGGTAGTAGGCCAGAATCAAGGTCTGCCTCAGCCCTTCGGGCAACTTGGCGATCGCCCCACGCACCCACTGCCGACGTTCCTCGCTCTGCATCTCGGCCAGCGGTCCGGGCTCCTCCCCCGTCAGCAGGTCGACCAGGGCGCCGGGATCGCTGTCCGAGCCCTCGATCCGCTGGTCCAGGCTGACCGTCGGGTGCCGGCCTGCCTTCCGCAGCGCGTCGACGGCCTGGTGGGTCGCGATCGCGTAGAGCCACGGGCGCAGCGGGCGCCCGTCCTCATACAGCCCTCGCTTCAGATGCAGCTGCAGGAACGTATTCTGGAACACGTCGTCGGCCAGGGCTCGATCGCCCACGTACCGGGCGAGATACCGGTACAGTTCGCGCTCGTAGCGCCGGACCAACTCGTCGAAGTCCTCCGTTCGGGCCTGCTCCCGATACCGACTCATCAGCTGCTCGTCCGATTGCTCGGCGAGGAGGTCGGCGGTCGCAGGTCCTGTGGCCTTCACCATGGTTACGCCGAGTCCCGGCGGGGGGTTCGGTCCCGCCTCCCGATTGGGGTCCGATCGCTTTTGGCGCCGCGCCGGGATGGCCGGCGCGCCTGGTCGAATCGGCCCATTCTCCCGGCCCCAGGACGGGGTCGTCAAGTTGTCCGCGAGGGCTCATGGCCGACGCACCGGGGATCGAGGCGGCAATGACCGGGCCGAGGCTCAGGCCAGCAGGCCCGTCAGCACCCGGCCGCCGACGTCCGTCAGCCGCTCATCCCTCCCGCTGTGCAGATAGGTCAGGCGGGTGTGGTCCAGCCCCATCAGGTGCAGAATCGTCGCGTGCAGATCGTTGATGTGCGCCGGTTCCTCCACCGCGTTCAGGCCGATCTCGTCGGTGCTCCCCAGGATCGTCCCTCCCTTCACTCCGCCGCCGGCCATCCACATCGAGAAGCCGGTCGCGTTGTGGTCCCGGCCCCGGCTCCCCCCTTCGCTGGCCGGCGTGCGGCCGAACTCTCCTCCCCAGACCACCAGCGTCTCCTCCAGCAACCCGCGCCGCTTGAGGTCGGTCAGCAAGGCGGCCACGGGCCGGTCGGTCCGGCCGCACATCTTCTCGTGATTCTCGTTCACATCGGCGTGAGCATCCCACTGCATCGCCACCGGCCCTCCTCCCGAGTACACCTGGACGAACCTCACCCCGCGCTCCACCAGCCTCCGGGCCAGCAGGCAGCGCGTTCCGAATTCATTCGTCCTCGGGTCGTCCAGGCCGTACAGCCTTCTCGTCTCGTCCGGCTCCTCCGACAGGTCCACCGCCTCCGGAGCCTCGGCCTGCATCCGGAAGGCGAGCTCATACGAGGCGATCCGGGCTTCCAGCTCGGGTTCTCCCGGGTCGGGCCCGTCCCGGTTCATGGACTGGAGCAGGTCGAGCGTCCTCCGTTGCTGCTCCCGGGAGAATTCCCCGGTGGCGGGCTTCAGGTCGATGATCGGCTTCGGGCCGGGACGGAACAGGGTCCCCTGGTAGCTCGCCGGCAGGAACCCGGCTCCCCAGCAAGGGGCTCCCCCTTCGGGAGTCCCCTCCGGCTGGGTCATCACCACATACGCCGGCAGGTTCTCGTTCTCGGTCCCCAGGCCATAGCCGACCCAGCTCCCGAGGCTCGGGTACCCCATGAACACCCGGCCGCAGTTCATCTGGTAATGCGCCGGCGCGTGCACCACGCTGTCCACCGAGCACGACCGGATCAGCGCGATCTCGTCGGCCAGCGGGTGCAGGTGCGGCACCAGGTCCGACATGTCCATGCCGTTCTCGCCGTACTTCCCCCACGTCCGGGTCGATCCCAGACAGATCGGGTCCGACTCCAGGAACTGGCTGTGGATCTTCCCGAAGCTCGGCGGCACCGGCTGGCCGTGCAGGCGGTTCAGCACCGGCTTCGGGTCGAACAGGTCGAGGTGGCTCGGCCCGCCGACCATGAACAGGAAGATGCACCGCTTCGCCTTCGCCTCGAAGTGAGGCGCCCTGGGCGCCAGCGGGTTGATCGCTCCTCGCTCGCCGTCCGACGCCCCGGCCTCGCGCCGCAGGAGGTCCGCCAATGCCAGCAGGCCGAAGCTCGCCCCGGTCGACTGGAGGAACGACCGCCGGTCGATCGTCGCCGACGCGGGGAGGGGTCCGGGGCAAGTTCGGCTCGGTCGGGGCATCGGGAGGAGCTCCGAGGGGTTCTCGGCGATGAGGGGAGGTCGACGTCGGTTCCAGGTTGGGGCGAGTGCCTCGAACCGCGATCGGATCGGCGCCGCGCCTCCGGTCAGGAGGTCATCACCGTCGATTCCATCAGGGAACGTACAGGAACTCGTTCCGGTTGAGCATCGCCAGGGCGAAGTCCACCCAGGCCGCCGCCTCGGCCGGTTCGACTTTCGCCGGGATCGGCGACGGGGACGCCAGCGGAGGGTCCCCGTCGGACCGCTCGAGCAGCAGCTCCGCCTGGCCGTCGAGGAAGGCCATCGCCTGCTCGAGCTCCCGGTCGTTCGGCTCCCGGGCCAGGAGGAGTCGGTAGGCGAGATCGATCCTCGCCGTCTCGTCCGACGGCTCCTCGGCGAACAATCGGCCGGCGAGGGCCTTGGCCCGGTCGATCGCGAACCGGCTGTTCATCAGGATGAGCGACTGGAGCGGATGCGTGCTCTCGGGCTCTGTCGCAAAGAGAGCCGAAATGGGGGTGGGCCCGGTTGACAGTTTCGATGGAAGGGGAGGCACCTTCGTGGTGGACTGGGTCACAGCGACAATCGCCAGCACCCCGAAGGGCCCCCCCGATG
>NZ_RYZH01000017.1 GCF_003977685.1 Tautonia sociabilis | reverse complement strand
ACCCTTCTTCGGGGCCGGGATGACGCGGGCGACCTGGGCCCACTCGGCGTTGGTCAGGTCGGTCGGGTAGCGCTTGGTGGTGTCCATGCCAGAAGGCTAGGTCACCCTTTCTAGACTCGCTGTGAGGCCGAACGAGCAGGGCGAGCCCCCGACCGCAAGGCCACGATGACTTCTCGGTGAGCGGAGGTTCGGGGCGAGTCGGTCACGGCCTTGGAGCCGAGCCCGGCGTTGGACCTCGCACTGTCCGGCCGCCGAACCTCGGGCCGGATCACCTTAAGGTCGAGTCGGTCGCGGCGTTGGAGCCGGGACCGGCATCGGTTGCCGCGCCGCTCGGCGGCGGGGCTGCCAACGGATTGACCGTGATGGTTGGGGGAGGGGCAGTCTCGTCGCTCCCGCCAGAGCAACCCGCGACGGCGATCAAGTTGGCGATGGCCAAGGCAAGCGCCGAGGCACGAGGGATCGAGGAGAGGAACGGCATGGAGTAACGACCTCAGCCTGGAAGACAGACCGCCGGACACCGGCTCCGACGATCTCGAACGAGTCAGAGAGTCTCTGGCATCACTGTCACGTCTTGACCCCCGTCCGAAACCCTCGGGGCGTCGATCGGATTCGACCCGCATTGGGCCGATTACTCTTGAAGGAGCAAGTCCGACCTCTCGACCCGGCAGGGTTCGCCTCCTTTTCCGTTCGGAGGACTCGGCGGCGGAGGCTGGGGATCGGAGCAGTTCGCATTGGTGGGATGGCAAGCAGGGTGGAAGAGCCGGTCGGCATGCGACGGCCTTCCCGTTCGACGCCGATGATCGTGCAGAAGCGGACTGCTCCAAGAAGCCCTGGAAAAGACCCTGGTCTGTTGAGCCGTTAGCTCACAGATTCGAGCGAGATGTCGCGCAGCCCAATGCGAGGAGCGCGCCATCAATCGCTGACGTCCGTTTGCGGAGCGTTAAGAAGGATTCCTCGAGCTGACCGTCGCGAGGTCCGCTTCGGGCAAGTGCCCGATGGACAACTCTGTTAGGACTTCTAGACACTCTGAGATTACCGTACTGGCATCACTTCGTCTACCTTCTCCTTAGAGTGACAACTCGGTCTTCTCCTTTTAGCGACAACTCGGTCGAACGGAACCCGAAGATCGCCCGAATTCGGCGACATGGGGGGGCCGCGATTCTCGGGGGCTGAACGTGGGGCCGGAGGTCTCGAGGCGCGGGAACCACCGAACCCCTGGCCATCTCGGCGTAAGTCTTTAATAGATAGATCGCTTGTGTGAGAACCCCCGCTCCGGAGGACCCGCAGGGGGGCGTCGGAGCGGGGGCTTCGAGGGGCAGGGGAGGGGGGCTGGATGGAGGATCCGGCTCAGATCGGCTGGTAGCAGGACCGCGAGGGGTCGCAGCAGAGGTCCTTCTGGGCGAGGTCGTCGTCGGGACCGAAGGATTTGTGGGTGCGGAGGCACCAGTAGATGGTGTTGTCGTAGTCGCCGTGCGACTCGTGGGAGCCGTCGGTGTAGACGTACATGCCCTTGTTGCGCAGCTTGGCGCAGGGGGGGGCGACCATCTGGTACTCCGGCGGGGGAGGGGGTTCGGCCGGGGCCGGCTCGGGGGAGACGGCTTCGGCTTCGGCTTCGGCCTCGGGCCCGGGGAGGGGGCCCGGGGCCGGTCCCGGCGTGGGCTTCATCGAGCGCACGGGGTCAGGCCTCCATCGCGGTCCAGTACTCGTCGCCGGCGGCGCGGAGCAAGGCGCGCTTGACGGCGGTCTTGACCAGGGGGACCTTGTAGCCGTTCTTCGAGAGCGGCTTGGCGCCGGTGGTGGCGGCCTGGCCGGCGGCCTCGGCGGTCGACCGGTCGAGCTTCTTGCCGGCCAGCGCGGCCTCGGCGGCCTCGGCCCGGTAGGGAACGGGGGCGACGGCGCCGAGCAGGATCGACGCCTGGCGCACGGTGTCGCCGTCCATTTCCAGGCAGACCGAGGCGAGGACGAGCGGCCAGTCGTGCGCTTGCTTCTGCCGGATCTCGTAGAAGGCGTTCTTGCCCTTCGGCGGCGGCAGGAGGACGCGGGTGAGGACCTCGTCGGTGGCGACCGTCAGCTCGCGTTCCCCCTCGGAGGAGGGGATGCGGTAGAGGTCGGCGATGGGGACGGTGCGCGAGCCGTCGGGCCCGACGATCTCGGCCGTGGCGCCCAGGGCGATCAGGGCGGGGGCGAGGCTCGACGGGTTGACGTACAGAGCGTCGCCGTCGGTCATGAAGATGGCGTGGTAGCGGTTGTCTCCCAGGCGGACGAGGTGGCCGTCCGCGGGGAGGCCGACGAGGTTGATGTTGTACGGGGCGTATTCGCCCTCCAGCTCGCGGACGAGCCGGGCGGTGTCGCCGTCGCGGCGGCCGCCGAGCAGGCCGAAGCCGGAGCGGTAGTACCAGCAGCGCGGGCGCTGGAGCAGGTTGCCGCCGACGGTCGCCATGTTGCGGATCTGAGGCGTGGCGACCGATCGGGCGGCCTGCTTGAGGGCCGGGTACTTCGCGGCGATCGCCTCGTCGGCCAGCAGCGCGGCCAGGGAGGTGCCGGCGCCGATGGCCAGGCCGTCCCCCTCGGCAAAGACGCCGCGGAAGCCCTCGTCGGCGATCGCCTTGAGGTAGACGACCCGGGAGGGGCTGGAGACGGAGTCTTTCAGGCGGCAGAGCAGGTCGGTGCCGCCCGAGAGGCCCTCGCTGGACTCGGCGCCGGCCAGGGCCCGAACGGCCTGCTCGACGCTGGTCGGGCTGGCGTATTCAAAGGCGTTCATGGGAATCGGGTGCTCCTCGGGGCGATCCGGTGCGGTCGGCGGCGGTCGGGGAGGATGGCGGAGGCGGGCTGCCGGAACCGGGATGGCGGGCGGGCGATGGCCGAGGCGGGGGGCCCGGGGGGGCCCGGCCATCGGCGATCGGTCATCCCTCCCTCACGGTCCGTCGGTCGGCTGTGCTGTCGCCATCGGGCATCCCCGGACGGGGTCCGGGGCCCTCCGCTCGCCGAGGACGGCCGGATCAGGCCTTGGCCAGGGCGTTGAGGACATTCCAGGGGGACATGGGGAACGCGGGGACTCGGGTGCCGAGGGCGTTGGCCACGGCGTTGCCGATGGCGGCGGCGGTGGCGATGGTCGGCGGCTCGCCGACGCCGATGACGCCCCGCTTGCGCATCTGCTCGTTGTCGAAGGGGATGATCTCGATCTCGGGGATGTCGCTGGCCCCGGCGAGCTTGTACAGCTCCATGTCGGGGTTCAGCGCCAGGCCCGTGGTCGGGTCCATCACCAGTTCTTCGAACAGGCCGTAGTTCAGGCCCATGATCACGCCGCCATACACCTGGCTCTTCCAGGTGAGCATGTTCAGGATCAATCCGGTGTCCTGGACGGCGACGATCTTGTTGAGCCTGACCACGCCGGTCTCGACGTCGACGGTCAGGTCGACGAACTGGCAGCCGCCGACGCCCTGGGCGGTGAGCCCTTCGAGGAAGCCCTCGGTGACGCTGACGGGCATGGTGCCGAGCTTGCGGCAGGCCTCCTTCCAGGGGACCTCCCGCTCTCCCTTGACGAGGATGACGCCGCCCCGGGCCTCCAAGTCGCCGGGCTCGGCGTCGAGGGCCCCGGCGATGCGCCGGAACAGCTGCTCTCGGGCCTTCAGCGCGGCGTTGTAGGCGGGGGGGGCCATGGATGGGGTCGTGGTCGACCCGCCGGAGGCCTGTCCGGGGGGGAACTGGGAGTTGCCGATGTTCGAGGAGATGGCGGTCGGCTCGAGGCCGAGCACCTCGGCGGCGATCTGGGCCAGGATGGTGCGGCAGCCGGTGCCGATGTCCTGGGTGGCGGAGCGCAGCTCGACGGAGCCGTCGGGGTTGATGATGCAGGTGACTTGCTTGTCGTCCCGGCCGCCGCCGCCCCACTGGTGCAGGGCCATGCCGAAGCCGCGCTTCAGCGGGCCCTGGGCCTTGGCGTTCTCGGCCCGGCTCTTGCGCTGGTCCCAGCCGATGGCCTTGCGGCCCAGCTCGATCTGGGCTCGGTAGATCTCCGAGCGGTTGATGGGCTGGCCGTCGCCGCTGGGGACGGTGTCCTGCTCGGCCAGGCTGTTGAGCCGGACTTGCAGGGGGTCCATGCCGAGGGCCTCGGCCAGGTCGTCGACGGCGAACTCCATCATGGCGCACCCTTGGGGGTGGCCGGGGGCCCGCATGGCCCGGGCGTTGCCGCCGTTGATGCGGACGTCGGTGTGCTGGCGGCGGCTGTTGGGCACCTCGTAGACGTACGGCAGGGGGAAGGCCGCGCCTCGGGAGATGCCGCCGGTGCCTTGGGTCTCGGCGATCATGGCGGTGATCTTGCCGGACTTGTCGGCGCCGATCTTGATCTTGGCCGAGGCGCTGGGCCGGTTGCCGGCGGTCAGATGTTCCTGGATGCGGTCCAGGAACAGCCAGACGGGCCGGCCGGTCTTCTTGGCGAGCTGGCCGGCGGCGACTCCCCAGGTGTCGGCGCCGAACTTCGAGCCGAAGCCGCCGCCCATGACCGGGGTGAGCACGGTGACGTTGGTCGCCGGGATCTCGAAGGCGCCGGCCATTTCCGACTCGACGCCGTCGACGTTCTGGGTGCTGGCCCAGACGGTCATTCGGTCGGGGCCGTCCCAGCGGACGACCTGGCCGTGGGTTTCGAGGCAGACGTGGGTGATGACCGGCAGGGAGTAGTGCCCCTCGACGGTCGCGGCGGCCTCGGCCAGGGCGGCGTCGGGGTCGCCGTCTTGCTGGGCGCGGCCTTCCTGGGTGTTGCCGCGGGGGGTGAGGCGGGGGGCGTTGTCGGAGAGGGCCTGCTCCTCGGTGACGGCGTGGGGGAGGACCTCGAATTCGATGGCGATGGCGCGGCAGCCGTCTCGGGCGATCTCCTCGCTCTCGGCGGCGACGGCGGCGATCTCCTCGCCGTGGTAGCGGACGGTGGCCCCTTCTTCGGCGATCAGGTGGACGGCCTTGACGCCGGGGATGGCCTCGGCCTTGGAGGTGTCGATCTTCGTGATCTTGGCGTGGGCGTGCGGGCTATGCAGGATGGCGGCGAAGAGGACGCCGTCGGGGCGCTCGTCCGAGGGGTACTTGGCCCGGCCGGAGGCCTTGGCCAGGCCGTCGAGCCGGGGCACCGCAGCGCCGATCACCCGCGTGGAGTCGGGCCAGCTGGCCATGGGTCAGGACCTCCCGTTCTTCATCGCCTTGGCGGCGTCCAGGGCGGCCTGGAAGACGCCGATGTACGTGCCGCAGCGGCAGATGTTGCCGTCGAGCCCCTGCTTGATGTCGTCGAGGGTCGGTTCCTGGCCCGGGTTCCGCTCCAGCCAGGCCTGGCAGGCGGTGACGAAGCCCGGGGTGCAGTAGCCGCACATCAGGCCGTCGTTCTGGTGGAAGGCGTGGGGGACGCTCCCCTCGCCGGTCTCGAACGACTCCAGCGTGCGGACCTCGTGGCCGGTGCAGGAGATGGCCAGCGTGGTGCAGGAGTAGACCGCCTCGCCGTCGAGGATGACGGTGCAGGCGCCGCAACTGGCGCGGTCGCAGACGCGCTTCGGCCCGGTCACGTCGAGGCGGTTGCGCAGGGTGTCCAGCAGGGTCGAGCGCGGTTCGACGGTGACGCTCATCGCCTCGCCGTTGACCTTCAGCTCGATCGGGCAGGAGCCGGAGTAGATCGCGACGCCTTCAGTCTGGACGACGTCGGCTCCGGCCTCGTGCAGGGCCGACTCGGCCGAGCCGGCCAGCGCGACGCCGGCGGCGGCCAGGCCCGAGCCCCGCAGGAAGTCGCGGCGGCTGTGGCCCGGACGCCCGGGGGCGGCCGGTGCCTTGGGGTCTTGGGGTGGCATCGGGGGGGGACCTCCCTGGGGGCGATGACGTGTCGCGGAAGATGCCGACACGCGCGGCCCGCGGCGCCCGGGATGGTCCCGAGGGCGGGGCCCGCGCAGTGTGCACTATGCTCAGGAGATCAGCCGTTGGCAAGGGCCCCGCGGCCGATTCCGGACTCCTCGGCCCGGCCGGCTGGCTCAGTCGCCGCCGACCAGCTCCGCGTAGCTGATCAGCCGGACCCCGGCCCGCTCCACCGCCCGGAGGACCTCCGGGCTGGTGAAGGCGGCGGTGACGGCTGCCCGGTGCTCGGCCACGTTCTCGTAGCCGACGTGGCCGAACCGACGCATCTCGGGGGTGTCCAGGGCCGGGTGCTCGATCAGCAGCCAGGAGCCGGGGCCGAGGCCCTCGATCAGCTCGACCAGCCTCCGCTCGCGCTGCTCGGCCGTCGCCTCGACCGGGCCGAACGACCCGGCGTCGCGCAGCCCCGGGAAGGCGATCGGCAGGCCGTACTCGTCGGCCAGCCGATCGACCACCGCGCGCAGCTCCGGAGCGGCCACGGCGGTCCCCATGTGGGCCGAGAGGTGGGTGACCCGGTCTCCCAGGTGGCGGCGGGCCGCTTCGATCTGGGCCCGGAGCTCCCGCTCCACCTCGGCCGGGTCCGGCCCGGCCTCGAGGAAGCCGGTGCCGGGAGGGAAGCCGGGACGCTGCGCGGTGGTGGGGTGGAAGTAGCCGTCGGCGTCGACGAGGCTGGGGGCGTGCGTCATCGGCCGCCACTTGACGCGCTCCCACTCGCTGGTCAGCGTCAGGTGGACCCCCACGTCGATGCCGGGATGCTCCTGGAGCAATCGCACGGCGTCGAGGAACCAGGGGCCGGGGACGATCACCTCCACCGACCGAGCGATCCCCTCGGTGCAGCAGCGGATACTCGCCTCGTTCACCGCCTGGGCGACCCCCAGGTCGTCGGCCCGCACGAGCAGCCGGATCTCTCCCCCCTCCCGCGCCGGGGAGGCGGCCGGAGCGAGCCCGAGGCTGGCGAGCAGAATCACTTGTGATGCGCTCATGTTTGAACGTTCAGGAAAAGTGGCTTCGGAGCATCTCCAGGCTGCGGGGGACGGCCTCCTCGGCGTCGTCGTTCCCCTCGAACTCGAGGGAGATCCAGCCAGAGTAGCCGGCGCCCCGGAGAATGGAGGCGATGCGGGCGTAGTCCAGGTCGAGGGCGTACCAGCGGCCTCCGCCGTAATAGGTCTTGGCCTGGACGAGGCAGAGGGGAACCTCGCTGGAGGCCATGGCTTCCATCTGCTCGTAGCCGTTCTCCAGGAAGTTCCCCGTGTCGAGGGTCATCTGGAGCCAGGGGTCGTTGATCGTCTCGACGATCCGGAGTACCCCCTCGGCCGTGCGGCCCAGGCCCCAGTGGTTCTCCAGGCCGAGCACCACGCCGCACTCGGCCGCCTTGGGCAGCAGCGCCTCGATCGCCTCGATCACCCAGCCGAAGGCCTCGTCCTCGGTGTGCCCCTCCAGCGGGGGCTCGATCCCCTTGTTGGCCATCAACTGGTCGAAGCTGCCGCTGGTGCCCCAGCGGCCGGTGTTGATCCTCATGGTGGGGATGCCCAGCGCGTAGGCCAGCTCGATCTGGCCGATCGTCTTCTCCACCTCCGACTTGCGGCGGTCGGCGTCGGGGTGGACGAACCCCTGGTGGGTGGAGAAGCCCATCAGGGCCAGCCCCTGCGAATGGGCGCGTCGCTTGATCTCCTGCAGGGCGGTGTTGGAGGTGTCTCGCATCTGGACCAGCAGCAGCTCGACGCCGTCGAAGCCCATCGCGGCGGCGCGGTCGATGCACTCGGGGATGCCCAGGCGCTCTCCCCGGAACTGCCAGAAGGAGTAGGTCGAGACGCCGATCGGGTTGGGGCGCGACGCCTTCGCTCTCGGGGCCGGCGTCGGGGAGGTCGGGGAGGCTCCGATCGAGGCGGCGGGGCCGGCCAGCCCGATCGCGCCGGCGGCCAGCCCGGCCCGGCCCAGGAACCCTCTCCGGTGGATGGCGGACATGCGGCGAACCTCCTCGGCGGGTGCTCGGGGTCGAGGCGGCCGAGGAGCCGGATGGCCCCTCGCCCGCCCGGGTCGGAATGCGACGCCCGGTATCTTACGGGACGAATCGGCGGGAAGATACCACCGAATCGGACGCCCCAAGGACGCGACGGTGCGCCGCTCGGTGCGCTGAGGGCGAATGGCCGATTTTCTTGTCGGAGAACAAGTTGCGTCGCCAAAATGGGTTCGTTTCGTCACGGAGCGCCCGCTCCTCGGGAGCGATCCGGCCGCAAGCGCCGGGGTCCGGTCGGATTGCCAAAGGACCATCGCCCGGCCCTTCGGCCGGCAGGAAAGGGCGGACGGGGGACGGCCGGAAGTCGTCGTCCCGATACCAGGAAGATCGGGCGGGAGACGAGCTCTGGTGACCCGATCGTCGCTGGGGCGGCCGGCGGGCCTCCGGGACGGCGGCCGGAGGAGGTCCTCGCTCGAGAGGAGGTGGCCGAGATCCTCGGCCTCGAGTTCGTCGCCGTGAAGGTCGACACCGACCGCATGATCGGCGGCCACGACGCGCTGGAGCACGACCGCAAGGGCCGGTCGGGCGGCATCCCCTGGTTCGTCGTCCTCGACGCCGACGGCGAGGAGCTGGTGACCTCGTACCGGCCCCTCCGGAACCGTCGGCGACCCGGTGACCGACGGCGAGATCGGGCACTTCGTCTCCCTGCTGCGGCAGGTCGCCCGTCGCGTCACTGCCGACCAGATCGCCGAGCTGGAGACCACCCTCCGCGACCGGGCCCGTGAACTCGAGGCCGCCGGCTCCCGCTGATCCGAGTCGTCGGGACGGCTGGGGTCGTGTCGACCCCAGCGAGGCAGGCCTGACAATCAGATGGCGGTTCCCAAGCCTGGCGAATTGACCAGACGACGCCTTCCGCTCTGGGACTGGCCGATGCTCTGCCTGGTGCGCCGCTTTGGCGAAGGCGTTCCGTGCTGAGGTCGCCACGACTCCAGCCACCCCACCGCCCATTTTGCCAAGACCTGGCGAGGAAGGACTTCCATTGTCATTTGCCTATGATCTAATCCAGTTTTACAAACTTTGGTTTTGGAGAAATGATTTTTGGAGACATTTCTTTAATATGAAGCCAATGTGGCGCATTCACGCTTACAAGTTTTTTATTGGAAGAAACAAGATCTTGCTGGGCGGCTTCATCCAGTGCAGATTCAATATCGAACACCTTCGCGTCTGGATATTTCTCTAATTGTTTTTGAACTTTTTCCCCTTTGGCGCTGGGCTTGGTGAAATAGGGTGGAGGCTGTTGTTTTCCAAGAGTGCATATGGCGCGGGCAACCGCGTGATAAGCGTCATTGAACAGTCCCATAAATCCGTTAGGATCGTCGAGCGTCACGACCCATAGTTTGTGTTGGTCGTTGTATTTTATGCCTGCGCGATTTCCTATCACGGTAGACTCTGGTACAATACCAATCCTAAGCCCCCTTCCTCCCTCTAGCTGCGAATAATTGGACTTTACCGTGGCCGCAAAGTATCGTTGATCCTCTTGAGTAGACAGAAACAAATCTGTTTTCCAGATCTTTTGAATGCGATTTGGCAAATGGGGCTCGGCAAGGTGCCCTTCCGCTGCTTTGCTGACCCATGGGCAAAGTGAAAGGGTCTTCCGCGTCCCTCAGGCAACAAGTAGGACTCAGTGCCAGCTTCGTCGATAACCGCATCCAAAAAACCTAGATACTCGGCTCTTTCGTAGCCAAACATCACAGACGTCGGAGCGGCGTCTTTAACTTGTTTTGACGCGCGCCGCAATGCGACCGCTATAGGATCGACAACCTTTGGCTCCAATCCCAAAATAGCCTCATGAACTGCCCACTCAAACCCATCGCCTCTCATGCCCTTGTCACGTTCGAGCCTGGCTACCTTTGCGAGTTGCCTCATCCGAACTTGATCTAACGGAGTGTTCAGATCCGCAAGATCTTCATCAGAAAGCGAATCAATAAGTGCTCTCAATACAGATCTCGCAACGGCATAAAGAGCACGGCCATACTCATCAACCGGCGCATTCTGCTCAATGAACGTGACATTCGGCTTGGAGTGGTCGGAACTGTTCTGGGTGCCAGTCGTCATCGTTTGCTAGGCCGATAGCGACCTTCCTCAGTAAATCAGTAGAACACTGGAACGAGAAAGTCGACCCGCGGGGCGCGCGTGGGCGGAGTCCTAGGGGTGGCGTGCGGGGCACGCGAAGTGCGGGCCCCGCGGGTCGCATTGCGGGGAGGGGGGCGGCGTCGCCCCCCGGAGGGTCAGCAGGGATCAGCGAGAGTCAGCATGGGTCGGCTTGCATGGTGCAGCGGGCGATGAGGGGGCTCAGGAGCATCCCATCGAGTTGCCGCAGTTGAAGCAGCGGTAGCAGGTGCCGCAGCGGACGGTGAGGGCGCCGCAGTTGTCGCAGGAGGGGGCGTCGGACTGGAAGCGGGCGAACTCCTGCTGCTGGATGCCGAGGCCGACCTCGTGGGAGGGGACGGCGGCGTCGGTGCCGGGGAGGGCGTGGCCGGTGGCCTCGGCCTCCTCGAGGTCGCGCATCGAGGCGGTGCGGTGGCCGTTGGTCTTGATGAGCGGAGCGGCGGGCGTGGTGGGGTCGTCGAGGTCGGGCTGGGCCGGGGAGGGGGCGGCCAGCGCGGGGGTGGGAGCGGGGGAGACGGTGATCGGGGAGGTGGGCTCGACGCCGTCGCGGCGGGGGGTGTTGGCCTCTCGGTAGCCGGGGATGAACTGGATGCCGAGCCAGCGGAAGATGTAGTCTGTGACGCTCTTGGCGATCGGGATGTCGGGGTTCTTGGTGAACCCGGCCGGCTCGAAGCGGCTGTGGGCGAACTTGTTGACGAAGACCTCCAGCGGCACGCCGTACTGCAAGCCCATGGAGACGAGCGTGCCGATGACGTCCATCAGGCCGCCGACGGTCGAGCCTTCCTTGGCCATCGTGATGAACAGCTCGCCGGGGCGGCCGTCGTCGTAGAAGCCGACGTTGATGTAGCCCTCGTGCCCCTGGATGTCGAACTTGTGGGTCATGCTGCGCCGGGTGTCGGGCAGGCGCTCGCGGCGGGGGGGGCCGATCTCGGCGGGACGGCCGCCGACCTTCGCCGGGGTGGTGGCGGCGGCGGCGGGGCGGGCGGCGCCGGCCCGCTCGCGTTCGAGGCGATCGCGGTCGGCGTCCAGGGCGGCTCGGGCGGCGTTGATCTCGTTCCAGGCCTTCTCCAGGTCCGACTTGGCCTTGGCCAGCTCGGCGGCGGCCTTTTGCTCCTCGCTGGAGGTGCTGACCGGCTGCGACTCCTTCGAGCCGTCTCGGTAGATGGCCAGGGCCTTCAGGCCGAGCCGCCAGCCTTCGAGGTAGGCCTCTCGGATGTCGGCGACGGTGGCCTCTCGGGGCATGTTCACCGTCTTGGAGATGGCGCCGGAGAGGAACGGCTGGGCGGCGGCCATCATGCGGACGTGCCCTTGCCAGGGGATCGCCCGCTGGCCGTTGCGGGGGGGGAAGGCGCAGTCGAAGACGGGGAGGTGGTCATCGTTGAGGCCGGGGGCGCCCTCGATCGTGTCGTGCTCGTCGATGTAGTCGAGGATGCCGCGGATGACCGGCTCGTCGTAGCCGAGGGTCTTCAGGGCCATCGGCACGGTGCGGTTGACGATCTTGAGCATGCCGCCGCCGGCGAGGCTCTTGTACTTGACCAGGGCGATATCGGGTTCGATGCCGGTGGTGTCGCAGTCCATCATGAAGGCGATGGTGCCGGTGGGGGCGAGCACGGTGACCTGGCTGTTGCGGTAGCCGTGCTGGCGGCCGAGGGCGAGGCATTCGTCCCAGACCGTGCGGGCCTCGGCCAGCAGGGCGTCGGGGCAGCTGGGGTCGATGGCCTCGACGGCGTCTCGGTGCATTTCCATGACGCGGAGCATCGGCTCTCGGTTGATCGGGAACCCTTCGAAGGGGCCGAGGCGGCCGGCGTGCTCAGCGCTGGTGCGGTAGGCCTCGCCGTGCATGATGGCGGTGATCGCCCCGGCCAGGGCGCGGCCCTCGGCCGAGTCGTACGGCCGGCCGGTGGACATGATCAGGGCGCCGAGGTTGGCGTAGCCGAGGCCCAGGGGGCGGAACTTGTGGCTGTTCTCGGCGATCTTGGGGGTCGGGTAGCTGACGTGGTCGACCAGGATCTCCTGGGCGGTGATGAAGATCCGGCAGGCGGCCCGGAAGCGATCGGTGTCGAAGGAGCCGTCGTCTCGGCGGAACTTCATCAGGTTGATCGAGGCGAGGTTGCAGGCGCTATCATCGAGGAACATGTATTCCGAGCACGGGTTCGACGAGTTGATCGGCGCCGTGTTCGGGCAGGTGTGCCACTTCTGGATGGTGTCCTCGTACTGGACGCCGGGGTCGCCGCAGATCCAGGTTCCCTCGGCGATGCTGTCGAGGAGGTCCTTGGCGCGGTAGGTGTCCATGGGCCGTCCGGTGGTGACGGCGCGGGTGGTCCACTCCTCGTCGTTGACGGCGGCGCGGAGGAAGGCGTCGGTGACTCGGACCGAGAGGTTCGCGTTCTGGAAGAGGACCGAGGAGTAGGCTTCGCCGTTGAAGTTGGCGTCGTAGCCTTGTCGGATGAGGGCCTGGGCCTTGCGTTCCTCGTTGGTCTTGGCGGTGATGAACTCGAGGATGTCGGGGTGCCAGCACTTGAGGGTCTGCATCTTGGCGGCGCGTCGGGTCTTGCCGCCGGACTTCACGACGCTGGCCACCGCGTCGTAGACCCTCATGAAGCTGACCGGCCCGGAGGGCTTGCCGCCGCCGGAGAGCTTCTCTCGGCTGGAGCGGAGGGTGGACAGATCGGTGCCGGTGCCGGAGCCGAACTTGAAGAGCATGGCCTCGGCGTGGGCCAGGCGCATGATCCCTTCCATGTCGTCGGACACGGACTGGATGAAGCAGGCCGAGCCCTGGGGGTACTTGTAGGCGTCGTCGACCTCGACGACGGTGCGGGTGTCCTCGTCCCAGCGGTAGTTGTTGGCCGCTCCGGTGACGCCGTGCTGGTGGTACAGCCCGACGTTGAACCAGACCGGGGAGTTGAACGAGCCGACCTGGTTGAGGCAGAGGGCGGAGAGCTCGTCGTAGAAGGCCTCGGCATCGGCGTCGGAGGCGAAGTAGCCGTCGGCCTTGCCCCAGTCGGTGATGGTGCGGGTGACGCGGTGGATCAGCTGGCGGACGCTGGTCTCGCGCTCGGGGGTGTTGACCTCGCCGTAGAAGTACTTGCTGACGACGACGTTGGTGGCCAACTGGCTCCAGGACCGGGGGACCTCGCAGCCGGTCTGCTCGAAGATGACCCGCCCGCGCTCGTCCTTGATCGCGGCGGTGCGCTCCTCCCAGTCGACCTGGTCGAAGGGGGAGATGCCCTCCGTGCTGAAGACCCGCGGCACGACCATGCCCCGGCCCGCTCCCGCCCGGCCCCGCTCCTGCTCGGTCGCATCCCGATGATCCACGGTCGCCATCGCCGGCCTCCGCCTATGATCTCGATCGATCGCCCCGATTGGTGGTTTACCCGCTTACGGTTCGGCCGGTCAAGCGTATTCCGTGACAAAAGTTCATCGTGTTCGTTTGGCGACGCGATGGACCGGCCGGTTGTGTCGTCCCGGTGGGGGGAGGGCCCGGCCGTAGAAACGCCAGGCCGACGTCTGGAGGCGTCGCCGAGGCCCGGCGGACGCCCGGTTGGCAGCGACTCGGGCGCCGCCGAAGGGTAATTGTTGCGCGCGAATTCTCGACGGCCAGGGGTTCTGCGAAAAGTGGAGAATGGCCGGGACCGACCTGGCGCGATTGCGTGGCCTGCGCCCTTGGCGGGCCTATCCCGGTGATCGGCCGGGGCCTGGATCAGGCTTGAGGCGCATGAAAAAGCCGTCTCGGGCGGATCGGTCCGCTCAAGACGGCCAAGATAGGCGATGCGGGAGCCCCAGGGGGGCTTAGGAGGGCTGGATGCGGGTGATCTGGACGGTGGTGTAGGATTGCCGGTGGCCGCGCTTGCGGCGGTAGCCCTTGCGCCGTCGGAACTTGCGAATGACGATCTTCTTCGCGCGGAACTGGCGGACGACCTTGGCGACAACCTTGGCGCCGGCGACCAGGGGGGTGCCGATGGTCGGCTCGCCGTCGGTGCCGGCCAGGAGGAGGACCTTGTCGAAGACGATCTCGTCGCCGTCGTCGCCGTCGCGGCGGTCGACGGTGATGAGGTCCCCCTCTCGGGCGCGGAACTGGTGGCTGCCGTCCTCGAAGATGGCGTACATGGTTCGGTCGGGCTCTCGGCCGGGTGGAGCGATCGCTCCCGGGCCGGCGGGGGCCGGTCGGGGAGGTCGGCTCGGCTCGGCTGGACGATCCGCCGGTGGCCGGGACCGGGCCACGTGCCCGGTGCTTTCGATCCGGTTTCCCTGGCGAAGGGGCGTATTGTACCGCCTTCGGGCGGGGTCGGGAAGGGGAGCGGCCGGCTGGCCGGCTCGGGCCGGGGGGGATCGGGAAAAACCCGGGCTGGGAGGGAGGTTGGCTGCCTTGCGGGGGTGGAATTCCTATACTTGAGCTGGAGGGAAGGGGGCAGGATCGTCTCCGGGGTGAGTTGGGTGTTGACGACGGATCGGGATATGGGTGGTTCGACTGTTCGGGTAGGATGGAAGCGACCCGAAGGATCGGGCCCGACTTCCCCGCGTCGTCGCGCGAGGGATCGATCCGTCGTTTTTCGCCGGCTCCTCGGCTGGAACTCGGGGCCGGGCCGCGTCGCGAGCCGCCGCGACCGCCGCGCCCGAAGGTGAGACAAGCTGCGATGAATCGCTCGACGGTCGCCAATCGCTGGAACCAGGACCTGATCGAGGAAAACTTCCTGCTCTGGCAGCGGGACCCCGACGCGCTGGAGGCGTCGTGGCGGCATTTCTTCGAGGGGTTCGAGCTGGGCCGGATCGATGGCGCGCCGCCGGGGGCCCAGCCGCCGGGGGCGGCCGCGCCGCCGTCCTCCTCGGTCTCGGCCGTCGACGATGAGGCGCTGGAGAACGCCCGTGCCCAGGCGGCCGTCACGCGGCTGGTCGATGCCTACCGCGAGGTGGGCCACTACCTGGCCGACCTGGATCCCCTCCGCCTGGCCGGCCGGCGCGAGACGTACGACCCGCTGGAGCTGGCCGAGTTCGGCCTGGGGGAGGAACACCTCGACCGGCCGTTCTTCACCCGGATGTTCGAGCCGCCGCAGGCGACGCTGCGGGAGCTGCTCGACGCCCTGAAGCGCACCTACTGCGGCACCATCGGCGTGGAGTACATGCACATCCGCGACCGGCGCATCCGCTCCTGGCTGCAGGAGCGGATGGAGCCGGTGCGGAACCACCCGAGCTTCGACCTGAAGAAGAAGCGCCGGATCCTCTGGAAGCTCAACGCGGCCAGCCTCTTCGAGACGTTCCTGCACCTGCGTTACGTGGGGCAGAAGCGGTTCTCGCTCGAAGGGGGGGAGATGCTCATCCCGCTGCTGGACGCGATCGTCGAACGGTCGGCGACCTTCGGGGTGAAGGAGATCGTGCTGGGGATGCCGCACCGCGGTCGGCTGAACGTGCTGGCGAACATCCTGAACAAGCCGTACAGCATGATCTTCCACGAGTTCGAGGGGAACATGCCCAAGACCGTCGCCGGAGACGGCGACGTGAAGTACCACCTTGGCTTCTCGGCCGACCATGTGGCGGCCAATGGTCACTCGGTGCATCTGTCGCTGACGGCCAATCCGAGCCATCTGGAGGCGGTCGATCCGGTCGTCGAGGGGAGGATGCGTGCCAAGCAGCGTCTCTTCAAGGATCGAGACCGCAAGCTCGGCCTGCCGATCCTCATCCACGGGGACGCCGCCTTCGCCGGCCAGGGACTGGTGGCCGAGACGCTGAACCTGTCGCAACTGCCCGGCTACCGGACCGGCGGCACGATCCACATCGTGGTGAACAACCAGATCGGCTTCACCACGGCGCCGATGGAAGGGCGGTCCACCCGGTACTGCACCGACGTGGCGAAGATGATCGAGGTGCCCATCTTCCACGTCAACGGCGACGACCCCGAGGCGGTTGTCTACGTCGGCGAGCTGGCCACCGAGTTCCGCGAGACGTTCGGCCAGGATGTCGTGATCGACATGGTCTGCTACCGTCGGCACGGCCACAATGAGAGCGATGAGCCGGCCTTCACCCAACCGGTGATGTACGAGGCGATCCGCCGGAAGAAGCCGGTTCTGGAGCTCTACACCCGTCACCTGATCGATTCCGGCGAGCTGACCCAGGAGGAAGCCGACACCCTGGAGGAGACCTTCCGCGAGAAGCTCGAGGCGATTTACAAGGAGGTGCACGACGCCACCGAGGCCCCCGAGCCGATCCAGCCCGGCTTCAAGGGCCCGTGGGAGGGGCTCCAGCCGAACTACGATTGGACCCCGATCGACACCGGGGTCCCCCGGGACCGCCTGGCGCTGATCACCGATCGCATGGCCGCCGTGCCCGAGGGCTTCACCCGCAACCGGAAGCTCGACCGCATCTTCTCCTCCCGCGTGCAGGCCCTGCAGGAGGGCGGGCCGATCGACTGGGCCTTCGCCGAGGGCCTGGCCTTCGGCTCCCTGCTGCTGGAAGGCACCCCGGTCCGCCTGAGCGGCCAGGACAGCCGCCGCGGCACCTTCAGTCAGCGCCACGCCTCGATCGTCGACGTGCAGACCGGCGAGCGGTTCTACCCCCTCAACCACATCGCTCCGGGGCAGCAGGCCGAGTTCTGCGTCTACGACAGCATGCTCTCCGAGGCCGCCGTGCTCGGCTTCGACTACGGCTACTCGCTCGACTCTCCTCACATGCTGATTTGCTGGGAGGCCCAGTTCGGCGACTTCGCCAACGGCGCCCAGGTGATCATCGACCAGTTCATCGCCAGCGGCGAGTCCAAGTGGGGGCGGGCCTCGGGCATTGTCCTCCTGCTGCCGCACGGCTATGAAGGACAGGGGCCGGAACACTCCAGCGCCCGGCTGGAGCGGTTCCTGCAACTCTGCGCCGAAGACAACATGCAGGTCGTCAACTGCACGACCCCCGCCCAGTACTTCCACCTGCTCCGCCGCCAGGTCCGCCGCACCTTCCGCAAGCCCCTGGTGGTGATGACCCCCAAGAGCCTGCTGCGGCACAAGCGCTGCGTCTCTTCGGTCGAGGAGTTCACCGCCGGCGGCTTCAACGAGGTGCTCGACGACGGGGCGATCGCCGCCCCGGAGAAGGTCCGCCGCGTGGTGCTTTGTTCCGGCAAGGTCTATTATGACCTGCTCGCCCGCCGCGAGGCCTCCGAGAAGGACGATGTGGCCCTGGTTCGCCTCGAGCAATTCTACCCCTTCCCCGCCAACGCCCTCTCGGCCGCCCTCGCCCGGTTCGAGAACGCGACGGAGTGGGTCTGGGCTCAGGAGGAATCCCAGAACATGGGCGGCTGGACCTTCGTCGCCCCTCGCCTGGAGGAACTGACCGGCCGCCGCTTCCAGTACGTCGGCCGAGACGCCAGCGCCAGCCCCGCCACCGGCTCCCTCGCCGTGCACAACCGCGAGCAAGAGGAACTGGTCGAGGCCGCGCTCGGGGCCTCCGCGCTGCCCCACCTCGTCACCGCCTCGGCGGCCCGGAAGGCGGTCGCCGCCTCCAACGGGCAACGCTGACGGAGGCCGACCGGAGAGCGAACGATCCCTGGGCTCGTGGCGCTGGTGGATTGCACTGGCGCCACCCTTCCTCGATCGAACTCGTCCGGCCCGAGGCGGACACCGCTCGCCAGTCGGGCACGCAGGTCAGACGGCTTGGTCGTGTTGCGCCCGCCAGGGCACAACGGGTGATCTGGCGAAACGCAACACGAGATAATCAATTCCTGTGTGTGCAATTAGCTGATCCGTGGGCGCGATCCATCCTCCCGCTTCATTGAGGAAGGGGTGATGCCGTGAAGTTCACCCGGATGACTCATGACCCGAATGTGATGGGCGGCCAACCCTGCGTCCGGGGCCTGCGCGCGTGACCGTGGGGATGATCTTGGGCCTGCTGACCTCGTCGGGGGAGTCGAGGGAGCGGATCCTGGATTGGCCCGATGGTCGTCGCGACGATCCGGACCGACGAGGCTGAGCTGGCGGCAGGGACGCTCATCATGTCATGGTCGAGCAGACCAGAGGCCGCGTGCGGATCCTGCCGCTCCGACCGAGACGCCGGAGGGCCGGAAGTCTCGGATTCCGCCCCGCCCCGGGGGGGGGGGGGGGGGGGCGGCGAGTTATGTGAGCATGCGTTGCGTATAGGAGGCCGGTCGATTGACGCGGGGCGGCGGGGCCGTTCTAATCGCCGCTGCTCGAGCCGGCCGCCGTGCCTCCGGCAACGTCGCCGGGGATCGGGGGCGGTTCGCACTCAAGAGCGGGGGTACACACGCCCATGACGCGGAAGCTGGTCCTTTCCGTTTGCTCTGCGTTCGCCCTCTTCGCGTTCGTTGGCTTCGCCGCGCAGGAGGAGCCGAAGTACACCATTAAGCAGGTGATGAAGGAGGCCAACAAAGGCGGCCTGCTGAAGAAGGTCGTCTCGGGCCAGGCGTCGGCCGAGGAGAAGGAGCACCTCCTGGAGCTGTATAAGGAGATGGCCCTGAACACGGAGCCCAAGGGCTCCCACGACGAGTGGGAGAAGCGGACCCAGGCGATCGTCGAGGCCGCCCAGGGGGTCGTCGACGGCAAGGAGGGGGCCGCCGAGGCGCTGCTGAAGGCGAACAACTGCAAGGCGTGCCACAGCGTCCATCGGCCCTGATCCCGGGCCGGCCCGATCGTCTCGAATGGCCCGAGGGGGGCGCCGGTGTCGAGCCGGCGCCCCCTTCGTCGTTCAATCGCGGCGAACCGGCCAGGGCGCGACGCCGGCGCGGTTGGCCCAGGACTGCCAGAGGGCCGACAGCTCGGCGACCTTCTCGGGCATCGTGTCGGAGAGGTCGACCAGCTCGGTGCGGTCGGACTCGAGGTCGTACAGCTCCCAGGGCTTTCCGTGGGGGGCGACGAGTTTCCATTCTCCCAGGCGGACGGCGCGATTGCCCTGGTGCTCCCAGAACAGGGGGCCGCGGTCGATCGGCTCGCCGGCGAAGGCGGGGACGAGGCTTCGGCCGTCGAGCGGGAGCGTGGGTTGGCCGTTCCGCTCGGCCGGATACGAGGCGCCGGCCAGCTCGAGGCAGGTGGGCAGCAGGTCGATGACGTGGCCGGGCTGATGCTCGATCTCTCCTTCCCGGGAGAGCCCGGCGGGCCAGTGGACGATGAAGGGGGAGGCGATGCCCCCCTCGTGCACGCTCATCTTGAACTTGCGGAACGGGGTGTCGCTGGCGTTGGCCCACTCCAGGCCGACGCTGGCGTAGGAGGAGCCGGTGCCGATCGGGGCGCCGGGCTCTCCCCGGCTGAAGCCGCCGGGGCCGCCCTCGGCGGAGCAGCCGTTGTCGGAGAGGAAGAGGATGACGGTGTTCTCCAGTTCCCCGGCCTCCTCCAGGGCCGAGACGAGCCGGCCGACGGACTGGTCGATGCGGTCGACCTGGGCGGCGTAGACGGCCATGCGGAAGGCTAGCTCGGCGCGGCGGTCGTCGGGCAGGAGCCGCCAGGCGACGGCCTCGGGATCGCGGGGGCTGAGGGGCCAGGCCGGGTCGATCAGGCCCAGCTCGATCTGCCGGCGGTACCGGGTCGAGCGGACGGTGTCCCAGCCGAGGTCGTCGTAGCGGCCTCGGTATTTCTCGATGTCTTCGGGCAACGCCTGGAGCGGCCAGTGCGGGGCGATGTGGGCGAGGTAGAGGAAGAAGGGGCGGTCCCCCTGGGAGGCGTCGCGGACGAATCGGATCGCGTGGTCGGTGAACAGATCGGTGACGTAGGCGTCGTCGGGGAACGCGACGCGGCGGTCGTCCGCGACGAAGAAGACTTCCTTGCGGATCTGGAGCGTCTCCTTGAAGTAGACGCCGCCGCCGGTGGGGGTGCCGAAGTATCGGTCGAAGCCGCGGTCGAGCGGCCATCGGCCGGGGTCGGAGCCGACGTGCCACTTGCCGGCCATCAGGGTGGCGTAGCCGGCGGGGCGGAGGGCCTCGGCGATGGTGACGCAGCGGTCGTTGAGGTAGCCCTGATAGGAGGGGAGGCCGTAGTCGCCGACCATGTGGCCGATCCCCGCCCGGTGGGAGTACAGGCCGGTGAGCAGGGAGGCTCGGGTCGGGCAGCATCGGGCCGTGTTGTAGAACTGGGAGAGGCGGAGGCCGTTGGCGGCGAGGCGGTCGAGATTGGGCGTCTCGATCTCTCCGCCGAAGCAGCCGAGGTCGGAAAAGCCCAGGTCGTCGGCCATGATGATCACGATGTTCGGCCGCTCCGGGGCCGGGGCGTCGGCCGGCTCGGGGCGGGCGATCTCGGGCGCGGCGAGCAGGGCGAGGGCGAAGGCCAGGGCCAGGGGCCGGACCCGGTGGCCGGGGAGGCGGTGGGCGACAGATCGACGGGGCATGACGCTCGCTCCGGAGGCTCGGTTCCCGATGGCGTCGCCGACGGCCGGATGACGACGGGCCGGTCGGCGCTGGAACGCCGAGTAGAGCCCGCCTGACCAGCGAGTGCAACCGCCCCGGCAGTTCCCGGACGCCCCGGATGCTGCCGTCGGGGAGGCCTCGGTCATGGCGCCCTCGGTTGCGGGAGCCGCTCGAACCTGGGGTCGGGACGACCCCGGCCACCCAGGTTCTCGTCTGGCCACCCTGGTTTTCGTCCGGCCGCCCCGGTCCGGCGGCGGTCGGCCCGAGGATGAGCGGGCCGACCGCGATCCTGGCCTTTCCTCGTGTTGGGGTGGTCGGGATCAGAGGAAGACCCGGGTGATGCGGATGCCGAGGGCGGAGTCGAGACGGACCAGTTCGCCCCGGGCGACGAGGGTGCCGCCGGAGGTGAGGTCGATCGGGTCGCTGGAGGAGCGAGCCAGGTCGAGGACGTCGCCGGGCTTGAGGTCGGCGACGCGGGAGACGGGCAGGCTGAGGCGGCCGAGCTCGACGACGAGGGTGACGGGGACGTCGGCCGGAGAGGGGGAGGCCGGCGGCGAGGGCGGGCCCGAAGGGGCGACGGTGTCGTTGCCGTGGAAGTCGACGGAGGGGGGCACGGGGGAGGCCTCCTGGGGTCGGGGGCGTCGGGAGATCGGGCCGGTGACGGTGAGCCGGGAGGCGCCCGAGTCGGGCACCGGGGAGGCGGGGAGGAGCCACCGGCGGGCGGCGTCGCCGAGGATCACGGCGACCTCGCCCCGGGGGGAGGCGGGCATCCCCTGGAGCAGGCCGCCGGCGATCCGGTGCGACTGGCCGACTCGGAGCGTTTTCAGGCCGCCGGGCAGCGGGATCGTGCCCGCCTCGGCCCGGCCGAGGCAGGTCAAGACGCCGAAGCGCCGGGAGAGCTCGTCGGGGCCGCCGGGGGGAGGGGGCGGCTCCGGGTCGTCGACCAGGGCCAGCGCGACGACCACCTCGGGAACCCACAGCCGGATCACCCCCGAGGCCGGTGGCACCCGGAGCGGCCAGGCGAGGGTGACGATCGGCCCGAGGCCGTCGGGGGGGAAGGGCTCGGGACCGACCCGGTCGACGTACAGGTCCCAGGGGCCGAGGACACCGGGCCGGCAAGCGAGGCGGTCCAGCAGCCGGGCGACGACGAAGCCGAGCACGCCCCACTCGACGGGGGAGACCTGGAGCCGGTGCTCGGGCGCCGATCGCTCGAAGCCGAGCAGGCGGTCGACGATCGCGTGCGCCAGGGCTGGCTCGATCCCCAGGCCGATCCGGGTCCCCAGCCGGGGCCAGCCGAACTGGGCGATGGCGCCGGGGCGTCGGAGGCCGGAGGCCCGGGGGATGACGTCGGCCCGGCTCAACAGGGGGGCCTGGCCGACCAGGGCGGCCAGCTCGTCGAGCAGGGGGCGGAGGGACGGCTCCGCCCGGTCGAGCCGCATCGCCAGGCGGGCGTGACGGCGGGCGATGCGGGGGAGGTCGCCAAGGGGGTCGACGGCCGGCGCCGATGACGAGGACGGCCCCGGGGGATCGGCCGACGGGAGGAGGCTGGCCGAGGGGCCTCGGGGGGCGGGGTTGAGCCCCTCGGGGTCGGAATCGGGGCCGGAGGCGGGGGAATCGGGGTTCAAGGCCGCCCTCCCGTCCCTCGGCCCGGGTCGGCCAGGGCCGTGGGGTCGAAGCGCCCTTCTCGGATCAGCAGCACGATGGCGGCTCGGAGCAGCGCCTCTTCCCAGGCCAGGACCGCCCGACGGCCGGGAGACGGCGCCGGGGAGGCCATGTGGACGCCGATGAGCCGGGCCACGTCGTAGGGCAGGTGTTGCAGCGTCCAGCGCGCCCGGTGGGGATCGGCGTCGGCCAGCAGCCGGCCGGCGGAGACCAGGCCGAGCCGGGGGGGGAGGTGCCGGCCGCCGCCCTCGGAGCGGGCGGCCCGGATGTCGGCCAGGGCCAGGTCGACCAGCTCCAGCCGGGGGGCGGGCAGCGACGGCTCGATCACCCGGATCCGGGTCCGGGTCCGGGCCCGGGAGCGCAGGGGACCGGCCTCGTTGGCGAAGGCGAGCTTCGCCAGGCCCAGGGCGGAGAGCAGGTGGTAGTGCCCCCGGGAGTCGAGCGCGGAGATCGCCCGGACCAGGGTCGGGTCGTCCTCTCTTCGGATCGGCCCGCCGACGAGGCGCTCACCGGCGAGGACCAGGGCCCAGGCCAGGGCCTCGGGATGAGGAGGGTGGGAGAAGCTCGGCCCCTCGTCGACGTAGCCGAGCCCTCGCCGCAGGCCCGCGCCCGGAGGAAGCGGGCCTGCGGCGGCCACGGCGCGGCGGATGGCCGTCGCCTCGCGTTTCAGGGCCCGGACGTACCAGCTCGGATGGATCCGGGCCGGATCGGCCCTCGCCTCGGCGGCGTGCTCCCGGCAGAGCTGGGCGCGGGCCGCCCCGGCGTCGAGCTGGTCGCCGATGGCCCGCCGCTCCGGCTCCAGTCGGGCCCGCCAGCTCGGCCCGAGGCGGGACCACGCCGGGTCATCGGGCCAGGCGCCGAAGGCCCGGAAGGCGACGAGCAGGGCCTGCTCGGCGAGGCTCGGCGGTTGGGCGCTCTGGCTGGCCAGCACGGTCGGCTCTCCCCTCGGACCTCTTGCGGCGGATCTTATCCTACCAGGTAGAGGCCGTCGGAGGGCAAGCCGGAGGCTGGCTCGCGATGGCCGCGATCGGCCGGGGCCGGCTCGCGATTACCGAGATCCCCCGGGGCGGGCGTCGAAGGGGAAGGGGCGGGTCTGCCTTCGGCAGAGGAAGAGGCGGACGGGACGGATCGGGACTCCCCCCCGGACGAGTTCGAGACGGGCGATCGGCTCGATCCGCTCGAACCAGCGGTCGAAGCAGCCCGGCTCGGTCGAGCGGTCGTCGACGGCCACGAGCACGCCATCCCAGCCGACCCAGTCGTCCGGGGCGCTCCAGAGCGAGAAGCCCCGGGCGTCCCCCTCTCGGTAGCAGAGGACCGGCACGCCGGGGCCGATTGCCGCCGAGAGCTGCCCGCTGACGTGCCAGTGGCCGGAAAAGACGAACGTGCCGGGGCGCTCGAGCAGCCCCCGGCGGCGGAGCTCGTCGGCGATCTGGTCCCAGCCGACGAGGTCCCGGGTCGGATCCGAGGAGCCCGGGATCAGGGGAATCGAGCCCGATCCCCCCCGCTGGAGCAGTCCGGTGTGGGCATGCAGCGCGGCCAGGGCGGTGAGGATCGCCGGCGCCGCCGCGACGATCGCCAGGCGGCGACGCATTTCCCGGGGGCGCTCCGCCAGCCGATCGGCCCAGCGCGCTCCCAGCGGAGGCGTCAGGGAGGCCGCCCCGATCAGCCCCCAGTGCGGCAAGACCGGAGCGACCAGGCTGACCGCCGCGAAGAACCCGAAGGGCACGGCCGCCGTCGCCAGGAAGAGGCGGTCCCACCGGGCCCGGCCTGGATCCGGGTCCGGCCTCCGGGCGATCCGGACGGCCGCCAGGGCGAGGGCCGCCGCCATCCACGGCAGCAAATAGAACGCCTGCCCCGCCAGGGCGCCGAGCATCCGCTCTGGGTGGAGGCCGAGACCCTCCGAGGCCCTCCCGCCCTGGAAGGCGAACGACACCCAGCCGTGGCGGGCGTTCCAGAAGATCACCGGGGCGAACAGCAGCAGGCCGATCGCCCCGGCCAGGTACGGGCCGGGGGTCCTCAGGGCTTGTCGGGCTCTGGGGTCGACCGCGGCGAAAGCGAGCAACCCGGCCGGGAGGAAGACCGCGTGGTACTTGCTCAGCATCGCGAGCCCCCAGGAGAGTCCCACGCTCGACCAGCAGCCGAGGCCGGCTGGCCGGTCGGGGGCGTCGTCCCCCAGGGCGGACATCAGCCGGTCGATCGTCAGGAGCCAGAAGAACAGCAGGGGGCCGTCGGGCAAGACGAACGTGCCGACCGCCGCGCCGAAGTACCACGAGGCATTCAGCGCCAGGGCCGCCGGGGCCGCCGCCCGATCGCCGTAGGCCCTCCGGGAGAGCCGGGCGGCCAGCAGCGTCGAGCCCGCGAACAGCAGCACGAACCCCAGCCGGAGCCAGGCGATCGAACGATCTCCTCCGGCCAGCCACCGGCCCGCCGCGGCGACGAGGGCCAGCAGCGGCGGGTGGTCGAAGTAGCTCCAGTCGGGGTGGTCCAGGTAGAGCGAGTAATACGCCTCGTCGTTTCCCGGGCCGATCGCCTCGGCCAGCGCCAGCCGGAGCAGCGTTCCCCCAACGACGACGGCGAGCACCCACCGACCGGGCATCCGAACCATGAGCGTCCTTTCGAGCCGGGCGATCGACCCTCCCCGGCCGGTCAGCATCCCCTCGGGCCCGTTCCTTGCCAAGGCGAGTTGCCCGGGCCTCCCCTCCCGATGACCCTTCGGCGGCGGGCTCCGGGGGCGATCGGCCGCAGGAGACGACCGCGGTCGGCCTCGCCTCGCCGGGGGAGTCGCCCTCGAGGACCCTCGGCGCCGGCGGTCGTCGGGGAATTGCTCAAGAAAGGGAGCGAATCGGGCCGAAAAAACTCTTAATGGGGTTGCTCCTTCCACCCTGAGGCCGATCGAGGAAGAGAAGTCCCCGGTTGGCCATCGGCCTTCGCCATCGAGGGCGGGGCGAGCGCCCTTGTCGCCGGGGGAAGGTCCGGCTACGATCCCCCCGCCTCGTGCCGAGCGGGCCCATGGTGCGCGCGACGATCGCGACGGAAGGAACCGCCCCCGCCCCTCAGGACGGAGAGGATCGACCGATGACTCCCCGAACCCGCCGTAGTCTCCGCATCGCGCTGGTCGCCGTCCTGGCGATCGTCGGCCTCGAGCAGCTGTGGAGGCACACCTACGACTACATCCTGCCGGAGAAGTTCGCCACGGTGGTCGAGGGGAAGATCTACCGGGGCGCCTGGCAGATGACCTGGCCGATGAAGCGGATCGTCCGGCAGCACGGCATCAAGACGGTCGTCGCCCTGGCCCACCCGCCGGAGAGCCCCTGGGTGGAGGCGGAGAAGGACCTCGCCGACGAGATGGGCTTCCGCATGGTGCACATCCCGATCGTCGACGACCGCTCGATCGAGGATGACGAGGTCCTCTACGACCTGCTCGAGCGCGCCGCCGCCGAGGTGGCCGACCCGGCCAACCAGCCGGTGTACTTCCACTGCCACCACGGGATCAACCGGGCCTCGATGGTCCACATGGCCTACCGCATGCTCTACTGCGGCTACTCCCTGGACGAGGCCGAGCAGGAGATCGCCCGCCAGTTCGGGCTCAAGCAGGTCGACAAGGGGCCCGACTACCGCCACATGCGCGGCTTCTACGAGACTCGCGTCCTCCCCCGCCGCGCTTCTGCGTCGCTCGCCGAGGCGGGAGGGGCCGCCGGCTCCCCGGGCGAATCCGGGGACGCTCGCTCCGAGGACGATCCCATCCGGCGTTGAGCCGAACCGCCCAGCGATCGATCCCCCGGGGCCACAGCCGGAACCGGCCGAGGACCGTCCCTGGCGTCCGACCGATTGTCGAGGAAGGCTGACGGTGGGATCGAAGGGGGGCGCTACTGGCCCGGGGCGGTGACGGGAGAGCCGTTCTGCCGGGGGCCGAGGGCCAGGAGGTAGGGGACGGCCGATTCGGCCCACTGGCGGGGAGAGAGGTAGTGGGAAGCGGACGCTCCGAAGGTGGAGCGGAGCATGTCGGTGTCGATCACGCCAGGGTTGAAGGGGACGGCGGCCATGCCGTCGGGCAGCTCCTGGGCGAGCGCCTGGGTGAGCCCCTCGATCGCGAACTTCGAGGCGCAGTACGGGGCGACCTCGGCGGCGGTCGATCGGCCCCAGTAGGAGCTGAAGTTGACCACCACGCCCGATCGCCGCGCGACCATCGCCGGCAGGAAGGCGCGGAGGACGTTGGCGACCCCCTTGATGTTCACGTCGATCAGGCGGTCGAACTCGTCGGCGAGGATCTCCCAGGTCGGGGCGTTGCGGTTGATCACCGCGGCGTTGTTGACGAGCAGGTCGGGGGGGCCGAGGCGGTCGAGGACCTCGGCGGCCCACCGGGAGACGGCGTCGTGGTCGGCGACGTCGACGGCGGCGAATGTGTGGGGAGCCCCGAGCGAGGCGGCCAGCCCGGCGACGAGGTCGGCCGACCGGCCGCAGCCGGCGACGGTGTGGCCGAGCCGGGCGAAGCCCTCGGCCATGGCCCGGCCGAGGCCCCGGGTGGCTCCGGTGAGGACGATGAGCTTCGAGGTCGAGGGGGAATCGGCCACGGGGAGGCTCCTGATCGGGGGGAAGCAAGGGGAGGGCCGGGGCGCCCGATTCCGGGTCAGCCGGAGGAGCGGTCGCGATCGGCGATGAGGGCGTCCCGGAGGCGTCGTAGTTCGGTGGCGAGGCGCTCGACGGCCTCGGGGGCGTCGGCCATCCTCCCCTCGCGGCCCAGTTCCTCGACCGTCTCGGCGGCCTGGGCGGCCGGGCCGGCTCCGCAATTGGCCGAAAGGCCCTTGAGGCTGTGGGCGGCGCGCTCGACGGCCTTGGCGTCGTCGTTGAGCAGGCCCAGGCGGAGGCGCTCCAGCAGGGGAGGGTAATCCTCCAAGTAGTAGCCGATCAGGTCGCGAAACAGCTCCTCGTCGCCGCCGAGGCGCTGGAGCGTGGCGTCGCGGTCGTAGGGTGGTTCGGTCGGGGAGCCCACCGGTCCCTCCTGCTGCTTCGGTTGGCCCCCGCCGGGGGACGGGGCGATGGGAGAGGCCGGCGGGAGGGGGATGGACCGGTCCCGGTCGCCGGGGGCCCCTCGCCGATCGCCGAGGCGGGGGCCGAAGGCCTCGACGACGCTGAGGAAGGAGTCGATCTCGATTGGCTTGGCGATGTAGCCGTCCATGCCCGAGCGGAGGCAGCGGTCCCGGTCGGTCTTCATGGCGTGGGCGGTCAGGGCGACGATCGGCACGTCGGGGCCCGATCCTCCCGAGAGCGACCGGATGGCGCCGGCGGCCTGGAGGCCGTCCATCACGGGCATCTGAATGTCCATCAGGATCAGGTCGTAGCGGCGTCGGCTGGCCAGCTCGACCGCCTCCCGGCCGTTGGCGGCCAAGTCGACGCGGTGCCCCCGGCGGCGGAGGACGGCCAGGGCGAGCTTCTGGTTGGCCGGCGTGTCCTCGGCCAGGAGGATCTCCAGCGGCTGGGAGGCCGGCCGCGTCGCGGTCGGCGACGCCGAGGCCTTCGCGAGGGGGGGGGAAACGCCGCCGAGGGCCGAGCAGAGGGCGTTGCGCAGTCGGGAGGGGGTGACGGGCTTCTCCACCACGGCGGCGACGCTGGCTCCCCAACGGTGGTCGAGGGGAGTGGAGCCGGTGCGGGGGTCGACGGGGGATCGCATGAGGATCGTCGCGCCGGCCAGGCGCTCTCGGCGGATGCGGTCGGCCACGGCGGCGCTGTCCAGGCCGGGCATCTGGGCGTCGAGCAGCACGAGGGGGAACGGGTCTCCCCGACCGGCGGCCTCGGCCAGCATCGCCAGCGCCGACCGGCCGTCGGGGGCGGCGGCCGGCCGCATCGACCAGCCGGCCAGGGTCGTCTCGAGCTGCCGTCGGGAGGCGGCGTTGTCGTCCACAACGAGGACGGGCAGTCCGGCCAGCTCGGGCCCCGAGGGGGGCTCATCGGCGGCCTCGGGAAGGCGTCGGAAGCGGGCGGTGAAGACGAATCGGCTGCCGGCACCGGGACGGCTGACCAGGGCGATCGTCCCCCCCATCAGGCCGACAATCTGCCGGCAGATGGACAGCCCCAGGCCGGTGCCCGAGTAGGGGCGGGTGCTGGAGGCGTCGATCTGGGTGAACGGGGAGAAGATCCGCTCCTGGTCCTCCGGCGCGATGCCGATGCCGGTGTCGGCGACCTCGAAGCGGAGGGCGACCTCGTCGCCGTCGGAGACGCCCTGGCCGTCGCGACGGTCCGGGTCCGCACCGGCGTCAAGGATGGGGGAGACCAGCACGGTGACCTCCCCCTGTCGGGTGAACTTGATGGCGTTGTCCAGCAGGTTGACGAGCACCTGGCGAAGGCGCCGGGAGTCGCCGACGAGGCGGTCGGGGGCCGAGTCGGCCACCTCGGCCACCAGCTCCAGCCCCTTGCGGGCGGCCCGGGCGGCCAGCGGGCGGATCGCCTGGTCGACGGCGGCGCGGAGGTGGAACGGGGCGGGCTCGAGCTCGAAGCCGCCGGCCTCGATCGAGGAGTAGTCGAGCAGGTCGCTCAGCAGGACCAGCAGCGCCTGGGCCGACTCCCGCGCGGTGCCGAGATAGTCGCGCAGGGTCGGGTCGCGTTCGGATGCGAGCACGAGCTGGATCATGCCGAGGATGGCGTTCATCGGGGTGATCAGCTCGTGGCTGAGCACGGCGAGGAACTCGCTCTTGGCCCGGCTGGCGGCCTCGGCGCGGCCGATGGTGTCGGCCAGCTCGCGCTCGACGCGCTTCTGGCGGCTGAGGTCCAGGACGAAGGCGACCCAGTCGGCCTGGCCTGGCTCGACCAGGGCGGCTCCGATGAGCACGGGGACGCGGCGGCCGTCGGCCGTCAGGTACTCCTTCTCGAACGGTGGGAGGGAGCCGGTGCGGAAGAGGAGGTCGAAGAGGCGGCCGTCCTCGGAGTGGAGCGACTCGGGGGTGATGGCGGCGACGCTCAGGCCGCCGCCCTCGAGGTGCTGGCGGTCGTAGCCGAGCATGCGGAGGAAGGCGTCGTTGGCCTCGAGGATCGTCTCGTCCCGGCCGGAGACGACGCCGATGACGTCGGACTCGGCCAGGCGTCGGAAGCGGGCCTCGCTCGACCGCCAGGCGAGCAGGGCTTTCCGGGCCTCGGCGCCGGAGCGCTCGGCCCGGATCCGGGAGCGGTGCAGGGCCTCGCAGACCATGCAGATGATCAACCCCTCGAACAGGAATGCCAGCAAGCGATACCAGGCGGAGCCGTCCTCGACGCGGAACTCGCCGGCCGGCGGCAGGAAGGAGTGGGCCGAGGCCGCCAAGGAGAGCAGCAGCGCCACCAGCCCCGGCATCAGCCCGCCGTACCAGGCGGTGAGGGTCACCGAGGCGGAGAAGAAGACGAAGGGACTGTAATCGCGCTCGCCGACCGGGTCGACCGCCCACTTCAGGACGACCGCCAGGGCGACGCTCAGCAGGGCGATCGCGTACGAGGGGACCTTCGGGCCGAGGCGCATGATGGGCCGGAGGAAGCTAGGCCGCGGGGAGGAGGGCGATCGGCCTGGGCGGGGGGCCGGCCCGATCGCCCTCATCGGACGCCGACCCGGATCGGATCGGTGTGATCGGCCGCCTCGGCGAGCTCGGAGAGGCCGAGTTGGTGGAGGATGTCGCGGAACCGATCGGCGATGTCGCGCCGGTCGTATTCCTCCTCGATCGCGCGGCGGCTGCCGCGCTCGATCATCACCGCCTGGCGAAGCAGCGAGGCGCCGTCGGTAAGATTATCAACTCGAGCCGCGATCAGGGCAATGACCTCCAGCAGTCGGATCGTCAGGGCGGCGTTGCCCAGACCGTACTGCCGGATCTGGTCGAAGGCGGTGTTGATGATCCCGCCGAATCTCGTGGAGCGGACGACGACCCGGAGCCGGCCCTCTCGGTCGTACCGGCGCCGGGGGGGCATCTTCCTCCCGGCCAGCAGGCACATGGCGGCCCCCAGGCGGTCGACGCAGTTGATCGCCGTGAACGGGTCGTTGTTGGCCAGCGCCCGGACGGCGACCTCGACGAGCTGGCTGATGGAGAACTCCACGTCCTCGGGAGGGGTGCGCTGAACGCCGAGCACAAAGGCGCCCCGGAGCCGGCGGGCGGCCTCGTCGTCGACCCGGTCGGGGGGCCAGGCGGCGGCCAGGGGGCCGTCCGCGATGATGAAATCGCCGGGGCGGTGCTCCAGGCGGACGACGAGGTCCAGACCGGCGCAGGCGTCGATCAGCGCGTCGAGGTCGATCACCTGGAGATAGCCGGAGGAGGCCGCCAGGATCGGAACCGCCTCGTCGTCGAAGCCGGGAGGCAGCTCCCGGGCCGGGTCGTTGCCGTCGGCGGGGGAGGGGCGAGGGTCGATCGGGCCGCGATCCTCGGGGAAATGCCGGCGGATGGAGCGCTCCAGCTCCCGGGCGACCGAGTCGATGACGTTGGGAGCCTGAATCGCGTGGGCCACGTGGTGGATGAAGTAGATCAACAGCGCCAGGCAGATCATCGACAGCCAGACCCCCAGCCAGAGGGAGGCGGCCGGGACGAAGCTCGTCTGCTGGGGCAGCCCCTCCATTGGGGGAGGCCCGCCGGGCTCGCCGGTCAGGGCGGTGGGGTCCCCCTCGGGGGGAGGGGCGTTGGAGCCGCTCTCGATCGCCAGCAGGACGATGACGCTGTAGACGAACGTGGCGAGGAAGGCGCCGAGCACGACCTGCGTGCCGACGTCGGCCATGAAGGTGCGGATCAGCCTCGGGCCGAACTGGTCCGACGCGAGCGTCAGGTTGACAATCGCGATGGAGTACACGATGCCGACGATGGTGATCATCGAGCCGGCGATCATGCCCAGGATCGTCCGGGCCTCGTCGGGGCCTCCCCGGGTGTACCAGGTTCCGACGTCGTAGGCTTCGCTGGAGGACCAGGCGTCGAACTCGATCGCCCCCAGGGCCAGGACGATCGCCAAGACGACCATGGCCGAGGGGACGAAGAGGTAGCCGGAGCGCAGCCAGTCCCAGTGGTAGCGCATGCGGGCGGGGCCGGCCGGGTAGCGGAGCCGGCCGGATCGGGGGGCGTTGCGGGGCATCGGCGGGCCTCCGCCCGGGGCCGGGGGGCCTCCCGGGCCGTCGCTGGGGCTCAATCCTGGTGCTCTCGGATGATGGAGGCGACGCCCTCGGGGTCGACGATGGCCCGGGCTCGGATCTCCAACGTATCCTGTCCGGCGCTGGAGACGTACAAGTCGCCGATGTTGAGCAACCGCTGGATGACCGACTGCTCGACCTGGATGTTCCGCACGTCCTCGTGGTTGACCTCGCTGGTCGACTTGGACACCAGGCCTCGGCGGAGGATCGTGCGGCGGTTGGTCACCGTGAGGGTGACGAACAGCGACTTGAACCACCAGTAGGCCAGGTCCAGGCCGCCGACGACCGCGGCGGCCAGGCCGCCGAAGCCGAGCCAGGGACTGGCCACGCCGGCTCCCCAGACCGCCGCGGCCAGGCCGCCGACGACCAGCAAGACGGCGGCGGCGGTCTGGAAGATGCGGCGGCGGAAGATCGCCGGGTGGAGCACCAGCAGCACGTGCTCCTGGTCGATCGGCCCGCCGACGAGCGGGGCGCCCCCCTTGCGGAGGACCGAGCCGGCCTCGTCGTCGCTGATGGGGAAGGACGGCGGCGCCTCGACGCGGAAGGGCCGCTCGCACCTCGGGCAGTTGACGACCTCGCCGATCATGTCGTCGCCGACCTCGGCCTTGGCGCCACAGTGCGGACACTTGTAGACAAGCGTGGATTGTTGGCTCATCGATCTTCTCCCCCGATCGGTCCCCGACGGGCTCCCCGGCTGGCCTCCGGCGGCTCCCACCGGCCGCCTCTCCCGCCCCTCGTGCCGGGCCCCGGCTCGCCTCCAAAGACGACCGGGCGTGCTCGGCCGGGGGGATATGCAATCACCGTGCCGGGACGTCGATGCCGCGGTTTCCCCCCAGCCGGCCGGTGTTTCCCCGACCGCGATGGACGCCGGCTGACCACGACGCGATCCGACCGGCCAGGAGGTTCCCAGGGGACGGGGGCCTTCCGAGGCGCTCTGCCGATCGATCACACGCGCGGGGCGTCGCGACCCCCGCCGTCGATCGGTTTCGGCACGGGGCTTGCATCGGCGGTTCGAGCGTCGGGCGAAGTTTCAGGTGCTCATCACGCTGAGCACGTCTTCGTGCGAACAAATCTCAACGTTTTTCCCGGAATCCGGGAGGGGATCCGACCATGCTTGGCTGGGCCATCACGTTCCTGATCATCGCGCTGATCGCGGCCGTCCTGGGGTTCGGCGGGATCGCCGGTACGGCGTCCTGGATCGCTCAGGTGCTGTTCGTCGTGTTCCTGGTGATGTTCCTCGCGTCGCTGATCTTCGGCCGGACGCGGACCCCGTCGCCCTGATGAGGCCGTGGCAAGGCGATCGGCCCCGGCCTTTCGTCCGGCGCCGGCGCGCCCCGCGCCGGGCCGGGCCGGGCTGGGTGGGGCTGGGTGGGGCGACACGCAGGAGCCCCCACAGAGGAGACAACGATGGCGAAGAACCTGCACGTGGTGCCCCACGAGGATGGGTGGGCGATCAAGCAAGAGGGCGACGACGAGGCGGTTTCCGTCCACGCCTCGCAGGCCGACGCGGTGGCCAAGGCAGAGCGCCTGGCCGCCGACCGCGAGGTCAACCTGATCGTCCACCGCGAGGACGGGGCCTTCGATCACGTCGAGAACTTCAAGGAGGCCGACGGCAACGGCCGGGGTCGGGGTGCCGCCTCGTCCCGAGAGCGCGCCGGCAACCGGACCGCCGGGACCGACGGCCTCCGTTCGATCGACGGTGAGCCGATTCGGCTCCACGACGTGGCCTCGGTGGGCAGCCGGGTGAGCTGGAGCGCCCTGCTGGCCGGCGCGGTGGTGGCGCTGACGATCGACGTCTCGCTCGGCACGCTTGGGGTCGCCGTCGGCCTCTCGACGGCCGGCGCCCGGGGCGTGGAGGGGGGCGAGCTGGCCGTGGGCGCGGCGATCTGGGCGGCGATCTCGCTGCTGATCGCGCTGTTTCTGGGCGGCTTCGTCACCAGCCGGAGCACCGTGGGAGAGCGCAAAGACGAGGCGATGATCTACGGCCTGCTGCTCTGGGGCACGATCTTCGTGGCGGTGGTGGCCCTGACGGCTCAGGGGCTCAACCTGGGAGTCGGGGGGATGATCCAGCAGGTGGCCGGCCCGGGAACCGCTTCGGTGATGACCGACGCGCAACTGGCCGACCTGGGGTTGACCGAGGGGCAGATCGCCGACCTCCGCCAGGCCCAGGCCGCCGGCGGAGACATCCGGGCGACCTCGGCCGCCTGGTGGACCTTCGCGATTCTGGTCGCGTCGATGATCGCCTCGATTGCCGGCGCGCTCGTCGGCGCTGGGCCTCAGCTCTCGCTGGAGCTGCTCCGGCAGCGCCGCGAGGCGGGGATCGGTCGGGTGAGGGCGGCCCAGGCCTGACCGGGCCCGGACGAGTCGAGTCGAGACGAGTCGAGGAGCATCGTCATGGATCTGATCCGACTGCTGCTGGCCATTGTGCTGCCCCCGCTGGGGGTGTTCACCCAGGTCGGCATCGGCTTGCAGTTCTGGCTGAACATCCTGCTGACGCTGCTGGGCTACATCCCGGGCGTCATCCACGCGGTGTACGTGATCGCCAGCGAGTGACCGCCCGCCTCCCCGGACGGGGAAGCGGGAGCGACCGAGGACGGCCGCCCCCTCCGGAGTTCCGGTGGCGGGAGCGGCCGTCTTCTCGTTTTCGTCCCGAGCGGAGGGCCGAGGCCGATGGCCGGCTCGCTCCGCCTTCGCCCTCGGAGGACCGGGACGCGAGGGGGGCGGGCCTCGGCCGGGATGAGGAACCAATCGATCCGGGAGGGGAAGGGCGAGACGGGGAGACGGGCGGGCGGATTGCCCGGCGGGGGGGGCGTCCACTACCATTTCGGATCTCGAGACCCCCGCGCCGGGGCCGGCCGGCCGGGGGGGCGATCAGGCCCCGAGCCCCCGGAGAACGGTCGAGATCCTCATGAATCACCATCGACGCCTGCTCGCGACGCTGTTCGCCTCGGGGATCATGCTCATGGTCGCCGTCCCGGCCAGCGAGGCGGACGAGGAATTCGCCTTCTTCCACGAAGAGGTGATGGGCACGGCCCTGGAGCTGAGGGTCCGGGCCGAGGGGATCGAGGCGGCCCGGTGGGCCGAGGGCCGGGTGCTGGCGGAGATCGACCGGCTGTCGGCGATCCTCAGCGGTTACGACCCGACCAGCGCGCTGAGCCGATGGCTCTCCGGCGAGCTGTCGCCGTCGGACGTTCCGAGGGAGCTGGTCGAGGTTCTGTCGGCCGCCGATCGATGGCGGGAGGCCACCGGAGGGGCCTTCGACCCGAGGGCCGCCGCCTTCGGCGGGCTCTGGTCGGAGGCGGCCCGGAGCGGCCGGACGCCGACGCTCGCCGAGCTGGAGGCCGCCCGGGAGGCGGCGAGGAGGCCGGCCTGGCGGCTCGACCCGGTTGCCGGATCGGCGGAGCGGCTGGGGGGCGGGCCGATCAGCCTGGACGGGATCGCCAAGGGGTACATCGTCGATCGGGCCTGCGCCTCGGCCCTGGACCCGGGCCTCGGCGTTCGGGGGATCCTGCTGAACGTCGGGGGCGACCTGAGGGCCGTCGGCGAGGGGTTCGGCACGGTCGGCCTGGCTTCCCCGAAGGGGGACACCGAGGCGAGCGAGCCGTTCGCGTTCGTGGAGGTCAAGGATCGGTCAGTCGCCTCGAGCGGAGGGGCGCACCGGGGATGGGAGATCGGCGGGAGGTGGTACTCCCACATCATCGACCCTCGCAGCGGCCGGCCGGCCGGGCATGTGGCCTCGGCGACGGTGGTGGCCCCGAGCGGGATCGACGCCGACGCCCTGGCGACGGCGCTGAATGTGCTGCCGATCGCCGAGGGGATCCGACTGGTGGACGCGACCCCGGACGTCGAGTGCCTGATCGTGGCCGACGACGGCCAGGTCCACCGCAGCGCCGGCTGGCGACGATTCGAGCGGCCCCCGCCTCCGGGCCTCGCCCTGGCCGACCCGAGGGAGGGGGCTGCCGGAAGCCCCGACGAGGATGGGGGAGAATCGGGGGAAGCGAGGCACTGGGCTGACGCCTATGAACTGGTGGTCCGCTTCGAGATCAACCGGCCGGAGGTGGAGCAGCGGCGCTACCGCCGGCCGTATGTGGTGGTCTACATTGAGGACGAGTCGGGGCACGTGGTGCGGCACCTGCTGATGTGGGTGTCGATGTCGGGCTCGGGGCCGGACAACTGGCTGCCGGACCTGCTGCGGTGGTATCGCAGCGACGCGGGGCGGACCCGGATCGAGCGCCGGAACAAGGCCTACGCCATCGGCCGCTCGACCCGGCCGCCGGGCACGTACGCCATCGGCTGGGACGGCAAGGACGACCAGGGCGAACCGCTTCCGGCGGGCAAGTACACCATCTTCATCGAGGCGGCCCGGGAGCACGGCACCCACCAGGTGATCCGGGCGCCGGTGACGATCGGCGACGAACCGTTCAGCGAGGAATTTGAGGGGAATGTCGAGATCAAGTCCGCCGCCGTCGAATACCGGCGAACGTCCGACGATTGAGCCCGCCTCCTCCGTCGCCCCGGCCCCGGCCCGAGCCCGAGCTCGAGGCCGGGGGCCGGGGAGGACCCTGGGGATCCGGGTCGCGGCGTTCTTCCGCTGGCTGCACATCTACCTGTCGATGTTCGGCCTGGCCTCGGTGCTGTTCTTCAGTGTCACCGGGCTGACGCTGAACCACCCCGACTGGTTCTACGGCACCGCCGAGCGCATCGAGGAGGCCGAGGGGCGGATCGACCTGGACTGGCTGCACCGGGACGTCCCCGACGGCTCGCCGGAGGAGGATCGGGTGGACCGGCTCCGGGTGGTCGAGTTCCTGAGGGCCGAGCACGGGGTCGGCGGGGCGCTGACCGAGTTCTCGGTCGACGAGTACGAGTGCTTCGTCACCTTCAAGGGGCCCGGTTACTCCGCTGACGCCCAGATCGACCGCGAGACCGGCTCGTACGTCTTGACCGAAACGGCCCTCGGGCCGGTCGCCGTGCTCAACGACCTGCACAAGGGGAGGGACACGGGGCCGGTCTGGTCGCTGGCGATTGATGTGTCGGCGGTGGTGCTGACGGTCATCTCGCTGTCGGGCTTGGTCCTGCTGCTCTACCTGAAGCTGCGGCGGTCTCCGGGACTGGCGGTGGCCCTGGTGGGGGGAGCGGTGGTGGTGGGGGTGGTGCTGATGGGGGTGCCTTGAGCATCGCGGCGGGAGGGCAAACGGCCGGCCGCCGCCTCCGGCGATCCGGCCGGGCCGCGTTCAGTCCATCCGAGTCGGTGGGGGCAGGGCTCGGGAGGGGGTAGGCAGGGCGCCGGGACGGCCGGCCTCGACGGCCCGGGCGATCAGCTCGCAGGCGATCGGAAGGCCCAGGCTCTCGGTGTCGATCACCAGGTCGTACTGGTGGGGGTCGGCGTCGTCGACGCGGAACATGGTGCGGGCGAACTTGCGCCGGCGGCGGTCGAGGTCGACGGCCAGGCGGCGGGCGGTGCGGGGGGAGACGCCGAGGCGGTCGGCCAGGCGGCGGGAGCGGGCCTTCAGGGGGGCGATCACCCGGACCGAGAGCGTCTCGTGGCGGGGGATCATGAACCCGGCTCCTCGGCCGACCACCACGGCGTCGCCGGCGTGGCCGATCGAGAGGACGAGCTTGGCCAGGTGGTCGAGGTAGGCCTCCAGTGGCGCCCAGTGCTCCTCTCGGAGCGGCAGGAACCAGTCCTGCACGACGCTCGGAGACAGCTCATCAAGCGTCTCGACCTCCTCGATCGGCCGCTCCATGCGCCGGGCGATCGTGGCGACGATCTGGGAGTCGTAGACGGTCCAGCCCAGCCGGTCGGCGACCATCCGGCCCAAAAGCGAGCCGCCGGCGCCGGCCTCCCGGGCGATGCAGACGACGCGAAACCTCGCCCGGGGCTCGGCCGAGGCAGGGACGCCGGGATCGGCCGGAGCCCGGCGCGAGAGCCAGCGCGCCATCGCCCGTCGGAGCCCTCGGGCCGGGCCCGACGCCTCGGGCCGGGGTGCGTCGCCGATGGTGCCCATGCCGCCGACCACCCTCCTTCCTCCGGGCCGCTCCGAACCGCTTCCGAAGCGAAGGGGGCCAGGGCCGTATCGGGGCCCGCTCCTCCCCCCTCCGGCGCTTCGCTCGGGCCATTGTAACCGTTACAGCGGCGCGGTCCCGAGAACCGCCCCCGGGAATTCCGGCGCGTTTTCCTCAAGTCCCTGCGCGTCTTCACCCGAAGGGCGGCCGGCGCCCCCGGCTCGGGGCCGCCGGTACGGCCTTTGCTTCCGGCTTCGGACATCGCATCGAGGGTCCAGACACGCCCTCTGCTCCCGATCGACACGGACCGTTACGGGACCTCACCGCATGAGCGATCGAACCCACACGCTGCTCTGGATGAAGGACCTCATCGAGCACATGCGCCACTGCCAGGAGCAGCTTCAGTGGGCCTCCGACGGCCCGAGCGAGTCGTTCCTGACCGAGGCGCTCCTGGTCGACCTGACCGAGTGCCGCACGCTCTGCGAACGCCTCCGGTCCCGTCGCGTCCCCGAGCCCTCCCTGCGAGCGACCCCGGCCTGATCCCCGGCCGCCTCGCCGGCCAGGTCGGCCCCTCCGGCCGAGGATGGCCGATCGATCGCCCCGCTGCTCCGGGGAGCGGCCGACGACTCTCCCCGGGAGTGGATCCTCTCGATGGGGGGCGGCAACGCGGCCGACCGGGACGGCCGGGTGGTGCCGGTCTTGCCCGACGACGAGCGGGTGATCCGAGACCGCCGCTTCAAGCGGTGGCTCGGCCCGGACCGTTCGCCGACGGCCCTCGACGACCTGAAGGCCGACCCCTGGGAGGAGCCGAACCTGATCGAATTCGACGAGCCCGAGGCGGTCTCGGCCCGGGATCGCCTGCTCGCGGTCGCCTCCACCTTCCCCGAGCGCGACGCCGCCTCCCGGTACCGGCCCAATCTCCCCCAGCCGTGGGACCGGGACCCGTCTCGGCGCTGAGCCTCGCCGGGGCAGGGGGGTGACTTCCGCTTGCCCGATCCGCCGATCGGCGGTAAGAACAGGCCCTTCAGCCCTTCCTCCTCCGCCCCTGCCGGGGCATCGCTCCGACGGATTCGCCTCCTCGATCGGGAAGGGTACGACGGAACCGATCGGGGCGGTGGATGATGCCGAGACTCCCAGGCACGGTGCGACCACGATTGGCCGCGTTGTTGGCGGCTGCGACCTTCCTCGCCGGGCTTGCCCAGGCGCAGGAGCCGGCGCCGGCGCCGGAGGGCGGGGGGACGGTCGAGGAGCGGCTTCGGCGTCTGGAGGAATTGAACGCGAGCCTGCTGGAGCAGAACCAGGCGCTGTTGCAGCGGCTCGACGATCTGTCGACCAAGTACGACGAGGTTATGCGAGTCGTCGGCTCGGCCTCCCCGGCTCCAGAAGGGACGAAGCCCGACCCGGCCGTCTCGCCCGCTCAACAGCCGGTCGTGCCGCCGATCCCCGGGCCGAACCCGATCGGTTCCCGAGGAGAGCCCGCGACCCCCATCGATCCGGGGGAGATTCCCCAGGCCGAGGCCGCCCCGCCGCCTCCCTTCCTGCCGGGGGAAGAGGCGGGCGTGCCCGTCCCCGGCGGCTCGTTGCGGCAGTACTCCACGGGCATCCTGGGCAACCGGGGAGAGCCGGCGGCCTTGAGCACCGAGCGAGGCGGCCTGGCCGAGGGGCCCGGCGAGGCCCGGGAGTTCCCGCTCGAGGCCTTCTACGACGAGGGCTTCGTCCTCGGTTCCGACGATGAAGAGAAGGTGCCGTATCTGCTGAAGACGAACGTTCGCATGCAGTTCCGGCACACCGGGTTCCATCGCTCTCGGCCCTTCTGGATCGATTCGGCGGGCATCGTGCGGCCGATCCTCGACCGCAACGACTTCGAGATCGAGCGCGGCCGGCTCTCGTTTGAAGGGTTCTTCTACGACCCGGATTTGCAATTCTATCTTAACCTTGATATCGACACCGATGACGAGCACCTGACCGTCGCCCAGGATTTTTGGATCAACTACCGCTTCAGCGATGCGCTGGATGTTTACATCGGCAAGGCGTTTGTCCCCGGCAGCCGGTCGTGGCTGGAGGGCTCGACACGGACCCAGTTCGCCGACCGGTCGATGGCGACCACGTTTTTCCGCCCGGATCGCAGCGTGGGGATCTGGGCGCTGGGGGAGCCGATCGAGAAGGTCTTCTACCGGGTGATGCTGGCCAACGGCTTCAACACCAGCGACCTGACCTTCCGAGAAATCAACCGGCAACTGGCCTATTCCGGCTCGGTTTGGTCGGAGGTGATCGGCGACTTCGGCCGGGGATACTCCGACCTGGAGTGGCATGAGACGCTGGCCGTGCGGCTCGGCAACAGCCTGACGTTCGCCCCCGGCTCGCCAGCGGGAGTGGCCGTCGCTCCCATCGGAGAGTTGCAATTCGCCCGGCTCTCCGACGGAACCCCATTGCTCGAGCCCGGCGCGTTGGCGCCGGGGGTGACGGTTGACGACTTCGACCTCTGGCTCTACGCCATCGACGGCGCCCTGAAGTATCGAGGACTGAGCATCAACGCGGAATATTACCTTCGATGGATTCAGGACATCCAGGCCGACGGCCCGCTACCGATCGCACGCACGAACCTGTTCGACTACGGTTTTTATGTGCAGGGGGGCTACTTCGTGGTGCGCAAGCGCGTCGAGCTGATCGCCCGGCATTCGCAGGTCAATGGCCCCTTCGGCAGCGGCTACGAATATGCCGCTGGCTTCAATTGGTTCATCAACGGCTCTCACTACCTGAAGTTCACCTTCGACGCCAACTGGCTCGACGCCATCCCCGCCCAGAACTCCGGCCCCAACTACCAGGCCGGAGACTCGGGAATCATGTTCCGGTCGCAGCTGCAGATCGCCTTCTGATCCGAGGGGCCGGCTCGTGCTGCCCTCTGCCCTCGGCTCGGGTTGCCTGAACCCAACACGACGGCGCCTTGCCCTCCGACACCATCCGCCTTGGGGGATGAGGCGACCGGGAACGGTCGCGCGGCCGGCAGGGGGGGATTTCGGGGGCGGGAGGTTGCGGCGGCGGGTCGGAGATGGTGGGATCGTGCGACAACGAAGGCGGATGCGCCGACCGAGGGGACGGCGCGCCCGTCGTCCGGTGCGTGACGGGGACCTCGGTCCGATCTGACCCGGTTCGGTCCGATTCGGTCCGGTCCGGTCCGGTTCGGTCCGGTCGGCCCTCCCGGCCAGGTCAGGCCGGACCGGGCCGGTCCGGGCCGGGCCGGGCCGGGCCAGAAGCGCGTCACCCCGGGGGGCGGCCCGTCCCGACGCGAAGGAATTCGATCTGATCCGATCCGATCGTCCGGAGGAAGTCATGATGCACGCCGAACCGAACGCCGGGGCCGGCGACGCCGCCCTCGACGTCGGCAAGGGCCCGTGGTACCGCGGGCTGACGGGGTATCACTGGTTCGTGCTCGCCGTCGCCGCGCTGGGCTGGCTGTTCGACACGATGGACCAGCAGCTCTTCAACCTCGCCCGCAAGCCGGCGATGGAGGAGCTGCTGGGTACCGGCGACCCGGCCAAGGTGAACGCCGTCGGGACGATCGCGACCTCGATCTTTATCGTCGGCTGGGCCGTCGGCGGCCTGTTCTTCGGCATCCTCGGCGACAAGATCGGCCGGGCGAAGACGATGCTGCTGACGATCCTCGTCTACTCGCTGTTCACCGGCCTGAGCGCCTTCTCGATCGGCGTCTGGGACTTCGCCTTCTATCGCTTCCTCACCGGCCTGGGAGTGGGAGGCGAGTTCGCCGTGGGCGTCGCCCTGGTGGCCGAGGTGATGCCCGACCACGCCCGGGCCCGCGCCCTGGGATGGCTCCAGGCGCTCTCGGCGGTGGGGAACATGACCGCGGCAATGATCGCCATCGGCCTGGGCTCGATTGCCGACACCGGGATCAGCCGGTGGCGGATCATGTTCCTCATCGGCACGCTGCCGGCGCTGCTGGCCATCGTCATCCGCATGCGGCTGAAGGAGCCTGAGCGCTGGCAGGCCACCGCCGGCCTCGCGCCGGGGGACGGGGACGGGGGCGAGCCCGCCTCGGCCGACTCCTCCGGGGCCCCGGTGGCGCAGAAGCTCGGCTCGTTGTCGGAGCTGTTCGGCGACCGCCGATGGCGTCGGAACACGATCGTCGGCATGCTGCTGGCCTTCTCCGGCGTGGTCGGGCTGTGGGGGATCGGCTTCTTCAGCTTCGACCTGATCCGGGACGTCTTCAGCGAGACGGCCGTCGCCATGGCCGCCGAGCAGGGGCTCACCGAGGCGCCAACCGCCGAGTTCCACCGCCGGCTCGCCGACGGCACCGTCCGAATGGTCTCCGACAAGGCCGAGATCCCCGCCGAGCCCGAGCAAGGGGTCGAATACGTCGTGGCCTCCTCCGAGGAACTGGCGCTGAACTCCTTCCTCCGCCGGCACCCGGACGTCAAACCGTTCGTCGACGCCAAGCTGACCCAGTGGACCGGCTACGTCTCGCTGGTCCAAAACGCCGGCGCCTTCTTCGGCATCTACGCGTTCGCGCTGGTCACCGTCCGGATCGGCCGCAAGCCAACCTTCTTCCTGACCTTCCTGCTGGCGATGGCGGCCACCGCCTTCACCTTCCTGTTCCTGGGCCGGATCGCCGGGTTCTGGGACGTGTACTGGATGATCCCGATCATGGGCTTCTGTCAGATCGCCCTGTTCGGCGGCTACGCGATCTACTTCCCCGAGCTGTTCCCCACCCGGCTGCGCAGCACCGGCACGTCGTTCTGCTACAACGTCGGCCGACTGGTGGCCGCCGCCGGGCCGCTGGCGCTGGGGATGTTGGTTCTGCTCTACGACGGCTACACGGCGATCGACCCGTCCCTGCCGCTGCGGTACGCTGGGGTGACCATGTGCGCCGCCTTCGTCATCGGGCTGCTCGCCCTGCCATTCGCTCCGGAGACAAAGGACCAGCCGCTGCCCGAGTGATCGGGCGAGCGGCCGGCCGTTCGTTCCTCGGCCCGGCCGCCGGGAATCGGGCCTCGAAGGCCCCCGGCGCCGGGCCGGCCTTGCGCTGTGGTGACGACGAGGGGGAGCATTGCGATGTCGAAGGACGAGATGTTCAACGCCGATTTCGACAACCCGTATCGCGCCCCGGAGGTCAGCGACCCGGCCGAGAAGGCGAGGGCCGCCTTCGGGCAGTACGTCGGCTATGGGAACTTCCTCCGCCGGTTCGCGGCGATGGTCATCGACCAGTTGCTGGTCGGGATCATCGGCTTTGTGCTCGGCCTCAGCCTGGGGTTGGTGATGCTCACCCTGGGGATCGACCCTCAGGAGCAAGGTCCTCAGTTCTTCTTGAACCTGCTGGGGCTGGCGATCGGGGTGACCTACTACGCCGGCCTGACCAGCTCGACGATGCAAGCGACGCTGGGCAAGGCCGCGCTCGGGCTGAAGGTCACCGACCTGCACGGCCGCCGGATCTCGTTCCCCAGGGCGCTTGGGAGGGAGCTCGGGAAGATCCTCTCCGCGCTGCTGCTGCTCATCGGCTACCTGATGGTGCTCTGGGACCCTCGCCGGCAGGCCCTGCACGACAAGATGGCCGGCACCCTGGTGCTGCGCACCCGATGACCCGCTCCCGTCGCGCCGGGGGCGGTTCTCCGGTCGGCTCGCGTCGGGGCGGGCCTCGGGAGGCGCGAGGGGATCAAGATCGGCCATCGGGGGGTCCTCTCCGAGGTCGGGACGGGAGGCGTCCGGTCGTCGCTCGATCATTCGCCACCCGTCCCGGATCATGGCGCCGAAGACGCCGAGGGTTCAGCGACCATCGGTCCGAGAGGAGTCCCACGCCCGCCAGGCCGAGGCGCCGAGCCAGGCGCCGGCGGCGGCGAGCACGCCGTCGGTCAGGTCCGGCGTCCGGGAGGCGTTGAAAACCTGGACCACTTCGATCGCCACCCCCGACGCGAAGCCGACACGGGCCGATCGGGCCGGCGTCCACCGGCGAGAGCCCGCGGCCAGCAGCAGGCCGAGCGGCACCATCGTCGCGACCTTCTCGGAGGCGGTGGCCAGCGCGGCGGTCGGCGGGGACCAGAAGTAGGAGTAGAAGGGGAAGGCCATGCGAATGTCGAGCCCCCGGGGAGGGCCGAGGGTGTCCAGCGGCCGGGCGCCGTCGATCAGCACCGCCAAGGCCCAGACCGCCAGCGCCGGGCCAATCCAGGCCCCGGAGGGCTCCCGGGGCCGGCTCGCCACCGCCAGGCCCGCCGCCGCCGCCCCGGCCGAGGCGAAGAGAACCGAGGTCGCGTCGGTCACGTGGCCGGGGAAGCCAAGCTGGAGGACCTCGGCCCCCGCCACGACGGCCGCCGACACGGCCACCGTCCCGAGGACCAGGCCAACGCCCGAGAGGCCGGCCTCTCGCATCGCCAGCGCGACGGCCCCTCCCAGCAGCGCCCAGGTCAGCGCCTCGACGGCGCGACCCCCGGGGGCCGGGTCCGGACGCCGGCCGTCGACCGAAGGGCCGAAGGGGATGGGGCGGCTGGCCTTCACGGCCTGCTTCAGGTCGCCGACGTCGGCGCTGGGAACGAACGGCGCCAGCTCGACGAACGCCCAGCCCGCCGCACCGACAATCGCCAGGGTCGCCATCGGCCTCGACCTCGCCAGGAGCCGAAGCCGGGGCCGGATCACCGGCCAGACCGCCCGGGAGGCGAGCCAGCCGAGGAGCCCCCCGAAGGCCGAGCCAGCGGTGTTGTGCAGGACGTCGGAAACCGAGGTGACGCGCATCTGGAGGTTGATCTGCGCGGTCTCCACGCCGACGCTCAGCGCCGATCCGGCCGCCGAGGCGGCCAGGACCGCCCCAATCGGCCCGATCCCGGCCCTCCCCAGCCGGGCGGCGATCGAGGCCCCGAGCGGGAGGAACAGCAGGATGTTGGCCACCCGGTCGGTCCGGGAGCTGCGCAGGGAGGCGGCATCGAGGGCCAGGCGCCAGCCCTCGGCCAGAGCCATCGGGTCGTCCTCGGGGAGGAATGGAATCGTCGTGCCGTAGACGATGAACAGCGCGCAGAGCCCCGCGAGGAAGGTCAGCGGGTGCGCCCTTCGCCGTCGTCGGAGCGGGGCCGGCCCCGCCGGGCGGACGGAGTCCGATCGGTGCCCCCGGGTCTCGCTCATGGGCGCCTCGCCTCGCGAAAACAGGGTGGCCGGGGTCGTGTCGACCCCGGAATCGGGAGGCCCCTCGCCAGGGTCGGCCCGCCCCCGGCCCCTCCGGTTCAGGGTCAGCCGCCCTGGAAGGGCGTGCTCAGAGCACCAGGCGGGCCGAGTCGCGGTCGAGGTAGAGCACGGCCCCCTCGTGGCGGCGGAGGGCGGTGGCGGGGCAGCTCTCGGAGATCGGCCCATTGAGGGTGGCGAGCACGGCGTCGGCCTTGCGCGGGCCGGGAACCACCACTGAGACGACCGGGGCCGAGAGCAGGGCGGGGACGGTCAGCGTATAGGCGTGCGTGGGCACGTCGTCGAGGCTGGGGAAGCAGCCGTCGTTGACCTGCTGGACCCGGCACGCGTGGTCGAGGCGGACGACCTTGATGAGCACCGGGTCGAGGAAGTCGGCCACGGGAGGATCGTTGAAGGCGAGGTGGCCGTTCTCACCGATGCCGGCGCAAACGACGTCGGGAGGCTCGGCGCGGAGCAAATCCTCGTAGTCGAGGCAGGTCTTCAAGGGGCGGTCGGTCTGCTCGCCAGGGATCAGGCGGAGGCGGTCGGGAGGCAGGTTGGCGAGGCGGAAGATGTGCTCGTGCAGGTAGCGCCGGAAGCTGGCGGGATGGTCGGCGTCGAGGCCGAGGTACTCGTCCATGTGGAAGCCGACGACGCCGGACCAGTCGACCTGGCCCATGCCGACCAGAGCCGTGAGGAACTCATCCTGACTGGGGGCCGCCGCGAAGATGACGTTGGCCCGGCCGGCCTGCCGCTGCCGGGAAGCGATCGCCCCGGCCACGTCGGCCGCCGCCGCCCTCCCCAGGCGGGCTCGGTCCTCGAAGACCCGGACGCGGAGGCGGTCGACGGTCCATTCGGCGATCGGCGTCGGCGGGTCGAGGGGAGCCATGGCGCGGTCTCTCGGTCGGTCTGGGGATTAGGGCCGGGCGCATTCGGAGGAAGGTCGAGGACGCCGCCGGTCTCGACCGGCCGGGCCCTCCCCGACTGGCCGCAGGATACCCCGATCGCTCCGCGATCTCAACCGCCGGCCCGGTGCCCCCCCTCCCGCTCCCGGCGAGCCCTCCCGGCGACCGCTTCCCTGCCGTCCTCGGGCTCCCCAGGGAGAATGGTGTGAAGGAGAACGGTGTGAAGTTGAGACGATTGCGGGAAATTCACGGACTCCGTCTTGTCGGTCAATCCGTCTGGCATAGAAATAGTCAGCGTTGCGAACGGTTTGGGGGCCGGACGATCCGGAGCGGAGCGCTTCCGGGCGATGGGCCCGATTGGCGAGTCGGGGAAAGGCCGGCTGGCCGATCCTCTCCACCACGCCGCGGGGCCGGGACGGGATGCGAGATCGAATGGAACAGTCGCCCGCCGAGGAGCCGGAGCGGCGAGACGAGGGGCCGCTCGATCCGAGGAGGAGCCCCGCCCGGGAGCGGTTCGGGTTCCTGCTGGCGATGGCGGCGCACCGCTTCCGGGCCCGGTTCGAGGAGGAGCTGGAGCCGCTGGGGGTGCAGCTCAAGCACGTCGCGATCCTGGCCACGATCGACCACTTCGGGCCGGTTCGGCAGCAGCGGCTGGGCGAGTCGGTTTGCATTGATCGGGCGTCGATGGTCGGCGTGCTCGACGAGATGGAGGGGCTGGGCCTGGTCCGCCGCCAGCCGGATCCGGTCGACCGCCGGGCGCACCGGGTGCACCTGACCGATTCGGGCCAGGAATTGCTCCGCCAGGCGAACCGGATCGCGGAGAGGACCGAGGACGACTGCCTCGGGCCGCTCTCGGGGGAGGAGCGGGGGCGGTTGAAGGAGATGCTCCAGCGGATTGTGGATCCGGGCTCGTGGTCCGGGTTTGAGCACATCAATATCAAGGTCAGCAGCCGGGCCGGCGCGGCCGAGCCGGGCGGCGGGGGGCGAGCGCGATGATCGGTCGGCTGTTCCGTAACGTGATCCTCCCCGGGGTGATCCTGGCTGGGGGAGTGGCCGTCTTCGCCGGGCTGGTCGCCTCGAAGGAGCCTCCCCAGCGCGTCGAGCGCGCTCGGCAGGTGCCTCGGGTCGAGGTCGTCCCGGTGGCCCTGGCGCCGGAGGGGGGGTTCAGCATCGAGGTCAACGGCACGGTGGTGCCCAAGCGCGAGGTGACGCTCTCGGCCGAGGTCGACGGCCGAGTCGTCGAGCGCACCGACGCCTGCTGGGCCGGCCGGACGGTCAAGCGGGGCGACCTGCTGCTTCGGCTCGATCCCCGGCCGCTGGAGATCCAGAGGGAGACCTTCCAGGCCGAGCTGGCCCAGGTCGAGGCCGACCTGGAGCAGCTCGACACGGAGATCGGCAACACCGAGGAGCTGATCGCCCTGGCCGAGCAGGAGGTCGACCTCCGCCGCCGAGAGCAGGTCCGGGTCGAGCAGTTGATCGCCCGCAACGCCTCGTCGGTTTCCGATCGCGACGCCGCCGACGCCCAGGTGCTCACCGCCCGCCAGAACCTCCAGCGGCTGCAGAACGATCGCCGGATGTTCGCCAGCCGCCGCGCCCGGCTCGAGGCCCAGCGGCGTCGGATCCTGGCGCAGTTGGACCAGGTGGCCTACGACCTGGAGCGGACGGTGATCTCCTCTCCGGTCGCCGGGCGAATCCACGAGGTGAACATCGAGCAGGACGGCTACGCCCGGCCGGGGGACCGCCTGGTGACGATCGAGGACACGGGGACGATGGAGGTCCGCTGCAGCCTCCGGCTCGAGGACCTGTACTGGCTGGCCGGCGGCGACGCCCCGCTGGCCGATGTGGAGGACGACCCGTACTCGATCCCGCACGCCCAGGCGGAGATCTCCCACGCCATCGCCGGCCAGCGGGCGACCTGGGAGGGGGTGCTTGCCCGGTTCGAGGGGGCCGGCCTCGACGAGCGGACCCGGACCATCCCCTGCCGGGTCGAAGTGCCCGCCCCCGAGGGCCTGCGCCGGGGGATGTTCGTGACCGTCACCTTTCTGGGAGTCGACCCGGACATCCCCCTGCGGTCGATCCCCCGGGCCGCCTTCCGGCCCAACGACGAGATCTGGCTGGTCGAGGATGGCCGCCTGGCGATCCACCGCGTCGAGCCGGTCCGCGTGCTGGAGGATTCGGTCCTGATCCGGGCCGACGGCCCCGGCGACCCGATCCCGGTCGGCGCTCCGCTGGTCGTCTCGCCGCTGGAGGCGCCGGTCAACGGGATGGAGGTGGAGGTCGCCTCGTCCCCCGGGACGGCAAACGACCTCGGCCCGCTCGCCTCGGAAGCGGGGGAGGACCCCGACGTGTGGGATCGCCAGTAGGCCCGACCCCGTTGTCCTCCCGCTTCGGGGGGGAGCGGGCGGGGAGGGCGTCCGGCCGCCTCTGTCCGACTCCTCGCTGAGCCCCTCGGCCGGATCGATCGCGGGGAGCGGGGCTGGATCGCGGCTCTGGCTCGTGTCGCCCCGACCGTTCCCCGTCCCTCCGACCTATCCTGTCCCCTCCCCTTATCCGAAGGAGCCCCGCGGTGAGATCGATCGTCCAGTGGGTTGTGCGCAACGGCCCGGCCGTCAACACGCTGATGGTCGCCGTGGTCCTGGTCGGCGTGGTGTCGCTGCTGGGGCTGAAGAAGGAGCTGTTCCCGGAGTTCCAGTTGGAGATCGTCACGGTCTCGGTGCCGTACCCCGGCGCTAGTCCGGCGGAGGTGGAGGAGGGGATCTGCCAGAAGATCGAGGAGGCGGTCCGGGCCGTTGACGGGATCAAGAAGATCACCTCGGTGGCCTCCGAGGGGATGGGGAGCGTCACCATCGAGCTGCGGAGCAACGTCGGCGATCCGCAGAAGGTGCTCAACGAGATCCGGTCGGAGGTCGACCAGATCCCCAGCTTCCCGCTGCTGGCCGAGGACCCCGACGTCAAGCTGCTCAGCTTCCGCGAGCCGGCCATCCGAGTGGCCGTCATCGGCGGCGGCCGGATGCCCGAGGGGCTGGACGACACCGCCCGTCGCGAGTGGCAGCTTCGCGAGGACCTGCAGCTCAGGGACCTGGCCGAGCGCGTTCGAGACGACCTGCTGGAGCTGCCCAGCGTCTCCCTCGTCGAGATGCTGGCGGTGCGCGACTACCAGATCGACGTGGAGATCCCGGAGGAGACGCTCCGGCGGCACAACCTGAGCCTCCAGCAGGTCGGCGCCGTGATTCGTCGCGAGAACATCGAGCTGCCCGCGGGCGAGATCAAAGCCCGTTCCAGCGAGTACCTCGTCCGGGGGAAGAACAAGCGGCTGACCGGCGACGAGATCGCTCTGCTCCCGCTTCTGACCCGCCCCGATGGCGCCGTGCTTCGGGTGGAAGACCTGGGCACGGTGCACGACGGCTTCACCGACGACGCCCGCCGCAGTTGGGTCCGCTTCCCCGAGCCGCTGGCCGATCCGGAGGTCGGCCCCGCGACGGGGCAGGGGGAGCAGTCGGCCATCGTGCTGATGGTCCAGAAGACCAGGGCCGAGGACCTGATCGAGATCGTTGGCGAGGTCCGCGACTTTGTGAAGGGGCTGGAGCTGCCCCCCGGCTACCGGGCTGAGGTCTTCGACGACCAGTCGATCCTGGTGCGGGAGCGGCTGGAGACACTCACCCTCAACGCCCTGCAAGGGCTGGCGCTGGTGTTCGTCGTGCTGGCCCTGTTCCTCGACCTGAGGCTGGCCTTCTGGGTGGCGATGGGCATTCCGGTGGCCATCGGCGGCTCGTTCATCGTCATGGGGACGGCGGACGTGACGCTGAACATGGTTTCGACCTTCGCCTTCCTGCTGGCGCTGGGCATCGTGGTCGACGACGCCATCGTCGTCGGCGAGAACATCTACCGGCACCGGGAGATGGGCAAGTCCCCGGTGCGGGCGGCGATCGACGGGGCGACGGAAGTCTCCGGGCCGGTGCTGGCGTCGGTGACGACGACGATCTTCGCCTTCCTGCCGATGTTCTTCGTCTCGGGGACCCTCGGCAAGGTGATCTACATCATGCCGATCGTCGTCTGCTCGATGCTGCTGTCGTCGCTGGGGGAGAGCATCCTGATCCTGCCGAACCACCTGTCGCACCGCCGGGCGCCGATCCTTTCGCTCGTTGGCCGGCTTCTCTGCTGGCTCCTGACACCGCTCTTTCTTTGGGTCTGGGTGGTGCGGGCGCTGCGTGACCGCCGGGCCGAGGCCCGCTCGAAGTGGCGGGGCAACCCGGTGGTGACGGCGTATCACGGGCTCCGGAGCGGCGTCGACGGCGGCCTGCGCTGGGTCATCGAGAGCGTCTACGAGCCGGCCCTGAAGACCGCACTGCGGGCGCCGGTGGCCTTGGTCTCGGCGATGCTGGCGGTGCTGATCGGCTCGTTCGGCCTGGTGGCCAGCGGGCTGGTGCCGTTCGTGGTTTTCCCCGACTTCGACTCGAACTACATCACCGCGAACGTCACCTTTCCGGCCGGCACGCCGGCCAGCGTGACCGAGGAAGCGACCCGTCGGATCGCCGACCAGATCGAGGCGCTGCACGCCGAGATCGCCGAGCGGACCGGCCGGCCCCCGGTGCGGACGATCTCCCGGTCGATTGGCTACGCCGAGACGGCCGGCGGCGGCCCGGGGGCGTCGATGTCCACCACCGGCTCGAACATCGGCATGGTCTTCGCCGAGATGGTCGGCGGCCAGGACCGCCCGATCAGCAGCTTCGAGCTGGTCAACCGCTGGCGAGAGCGCTGTCTGCCGCTGGTCCAGGGCTTCGACGAGCTGAAGTTCGGCGCCGGCAACACCGGCCCCGGCGGCAAGCCGATTGAGTTCCAGCTCACCGGCAAGGACATGGACGACCTGGAGGAGGTCGTCGAGCGGTGCAAGGCCCGGCTCTCGGAGTATGAGGGGGTCTTCGACATCGCCGACAACAGCAAGCCGGGCAAGCCGGAGATCCAGCTCCGCGTCAAGCCCTCGGCCGAGGCGCTGGGGATCGACACCAACGAGCTGGCCCAGACGGTGCGCTCCACCTTCTACGGCGAGGAGGTGATGCGGCTGCAGCGCGGCCGGCACGAGGTCAAGCTGATGGTCCGCTACCCCCCCGAGCAGCGCGGCAGCCTGGCCAACCTCCGCGAGATCCGCATCCGCACCCCCGAGGCCGGCGAGGTGCCGATCGAGGAACTCGCCGCCGTCGAGGTGCGTCGCGGCTACTCGGCGATCAACCGGATCGACCAGCAGCGTTCGATCACCGTCACCGCCGACGTCGACGAGGCCGTCGCCAACGCCCGAGAGATCACCCAGGACCTCCAGACCGCCTTCCTCCCCGCGCTGCTCGAGGAGTTTCCGGGGATCCGAGTCCGGTGGGAGGGCCAGGAGCGGGAGACGCAGGAATCCTTCGGCAGCCTGGTGGTCGGCTTCGTGGTGGCGCTGTTCGCCATGTTCGTGCTGCTGACGGCGCAGTTCCGCTCCTACTTGCAGCCGCTGTTCATCCTGATCATCGTCCCCTTCGGCCTGGTGGGGGCCATCTGGGGCCACCTGCTGATGGGTCTGCCGCTGACGCTCTTCAGCGTCTTCGGCCTGGTGGCGCTGGCGGGCGTGATCGTGAACGACTCGATCGTGCTGATCGACTTCATCAACTCGAACGTCGCCGAGGGCAAGGCGGTCCGTCTCGCCCTCCGAGAGGCCGGCAAGCAGCGGTTCCGGCCGGTGCTGCTGACCTCGTTGACGACGGTGGCCGCGCTCATCCCGCTGTTGCTGGAGAAGAGCCTGCAAGTGCAGGTGCTCATCCCGATGGCCACGAGCCTGGCCTTCGGGCTGAGCTTCGGCACGCTCCTCGTGCTCTTCCTGGTTCCCTGCCTGTACGCCATCTACGCCGACGTCCTCGACGCCTTCGGCCGGCCGGTGACGGCCGACCACCACATCGAGGACGAGATCCCGTTGAGCGAGCCCTACGAGCGCGACCGGCACTCCGGCCTCGACGCCGACACCGGCCGAGATCGGGCCGGGGCTCCCGGCCATCACGCTCCCGCCCCGACAAGGGAGCCGGTGCACGCCGCTCCCGACCACCCCGTCCGCTCCGGCGGGGCCTGATCGTCCTCTCCCCTGCCGGGAGGCGGATCGTCGAGGGGCTCTCGGGAGGTCCCGGCAACTCTCAGGCCCGGGGGCTCTCGGGCCTGAGGTCATGACGCCCCCGGTCCCCGAGGTTCCTCAAGACGAGGGCCGACGGTCCACGGCCGGGCCCCGGCCGCGTTCCCGTCGCCGGTCGGCCGCCGAAACCTCGAATCGCCAGGACGGCCTGCGCCAGCGATTTCTTTTGCGTCATCTCGGGATTTTGCCCGATCCGGTTCCCCCGCCGCGACGGCGGCGGGAGGCGGCCGGAGGCGATGAACGGGGTCAAGGCCCGGGGCGGCGCTCTCCGATATGAGGGGAGGATGACTGACCGGGCGACGACGAGGACGTCTGATGTCGGCGCCGGGGACCGAGCGATCGGGACGATCCGGCCCGGGATCGGGCGACCGGCGAGCCCGCCGGCTCGAGGAGCAGGAGAGTGGCGGCGATGGACCCACGATTCGTCCCCGACCGGGCCGCGACGGAACGCGACCGGCTCGGCCCCCCCGGCGTCCTCTCCCAGCTCGCGCTGCCGAGTCGGGCCGTCGCGATCGCCGATTGCCGCCGAGCCCTGGCCCAGGGCCTCGGCCCGGTGCTGCTGACCGGGGAGGCCGGCTCGGGCAAGACCTGGACCTGGCGGTGCCTCGCCGCGCAGCCGAACGGCCTGGGCCGGTGGCTGGGGATCGACGCCGCGCCGTCCGACGACGGGCTCGCCCTGGTTCGCCGAATGCTCCGGGCCCTGGGCCGGGCCGACGCCGCGACCGATCCCGACCCGCGCTCGACCCTCGCCGAGGAGCTGGCCGAGCAAGCCGAGGAGGGCCGCCGCTGGGTCCTCGTGCTCGACGAGGCCCAGAACGCCTCCGACGCCGCCCTGGAGGAGTTCCGCCTGCTCTCCAACCGCCTCGGCCGCCCGGACGGCCCGGCCGGCATGGTGCTGGTCGGCCGGACGGGCCTGGCGTTCCGGATCCGGGAGCGGGCCTGGGAGTCGCTCGACGCCCGGCTGGCCGGTCACGTCCGGCTCGGCCCTATCGACGCGGAGGAGGCCGGCAGCTTGCTCCGAGCGGCGGCTCCCGGTCGGGAGTGGTCCCGATCCGAGATCGAGGCGCTGCACGCCCGGTCTCTGGGCAACCCCGGAAGGCTGATCCGGCTGTCGGATCGGCTGTCGTCGCCGATCGAGCCGGCCGCTCCAATCTCCCCGGTGCCCTCCCCGGTCTGGCGGCCCTCCCCGGATCGCTCCGAGGACTCCTCCCCGGCCCGCTCGTCCCCGAAGGCTCCCGAGTCACTCCGATCGCCCCGGATCGAGGCGGTCCCTTCACCGAGCCTGGGGGAGGTGAGGCCTCCCCTCCGGTTCGAGGACGGCCTGATCGAAGTCGGCTGGGCCGAGGGGGATGAGCCCTCCCCCGAGCCGACCTCGGAGCCGGGAGCGATTCCGGCCGAGGCCCGGCGGTCCGGCTCCTCCGGCCCGGCTCTCCGGGAAGTCTCGGTGGAGGAGGAACCGGCCGAGCCGACGACCGAGGCGATCTCGGATCCCTACGCGGCGATCCAGGCCCGATCCGAGTGGTCCCGAGCGATCCGGGAGGTGTCCTGGGCCGCCGATCCCGGAAGCGACGCCGCCCCGGAATGCGGCCTGGACGTCCTCGGGGACAATGCGGTCGCCGGAGCCGGGGGAGAGGGAGGGGGGGGAGGCCGGCGCCCCGCGCAGGTCCGGGCCGAGTCGGGCCAGGAGTTCGCCCCCTATAGCCGCCTCTTCTCGCACCTCGGCTCGTCCAGCGACGCGGAATGAACCAACCGGGGCCGGGCCGGCCGGGGGCGACCGGGGGAGGAGCACCCCGAGGGCGTCTCCGGCCGCCCGTACCGGAATGGCTCAACGTGGCTGGACCGTTCGCCGAATAACGAGTACCAAGGAGACGCGACCTCCCGCCCCTCGCGGGGGGCGGGATCGCTCGGGAGGGCAGGTGCCGTCGCGCGTTGCCAAATGATGCTCCCGTGCCCCTCGATCCCGCGGGGGGACCTCGCGCAAGTGGCCTCGGCGGGCGATCCGGACCAATCCTCCGGATCCCAGGCCCGGGCCCCGGTGGGCGGCACCTGTCCTTCCCCCATCCTCGTCCCGACGATCGACCGGGCCGGCTCGTCCGGGCGACTGGGTTCCGCGATTCGATCGCCTCGGATTATGCTAGGGTGCCCCAGGAGAGGAAGTGTCTCATGGCCGGACTTGCCCCCGTCCGCGTTCCGACCCGATCGGCGGCGAGGACGCACCGGTCGGCCCCGAGCCGTCCCGGACCCGACATGACCGTCTCACCATCACCATCGAGCCCCGGGGAGAGCCGGCCTCCGCGCCTGGTCGTGTCGCTCTGCACCTACAACGAGGCCGGGAACCTCGTCCCCCTGGTCCGAGCGATCCGCCATTATGCCCCTCACGCCGACCTCCTCGTCATCGACGATAACTCCCCGGACGGCACCGGCCGAGTCGCCGACGCGCTGGCCGAGGAACTGCCCGATGTTCATGTCCTCCACCGTTCCGGCAAGCAGGGGCTCGGCACGGCGATCCTCGAGGCGATGCGCTTCGCCATCCGGGGAGGCTACGACCAGCTGATCAACCTCGACGCCGACTTCAGCCACCCGCCCCGGTTCATCCCCGATCTGCTGGCCGGGATGGACCGCTATGACGTGATGATCGGCTCTCGCTACGTCCCCGGCGGAGGGGTTGACAGCGGCATGTTCAACGCCCGGCGACGGCTGATGAGCTGGGGGATCAACACCTACGCCCGGCTGCTGCTGGGGCTCCCCTCGAAGGACAACAGCGGGTCCTACCGCTGCTACCGCGTCTCGAAGCTGGCCGAGCTGGACCTCGACCAGGTCCAGTCGCGCGGCTATTCGTTCATGGAAGAGATCCTCTACTGGTGCCGGCTCGTCGGCTGCCGGATCGGCGAGACGCCGATCATCTTCGAGGACCGCCGCGCCGGCCAGTCGAAGATCAACACGCTGGAGGTGATCCGGGCGCTGGAGGTGATCCTCCGCCTCGGCCTCTCCCGGCCGTTCCGGCGCCGGCCCCGCCCGGCGACCGCTGGACGCGCCGCCCACCGGTCCTGACCCGGTCCTCCCATCCTCCCTCCCTCCCGCCCGCCCGGTCAACGGCTCCCGTCCTCCAGTCTCCTTCGCCGGAGGCCGGCGGAATTGGGGAGGAATTCCCACCCGCCCTGGCCTCCTCGGCTCGCGTTGCCGGCCGGCCGGTTCCTCTTGACCGGTCGCCCGATTCTCAAGATGATCAGCCGGCGTATACTTATGCACGGGAGCGCCTGCCGCTCCTTGATCGCCGATTCCTTTTCGGGTCGGCGGCGTCGCACCGGATCCGCGACGCGAGCGCCTCGATCCTCCAAGGACGGACGCGATGATCTCCAGAACCGGACGCCAGCGGTCGGCGGTCTTCCCCCATGACCGATTCGTCGGCGAGCGCCCGCTCCTCGGCGAGCCCGGCGCCGATCCCTCCACCCGCCCGTCGGGGAGAGCCGCCCCGGCGATCCGGCCGCTGGGGGTGATGTCGGTCGTCGGGGTGCTCGGGTTCCTGTTCGTCGCCAACCTGGGCGTCGCGCTCTTCGTCAACAATGAGCAGTTCCTCTACTACTACGACGGCGCCGGCTGGTGGGAGTGGTCGAGACAGTACATGTCGCTCCAGTCCCAGTCGTTCTGGCGGTCCATCGGCGAGGTCTTCGAGACGATCCGGACGAAGGACCAGAACCTCCTGGCCGCCGTCCCTCTGGGGACCTGGATGCGGCTGGCGGGGGAAAGCCGGCTGTCTTACGAACTGGCGGTGACCAACATCTACGGGGGAGCCTGCCTGCTCGGGCTGATGATCCTCGTCCGCGGCTTCTGGAGCGAGCGGGAGTCGGCCCGGGCGGGGTGGTGGCTCGAGCTGGTGCCCGCCGCGGCCTTGCTGCTGCTGCCGGCGTTCTGGGTTCCCATCCTGCGCGGGTATCCCGAGGCCGGTGGGATGGCGATGGCCCTGGTCGTGCTCTGGCTCTACTTCTCCTCGACGGATCGGCGCTCTTATCATCCGGCCTATTTCGCGATCGGGGTGTTGCTGGCGGGGCTCTTCATCTTCCGGAGATGGTATGCGTACTGGGTGGTCGCGTTCCTGGCCATCTCGGCGCTGGATCGGGCCGTGCTCGCCGTGATGGACCTGCGGAGGAACGGCTTCGACTGGCGTCGCCTCGCCCGGCTGACCCTGCCGGTGCCGGTCATGGGGCTGGTCGCGTTCGCGGTCCTGGCGGGCCTCGCGATGCCGATGGTCCGACGGGTCCTGGAAACCGATTTCGCCGACATCTATTCCGCCTACAACCGAGGAGGAGGGCTGATCGGCAACCTGACGCTCTCGTTCCGGCCGTTCGGGTGGCTGCCGACGCTCCTCGGGGTGGCCTCGCTCCTGTACCTCGCGGCGGGCCGATCGACCCGCCGGATGAGCCTGTTCGTGGGGGCGCAGGCGGTCCTCATCGTCGCCCTGTTCTTCCGGATCCAGTTCCTGATGATGCATCAATTGTACATGCTCCTTCCGGGCTACCTGCTGGTTTGCTGCGTCGCCGCGACGAGGATCGCCGGCCTGCTGCCGAACCGGACGCTCCGGGCCGGCTGGCTGGGCGGGCTGCTGGCGATCGGGCTCACTGTCTCGGTGCCAACGTACTGCGGCGCCGCCCGGCCGTTGATCGAACCGATCGCCGGCCTCCTGCCCGAGCGCTGCCAACCCCTGGTTCGGCACGACCTGGACGCGTTCATCCGGCTGAACTCGGCGATCGAGGAGCATCTCGCCGGGACGGACGGCAAGGTCTACGTCCTGGCCTCCTCGATCTCCATCTCGGCCGATCACCTGATCCACGCCGGGCCTTCTCTGCGGATGCCGTTCCCCTCCGCCAACCGGGTGATTGGCCGGTGGTGCATCGTCGACAAGACGAACAGCTTCCCCAGGGAACTCCTCCAGGCGGACCTGGTCGTCGTCGCGTCGCCGATCCAGTACCACCTCGACCCGTCCGACCAGCGGATCGTCGGCATCCCGGCCAGGCATTTCCTGGAAGGGACGGGGATCGCCCGGGCCTTCGAGCGGCTCCCCGAGACGTTCACCATCGAGCAGGGGATCGAAGTCTACCTGTTCAAGAAGACGCGCCCGATCGAGCCTTCCGAGGTCGCCGAGCTGAGCGATCAACTCCGGGAGGCCTACCCGGATCGACCCTACATCTATACACCCTACTGATCCATCCCGATCGGACCGACGCACGAGGTGGGGCTGGGGAGGATGGGGGTGTCTCGCCCCCAGCCCCGACAGACGCTCGATCTCGATCTCGATCTCGATCTCGATGCGGGGCTCGATTCAGTCCCGGCCTCCCGGCCCCTTCGGGAGGGATCGTGCCCTCGAAGGCCGTCCGGTGAGGAATCCGGCGGGATCCGGGGGAGGTGGTGCTCGGCGCCGAGGCGGTCCCGATCGGCAAGGTCAGGGACGCGACGAACCTCGGGCATCCTGCGATGAGGGGCCTTGCTGGCCGGGCCCTTCCGGGACCTCAGTGGTGGGAAGGCGTCCCCGGCGTCCCGGCCGGGGCGACCAGGATGCGTGCCGGAGCGCGGGGAAATCACCGGGTGGACGGGGCTGATTCCGGAGCGGAGGCGCCGGCCCTCGCCCCGCTCTGGGCCGGGCCGGGAATCGATCGGACCCGCCGAGGCGAGGCGGTTGAGGAACCGGCTCGGGCCGGGCTTCGGTCGGAGGGAGTCAGCCGGCGTCGCGTTCTCGGACGGTGAGGTAGACTTCCTGGCAGGTTTCGGCGACGCGCTCGCCGAGGCTCTGGTACTTCAGCTCGAGCTGGCTGGAGTACATGCTGAGCACCTTGCAGAGGAAGGCGGCGTGCGAGGCGTCGGACTGGTCCTCGGCGAATTGCTGGAGGGATTCCTCGATCTGGTCGGCGAGGTAGAGGAGGAACTGGGCCTGCCCCTTGACCTCGGCGAGGGCGCGGTGCAACTCGGGGGAACCGCCAGCCGGGGCGAGGCGGTCGGCGCCTCGGGAATCGGCCTCGCGCGGCCCGGAGCCGGGTCCGGAGCCGGCGGGGCGGACGCCGTTGGCCGGGCCGGGGGACTCGACGGTGCGGGAACTCATGCCGCGTCCTCCGATCCGAAGCCGTTGGGGGAGTGCCCGTGGTCGGCGTTGACGAGCGACTCGAGCGCGCCGCAGAGCTCGCCCACCAGCCGCATGTTCTCGCACTCGACGGCCAGGTTCGAGGCGTGCATCTCGATCAGCTGGCGGAGAAAGATCCGGGTGCCCGGATCGGACTCGCCCTCGAAACGCTCGACGTCGGCCACGGCGGCTCGGACGAGGTAGTCCATGAACTGGAGCTTGCCGCGGATCGAGGTGCAGAGCCGGTCCAACTGGCCGAGGTCGACGGAGGGCGGCAGGGTCGAAGCAGGTAGCGACATCCGTATCTCCCCGACCGCGGGCGGTCGGTTGCTCGACTCGACGAGAGGGGTCTATCCGGAGGATCGTCCCGATCGATCCGATCGCAGTTGGCCCTCCGGGCCGCCGGCTCCCGCCGGGACGGGCCGGCGACGTGTCGGCGTTCCGTGATGGAGCACTGGAGGTTACCCGGATCGTCCCAGGGGGACAAGCGATTTTCCCCCCGGCCGCCGCCGCTCCCCCCTGGCGACGCCCCCGAGCCGGGGTATCATGCGACCGAAGGCCGGCCCCTCGGCCGGCCGCCGGCTCCTCCCTCCCCTCGTTAATCGGCGCGACATCGACCGGGAGCAACGACCATGATCCTGAACCGTCGCCGCATGCTGATGGCTTCCGGGGCCGCCGCCCTGGGCGCCTCCGCCTTCTCGCGAACGCTGCTCGGCGCCCAGGACGGCGACCGCAAGAAGGTGCTCTTCTTCACCAAGAGCGCCGGCTTCCAGCACTCGGTCATCACCCGGGCGGGCGACGAGCTGGCCCACGCCGAGACGATCCTCATCGAGATCGGCAAGGAGCACGGCTTCGACGTGACCGCCTCCAAGGACGGCCGCCTGTTCCAGCCCGACCGCCTGGACGAGTGGGACGCCTTCGTCTTCTACACCACCGGCGACCTCACCCAGCCCGGCACCGACACCATGCCGCCGATGTCCCCCGAGGGCCGAGACGCCCTGCTCGAGGCGATCCGGTCCGGCCGCAAGGGGTTCGTTGGCATCCACTGCGCCACCGACACCTTCCACAGCCCCCCGGGTGAGGGCCCCACGCCCTACATCGAGATGATCGGCGGCGAGTTCATCTCCCACGGGCCGCAACAAGTCGCCAGGCTCCGCGTCGTCGATGAGGGCTTCCCCGGCGCCGGGGCCTTCGGCTCGGAGTTCGAGATCAACGACGAATGGTATGCCTTCCGCAACATGTCCGATCAGATCCACGCGATCATGGTCCAGCTCACCGAGGGCATGCGGAGCGGCCGAGCCAACGACTACGAGCGCCCCGACTACCCCAATACCTGGGTCAAGCGCTTCGGCGACGGCCGAGTCTTCTACACCTCGATGGGCCACCGAGAGGACGTCTGGACCAACCCCAAGTACCAGGGCCTGCTCATCGGCGGCCTGAACGTCGTCACCGGCCGGGCCGAGGCCGACTTCTCGCCGAATGTCTCCGAGGTCACGCCCGGCTATCAGAAGCTGCCGGGCTGAGCTGACGACGGATCATCGCGGAGGGTGTTGTGATCGTCCGGTCGCCAAGCGGCCGGATGACACCAACAGGCGACGGGCCGGCCCGGATCGGATGCGAGGATCTCGATCCGGGCCGGCCCGTCGCCCGGCGCCATTCAGCCATCGGCCAGGGGCGACCCGATCGATGACGGGCCGCTCCGCCGGGCCGGTCTTACTCCTGCGTCCCGGCGGTCAACTCCGGCTCCGGCCGATCGCCCTCGGGAGGGGCGATCGTGCGGAAGGGCTGGGCGGTGTCGCTCCGCCAGAAGAAGACGGCGCCGGTGTCGTCGCCGGCGACGACGATCGTGCCGTCGGCCGAGCAGTCGACGCCGTGGACGTAATCGGTCGGGCCGTTGAGCGAGCGCTGGATGCGGCCGTTGCCGGCGTTCCAGACGCGGACGGTCTTGTCTCCCGAGGCGCCGAGCACCTCGTCCTTGCCGGGAATCCAGCGGACGGAGGTCACCTGGTTGCCGGCCTCCTGCGCGGTGCGGAGCTGCTCTCCCTTCTCGAAGTCCCAGAACTTCAGCACCTTGTCGGCCCCTCCGCTGACGAGCTGGGTGCCGTCGGCGTTCCAGTCGACGGACATGACGTGGTGGGTGTGCCCCTCGAAGGTTTTCGTCAACTCTCCCGAGGGGACGGCGACCACGCGCACGAACTTGTCGGCCGCGCCGCTGGCCAGGAAGGAGCCGTCGGGGCGGAAGCGGAGGCCGAAGACGGTGTCGGAGTGCAGCTCCGGCAGGTCGAGCAGGAGCGAGCCGGAGGCCGCGTCCCAGAGCTTCACCTCACCGGAGCCGGCCGGCGCGCCGCCGCCGGTGGCGATGAGCGTGCCGTCCGGGCTGAAGTCGATCGCCAGCACGCGGAAGGTGTGCGGCCCGAGGGTGGCCGAGGGGGCCCAGCGGCCGGAGAAGGTCCAGAGCTTCAGCGTCGAGTCGTCGGCGCCGGAGGCGATCGTCCCGTCTCCAGCAAACGCCAGCGCGTTGACCGGAGACGCCTGGCCCGGCTTGTCGGCCGAGACGTGCCCGAAGGCCACCACGCCGACCCCCGTGCCCGCCTCCCAGACCTTCAGGCCCGTTGAGCCCGATGCGGCCACGCGATCTCCTCCCGGGGAGAAGGCGACGGCTCGGACGCCACCGTCCAGGCCCGTCAGCCCGGACCCGGGGGAGCCGTCTCGCACTGACCAGAGCCGGACGGTGCCGTCGTCCGAGCCGCTGAGCAGCGCCTCGCCGTCCGGCGCCATCGCCAGCGCCCGGACCGGCCCGTCGTGCGCCTCGATGGACCGGACCTCCCAGCCATACTCGGGGTTCCAGAGCCGCACCGAGCCGTCGGCTCCCCCGGTGACGAGCAGCGACCCGCCCGGCGAGCTGGCCAAGGCGAGCACCGCCCCCTCGTGCCCGGCCAGCTCAACCGGCGTCGCCCCCTCGGCCGGGGCCGAGGAGGGGCCGCCGGGGAGCGACCAGATCCGGGTGATCCCGTCCTCGCCGGCCGAGGCCAGCCGCTCCCCGCCCGGCCCGACGAACGAGACGGCGCGGGCCGGGCCCTCGTGCGCCTTCCATTCGCCGATCATCGCGCCATCATTCACGTTCCAGAGCCGGACCATCCCGTCCGGCGCGGTCGCCGAGACGACCGAGGCGTCGGGAGCCAGGGCGAGGGCCAGCACCGGCGCCTTGCCCGGCTGGTCGATCTGCCGGGTCTGGGCCCCCTCGGCGGCGTCCCAGATCCGGATCGAGCCGTCCTCGGAGCCGGAGACGATCGTCTTCCCGTCCGACGACGCGACCACGGCGTTGACCTTCGCCGAGTGGCCCTCGAACGCCTTCGCCAGGGAGCCGACGGGAGCCTCCCAGACGGTGGCGATCCGGTAGCTGCCCGCGGCCAGCTTCGAGCCGTCGGGGCTGTAGCGAACCGACTGGATCAGGTCCTGGTGGCCGCCGAGGCGGACGACCTCCAGGCCCGACCTCGGGTCGAACACCTGGACCACGTTCGCCCGTCCGACGGCGACCGCGCCGCCGTCGGCGGTCAGGTCGACCGCCAGCACCGGGTTGACCCCCGGCGGCAGCTCGCCGAGCGTGATCGCCTCGGCGTCCGAGTCCATCGCGGCGAGCATCTCGGCCGTGTCGTCCTTCGCCCCCTGGTCGATCCAGAGCTTCAGCAGGCCCAGCTCCTCGGGGGTCATCGGGTCCAGGCTATCCTCGACCGGAGGCATGAACGGCTTGACCCGGTGCGCGGCCATCTGGAACAGCAGGCTCTCGTCCGCGTTTCCGGGCACGATCGCCGGGCCGGAGTCGCCCCCCTCGAGCATCAGGGCGACCTCCTCCAGGTTCAGCCCGTTCTCGGCCAGGGCGGAGTTGTGGCAGCCGGAGCAGCGGGCGTCGAGCACGTCGATCACCTCGGTGATGTAGCTCACCGGCTCCTCCCGATCGGGCACGAGCGGCTCGATCGGGCCGTCCTGGGACCGGGCGAGGCCGGCGGCCATCGTGGTGGCGAGCAGCGCGGCCAGCGTCGGACGCAGTCTCATGATGCGAGTCCTGTTCATGCGATCGGGGGTTACTTCTTCGTGATCGTCAGCGTGATCGGGTTCGACGGCTCATTCAGGTCCACCTCGCGGGCCTGTCCCGGGTTGACTGGGTCGGGGACGGAGACCTTGCCGGTGCCTCGGAGCAGCACGGTGTAGATGCCGGGCTCGGCGTTGCCGGGGACGGTGAGCGTGAGCGTCGCCTCGTCCTTGTCCTTCTCGATCTTGGGGGTGTCGGCGCCGACGTTGTTGGGGAGGGCGTCGGCCGACACCTGGATCTCGGCCTCGACGCCCGGGCGTCGGGCGACCCGGGCCGTTAGCTCGACCTGCTCGCCCTGGGAGACGACCACCTCCGAGGGGGAGGCCGAGAGCAGGATCGGAGCGTCGGGGCGGACGGCGAGCACCAGGCCTCGGGTGACCCGGGCCGGGGCGACGGGGGCCGGGCCTCGGGTGATCGAGCCGGCGACGGCGACCCGGGCCGGCCCGTCGGCGGGGGAGCCGTCCTCGGCCAGCGGCCGGCCGACCAGGCGGACGGTGCCGAGCTTGGGCGGTGCCCCGTCGGAGGCGGCGAAGACGATCGGCGCGACGGCCTGGTTGGCGGCGATCACCACCGGCTCGGCCGAGACGCCCGCCGGCAGGCCCTCGGCCTCGACCCGGATCGGCCGAGCGAAGCCGTCGAGCCGGTGGGCCAGCACGGAGGCCGTCGCCCGGCCGCCGGCATGGAGCGTGACCCCCTCGGGGCTTCCGGGATCGCTGGGGGCGGTGAAGAGGAGGAAGTCCGGCCGCTCGGGGCGGATGACCAGCCGGTAGACGGCTCCCGGCGCCGGGACCGTGGCGTTGAACAGGTCGCCGACGAAGACCTGATAGAGCCCGTCTTCCGGCGCCTGAAACCGGAGGATCGGGTCGACCGTGCCGGTGCCGAACCGGGGACCAGTGCCGGGGTCTCCCAGGTCGTCGGCCTCGCCGATGTCTCGGACGACGCTGCCGTCCTCCCGGATCTGTTGCACGAGCAGGCTCGCATCGACAGGGGAGCCGATCCGATCGGCGAAGACCTCGATGATCCAGACCTGGCCTTTCTTCGCCTCGAAGCGATAGGAGTCGGCGTCGCCGACCTCGAGGAAGTCTCCCGAGACGTCGCAAGGCGGCTCCAGCCGCGGGGGGGCGCCGCCGGTCCCGCGTTCCTGCTCGACGACGACCGGGGCGAGTGCCTGGGAGATGAAGACGGGCTCGGCGGTTCCTCGATCATTCTCGAAGGTATACCAGAACCCGGCGACGCCGCCGCCGGCGCTGCTCTGGTGGCCGACGCCCGGCCGGTCGGGGTCGAAAGCGGCCTCGGGAGGGGCGGTGATCGTCACCTCCAGGCGTTCAAGGGGGAGCCCGTCCGGCAGCAGCGTCCCGGTCGGCTCGCCGCCCAGGTTCCGGCCGAGCAGCGAAACCGTCGCCGTCTCTCCCGGCGCGATGGCCCGGGGCACAACCGCGTCGACATGCGGCCCGTCGTGCAGGGTCAGGCGGTAGAGGTGAGCGGGGGCTCCGGAATAGACAACGTCGCGAACCTCGATGCGATAGGTGCCGTCGGCCGGCAGGGTGGCGTCGACGAAGGGATCCTGGCCGAGGTCGTCGTGGCCGTAGGCCAGCTCTCGGCCGCTGGCGTCGAAGAGGCGGACCTCGCCGTCGAGGGTGCCGTCCAGGCGGAAGGCATCGAGGCGGATGAGCACCCGCTGGCCGGCCCGGCCGTTGAAGGTGAACCAGTCGACATCCGTCGCGCCGTTGATCTGGCCATTGACGACCGAGCCGATCGCGATTGGCCCCGCCTCCCCCGGGTTGTTGTTCGGCTCGGCCTCGACCGCCTCGGGCCGATCGCCGATGACGAACGCCCGGGGGTTGCTCACGCCGAGCGGGCCGACGGCCCGGACGTCGTGCAGGCCGATCGGGGCGTCCGGCGCGATCGTCACCCGGAACCTCGGCGGCTTCTCGTCCCCCTCGATCCGGTCGGCCTCGATGCCGGGGTGGTCGAACCAGAGCCCCTCAACCGCGTCCAGGTCGCCGCCGATGAGCCGGATCTCGACCGACTCGCCCGCCCTGCCGCCGGGAGGGAAGGCGCCGTCGAGCCGGTGCCGAGGCCAGTCGGCCCGGGTCGATGCCGGCAAGACGACCAGGAACATCATCGCTGCGATCGCTCGGGCTCCGGCCCGGCGCTCGGGCCCGTTCGGGCATGGTGGGCTCATCGGGGAGGCTCCGGCGGGGGTCGATCGGGGGGGGGGCGGGGGCGGGCTCGGCGGTCGTCCGGCCCGGGATCGGGTCCGGGCCGGTGCTGTTCATCATAATTCCAACATCCGGGCGATGGCAGCCCCGAGCCGGGTTGCCGGGTGGTCGAGGACCCGCGCGTCGTGCCCCGAGGAACGGCGGTCTCGCGGTGTTCCTCACCCGGTCGGCCGGTGTGTTCTGGGGGAACGATCGGGCGGGGGATCGCCGACCTGAAGCTCTGGAGGCTCGGCCGAGCGGGGGGGATTCCGCCGCGGTCCCCGTCGGGTGGTGGGGGCCGTCCGGATGGTCCCGAACGGTGCTCGGCCCGGATCCAGCTCCCGTTCGCCCGGCCGGGGGGCTCTCACGGGAAGTTGGGGACGAACTGGCCGTGGGGACTCATGCGGGGCGACCGGGGGATGTTCGGGACGCCGAAGCGCTCGCGGAAGGAGCCGAAGCCGGGGGGAACCTCGGGGAAACTGTTGGGGATGTCCTGCAAGGCTCGGCCCCCGCCGCTGGACTCGACCTGGAGCGGGGCGAGGGCGGCAAGCAGGTTCTCGTCGACCTCGATGTCGAGCCTCCGGCCGAGGGCCCGGGTCAGGTCCAGGTGGGTCGATTCGGCCGAGGAGACGCGGCGGAGCAGCGTGCCGAAGTCGTCGGGGGGGCGGGAGAGGATCTGGCGGAACTGGGCGTAGCTGGCGGCCAGACGGGTGACGCCATCCTTCACGTCGTCGGGCACGTCGGGGTCGAGGCGGAGGCGGCGGCCCTCGTCTTCCAGGGGCTCCTCGACGGTGCTGTGGAAGGCGTCGAGCCCTTCGCGGAGCTTGGCCAGCTCGGGGTCGGCCGCGATGAGCTGGCGGATCGACCCGCCCCGGGCGTCGTTCCAGGCGATGACATGGCGGTCGAGCCCCACGGCGTGGATGGCGCCGGCGGTCACCAGCAGGTGGAACAGCGCCCCCGGGCGGTGCCGGGCGGCGGCGAGCCGGGCGTCCACCTCGCCCTGGTGGCGGACCCGATCGAGGGCGCGGTTGAGGTCCGCCACGGGGATGCAGAAGCCGAGCGCTTCCTCCTCGGCGGTCTTCAGCGTGGCCACGCCGATGACCTCCCCTCTCGCGTCGAAGACCGGGCCTCCGGAGTTGCCCGGGTTGATGGCGATGCCGAGCTGGATGTACTCCTGGCCGTCGATGACGGCCCGGCTGCTCATCACCCCCTTGCTGATGGCGTTCTCCAGGATCAGCTCGCCGCCGACGCCCGGGTTGCCGATCACCGTCACGTCCTCCCCCTTGATGTAGCGGTGCTCGGCCGCCACGACCAGCGGCGGCAGGCTCGACGGCACCCGGAGCAAGGCCAGGTCGCGCTCCCGGTCCTCGAACAGCAGCTCGGCGGGCATCGGCCCGGCCTGGCCCCCGGGAGCGGAGGGGAAGCGGACCTGGAGGGAGGCGATCAGCTCCGACTCGATGACGTGAGCGTTGGTCGCCAGCAGGCCCGGCCCGACGAGGAAGCCGGTGCCGCTGGACATCGCCCCCTCGATCAGCGCCACCGAGGGCTCGCAACGCTCGACGATCTCGGCCGTCGAGAGCGCCCGGCCGGGCAGGTCGACCGGAGCGACCTCGGCCGGCGGCTGGACCGGGGCGGCGGGGACCGGCGCTGGCCGGTCGGCGTCGGCCCGATCCGGCTCGATGGCTTCCCCCGCCACGGGGGCGATCCCCTCCGGCCCGCCGCCGCCGGGCCCCCCGAGCGGCTCTCCCGGCAGGAAGGCGGGGGCCGGGTCGGCCGGCCGGGGCTCCTCGGCGACCGAGGCCACCGAGGAGCCGTCGGGCGTGCGGTCGCGATCCCGGGTCAGGTCGATGATGATCCCGAGCATCCCCAGCATCACCAACCCGCAGATGCCCAGGGCGATGTGCAGCGGACCCGATGCCGCTCTCGGCGGCGGGACGACCACGAGGCCGCTGTCCTCGACTCCCCGTTTCGACTGCCAGGGGGGGGGCTCGACGAGGGGGACCGGGGCCGGCTCGGGCAGGTCGACGGGGGAGAGGGAGCCGAAGGGGGAGGAGACGCCGCAGGCCGGGCACCGGATGGCGGCCCCTCGGGCGGCGTCGGGCACCTTGCCGCGCCGGCCGCACGACGGGCAGACGACTCGGATCGCCATGACCGGGATCCTTGCTCCTCGGGGAGCGGTTCGAGACGCGTCGGGGATCGTCGAGGCCCGCCTCCGACTCGCGAGCGGCCCCCGATCGCCGTTCCCTCTCCCGCGACCTCCGCCGCGGACGGGGAACGATGTCCAACGGGCCGGCTCACCCATTCCTTTATTCGGAATTGGTCGGGCGGTGTCAAAACCCTTGTGGCGTCGAGACGACGGGGCGCGTCGGTTTGACCGGCTCCGGGCGCCGGCATACGATGGTCGGATCGGAACGGATCGGTCTGAGGCCCGGGGCCCGGCCGGCGGTCGCGAGGGGCGGCGCGGCGGGGCTCGGGGAGACGGGGCGGGCGCGACGCATGGCGATCGGAAGCGGTCGGGGATGGGTCAACTCGGCGATGGTCGCGCTGGCGGCCGGGGCGATCACGGTGTCGGGCTGCGGGGGACGGGGCGGGGTGCCGGCCGAGCCGGTCGAGCCCTACGCGGGGGTCGCGCTGTCGGTCCTTGTGCTCGGGGCCCCCGAACTGGCCGAGGCCCTGGACGACCGCCGGGGAGAATGGGAACGCCGCCGGGGAGGATCCGTCTCGATCACCTCGGCCGACAGCGCCTCCGAGGCCGACCCCGGCGCTCGTTCGGGGTATGACGTCCTCGTCTTCCCCGGGGACCTCCTCGGCGAGATGGTCGCCGAGGGCCTCCGGACCCTGCCGGAGGCCCTGGTTTCCCCCCCGCCCCCCTCCTCGGGAGGGCAGGAGGGTGAGGACGACCCGACGGCCGACGCCCCCCCCGAGGACGGCCTGGCGTTCGACCAGATCGTCGAGCCGTACCGGCAGGCCGTCTCCCGCTACGGGGGGGATCGCGTGGCGCTGCCGATCGCCGGCTCGGCCCTGGTGCTGGCCTACCGGGCCTCGGCGTTCCAGACCGATCGCCTTGGGGCCGAGGCCGAGGCGGCGGGCGTCGCGCTGGAGGCCCCCGAGACCTGGGAACACCTCGATGCCCTCGCCCGGTTCCTGCACGGCCGCGACTGGGACGGCGACGGCGAGCCCGAGGCGGGGATCGCGCTGGCCCTCGGCGCCGACGAGGCCGAGCGGCTCGGGGCCGAGACGTTCCTGGCCCGGGCGGCGGCCCTGGGGCTGCACCGAGACAACTACTCGTTCCTGTTCGACCCCGACTCGATGGCTCCCCGGCTCTCGTCTCCTCCCTTCGAGGAGGCGATGGAGGCGCTGGTCGCCCTCCGCGACGCCGGCCCCGAGGGGATGGCCGGGTTCGACGCGGAGGCGGCCCGAGCCGCGTTCCGAGCCGGCGAGGCGGCCCTGCTGATCGACCGGGCCGACCACGCCGGCTCCTGGCTGGAACCAGGGGACGAGGCCGAGGTGGGCGTGGCCCGGCTGCCCGGCTCCCCTCGGATGTTCGAGCCCCTGCGCGGGGCCTACGACGCGGCCGACCCGCCCAACCGGCCCGGCTACCTGCCCGACGGCGGCGGCTGGCTGGTGGGCGTCTCCGCCGACTCGGCCGAGCCGGCCGCCGCCGAGGACTTCGCCCGGTACCTGATCGAGCCCGACACCGCTGCCCGACTCCGCATCGACCCCCGAGTCCCGGGAGTCCCCGTGCGGTCCCCCCTGATCGGGCAGGGGAGCGCACAAGGGGCCGAGCTGCCGGGGCTCAGCCGCCGGGACTGGTCCGACGCGGTGGCGAAGACCTTCCTGGCCGATCGCGTCGTGGTCGGGCTCCGCATCCCCGGGGCGTCCGACTACCTTGCCGACCTCGACCGCGCCGTCGCCTCGGCCTCGGCCGGCGAGGCGACTCCCGCCGACGCCCTGAAGGCCGCGGCCGAGGCCTGGGAGCAGCGCACCGATCAGTTCGGCCGGCAGTGGCAGACCTGGCACTACCGCCGCAGCCTCAACGCGCTGACCACCTCCCCGACGCCGCCCCCCCGGGGGCCTGGAGGCCGGGAGCCCTGATCCGACGGACGATCGACGCCGCCCTGCTCGCGGCCATCGCGCTTGGCGCCCGCTTCGCCTGGCTTGCCCGCTGGGATGAGCTCCGGGTCGAGCCCGGGCCCGGGGGCGATGGCTGACTTCCCCCAGGGCCTCCTCCCCGGGACCCGACGCGAGATCGGCGACGCTCCGGTCCCCTCCGAGGAGTTCGCTCGACGACCTCGACCATCGGGCCGCCCTGGTCCTCCACCGGCCGATCACCCCTCCCTCGAGCCTCCCATGTCCGACACCGGCCCCGAACCCGAAGATGCGACCGGCCCGCTCGGCTCCGTGGAGGCCGAGATCCAGCAAATGCTCGGCCTGTTCGATGCCCCCTCGTTCTCCCGACGCGGGCAGGACCTGGAGGACGCGATCACACGCCTGCACGGCCGATGCGCCCGGGCTCGGTCGGGGATGCTGGAGATGGTCGTCCTTCGCCTCCGGCAATGGGCCTCGGTGGCGACCGGCCCCGACGACTGGGACGATGTCTTGGAGGGGCCGGTCGCCCCGCTCTGGCCGATCGCCGGCGCCCCCGATCCGTCCTGGGCCGACTCCCCGGCGCCGGGCCGGAGGAGGAGGGCCGTGGCTCGCGACCTGGCGGCGAGCGTCGAGCGGTTCAACCGGCGGTGGTCCCGGTTCGTGCGGGGGCTGGACCTCGGGCCGGTGAACCGGAGGATCGAGGCGTACAACCGCTATTACATCCTCGAAAAGGAATGCGCTCTCGGGTCGCACCGCCTGGCGACCCGATTCTTCCAGCCCTACGACCCGCTCTCGGCCGATCTGCTGCTGGATCGCCACCCGCCGCTGCCGGCGCCGAGGCTGCTCCGCTGACGATCGGCCCGCCGACGCTCTGTCCCTCCGGGTCCGGATCGGTCAGAATCGGAGCGGGAGCCCCGGGCCGAGACGGGACGCTCGGTTCGCATCCGATCCCGAAGGCGCCGGCATGGATTGGCCCCGGCGTCGCGAGGAGGACGCCTTGGCCAGGGCATCGCGATCCGGCGGGACGCCGCCTTCGAACAACGCGAGCAAGACGGCGGCGACGACCGAGGAGAAGCCGACGAAGCCCCTCGGGAAGGGATCGGCGGCCTCGTGGACCGACCTGACCTGGGAGCATCTCGACCGCTGGGCCGGCAGCCGGTCGGTCCAGCGCGGCCGGTCGTACCAGCGCGGGGGGAGGGTCCGGGACCTGGGGATCTCCAGCGAGGCGGAGCTGCTCGCCTCGGTCCGGGGCACCCAGGACGACGTCACGACCGTCTCCCTCGACGGGACGAGGTCCCGTCCTCTCCTGACCTCGGACTGCTCCTGTCCGGTCGGCGTCGCTTGCAAGCACGCCGTCGCGGTCATCGCCGAGTACCTGGAGGCGGTCGCCGACGGCCGGGAAGTGCCGCTCGTTTCCGAAGACGACCCCCGCTGGGACGAGCTCGACGACGAGGGCGGCATCTTCCCCTGGGATGAAGACGACGAGGCTCCTGACGACGAAGACGACGAGTCCGCCCCGGCCCCTCGACGCCGATCGGCCTCCTCCCGGCCGCTCGGGAGCCGGTCCGAGTGGGACGCGAAGATCGAGCGGCATATCCGGTCGAAGTCGGAGCGGGAGCTCCCGGTGCCCGATTCCCTGCTGCCGGCCTTCGCGGCGTCCCGTCGCTTCGACCCCAGGCCGAGGCCCCGCCTGGATGTCCTATTGCTGATGGCGATTGCCGCCCGGCAGCCCGACGAGGGGCTCCGCTGGTTCGACCGCCTTCGGGAGCAGTCCGGATCCGGGTTCGGGTGGGGAGGGGCGCTGGCTTATGCCAGCCAGGTCGCCGGGGCGGTGGCCGAGGCCTACCCGGAGCGCGCGATCGAGATTTACCGGGCCGCGCTCGATGCCCAGCTCCCTCACGCCCAGGTGTCGGCTTACGAGTCGGCCGCCGGCTACCTGAAGAAGCTCCGGCCGCTCTACCGGGAGGTCGGCCGGCCAAGCGAGTGGGAGGACCTGCTCTCCTCGATCCGGGCCTCCTACCGCAACCGCCCCCGATTCATGGAGCAGCTCGACCGCCTGGAGGAGACGCCGATCGTCCGCTCGGCCCGAGCTCGCCGCTGACGCTGGAAGCCTTCCCCGACCCGACCCGACTGGGCCCGCTCGCGATCGGGGCCTTCGGTGCCGGGACTCCGGGTTCCCGGGGCGATCCGCTCGATCGTCGGCCGGAAGGTCAGCGCTCCTCGCCGGGATACTCCTGGGACAGGCCGTTGAGTGTCTCGGTGGCTCGGTCGATGGTGTTGCGGATGATCTCGACCATCTCTTCGCTCAACTCTGGGTCGAAATTGGACTTGCGGATCGCGATCGCCGCGGAGGCGATGGCGGTGAGCCGGTTCCGGAGGTCGTGGACCATCTCTCGGACGTGGTTGGGTCCAGTCATGGCGTCCTCGATGGATGGGCCAACGGGGGCAGGCGGCAACATCACCGCAGCGCAGTTCCGATTCCCGAAGGGAAAGCCGCGGTGGGCCAGGAGCAAATACCGGGCCGGGGCTCCGAGCGGCGGGTGAGCGTTGCCGATTGGGCCCCGGGGGCGTACCCTGGGACATCCGGAGGCCGTCCTCGATCGGCCAAGGGGGCCGGCCGGGGAGGGCGTTCCTCCTGCCGGGGCCGGGAAGGTGCATCGGATCGAGCTTGGCCTGGCGGCGATCGCCGGGGTGCTTCTGGTGGCGACGGCCGTCGCGGCGGTGCTGGCCCCGGATCCCAGCCTCCCCGGCCCGCTCTCCCTGATCGGTCTGGCCGCGACGCTGGCCTGCCTGGTTGTCCACCTCGAGGGGGGACTCCGGATGATCCTGGCCGACGGCCGGATCCGTCGGCTCGACCCCTCCCCCTCCGGTCGGTTCCGCGCCCGGTCGGCCCGCAACCTGAGGCGATCCGCGCCGATCCCGGTGGCGGGCCTCCTGCCGGTGGCCTTGGCCTGGGTCGTGGCCTGGGGGGGAGGATCGGGGGCGGGATGGGAGATCGCCCGGGTCGGGGCGATCTCGGCCGCCGTCGGCTACCACCTGGCGGCGCTGGCGGTTTCGGCTGCCTCGGTCGCCGGCCAGCGGGCCCTGCTGGGTGCCGCCGAGGCCGAGTCTCGGGCCGACCCTCCCCCCGACGTCCCCCTCCCCGAGGCCTCCTGAGCGCCGAACCCGCCGGCTTCGACCGACGCTCCTCCCGCCGACCCGATCGCCCGACGGGCCCCGACCCGCGGCCCGGCCCGATCCGACCTGGCCCATCCCGGTCTGACCCGGCCCGGCTCCCTCCCACCGCTCGCAACGGAGCGCCCCCCGCCGATGTCGCCCTTGCTGGTCGTTGTCTCGATCGTCCTGGTGGACCTGCTCGGCTTCTCGCTGGTCATGCCGCTGTTGCCCCGCTACGCGGAGCAGTACGGCTTTGACGAGCGGATGATCGGCGCCCTGCTGGCCGCCTTCCCGCTCTGCCAGCTCGTCGCCGGCCCGGTGCTCGGCCGCCTGAGCGACCGCTTCGGCCGACGCCCGATCCTGCTGCTCAGCCAGGTCGGCACGACGGCCTCGTTCCTGATGATCGGCCTGAGCGACTCCTTCCTCCTGATGCTGCTGGGCCGGGTGCTCGACGGCATCTCCGGCGGCAATATCCTGGTCGCCCAGGCGTACATCGCCGACGTGACGAAGCCGGAGGAGCGTTCCCGGGGGCTCGGCCTGATCGGCGCCGCCTTCGGCGTGGGCTTCGTGCTCGGCCCGCTGCTGGGAGGGGTGCTCGTCTCGCTGCCGATCGGCCCGGTCTGGCAGCTCCGGCTCCCCTTCCTGGTCGCCGCCGGCTTCTCGACGATCGCCTGGCTGCTGACCCTCGTCTGGCTGCCTGAGTCCCGCCCGGTTGGCCTCGCGGGGGAGGCCGGGCGAGGAGCCGACGGCCCGCCTCCGGCTCTGGCCGCCGCACGGGCGCCGAGCTGGGTCGGAGTCGCCCGAGCCGTCGGCGACCGTCGGGCCGGGCCGCTGGTGCTGCTCGGAGCGCTGCTGGTGCTGTCGTTCGCCAGCCTGGAGGGGACGTTCAGCCTCTTCCTGGAGCGTCGGATGGGATGGTCGGCCGGGACCGCGGCCTACTGGTTCGCGGCCCTGGGATTCGTCAGCGCGCTGATGCAAGGCGGGCTGATCCGCCGCCTCGTCCCCCGCTTCGGCGAGGCGAGGATGATCCCCGCCGGCCTGGTGATGCTCTCCGGAGGACTGGCGACGCTGGCGATCTCGGAGGAGTCGGTCGGCCTGGCCTTCGCGGTTGTGCTGGTCGGGTTCGGCCAGGGGATGTCGGCGCCGACGATCTCGGGGCTGCTTTCTCGCAGCGTTCCCCCCGACCGTCAGGGGACGATCTTCGGCGCCTTGCTGTCGGCCCAGACGCTGGCGAGGCTGGTCAACTACCAGGCGTCGAACGAGCTGCTCGGGGGCCTCGGCCCGTCGGCGCCGTACTGGCTCGGCGCCGGGATCGCCGCGCTGGCGCTGGTCTTGTCGCGCTGGGCGATCCGGCGATCGTCCGCTCCCGAGGAGCTCCCCGAGGCCGGTTCCCGCCTCGCCGAGACCGCGGCCGACCGAGGCGCCCGGGGCTCCTGACGCCCGGCCCGAAGGGGGGAGGCCCCCCGGCCGCTCGACTCGTCCGGCGTCCCCCCCTCGTCGGCGATTCGGAGGAGCCGGGAGGTCCTCGCCCGACCGGCCGGCGCGGGCGGATCGATCGCGGAACAGAGCGGTCGGAGCGGTCGACTCGGCGCCGAGCCGGCCGCTCCGGTTGATTCCCGGGGGCCTCGCCGGTAGCCTCGACGGCCGAATCCACCGAACCGAGGACGACGCCCGACCGGCCCCTCCCGGACCCGGGCATCCCCCGAGCACCGACACCTCGCACCAACCAGGACGAGACGACGATGGGAGCCGACGCCCGCATCCAGGAGCTGAAGCTAGAGCTTCCCCCCGCCCCCAAGCCGGTCGCCACCTACGTGACGGCGCTTCGGCAGGGCGACCTGCTCTACGTCTCCGGCCACGGCCCGCTGAAGCCCGATGGCTCGATGTTCACCGGCAAGCTCGGCGCCGAGCTCGACCTGGCCGCCGGGCAGGCCGCCGCCCGCCAGGTCGGCCTCGCGATCCTCGCGACGCTCCGAGCCCACCTGGGCTCGCTCGACAAGGTCACCCGGCTGGTCAAGACCCTCGGCCTGGTCAACTGCACCGCCGAGTTCGCCCAGCAGCCCCAGGTGATCAACGGCTACTCCGACCTGATGAAGGACGTCTTCGGCGACGCCGGCGTCGGCGCCCGCAGCGCCGTCGGCACGAACGCGCTGCCGGGGAACATCGCCGTCGAGATCGAGGCGATCTTCCAGGTCGCCGACTGACCCGGGGCGATCGCCGCCTCCTCTGGACGAGGATCCGGGGGGAGGGCCGCCGCCGGCTCCCCGGATCCCGACCGTTCCCCCGAGCGATCGAGGAGCCACGCCTTGGACCGCAAGAGCGAACTGCTCTACGTCATCCTCGACGACAGCGGCCTCTGCCGGATCGTCCGAGACCAGGCCACCGAGCGGGCTGAGGGGCTGCCCTCGCTGCTGGCCGACGGCTGGCGTCCCGTCCGAGAGACGCCCTTCAACGCCGCGCAAGGGACGACGCCGACAGTGCTGATCCTGCTCGAGCGCGATGGCAAGGGACGCGGCGGCGACTTCGGCTTCGCCTGACCCTCTCCGATCGCCCCCCTCGGGGCGATCTCCTTCTCCGCTCAGTTGCGCTCGACATTGGAGAGCAGCCCGGCGAGATCGGTGTGAGCATGTCTGCGGCTCTCGGGGCTGGGCAGCGCGGCGATGAACGGCTGGGCGAAGAACACCAGCCGGCGGACGGCCCCGCGGACGAGGGACGGCGGGACCGGACCATCGGCGAGCACCTGCGCCTTGCGTCGCTGAAACCGGGAGTCCGACAGGGCTCTTCATCCGTCGGGTGATGATCCTCCGGAACGCATGAAACCAAGGCGGCTTGCGCTCGGTCGGCCGATCCCAGGCAGCAGAAACAGAACGAACTCAGAAAAAACCGGGAGTGAACCCGGGATTATTGTTGACGAGGTGCGTCCAGTGTGATATTGGAAAAATCCGTGTTCTTAGGCGGGATGGTAGCTCCCTCTAGGATCGCCAGGTTTCCAGAGCCTTCAACTGGAGAGGAGGTCGCCGTGGTCAGGCACATTGGGACTTGGACGCTGGTGACGACCCTCGTGGCCGCAACCGCCTATTTGGACATGGGCTCTGATGACGTCGTGCTCAGCCCAAGTCAGACGGCGTCGATATACGGCGGGCAGGCGACGGCGAACGGACAATGCTGCACCGTCGACACAAATTGTCAAGACTTGACGCCAGTCTGTTCAGACGACACAAATCTCCAGAGATGCGTCCAGACGCCACACCCTCGAATCTATCCGGCATATGCTTGGAAATGCGCTGTAAAGGATCCAGCCTGTCCAACCTGCGACTGCTCAGATTGGTTGCTTGATTCAAGTGGTACTAAATATTATTGTATTAGATATGTAAAATGCAAAATTATTAATCAGTCATGCCAGCCAGATGTTTATACTGGAACAGGTGTCCAAGGGCACTTTTCTTGCGGAGATAACTGTCTATAGGGTAGAGAGCAGGATGCGACTTCTCTGGCGTAACGCCAAGCATTGCTGCTCGCTATCCACCTAACTGCACTTTCCGGAACTTTGTTACGGCTGATCGTCGGAAATGCCGGGAAATCCGGGGCTGTCTGACATTAATGCCCTTCCAGGGGGGCCTTGCAGGGCCACAGAAAAACACGATATCCCCCCCCCTCCGAAACCCTGGGAAAACCGCGAAATCGCGCGGGACAAAGTTCCGGAAAGTGCAGCACCTAACCGATCTTGGAAAAAACCTCTGGAGAAGCTGGGAAAGGTAAGCGGGCACTCGGATATTGTCAGGGCCTGTTCGTTGCGCGGGCCCGGTCGGCATCGAATCGGGTCCGTCGATATGAGCCTGCAACGACCCCCCCCCCCCCCCCCCCCACAAACGGCCTTGACGATAAGGACAATCGGTATGGCAGCCATCTTATTGTCGTGCATGGCTATGCAGATCGCCGATGATGCAATGTCGTCTGATGACTACATTAGAATACTCAAAAATGCACAAAGATCGAATATTAGCAAATATCAAAATGGAAAAATCGTTGCCCATTTGGCGTCGGGGCAAATCGGGGAAATTGCTCTGCATGATTATGCAATTTGTAACATCGAGTGGTCGGGCCGCAAGAGTTGGGCGGCGATCACGCGTTGGGACGGGCACGACCACGTGGTGACACCCGATTCGAAGACAGGCGTCGAAGAACAGTGGATCGTGGATGGAGTAAAGATAACGATGTATCACCCAAAAGGCAAGCGTGTGGTCATATCGCCAATGACGGAGTATGAGGCCCCTCTGGTGTCCCAGTTGACTCCGTCTCGATGCTGGTATGGTCCCCTCGATCTCATAGGTATGACATGGTACGATGTGTTGAATCTTAACAACAGTATCAACGCGGATCCTTCGAGATTCACAATATCGGCGAAACCACTGACCGACGATCTCATTGAAGTGCGCAGAGAGGATATCATCACAAGAGGATATTTCATTATGGTTTGCTCGCTCTCTATGGAAGGAAATGTGGTTGAGTACGAGATCGGCGAGCCGATGTCCGACTATCTCGCAAGGGGAACATGCGAATGGAAGCGGGATGGGGAAGGCAGGGTGTACATGGCCAGGCATCGAATGGAAAGCGAGGACACTAAAACAAAAATAGTAAAATACAAAGATTGTCGTATAGATTCGATTGATCTCGGCCATTCTCCGAGAGCAGAGAGATTTACTCTGGCCTCGTTGAACCTTCCTCGTGATGTTACGGTCAATGACGAATTGACGGGACGAAATTGGAGAGTCGGGGATGCCACCGTCGAAAGCGTTCTGGATCGACTGGAGCTTTTGATTGAAGAAATGCAATCCCGCGGATTTGCCACAGACAGATCGAGTTACTGAGCGTTGCATAGAGAAGTAAACCACTCCAGCCCTACGATAGGGCATGCGGTCCTCAAGCTCTCGACCTCATGACTGGAGGGAGTGGCGGCGGATGCGGGCCCTGGAACTCACGCGTCAGGGGTGGAAGCAGTGCGACATCGCGGCCGCCCTCGGCGTGTCGAAGGGCGCCGTCAGCCGCTGGGTGGCCATCGCACGCCGGGGCGGACCGGATGCCCTCCGCTCCCACCCCGCCCCGGGCGCCGCCGCCAGGATCACTCCCGAGCAATTCCGCCTGATCCCCGACTTCCTCTGGCATGGCGCCGAGGCCTACGGCTTTCGCGGGGACGTCTGGACCTGCGTGCGGGTCGCCGGCGTCCTGGCCGAGGAGCTCGGCGTCTCGTACAGCCGGAGCCAGGTGTCGCGCCTGCTGAAGCGGCTGGGATGGACCCCGCAGGTGCCGATCACCCGCGCCATCCAGCGGGACGAGGAGGCGATCGCGCGCTGGTGCGTCGAGTCGTGGCCCGCGCTAAAGGCGAAGGCCCGGCGGGAGCGGCGGCACCTGGTCTTCGTGGACGAGTCGGGCTTCTCCCTTCTGCCGGGGGTGGTCAAGACCTACGCCCCGAAGGGGCGGACGCCGATCGTGGACGAGTGGCAGACCCGCGACCACCTGTCGGTCATGGGCGGCCTGACGGCCGCTAGCAAGGTGGACTCGTTGGTGCGCCCGACGTCGCTCAGCGGGCTGCACAGCATCGAGTTCCTCGTCCACTTGGGCCGCATGGTCGGCGAGCGGCTGCTGGTGATCTGGGACGGCTCACCGATCCACCGGCGGGCCGAGCTCAAGGCGTTCGTGGCAGAGGCCGCCGGGAGGATCCATCTGGAGCCGCTGCCGGCCTACGCGCCGGACCGGAACCCGGTGGAGTGGCTCTGGAAGCACCTGAAGAAGGTCGAGTTGCGAAACCTGACGTGCCTCGACCTGGAGCAACTCCATATGGAGCTCCATCTGGCCCTCGGCCGCGTTCGGCAGCGACGGAATCTCGCCCGTTCCTTCTTCGAGGGGGCCGGCCTGGAGCTGTAAAGTTTACTTCTCTATGCAACGCTCAGTAAACGAGGTCACGATGGTACTTATTCTGCTCTTGACGAGCATTGGTCACCAGAATCAAGCAAGCCTCGATCGCTCGGCACCCGAGGTGGATCTGCGGTGCGGAGCTTATTGTTTATACATTAGCATGAAGAGCATTGGGATCCCATTAGAACGATACGAGGAGCTTGAGGCTAGATTGGGGCAGCCTGGAACAATGGGATATTCCATGCAACAACTCGCAGAAACCGCGACCTCGTTTGGCGGTCATGTCATCGCGCTAAAAACCACGCTCGGAAATCTGTCTAGGCGAACAGACCGATTCGCCTGTATCGCTCATTTGCCAGAAAGAAATCATTTTGTTTGCATATATGATATTGACGATAAAAGCGTCTACGTGGCGGATCCGCCTCGCAGCTACGCGGTCGATCGCAACGCATTCAAGAATGTTTGGTCAGGGAATGCGTTGCTCATTGCTGACCATCCATTAACCGAAGTATCGCACTCTCGGTATTCACTATGGATTACTCTTCTGTCTATAATCGCAGTGCCGCTAATTGCGGTGCAAATCTTCCGGTGTCGGCAACGAATTCCAAGGTGATGCAATGCGGAATTTGCCCCAATTGATCATCGTTGCAATGCTCGGTTGTTCCGGCTGTTCCGGTGGCTCTGCGCCAGCAATAGCACACGTGCGGATTGAGCCGTCCGTTATTGATTTAGGGCTAATTGGGACGCAGAGCGGTCACATGGGGAAGGGTGAATTTCGAATCATGAATCGTGGATCAGAGATTCTGAAAATCCTTGGCATGAAGTCGTCATGCGGATGTACTGTCCCCCAGCTGCCTTCAATGGAAATTGGCCCGGGCGATGAGGAGGTGGTCAAGGTTCACATCGACCCTCGAAATGAGTCAGGTTCGCATTCTTCGGAAATCGTCATACAGACGAATGATCCTGCTCATCCTTTAGTTACTGTCCTGGTCAAATGGATTGAACAAAGTGCAATTACTTTCGTCCCGAATCACCTCGATTTCGGATGGGTCAAGTCGGACGAAACAATTGAGGTGGACGTCACATTGCAATTGGCTGATCAGATCGATCCGCGCGGACTTCATATTGAAAGCAATTATCCGGGTCTAAAAATTGTACAAGACAGAGATGTCGTTATAAGAGCTAGTAATGAAAGAAGTGGTACTCTGAAAAGGGTTTGTTTGGAATTGAAGGTTGGATCAGAAAATGGTCATCAGGCAACGGAGTTGCAGGTTGTCAGCTCCGATAAACAATACACTGCTAGACTTCCGATCAGTTGGAGAACCGGTCCGCCCGTCGATGTCACCCCCAAAGCAATCTTCCGATCGGATATAGGACCTGGCTCCTTCTTTGAGTGTCGGTTATTGGTTCGAGCCGCTGACGAGAGCTCGATTGTCGTGCGCAATATCGAATATGATGGTCAATCATTGGAATACGAGGCTGAATCTTTAGGCCAATCGGCCAATGCAGATTGGATCGTTACCTTCAGCCTTCAGGCCGATCCGACAGCAGGCATCAAAGAGCACCTGGTCCGCTTAGCCATTGGAGACGGTCCTGACGGCATAATAGACGTTCCTGTTACATTGGTGATAAGATAAAATGGAAATCGCATGTAATGCGAGTTGGCTTGTGACGCCTTTCATCTGCACCGGTGAGAGCGGGGTTGCCTCTTGGTTCGCGAGGATGCCATGACACGGGTCGCACGGAATGCGAGATCGCGGGCTGGCTTCACGCTTATCGAAGCCCTTGTGGTAATCTCGGTTGTCGGTATCCTCGTGGCTCTCCTTGTGCCCGCCGTCATGTTCGCCAGAGAAGCCGCGAGCAAGGCTGAATGCTCGATTAGATTAAAGCAGTTGGGGATTGCGCTTCATTCACACCAATCGATGTATAATCGGTTTCCAGCCCCGATGCCGGCACGATCGATTCGGCGGGGCAATTCCTTTGCTTCTTATGACTCAATATCCGGATATTATGAGATGTTGCCATTCCTTGACTTGGTGTCTTTGTATAACTCGATAAATACTGGATATGAAAATACTGAAGGGCGTACGGAATTCTCTGCCTTGCACCCCGCAAATCGATCCGCATACGGCACGATGATCTCGCACTTCGTTTGTCCTTCCGACAACATCAACTCGTCTTCGGTGAACGGTCCGAGTTCGTTCCGATTCAATGTTGGACTCTCTGACCCCGTTCGATTCGCTCGATCTCCAAAGGCGGGGGCTTTTGAACCCACCCGATCCTTGGCCCCTTCGGATTACCGCGACGGCGTGTCGCTGACAGTTGGAATGAGTGAGCGTCTTCTCAGTGAGCAATCACACGGGGGACATTTTGACCGTCGTCGTGATTACTGGTGCGCCGGGGCTGTCGATTTGATTGACATATCGGTTGACGACAACACATTGAGCGTCTGCAGATCAATGCGACATGATCCAAAAGATCATATTTCAGAAATGGGAAATTCGTGGATGATGGGAGGTGCTGTCTATACTTGGTACAACCACGTTGCTCCGCCGAACGAGAAGTCGGCCGACTGTTCCACGGGTCATGGGAATTCTTCCGATCCATACTATTGCCACACGTGCTCGATCGCCGCACGCAGTTTGCATCATGGTGGCGTTCATTGTCTGATGATGGACGGGTCCGTTCGGTTTGTGAGAAATGGCATTGATTTGCAAGTATGGAGAGGCATGGGAACGCGGTCGGGTGGCGAGACGTTCAGTGATTAGGCGGATTCTGCCGGGGGGGTGCGGTCCCGGGGGATCTGGCAGCGCGGCGATGAACGGCTGGGCGAAGAACACCAGCCGGCGGACGGCCCCGCGGACGAGGGACGGCGGGACCGGACCATCGGCGAGCACCTGCGCCTTGCGTCGCTGAAACCGGGAGTCCATCAGGGCTCTTCACCCGTCGGGTGATGATCCTCCGGAACGCATGAAACCAAGGCGACTTGCGCTCGATCGGCCGATCCCAGACAGGAGACGTCGATGATGTCATCATCCTTGTGGTGCATCGACGGCCTCCGGGTCGGTCCGAGGGGGATTCGGGGCTCACGACCGGAACGTCTCTTCCTCGGTGGGGGAGGAGGGGCGGTCGGGGCGGAAGTCGGCCAGGTCGACCGCAGGGCGGCGATCGAGCAGGAGGTCGGCGATCACCTCGGCGGTGGCCGGGGAGAGTTGCAGGCCGGAGCGGCGGTGGCCGGTGGCGATCAGCAGGTTCTCGATCCCGGGGGCGGGGCCGATCACCGGACGGGAGTCGACGCTCCCTGGCCGAAGCCCGGCCCAGGAGGCCTCGAGCGCGGCCTCGGCCAGCACCGGGCAGAGCCGGAGGGCCAGATCCAGGAGGTCCCGGGCCCCCGAGGCCGTGGGGCGGGTGTCGAAGCCGGCGTCCTCCTCCGTGGCGCCGACGAGCACCCGGCCGTCGTCCCGGGGGACGAGGTAGTGGTGCCCCCATTCGACGATCCGACGCAACGCGGGCCGGTCGCTCCGGAGCAGGACAATCTGCCCCTTCACCGGAGGAGTCGGCACCCGGACGCCGATCGGACCGAGCAGCGTCTCGGTCCACGGGCCGGCCGAGACGACCGCCGCGCCGCAGGGAATGGGCCCTTCCGGGGTCCTCACCGCGAGGACCCGGCCGCCCGAGACCTCGAAGCCGAGGCACGGTACGCCGGGCCGCAGGCGGACGCCCCGGCGGTCGCAGGCGACGGCCAGCGCCTTCAGGTGCCTCGGGTTGCGCACCTGGGCCCGATCCGGCACGAAGTAGGCGGCGCGAAGCTCGGGGTTCAGGGCCGGCTCGACCCGGGAGAAGTCCCCCGGCTCCAGCCGCTCGAAGGCGATCCCCTCGGCCCGCCACCGGCCGGCGTTGGCCCTCAGGTCGTGGTCCTCCTTGGCGTCGAAGGCCACGTCGACCGACCCGCATCGGCGGTAGCCGTTGTCGATGCCCGTCTCCTCGCGGAGTTGCTCCGACCACACCGGATAGAGCTGGGCGCTCCGGGTCCGCAGGCGGGCCATCGGCAGGGCCTGGGGGATTTCCGATCCCGGCGCGATGATTCCGGCCCCGGCCCAGCTCGCCTCCCGGCCCAGCTCCCGGCGGTCGAGCACCGAGACGCGACTCCCCTCCCGGGCGAGCTGATAGGCGATCGACAGGCCGATCACGCCGCCGCCCACGACGACGACATCCGGGTGCGCTCGATGCTCGGGCATTCGGACTTCCTCCGCCGTCCGATCGTACCAGAATCGGCCGGGGCGCGCCGATCGGGAGGGGGCGGCGGAGGAGCCGATCAGGAGCGGCTCACTCGGCGGCATCCGGCCAGATCGCCGCCAGCTCCCACGCCTCGGCGGCCAGCAGGTCGGCCTCCCCCCCCTCGGCGAAGGCCGACGGCCGGAGGGTGCCCCCCGGGAAGGGGATGACCCGGGTGGCCGCGAACCTGCCGCCGTCGGCGAAGACCTCCAGCACCGTCCGGTCGACGAACACGGTCAGGTCGATCGGCCCGTCATGGCCGATCGGGACCGTCTCCCCGGCGACGGTAAGCGACCTTCCCTCTCGGACGATCTCGGCGATCGCCTGCCCGTCCTCCCCGAGCAGCCGGAGGCCGAGCCTTCCCGGTCCGGGGGCGCCGAGCCGCACGCGAAGCTCCAGCCGGTCGGACGGCGGGCCGATCGGCCGCTCCTCGCCGGCCGAGAGGTGGATCGGGCCGTCGAGGGCGGAGCGACGGCCCCGCAGCGCCTCCAGTTCCCGAACGGGGGCCTGCCTCGGGCGGTTGTCGGGGCCCAGGGACAGCTCCCGGGGCAGGGCGAGGCAGCCGTTCCAGCCCCTCCCCTCCGGGAAGCCTCGGACCCAGCCGAAGAGGATGCAGCGGCCGTCCGGGGCGGTGGCGATGTTGCTCGCGTAGAACTGGCCGCTCTGGTCGATCCGGCCTTCGGTCTCGGGAGAGAAGGTCAGGGTGTCCAGGTCCAGCGTCCCGACCCGGTACTCGACCGGCCGGTACGGGGAGTTCAGTAGCACGAACTTCCCGCCCAGCGGGAAGAAGTTCGGGCACTCGGGGAACTCCATCTCGCTCTTGGGCGATCGCCAGAGGATGCCCTTGTACTCCCAGTTCGAGAGGGAGCGGTCGGCGGCCTCGAAGATCGGGATGACGGCCTCCGTCTCCGAGTCGGCGCCGACGACCATGAAGGTGCGGCCCGAGGATCGGAAGATGAACGGGTCGCGCATGCCGTTGCCAAAGGTGGTGCCGTCGGGCATCCGGGTGGTGAGGAGCGGGTTGCCGGGATGCTTCTCCCAGTGGAGCCGAGAGGCGTCGGTCGGGAGCGCCGCCCACTGCTCGTTCGGGCGGCCGGGACCGACGCTCGTGTAGAAGAGCATCAGCTCGCCGTCGCCGTTCACCGCCGAGCAGCCCGAGAAGACGTGCTCCTCCCCCTCCCTCTGCGACGGCCAGAGGGCGATCGGCAGGTGCTCCCAGTGCACCAGGTCGGTGCTCCGGGAGTGTCCCCAGTGCATGTGGCCCCAGCGGTCGCCGTAAGGGTTGTGCTGGTAGAAGAGGTGGTATGAGCCGTCGACGTGGATGGTCCCGTTCGGGTCGTTCATCCACTGGGCCGGCGGCCGGAAGTGGAAGGCAGGGCGGGTGGGATCGGCCCCGAGGCGGTCGGCCGCCTCGGCCACGGCCTTCTGGGCCCGGGCAAGCAGCTCGTCGCGCTCGTCGGGAAGCTCGGGAGGCTCATCGCACAGGACGATGTGGTCGACGTTGATGTGTCCCCATCCCCCGGTCTCCTCGTCGACGATCCGGATCCGAGCGACCTTGCCGAGCAGGTCGCGGACATCCCATTGCCTCGGGAGGAGCAGCTCCGAGCCCCCCGGCTCGGTGTTCGGGCCGGTCGCGGAGCGGACGACCCGGCCGTCGACGATCAGCTCGATGCAGGTCGTCCCCTCGAACCCGCCGCCGCCGATGAGGAACCAGATCAGGTCGCGGTCGATCGTGAATTCGGGAGAGGACAGCGTGCCGGTCGTGCCGTCTCCGCGATGGAAGGAATTGACCAGCCCCTCGCCGAGAAAGCCGGACACCGACATCTGCCCCGGCAGGGCCCCCCGCGCCGGGCCGGGGCCGAAGGCCGCTCCAGAGGAGGTCCAGGGGCCGTAGTCGGGCCCCTCGAAGTCGGCGAGGACGACGGGCTCGTCGGCGATCGTCGGCGGGGCGATCAGCAGAGCGGCGAGCAGGACGGCGGGGGCGGTGCGGTGCGGGCGGGGCATGGCGGTCCCTCCAGGATCGGGCGGCCGTCGGGGCGGGCCCGGGCCGGGGCCATTGTACCGGAGGGCTGGCCTCCCCGCTTCGCCTTGTCTCGGCTCGCCCTGCCTTGCCCTTCCCGGGTCACTTGACGATCGCGATCTCGACCGGGCCGTCCTTGCGGACGATGTCGACCCCCACGTCCTGATCGTGGTGGCGGCGGAGGATCAGGTCGACGCGCCCCTGGCCGACCCGGAGGTCTCGGATGCGGACCTGGCTGAGAAACTCGGGCAGGATCGGATAGCGGAACCGCACCTGGTTGCGATGCCCCTTCACGCGGAGGCCCAACGCCGCCTGGAGCAGGGCGAAGACCGAGGCGGCGGCCCACGCCTGAGGAGCGCAGGCCACCGGGTAGAGCGTCGGCCCGGTTCCGGGGCGGCGGGGGAAGCCGCAGAACAGCTCCGGCAGGCGCTGGAGGTCGACGAACATGCTCGCGTCGAACAGGCCGGTCAGCACGCGGAGCGCCGCGTCCCTCAGGCCGTATCGGGCGAAGCCCTGGGCGATCATCGCGTTGTCGTGCGGCCAGATCGAGCCGTTGTGATACGACATCGGGTTGTAGCGCACCTCGGCCGCGTCCAGGGTGCGGATCCCCCAGCCGGAGAAGCTGCGATCGGAGAGGAGCGTCTCGGCCACGATCGGAGCGTGGGCCTCGGCCGCGATGCCGGTCGCCAGGCAGTGCCCGGCGTTCGAGGATCGGACGCGGCAGGGGCGCTTGCGGCCATCGAGCGCCAGGGCATACGTTCCCAGGTCGTCGAGCCAGAAGGCGCGCTCGAACCGGTCGCGCAGAGCCTTCGCCTGCTCGGCCAGCTCGACGGCCCGGCCGGAGAGGCCGAGCTGCTGGGCGATCCCCGAGGCGCCGAACTTGGCGGCGTAGACGTACCCCTGGACCTCGCAGAGCGCGATCGGAGGTTCGGCGGCCGAGCCGTCGGCGTGGAAGACCGAGTCGTGGGAGTCCTTCCAGCCCTGCTGCTCCAGGCCGTTGGGTGTCCGCCGCTGATACTCGACGAAGCCGTCGCCGTCGCGGTCGCCGAAGTCGTCGATCCAGCGCAGGGCCCGATCGATGTTCGGCCAGAGGCTCTGAAGGAAGGGCAGGTCCCCGGTGCGTTCGAGGTAGGCGGCGGCCAGCCAGACGAACAGGGGGGTCGAGTCGATGCTGCCGTAGTAGCGGCCGAAGGGGATCTCGCCGAGGGCCGCCATCTCCCCTCCTCGGGCTTCGTGGAGGATCTTGCCGGGTTCGGCGTCCTGCTCGGGGATCTCGGCATCGGCCTGAGTGGAGGCGAGGAAGGCGAGCACCCCTCGGGCCAGCTCCGGGTAGAGCCAGAGGCACTCCAGCGCCGTGATGATCCCGTCTCGGCCGAAGGTGGTGCTGAACCAGGGGACGCCGGCATACGGGTACGGGCCGCCGGGCAGCGGCGAGACCATCATGAAGATATCGGCGTAGCTGCGATTGATCCAGTGATTGAACGCCTCGTTCGACGAGTCGACGCGGGCCGCGTCTCGCCTCAGGCGGTCGATCGCCCGGTCGGCCTCGCCGAGGGCGTCCTCGAAGCGGAGCAGGGGAGGGGACGGGTCGCCGGAGGAGCAGGAGATGGTCAGGTCGAAGGTCGTCTCCTCTCCCGGGGAGAGCTTCACCTGAAGCTCGAGATGCCCGCCGTCGATGTGGGCCGGCGCCGGCCGGACGGCGATCGTCGTCCATCGGGTCACGCCGTCGAGGCCCCGGTAGCCCAGCCGGGCGAGGCCGCCCTCGACGACCGGATCCAGCAGCGTTCCCCGTCTCGAGCGCCGGGTTCCCCGAACCTCGAAGATGTCGACGAAGTCGGCCGAGAAGTCCAGGGCGAGCGAGGTTTCCACGGTCATCAACCCGTAGTTGCGCACCGAGATCCGCTGATAACAAACCCCCTCCCAGAGCAGTGTTCTCCTGAAGACGTGCAGCGACCCTCGCGTAACCTCAACCCCCTGGTCGTCTCCGTTCCTGTTCGTGTCTTCCGTGCTGACGATGTCGGGGTTGGTCAGGTCGACTTCCAGCACCGCGTTGTCTTCTTTGATTGTCGAGCTAAGCAGCATCGGCCGGCAGCGGCCCAAGCGTAAAATCAGCGCGGAGAGGTGCCGCGTCCCCTCATGATAGATTCCCTCCTCATGCAGGCCGATCGGCTTGATGTCGCCGTACTGATCGAAGACGGCGAAGGTTTCGCCCTGTTTGAGCACACGGTTACGGTCGTCGGCCAGAGCGGAGGACGCCTGGATGTAGTAGCGGTTCTTGAACCGGATGATGCCATCGACCGCATGTGTGGCAACCTCATCGTCGCTGGGGCCGTCCGGCCGGGAGCAGGGTTCCCTCATCGCGATGGGTCCTCGGAGGCGGAGGGCGGGTTTCAGAGGGAGGGGGGCGGATCCCGGAGTTCTCAGATTACGGAGAACTCGTTTTCCGGGAAGGCCAGAGTCGAGACAACCGCGGCCTCCCCGGCCATGCTGACCCAACCATCAGCCGCGTTCCGTCCTCCGCCCCGACAAGCGGAGATCGGAATCGCTCCCGGGAGCCTTCCCGGGATCCGGGAGGCGCCGGGGGCGAGGGGCGACTGGGTCGGATCGAGGGTTCAGGCGATATTCACTAGAGATTCCGGCCTGCTCACTTGGGAAAACGGGTTCTCCGGTTCCGAGACCGAAAGCCTCAGTTCAGACGCCTCGGAGACGAGCCGCTCGTAGATGGCGACGTAATCGAGGGCCATTCGTCGAGCGCTGAAGCGCTGCTCGAAGACGGAGCGGACGCGGCGGCGGTCGATCCGGCCGGCGTGCTCGACGGCCCGGCACGCGCCGGCCAGGTCGTCGACGATGAACCCGGTCACGCCATCGTCGATCACCTCCGGCACCGACCCGCACCGGAAGGCGACCACCGGCGTCCCGCAGGCCATCGCCTCGATCATGACCATGCCGAACGGCTCGGGCCAGTCGATCGGGAAGAGCAGGGCGAGGGCGTTGCCCAGGAAGTCCTGCTTGTCGGCGTCGCCGATCTCGCCGATGAACTCGACCAGGGGGTGATCCATCAGCGGCCGGATGGTCGTCTCGTAGTACTCGCGGTCGGCCTTGTCCACCTTGGCGGCGATCTTCAGCGGCAGGCCGACGCGTCGGGCGATCTCGATGGCGCGATCCGGCCGCTTCTCGGGGGAGATCCGGCCAAGGAAGGCGAGGTAGCCGCCATCGGCCTCGCGAAGCTCGTAGAGCGACTCCGGCAGGCCGTGGTAGACCGTCCCCGCCCAGCGGGCCAGGGGCAGGGGGGAGCGCTGGGCGTCGGAGATCGAGACGACGGGCATGTCGTCGAACTCGGCGTACAGGTCGGGCAGGTCCGGCAGGTCGAGCCGGCCGTGCAGCGTGGTGACGTGGGGGACTCCCAGCCGCCTGGAGAGCGGGAAGTGGAGGTAATCGGTGTGCCAGTGGATCACGTCGAACTCGTCGGCCAGCGACAGCACGCGCTCGATCTGATAAACGTGCCGGGCGATCGGATCGACGCAGCGCCCTCCGAGGCGGAGGGCCCGGTCGCAGCAGGGGACAAGCCGGGCGGCGGTCAGCGAATCGCCGCTGGCGAACAGCGTGACGTCGTGTCCCTGGCGGACCAGTTCCTCGGTGAGGTACGAAACCACGCGTTCCGTGCCGCCGTACGACTGGGGCGGCACCCGCTCGTAGAGCGGAGCGACCTGTGCAATCCTCATGGGTGGCGCTCGATGGATGAGCCTCCTCGGACCGAGATCCCAGGCGGGCCCGGTCCCGAGACCGCACCTCGGCTCGTCGCCGGCCCCGCGATCGGTGCGGTCCCGGCAAGTCTCGTGCCGCACCCCGGGCCTCGCTCCCCCACCGGCCCGAGCCGATCGACCGCCCCCGAAGGCCCTTCCCCAAGCCGAATCCCGATCGGCCACTTCGGCTCGCCGTGTCCCTGCTTTCCCCTCGCTTTCCCGGCCGATCCGGGTTGGGGGCCGGCTCTCCCGACGGCCCCGTCGACTGGATCTGGCTGCCATTTCGGCAGTCACGCTCGGGAGCCGTCCCGCTCGATCGCTCCTCGACCGATCCCCAGCGCCCCGCGCTCTCCCCCGATCCCGACGATCGCGCCGCCGCCGCCGCCCTACTCGGCCGAGGGGGAGACGGTAATCGTGATCGACTTCGAGGCCGGGGTGTTGCTGATCTCGGCCGTCTCGTCGATGGGCACCAGCACGTTCGCCTCGGGGAAGTACGCGGCGGCGCAGCCCCGGGGGATGTCGTAGGGGATCGCCAAAAACCGGCGGGCCACTCGGGGGCGGCCGAGGCCGTCGGGGGAGGTGCCGGTCAGGTCCACGGCCTGACGCTCGGACAGTCCGAGGGCGGTCATGTCGTCGGGGTTGAGGAAGACGACCCGGCGCTCGTTGTGGATGCCTCGGTAGCGGTCGTCTCGGCCGTAGACGGTCGTGTTAAACTGGTCGTGGCTGCGGATGGTCATCAGCAGCAATTGACCAGGCCCCGGCTCGACGCCCCCGAGGGGGGAGGCGGTGAAGTGGGCCTTGCCGTCCCGGGTGGGGAACCTCCGGTCCCGGACGGGGTGATCGAGCGGAAAGCCGCCGGGGAGGCGGACCCGGGCGTTGTAGTCGAGGAACCCGGGGACGACCCGCTCGATCGCCTCCCGGATCCGGTCGTAGTCCTCGACAAGCCATTCCCAGGCCACCGTCGTCCGATCGCCGAGCACGGCTCGGGCCAGCCGGGCGATGATCACCGGCTCGCTCAGCAGGTGCGGCGAGGCCGGCGGGAAGGGACCGTGTGACGGGTGGACGATCCCCATCGAGTTCTCGACCGAGACGAACTGCTCTCCCCCGGCCTGGATGTCTCGCTCGCTTCGGCCCAGGCACGGGAGGATCACGGCCGTCTTGCCGGTGACGAGGTGGGAGCGGTTGAGCTTGGTCGACACCTGGGCCGTCAGTCGGCATCGGCGCAGGGCCTCGGCCGTGTAGTGCGTGTCGGGGCTGGCCGAGAGGAAGTTGCCGCCGAGGCCGAAGAACACGTGGGCTCTCCCCTCGTGCATGGCCCGGATCGCCTGCACGACGTCGAACCCGTGGCGCCGGGGAGGCTCGAAGCCGAACTCGGCGCCGAGGCGGTCGAGCCAGGGGTCGGGCATCCGCTCCCAGATGCCCATCGTGCGGTCCCCCTGCACGTTGCTGTGCCCCCGCACCGGGCAGACCCCGGCGCCGGGCTTGCCGATCGCTCCCCGGAGCAGCAGGACGTTGACGATCTCCTGGATGGTGGCCACCGCGTTCCGGTGCTGCGTCAGGCCCATGGCCCAGCAAGCGATGATCCGATCGGTGTCGGCCAGCCGTCGGGCGAGGGCCTCGATCCGGGCGCGGTCGATGCCGCCGCGGCGCTCGATCTCGGCCCAGGGGGAGGCGAAGACGGCGTCCCGGAAGGCGTCGAAGCCGGCGGTGTACTGCTCGATGAAGGCGAGGTCGATCACCCCTCCTCCTCGGCGGCGGTCCTCCTCGAACAGGGCGCGAGCGAGGCCTCGGAAGAGGGCCTGGTCGCCGTTGATCTTCACCTGGAGATACGTGTCGGCCAGGGCCGTGGGGATGCCGAGCATCCCCCGGACGTGCTGCGGGTGGGCGAACGCCAGCAGGCCCGCCTCCTTCAGCGGGTTGATGGCGACGAGCTTCGCGCCGCGACGGACGGCCCCTTCCAGCGTGGTCAGCATCCTCGGGTGGTTGGTCCCCGGGTTCTGGCCGACGAGCAGGATCAGCTCGGCCTGCTTGAAGTCGTCGAGCCGCACCGACCCCTTGCCCACCCCCAGGGTCATCCCCAGGGCGGCGCCGCTGGATTCGTGGCAGAGGTTCGAGCAGTCCGGCAGGTTGTTCGTCCCATACTGGCGGACGAACAGTTGATAGAGGAACGCCGCCTCGTTGCTCGTGCGGCCGGAGGTGTAGAAGACGGCCTCGTCCGGAGTCGCCAGCGCGTTCAACTCGCCGGCGATCAGGCGGAAGGCCTCTTCCCAGGAGATCGGCTGGTAGTGGTCGGCGCCGGGGAGGAGGGCCATCGGCTCGGTCAGGCGGCCCTGGGCGTCGAGCCAGGCGTCGTCGTGGGCGGCCAGCTCGGCAACGGAGTGCCGGGCGAAGAAGGAGCGGTCGACGCGACGGGTGGTCGTCTCGGAGGCGACGGCCTTCGCGCCGTTCTCGCAGAACTCGAAGCGGGTGCGCTCGGCGGGGTCGGGGTCGGGCCAGGCGCAGCTCGGGCAGTCGAAGCCGCCGTCCTGGTTGACCCGGGTGAGGATGGTCAGCCCGCGCACGAGGCCGGCCTCTCGCGAAACCTTCTTCATGGCATGATACACGGCCTCGGGCCCGGCGGCCTTGTGCTCGGGGCGGCCAAGGTGCAGGCCGGAGAACTCGGCCGGGGGCTCGTCGGCCGGGTGGCCGTGCTCGTCGTCGAACGGATCGGCCGGGGACGGACCCTCCGGCGCCGGTTCCGGTCCCGGTCCCGAGGCCGGGGGAGGCGTCCTCGTCGGCGAGTCGTCGCGATCGGGAGGCATCGAGGCACCCCTTCCGGGAGGGAGGCGAGTCCGGTCCGGTCCGGTCAGTCGAGCGGGGCCGAGGCCCTCGGCTCGACCCGGATCCGCCTCGGGCCGCTGTAGACGTTGAATCGCTCCGGGCCGACGAAGCCGAGCAGCGTCAGGCCGAACGCCTCGGCCACCTCCACCGCCAGGCTCGACGGCGCCCCGACCGCCGCGACGACCGGAATCCCCGCCGTCACGGCCTTCTGCACGATCTCGAACCCCGCCCGGCCGCTGACCAGCAAGATCGCCGCCGACCCTCCCGGCGACGGCCCGTCGAGCGTCCCCAACGCCCGGGCGCCGACGAGCTTGTCCACCGCGTTGTGCCGGCCGATATCCTCCCGGACGGCGATCAGCCCCCCCTCCTCGTCGACCATCGCCGCCGCGTGCAGCCCCCCGGTGCGAGCGAAGACGAGCTGCCGACCGCGCAGCGCCTCGGGCAGGCGGTGGACGACCTCCGCGTCGATGACCGGCCCTCGGCCGGGCCCCGGCCGACAGCCGTCAAGGTTCAGGGCGCGCAGTGTCGCCGAGCCGCAGACGCCGCAGCTCGAATTGGTGAGCACGTTGCGGGCGAAGCGGTCCAGGTCCACCTCCACCCCCGGCTTCAGATCCACCCGGATGATCCGGTCGATCGACCGGCCGGCGTCCTCCGGCTCCTCCCGGCCCACCTCCTCGACCTCGTCGGCCGAGCAGATCAGCCGCTCCCCCAGCAGGAAGCCAACGGCCAGCTCGTCATCGTGACCCGGCGTGCGCATCGTGACGCCGATCGTCCTCACCGACCGTCGGCCCTCGGGCCCGAAGCCGACCCGGATCTCCATCGGCTCCTCGGCCGCGAGCAGATCCCAGACGATCTCCGCCCCGCCCCCGTCGGCGACGATGCGCTGAACCCGGCTGCGAACGGCCCCCGGATCGGTCATGCAGGAATCGCCCCGATCGGTCGATCGGACTCGGAGCAGCGCGGACCTTACGACCCTCGATCCATCTTACCCGCTCCATCGCCCGGCACAATCGGGGACGCGACAGGGGAGGGCCACGCTTCTCTTCCCCCCGGAGCGGGCCGCCGAACCCGGATTTTTGTCTTCCAAAAACTCGGTTCTTGGCGCACCGAGATGGTTGGTGTATGGTCTTCGAAAATCGTGTTTCGGGAGCAAGATCGCTGAGCGAGCGACGAGGGGATCTCGATGATGAACACCGAGTTGGGGTCGACGTCCGGAGCGGCTCCGGCGGGGAGGCGGGGCTTCTCGCTGATGGAGCTGCTGGTGGTGATCGCGATCATCGGCGTGCTGATCGCCCTGCTGCTGCCGGCGGTGCAATCGGCCCGGGAGGCGGCCCGTAGGGCGCAGTGCACCAACAACCTGAAGCAGCTGGGCCTGGCGATGCACCACTACGAATCGGCCCTGGGGGTCTTCCCGCCGTCGTATGTGGGGGACCCGGGGGCGTCGGGGACGGCGTTCGGGGTTGGCTTCCCGGACGAGAACCGGAACACGCTGCCGGGGTTCGCCTGGGGGATGCTGCTGCTGCCGTTCGCGGAGCAGGCGACGCTCTTCGCGAGCGTGAACGTCGACCTCCCCTGCTGGGCGCCGGACAACTCGACCGGCGCCCGGACGACGCTCTCGCTGTTTCTCTGCCCCTCGGCGACGGGGGGCGATGACCCGTTCGCGCTGCATCGCTACAGCAACGGCGACGCGATGGCGCCGAACGACGGCGGCCCGTTCGCGCCGGAGATCGTCTTCTCCCGGAGCCACTACGTCACCAACGCCGGGATCAACCAGCCCTGGGGGAGGAGCCCGGCCTATTCGGCCGACTTCGACGTGCCCGAGCCGATCCCCGGGGTGCCCGAGCCGCACAGGATCGACGGGCCGTTCTACCGGAATTCGAGGACCCGGGTGGCCTCGGTGCGTGACGGCCTGTCGAACACGATCTTCCTCGGGGAGAAGTCCTCGGTTCTTTGTGACTCCACCTGGGTGGGGGTTGTTCCCTTCTCCTGCACGCCGCCAAAACCGGGATGGCCGTCGGACCCGAACAGCGGCGGGAACCTGGTGGGGGCGCACAGCGGACCCGACGTGCGAGATCATCCAGACGTGATCATCCACGCGCCGAACCACCCGTTCGGCCACACCGACGAGATGTTCGCCGAGCATCCCGGCGGGGCCAACGTCCTGCTCGGCGACGGCTCGGTGCGGTTCGTCAAGGAATCGATCCACCCGTGGACGTGGGTTGCGCTCTCGACCCGGGACCGGGGCGAGGTGATCAGTGAAGATTGATTGGTTTGGGGCTCCGGCGAGATCGCGGGGGAGGGGGGCGATGGGCATTCGATCGGCCGGCCGGGGCGTGGTCGCGGCCCTGGCGGCGGGGCTGATCGCCGTGGCGGCGGGAGGGATCGGCTGCGGCCGATCCCCGGAGATGGGGGCGGACGAGGAGGTGTTCCGCACGGTCGATGCGATGTACACGGCGGTCAGCCTGAGGGACGTCGGCCAGCTTTCCCGGAATGCCGAGGCGATCGACCGGCTCCACCGAGAGGGCCGCCTGCCCGATGCCGCGCACCGGGCCCTGGGCCGGATCGTCGATCGGGCGGAGCAGGGGGACTGGGAGGCCGCCCGCTCCCGCCTCCGCGACTTCATGCTCGATCAGCGCCGCTGAGCCGGCCCGGCTCCGGCCCCGGGAGGCTCGGCCCCAGGGCCCGCCGATCGCTGGCGGTCGGCTCGGGCCGGCAGTACGATCGGGAGACGTCTGCTCGACCCCGGGCCTCGGCCCCCGGGCATCTCATCGCATCGGAATCAGAGGCAAGCCATGACCCCCAAGAAGGGACTCTCCCGCCGTACCTTCGTCGGCTCGGTCGGCGTCGCCGCCGGGGCGGCCACCTTCGGCATCCGGTCCTCCGGCGCCGCGCCGGCTCAGGATCGCGTCCGGCTCGGCCTGATCGGCGCCGGCAGCCGTGGCAACCAGTTGCTCGGCGCCTTCCTGCCCAGGCCCGAGGTCGAGTTCGTCGCCGTCGCCGACGTGGACGACAACCACGCCAACGAGACGGCCGACCGCATCGCCAAGGACAAGGGCGGCGACCGGCCCGAGACGATGCGCGACTATCGCAAGATGCTCGACCGCGACGACCTCGACGCCGTCGTCATCGCCACCCCCGACCACTGGCACGCCCACCCCACGATCCACGCCTGCCAGGCCGGCAAGGACGTCTACGTCGAGAAGCCCCTGGCGCACAACGTGGCCGAGGGCCGCGCGATGGTCAAGGCGGCGCGCAAGTATGACCGCGTCGTCGCCGTCGGCACCCAGCAGCGTTCCAGCGAGAACTTCCGCAAGGCCGTCGCGTCGATCCGAGAGGGGAAGATCGGCCGCGTCCACTGGATTCAGACCTGGAACTTCGAGAACATCAGCCCCTTCGGCATGGGCGTCGCTCCCGACAGCGAGGCTCCCCCCCACGTCGACTACGACGCCTGGCTCGGGCCTGCTCCCGCCCGGCCGTTCAACATCAACCGCTTCCACCTGCTCTTCCGCTGGTTCTTCGACTACGCCGGCGGCATGATGAGCGACTGGGGCGTCCACCTCAACGACATCGCCCTCTGGGCCATCGACCAGAAGGGCCCGACCACGGTGAACACCACCGGCGGCATCTGGTGCGTGAAGGACGACCGCGACACCCCCGACACCATGCAGGTCGTCTACGAGTTCCCCGGCGACTGCGTGCTCACCTACAGCATGCGCAAGGGCAACGGCATGCCGATGAACGGCCACGGCTACGGCATCCTCTTCTGCGGCACCGACGGCTCGCTGTTCATCGACCGCTCCGGCCACGAGATCATCCCCGACCGCATGGCCGAGCCCTACGGCATCAAGCTCATCAAGGGAGAGGTCCCCTCGCGCCCGATCACCACCCAGGCCGAGCAGTTCAAGGCCGAGAACGACGGCCTGCCCGATCACATCGACAACTTCCTCTCCTGCCTCAAGACCCGGGAACGCCCCGTCTGCGACGTCGAGGTCACCCACTACTCCACCAACACCACCCACCTCGGCAACATCTCCTACCTGCTGGGCCGCAAGCTCACCTGGGACGCCGAGACCGAAACCTTCCCCGGCGACGACGAGGCCAACCGCCTCCTCTCCCGCCCCTACCGCACCGGCTACGAGCTGCCCGAGGTCTGAGCCGACGCCGTGCCAGCTCCCGAGCGCGACCGGCGCTCCGAGCGATCCCGGAATGCTGCGATGGCGGATCGTCGGGCCGGGGAATCCGGGGTCGGAGCGGCCCCGGACTCCCCGGAATTGCGATCCGTGTGAGTCGGTTGAGTTCTGGACAGGTCAGTCGTTCCCCGGCCCGTCTCTTCCCATCGGGGCGAAGCGGGCGGCGGCCTCGGCCGAGGGGGTGTCGATCGGCTCGAGGTTCCCCGAGTCGAGCCGGGCGATCCGGTCGGCCACCAGCCGGTCGAGCGCCGGGTCGGGGCCCAGGGGGGGCCCGAGGATGAAGGCGACCCCGGGGTGCCTTGCCGCCAGCTCCTCCCGGGCGGCGGTCAGGTCGCGCAGCAGGTGCACGCCCATGGAGAGGAAGTAGGGGACCATCAGCACCCGGGTCGCTCCCCGGGCCACGCAGCGGTCTCCCCCCTCGGTAATCAGGGGAGCCGTCAGTTCGAGGAAGGCCGGCTCGACAATCGGATAGCTCCCCCCGGCCGCCAGGCGGTCGGCCAGGCGCCGGAGGTCGGCGTTGGCCGGTTCGTGGCGGCTGCCGTGGGCGATGAGCAGGACGGCGGTCACAGGTCCCTCGTCTCGGTCTTGAGTCATCGCGGGGCTCGGCCGGTCGTCGGCGGGCGTCGGGCGGTCCTCGAATCGTCTCCCCCAATGATCGTTTCTACCAAAAAAATGCCCGGCTCGCTCGTCTGCCTGCCCACGCGCTGCTCTCCTGCGAGGCGATCCAGGGCCTCGACTTAAGCACCTCGATCGCATCGAAGCCGCCAGGGCCCGCTCGCCCTGCGCTTGATCCCGGCCTCCTCCAGAGCCGAACACCCCGGCAAAGCCCCCCTGTCGAGCGATCCGATGGGAACCGCAAGGCCGACGCCATGCCTGCCCATTTCGCCCGCGTCTTCTCCCGACACCGAATCGGATCGGTTGGCTGATCTCCCCGATGCTCCGAGTCGGCACGGGGTATGCTAGCTCTGTTCTGAGAGTCGGGCCCGATTCCATCGCGGAAGAACCGACCTCTTCGAGACGATTCGGCTCGACATCATCCCGCTGATCGGGATCCTGGGTGCTCTGGGGCCCGGCCCTTCTCCGGGGTCGAGGCGGTCGGCACGCTGGGAACGAGGTTCGCAATCACGAGGAGGCGATGTCAGATGACCAACCACGTGACACTCCGGCTCACCCCCCTGGCGGCCCTGGCCGTTGTCGGGCTCTTCGGCCCGGCCGGCGCGCTCGGCCAGGTGGTTCGACCCGTCGGCCCGGCCGAACAGGTGGGAGAGGTCGTTGGAGGCGCCCTCGACACCGCCGGTCGAGCCGTCGAGGGGGCCCTGCGCACCGCCTTCGCTCGGACCCGGGGCGCCGTCGAGGCGATGGAACTCACCCCTCGGGTCTATAGCCGACTGCTCTGGGATAAGGAACTGGCCGGGGCCCGCCTCGCCGTCGATGCCCATCCCGGCGGCGTGATCGTCCTCCGCGGCTCGGTCCTCTCGCAAGCGCAAGCCGACCGGGCCGTGGAGCTGGCGGCCTCGACCGTGGGCGTCTCCCGAGTCATCAGCGAGCTGGTGGCTCCCGAGCCGGCGGTTGGCCCGCCTCGGTCCTCCAGCGCGGTCCCCGGGCCCGAGCCCTTACCCGAAGTTGGCCCCGGCGCCGAGATTGAGCGGCCCGCTCCCCTGCCGGCTCCGCTCCCTCGCCCCGCTCCTCCGCCGGGCCTCCAATCGACTCCGGCTCCTGATTCCTCTCCCGAGCCCTCCCTCTCCGTCCAGCCTCCTCTCCCCTGATTCCGACTCCGCCTCGAAACGCTCCGACCAGGGGCGGGACCTGGCAAGTGCGGGAAGGCGAGCCGCCCCGGCGCGAATGCTCGCCTTCCTGCCCCTGCGTCGGCGTCGATCCGGTCTCCTGCCCCGAGGCTCCTCGACGCTCGCCGGTCTTCCCCGTCGCTCGCTGCTTGGGGCGAGACGTCCAGGGGCCGGCCAACTCGGGCCGGGCCTGTCTCGACATTCGGGCCCGCTTCGGCTCGGAATCGCCATTCCCCGCCGGGGAGGGACGCGAGACAATGCGCCCTCGGGCGAAGGTGGTGGCGGATCGGGGCCGGGGCGAGCTGATCGGCGGGGGGCGGATGACTCGGGACGCGACTCGGGGCCGGGAGCAGTCGAGGGCGGCGCTGTACCGCGAGGTGGTCGCCGCGGCGCTGCTTGGCCTGGCGGTGAATGCCGGGCTGGGGGCCGCCAAGCTCGCGGGAGGGCTGATCGGCCACTCGTTCGCGCTGGTCTCCGACGCGGTGAACTCGCTCGGCGACGTGGTCACGTCGCTGGCCGTCCTGTTCGCCCTCCGCCTCGCTCAGCGGCCTCCCGACCGGGAGCACCCTTACGGCCACACCCGGGCCGAAGCGATCGCCGGCCTGGCGGTGTCGCTGCTGGTGCTCGGCTCGGCGCTGCTGGTCGGGGTCGAGGCCTTCCGTCGCCTGCCGCTGGCTCACGAGGTGCCTCCCGGCTGGACGCTTGCGATCGCCGGGGCGAACGTCGTCATCAAGGAGGTCCTCTTCCGGTACAAGATCCGGATCGGGCGGCGGACCGGCTCCAGCGCCCTGGTCGCCAACGCCTGGGACCACCGCGCCGACGCCTTCAGCGCCCTGGCCGTCCTGATCGGCCTGGGGATGGTCCGCTGGGGAGGCCCGAGCTACCTCTTCGCCGACGAGCTGGCGGCGCTGGTCGTCGTGGCCATCATCGTCCGATCGGCCGCCTCGCTCGTCTGGGAGAGCGCCCAGGAGCTGATGGACGCCCAGGCCGAAGGCGCTTTCGTCTCCCTGATCGAGGCCGAGGCCCTGGCCGACCCCCAGGTGCTCGGCGTCGAGACGCTCTGGGTGCGCAAGTCCGGCCTGGAATACTTCGCCGACATCCACCTCGAGCTCGACCCCTCCCTCACCATCGCCGAGGGGCACCGCATCGGCCACCGCGTGAAGGACCGCCTCCTCCTCGCCTTCCCCACCCTCCGCGACGTGCTCGTGCACCTCGAGCCGTGCCCTCATGGGCATGGGCATGAGGAGCCGGGCGGGTGTCCGATCCCTGAGGACTGAGGGCTCAGGACGGGTGGCGGAAGGCCCCGAAAAGGGCCGGTGACGGGTCCGAGAAGAATCGCCCGGCTTCGGCCGAGATCCTGGCCGGAGGCCCGGACCCGGGTTAGGGTAGGGGCCGGCGTGCCCCCTGGATTCCTCCCCGCAAGGACCCCCTTCCCATGTCCGTCCTCCCCCGATTCCCACACCGACGCCGAGGGTTCGTCGCGGCGACGATCGCCGTGGTCGCGATGCTGGCGATGATCCCGGCAACCGTGCCGGCGCAGGAGCCGGCCGCCGAGGTCCCGGAGGCCGTGAAGACGATCTGGCCGGGCATCGAACCGGACGGCGGTGTGCTGCTGCCCAACGGCTGGACCCTCCGGCCGGCCGGTCGGCAGATCGCGCTGGCGGGAGACTTCCCCGTGCTCATCGCCCGGCACCCGAGCGAGCCGATCCTCGCCCTGCTGTTCGCCGGCTACCGCTCTCACGAGGTCGTGACGCTCGACGCCGAGTCGAACCAGATCCTCAGCCGCGTTTCGCTGCCGGCCAGCTTCTCCGGCCTGCTCTGGTCGGCCGACGGCTCCCGCCTCTTCGCCGGCGGCGGCTTCGACGACGTGATCTACCGCTTCGACCACCGCGCCGGGCTGCTCTCCAACCGAACCACCTTCCGCTACCCCGGTCCCCTCGTCCCCGCCGCTCCGCCTCCCGATGACGAGCAGGACGTCCGCCGCACCACCCAGCGCGTTCCCGGCGGCCTGGCCCTCTCGGGAGACGGCTCGACCCTCTGGGTCGCCAACACCTGGGGGCACACCGTCTCCCGGTTCGACGCCGAGACCGGCGCGTTCCTCGGCGAGACCGACACCGGAGCCGGCTCCTATCCGTACGGCCTGGCCATCGACGAGGCCCGGGGCCGCGTCTATGCGAGCCTCTGGGGAGCGATGAGCGTCTCGCTGATCGACCTGAAGACCGCCGAGGTCGTCGGCCGCTGGCCCACCGAGGAGCACCCCAACGAGCTGCTCCTGGCCCGAGACGGCGCCTTGCTCTACGTCGCCAACGCCAACCGCAACACGGTCACCCTCTTCGACACCGACGCCGGCCGCGCCCTGGAGACGATCGGCACCGCCATCGCCCCCGACGCCCCCAGCGGCTCGACCCCCAACGCCCTGGCCCTCTCCCCCGACGAGACGGTCCTGTTCGTCTCCAACGCCAACACGAACAACCTCGCCGTGGTCAACGTCGAGGAGCCCGGCCGCAGCAAGGCGATGGGCTTCATCCCCGTTGGCTGGTATCCCACCTGCGTCCGCCTCTCCGACGACGGCAAGACCATCTACGTGACCAACGGCAAGGGAGCGATGTCCCGGGCCAACCGCAACGGTCCCCAGCCCACCCCCGGCGGCCGGCCGCCCACGGTCGAGTACATCGCCGGCCTGTTCGAGGGCACCCTCTCGGTCATCCCCATGCCCGACCCCCAGGGCATGGGCACCCTCACCCAGACCGTCTACCAGTGCAGCCCCCTCCGACGAGACGACCCGGCCGCCGTGACCGCCGCCCGCCCCGAGGGGAACCCGATTCCGGCCAAGGTCGGCGACCCCTCTCCGATCCGCTACTGCATCTATGTCATCAAAGAAAATCGTACTTATGACCAGGTCTTCGGCGACATGCCCGAGGGGAACGGCGAGCCCGCCCTCTGCCTCTTTCCCGAGGAGGTGACGCCGAACCATCACGCCCTGGCGCGCGAGTACGTCCTGCTCGACAACTTCTACGTCGAGAGCGAGGTTTCCGCCGACGGCCACGAGTGGACCATGGCCGCCTACGCCACCGACTTCGTCGAGCGCACCTGGCCGCTCGGCTACCGCGGCGACCGCCGCGTTCCGTACCCGGCCGAGGGGGCGTTCGCCATCGCCACCCCCGCCGGAGGCTACCTCTGGGACCGCGCGAAGGCCGCCGGTATCAGCTACCGATCCTACGGCGAGTGGGTCCAGAACGGCCCCAACCCCGGCGACCCCGGCGTCGCTCGGGCCGAGGCCCTCGAAGGGCATATCGATCCCTTCTACCGCGGCTACGACCTTAACTATCCCGACGTCAAGCGCGCCGAGCGGTTCCTCGAAGCACTCTCCCGATTCGAGCGCGAGGGAGAGATGCCGCGGTTGCAGATCGTCCGGATCGGCAACGACCACACCTCCGGCACCCGCCCCGGCGCCCTCACCCCCCGAGCGATGGTCGCCGACAATGACCTGGCCTTGGGGATGATCGTCGAGGGCCTGAGCAAGTCCCGATTCTGGCCCCAGACAGCGATCTTCGTCGTCGAGGACGACGCCCAGAACGGCCCCGACCACGTCGACGCCCACCGCACCGTCGCCCTCTGCGTCAGCCCCTACACCCGGGGATCGGGCACGGACTCGACAATGTATTCCACCTCGTCGATGCTCCGCACCATGGAGCTGATCCTCGGCCTGGAGCCCATGAGCCAGTTCGACGCCGCCGCCCGGCCCATGTACCACTGCTTCCATGCCGAGCCCGACGCCACCCCCTACGAGCTTCGCCCCGCCCGGATCGACCTCGAAGAGACGAACCTCGCCACCGCCTGGGGCGCCGAGCTGTCCAACCGCCTCGACCTCTCCCGGGAGGACGCCGCCGACGACCTCCTCTTCAACGAGATCATCTGGCGATCCGTCAAGGGAGCCGACTCCCCCATGCCCGCCCCCGTCCGCTCCGCCTTCGTCCTCCAGGTCGAGGAGGATGAGGACGACGCGGCAGCCGACGACGACGAGTGACCCGCCACCGCCGGCAGGTCGATCGCTTCCCTCCCGGCGAATCGATCGCGTCACGACCAGGCGCCGGGCGAAAGAGGGTCGATGGCTCGCACTCCTCGACAGGGCCGAGGCGAAGGCGACCGGCGCCGACGTCCACTCGATCCGAGCGGCCTGGCTCGCCGAGGTCAGGCCGCTCGGCGACTCGCCTCGTGCCTCGATCGGATCGGGGCCGGCGTGAGCCGGCCGCGGTTGACCGGCCAGGCGGGAGGGCCTATGATCCAACCCGCCCCGGGTCGGCCTGAGCCGGCCGGGGGAGACCGTACGAAGGAACGAACGCGACGCCCGCTCGATCGGAACCGATCGGAAGGGGAGGGACTCCCGATGCTCGGCGCCATCATTCTGGCGGCCTCGATCCCGACGCAGTTGCCTCCGCCGCCGGCCGTCGATCCCACCGCCCCGGCCTCGGCCTCGGCGCCGGAGTCCGGAGGCGCGGCGGGCGGCCCTCGCTTCGCGTTCGAGGTACGCGACATCCAGGTCGAGGGGCTCGACTGGCGAGGGGTCCTCAAGGGGAAGACCCGCCGGCTCGGCTGGCAGGCCGGCGTCTCGATCTGGGCGATCGACGAGCGCACCGCCCGCTCCCTGATCGAGCACGTCCAGAAGTCCCCCCGCACCGTCGTCCTGCAGGCTCCCCCCGCCGTCGCCGAGGCCGGCCAGGCCGCCCGGACCTTGACCGGCTCGACCGTTCAGCTTGTCGTCGACCTCGAGCGCCGGGCCGACGGCCCCCCCGGGCAGGAATCGGGAATCGCCTACCTGCCGATCCTGGAGCAGATGCACAACGGCGTCGATCTGAGCCTCTCGGCCACCCCCGACGCCGATGGCCTCGTCGTCGGCCTGAACCTCGACGAGTCGACCATCCAGGGGATCCACACCGGATCGTTCGAGGACGCCGTTGACGGCCCCTCTCCCGCCGAGGACCGCCCGATCCTCGGCCTCTTCCGCCGCCGAGCAGAGGAGGACCCCAACGTCTCCCGAGCCGGCGCCATGAAGCTCCAGGCGTCCTTCCAGGTCCCCGAGGTCGTCCGGTCCCACGTCGAGGGGGCCTGGCCCCTGAAGCCCGGAGAGTTGCTGCTGGTCAGCCTCGGCGCCCGGACCACCGCCGAGAAGTGGGGCCGCCCGGTCGTGGTCGAGCGTCTCGTGCTCGTCTCCGCCCGGCCGGAAGGGGTCGCCGGCCGCCGCTCCATGCTCGGTGCCGGCCCCGTCGGCGAGACCGGTGCCGGGGGAGGTGCCGCCGCCTCGCCGTTCCCCTCCCTCCCGTCGGCCAGCACGCCCGACTCCGCTCCTCCCCCGCCGATCGTCCCCGGTCTCGGCGGTCCGGGGGGCATCCTGCCCGAGTGATCCCGAGGCTCACCGAAGACAGAGGATCGACGATCGAGGGAGGCCGGGGCCGACCCGACCCCAGCCTTCCGCCGATCCCGTTGCCAAGCACCCCCGGGGCCGAAGTCCCACTCGCCTCGCCAGTGGAACGGTACCGACTTGGAGCTGGACGATCGATCGGCTTCGCCCCGGGAGGATCCGGTTCCCGAGGCGGGGGAAGCGGCCGATGACGACGGGGAGGCGGGATCAGCGCCCCGGGGCGGGCTTGCGGGGCAGTAGCTCGTCCATCATCGCGGTCCGGTACGCGAAGGCGGCCATGATCACGGCGGCCTGCTTCAGGTCGTCGGCCTGGGCCCGCTCGAAGCTATCCATCGTCGAGTGGTGCGTCCTTGTGTTGTACTCGATCGGGTCCTGGATGAACTGGAATCCGGGCAGGCCGATCGCGTCGAACGGCAGGTGGTCGGTCCCCCCGGTGTTCGAGGAGGAGAGGGTCGAGGCGCCCAGGTCGTCGAACGGCTGGAGCCAGCGCCGGAAGATCGGCCGCACGGCCTCGTTCCCCTGGAGGTAGACGCCCCGGATCTTGCCGGTGCCGTTGTCGAAGTTGTAGTAGGCGGCGAAGCGGTCGTACTCCTCGGTCGTCTTCAGCTCGCCGTCGTCGTTCCGAGCCCCGAAGTGCTGCGAGACGTAGTTCCGGGAGCCGTGGAGCCCTTGCTCCTCGCCCGACCAGAGGGCGATCCGGATGGTCCTCCTTGGCTTCAGGTCGAGGGTCTTGATCAGGCGGACGGCCTCCATCGCCACGGCGCAGCCGGCGGCGTTGTCGGTGGCGCAGCCGGCGCCGTGCCAGGAGTCGAGGTGCCCGCCCACCATCACCACCTGCTCGGCCAGCTCCGGGTCCGACCCCGGGATCTCGGCCACCGTGTTCGCGGCGGTCAGGTCCTCGTCGTGGAAGGTCACGCGCAGGTCGACCTCGATCGTCGGCTCGACGCCCTGCTTGATCATCCGGACGAGCCGGTTGTAGTGTTCCACGGCCATCGTCACCTGGGGGAGCATCGCCGGGGCCTCGGGGTCCCAGGGGCGGACGCGGTTGCCGCCGAAGGGGCTGCCGCCGCCCTGGGGCTCGGCGTCGGGGTCGCGGGGGACGGAGGCCGACTGGACGAAGATCGTGCCGCCGTCTCCTCTCGGGCTGCAATCGACGACCAGGGCGGCCCCTTCATCCATCAGGAATTTGTCCCGCTTCGCCAGCACGGCGGCCCGGGCGCGGAAGGCGGCCATCTGCTCCTCGGTCGGCCGTCGCCGCTCTCCCGAGGGCGGGCCCTGCCGGCGGCGATCGGCCGGGTCGGGGGCGTTGGCCAGGGAGAGCAGGCGGTCGTCGCCGAGCCGGGTCGCCTCCGGCTCGAAGTGGGCCTCGACCTCGCGCTCGTCGCTCACCAGGACGATCGCCCCCTGGAGCTTGCCCTCATACGTCGCATAGTCCTCCTCCGATTCGAGTTCCAGGAGGACCACCTTCCCGGTGATCGGCCCCCCCGTTCCCGGGGACCACGCCTTGGGCATGGCGATGATCGGGATGCACTGCGGCTCGACCACCTGCATCGAGAACCGGTCCAGCGACCAGCCCCGGCCGAACGTTCCCCACGGCTCGACCGCCGCGTTCTCCAGGCCCCACGAGGCGAGCGTGTCCCTCGTCCAGGCGTTCGCGTGCCTCATTCCCGGCGAGTTCGTCAGGCGAGGGCCGATGACGTCGGTCAGGTAGCTGAGCGTCTCCATCACCTGCGAACGATTCAGCCCCTCGTCCTTGAGCTTCTCGATCGCCTCGGCGATCGCCGCCTCCGGCCCTCCGTCCCGCTCCTCGGGACGCTCCTGGGCAAGCAGCGCCGGGGAGAAGCCCGGCATCGTCGGCAGGGTGATCGCCAGGGCGAGCCCCGCCAGCGGAACGAGTCGGCGCGCGTGGTCGAGCATCGGGTCGAAGCCTCCTCGGTGGTCGTTCGGATGATCGATGTGAGCGTCCGGTCGCCGGACTTGGGCGAGGAGAGCGCCGCGATGACGCGGCGGCGGCGCCCCGAGTCGAATCGGCGACGATCGCCGCGTCACCGTCCCATCCGGATCGCTATGACACCGGGTAGACGACCTGGATCGTCAGCTCCATCGCCACGACCTGAACGGCCATCAGGGCCGCCGTCCCTCCCAGGGTCGCCGCTCCTCCCCCCATCCGGTCCTGTCCCGGCCCGGCGGCGGCCAGCAGCATCGGGAAGAAGGGGAGCCAGAGCCGGCCGACCTCGCTCAGGTTCCTTCCCGAGAGCGTCAGCACCGCCAGCACCGCCAGCGACAGCCACGACACCCTCGGAGCCCGTCCTCCGGCCATCGCCACCAGTCCCCACGCCGTCGCCGGCAGGCCGAGCCCGACCGCCAGCTCGACCGGATTGGCCGCCAGCCACGCCAGGTAGCTCCTGGGATGCTCCACGTAGAACCCGGCATGGTTCCGCTGGTTCCACCACCAGATCGCGAACGGGTTCGCCCCGGTGGCCGCCCAGCCCAGCAGCGTCGGCACCAGGAACCCCACTCCCGTCAGCACGAAGCGGGAGACTCGCCGACGGGCCGGCTCGCCGGGGGACGTCGCCATCGTCAGGCCGACAATCAGCCCGACGGCGAGGAAGACGAGCGAGCAGGCCATGCCCGCCGCCAGCACCGCTCCCGCCAGCACCGACGCCGCCGGCCCCCTCCGGGTCGCCAGCGCCACGGCCGAGGCCGACAGCAGCGGGAAGGCCGCATCCGCCGTCGGCTGGAACAGCACCGCCGACGGGACCAGCGGCCAGAGCGCCGCCGACGACCACGAGACCGCCGGGCTCGCCCCCGACCCTCTCAGCATCAGGTAGAGCGGCGCCGAGGCCGACGCGCTGGCCAGTAGCGTCAGCACCGCCACGAGCACCAGCGCCGAGCGGTCCGCCCTCGGCATCGGGCCGATGATCTGCCGGAAGGCGTTGTCCAGTTGGTCGGGCATCGCGTCGTCGACCGCCCTTGCCAGCCCCGGCGACGAGTCCATCAGCCCCAGCGCCGCCCGGGAGAGGACGAACAATCCCGGCGGATGGGTGCCGATATGATAGACATCCTGCTCCTGGATCCACTCCGGATACGAGGCCAGGAACGCCGACGGGTCCGCCATCTCCTCCCGGGCGACGTGGAAATAGCCGCTTGAGCCGCTCATGGCCAGCGTGACCGCCTTGGCGATCCCGTATCCCGGCGGCGCCGCCCCCATGGCCGCCACCTGAGCGGCGGCTCCGAGGCCCACCAGGGCCGCCACCCAGGCCGCTTCCCTGCCCCGTCCCGGCCGCTCCCGGCCCAGGTCGCGGCGGCCGATCGCGGCGAACCCGGCGTACAGCGCCAGGCCCGCCAGCGCCAGGCCCACGTCGGCCGCCACCGGCCGGATCCCCGGCCCCAGCCTCGACCACGTCCACTCCCCCGGCACCCCGAGCGGGATCTCCCGGTTCCGGAGCATCCCCGCCAGGCCCGCCACCAGCCCTGCCGAGGCGATCAGCACGAGGATCGGTGCGGTCCTGGGTCGCATCGATGGGAGTCCGGGGGAGGTCGGAGGCCGGAGGCCGGAGGCGGGTCGGCCGATCGCCCGATCGCCCGGGGGCATCGCTCGGCCTCCTCCGAGATCACTCTGATCGGGAACGTCACCGATGGGAAGCCGGCTCTCGCATCCGGCCATCATCATCGGCCAGCAGCCTTCCCGCTCCGATCAGTACCGCGGCACCCCCGGATCCACGGCGGTCGACCACGCATCGATTCCCCCCTCCAGGTTCACCACGTCCGCCATTCCCCGATCGGCCAGCCACCGAGCCGTGGCGAGCGACCGGACGCCGTGGTGGCAGTAGATCACCAGCGGTCGGCCGGCGACGACCTCCCGCAGCGCGTCGAGGCGCTCGGGGACATGGCCGATCGGCACGTGCAGGTCGAGCACGGAGGGCGGCAGGGGGATGGCGGAGAGCAGCCGCTCCTCGGGCTCTCGAACGTCCAGCACGACCAGCGGCTCGCTGGCGTCGAGCCGCCGTCGCAGCTCTTCAGGCGGCCAGCGGCGGACGTCGGTGGTCGGGATCATCGAGGGGTCCTCTCGGATCGGATCGGAGTTGCGGTGATCGGGGGAGGGCGGTCGGGGGGGAGTCGCACCCGGGGGGCGGCGGTCATCGCGGTGCGGGCTCGGCGTCGAGTTCCGCCCCGGCTTCGGCCAGGGCGCGGCGGGCGATCCGGGAGAGCACGACCACGGCCACCAGCGTCGAGCAGACCAGGGCGATCCACCCGACCGGGCCGATCCCCTCGGGCTGTCGGCCTCCGGCCGAGGCGCCGAGCAGGGCGTAGGCGGCCGATCCCGGCAGCATTCCCACGAAACTCGCGACCGCGTAGCTCCTGAACCGGATCCCCGTCAGCCCCAGCGCGTAGTTGGCCACGTTGAACGGCACCGCCGGAGTCAGCCGCAGCAGCAAGACGACCCACCCTCCCCGCTCGGCCAGGGCCCGGTCGATCGCCTGGAATCGGCGATCTCCCGCCACCCGACGCCGGATCGCCTCTCGGGCCAGCCGACGTGCGATCAGGAAGGCGGCCGACGCGCCGACCGTGGCCGACCCCGCCGCCAGCGCCGCGCCGGCGACCGGGCCGAACAGGTAGCCGCTCGCCGCGGTCAGAACCGACCCCGGGGCCATCAGCACCACCGCCACCGCGTAAACGGCCGCGAAGCCAAGATAGCCCCAGGCACCGGCGCGTTCGATCCGGGGGAACAGCACCGCGTCGGCCCACTCCGAGGCCGGCAGCGCCCGCCACAGCAGGGCCAGGCCCAGCAGGGCGAGCATCGCCGCGATCCCCCGGATCGCCGGGCGGCCGATCCCACGGCCGGCGCCCCCGGACGCGTCTTCCGCGCTCATGGCAGTCGACTTACGCCTCCAGGAGGCCGGCGGGACGGGTGTTCCTGAGAATCAACGTGCGTTGATCCGTGACGGCGGCGATGGAGGCGTGGCGCCATCGCCGGGCGAGGCAAGGCACGCCTCACCTCACCTCGCCTCGCCTCGCCCCGGCCCCGAGATCACTCGGCCTCGGCGGCGATCGGCTGGCCGAAGTCGCCGAGCATGCTCCGCCAGACGCTGTGGATGTGGTTGGCGTTGTTCTGCGTGTTGTTGAACTCGATCAGGAAGGTCGGCCCCTGCACCCGGTAGGCGTGCGGCTGGTTCCGGTCGGCCGGCCCGAACCAGGCGAAGGCGATCGTCTCCGGCCCGGCGTCCCGGATCTCGGTCAGCCAGGCCTCGGCCACTCGGGCCGGCATGTCCATCGCGTAGGCCTCGATCAGGGCCCGGAGCATGGTGCGCTGGGCGTCGGTCATGTCGTCGAAGGTCAGGCCGACGGCCTCCTCGGTCGGCGGCTGGGGGGCGTTGGCCGCCCGGACGTCGCTCGGGGCCTCCTCGGCGACCACGGCCTTCCGCCGCTGGTTCTCGTCCAGCGCCTGCACCAGCCGCAGGGCCCGGTCCTCGATCTCCGCCAGCGTTCGCAACCCCTCGCGGTCTCCCTGTCGGACCTCCGCCGGGTTGGCCCCGAAGAAGGCGGGGGTGGCCGAGACGACCTCGCCGTCCTCGATCGTGAAGTTCAGGCTCAGGTGGTGCCCCTCCACCCGCCATCCCCAGCGGCCCCGGTTCGAGGGCTCGCCGAAGACGCTGAAGTAATACAGCTCGGGATCCCGGTGCGGGGCGTTGTTCTCCAGCTCGTGGAGGATCTGCTCCAGGCTCATGATGGTCGTGGCCTTGACCGTCCCCTCGGCGCTGAGGCCGGTGGCCAGCAGGCCCAGGGCCAGGCTTCGTTCCTCGGGGGTCATCCGCTTGATCGGCAGCCCCTCGCGCTCTCGGGGGATGAAGTGCCAGTTCAGCCGCTCGGGGTCGTCGAAGGCGAAGGTGGCCGTCTCGCGTTTCTGGTCGTCCAGGGCGTCGAGGAAGCGTCCGGCCGCGGTGGCCATGGCGGCACCGGGCCGATCCGCCGCGGCGCCGGCCCAGAGGGCGAGGCTGATGATCCCGATCGTGCCCAGGGCCAGGCTCGGCTTCAATCCGCGCATGGGGCGTGCTCCCGTTTGGCTGCGGGGGCCGGCTCGACCCGACCGAGACGCGATCCCAGCGCCCCGCTGTCGCCTCCCCCTGGTCGGAGCGGCCGCCCGCCCCGACCCGCCCCGCCATCCTACCGATTGTTCAACCGACTGCCACCCAGCACCGCCGCCGATCTCCCACTTGCTCAACCGGACGATTGACTTCTGTGCCTCTGTTTCTTTGTGCCTCTGTGCCTCTGTGTTTCTGTTCCTCTGTGCCTCTGTGTTTCTGTTCCTCTGTGCCTCTGTGTTTCTGTTCCTCTGTGCTCCTGTGTTCTCGATTCTCTCGATTCTCTTGTGCCCCTGTTCTCCTGTTCTCTTGTGTCTCTGTTCTCCTGTGCCCCGCTTCCTCCTTCTGGCGCTGGCCCTTCCCCCAACCCCGAGGAGGCCGAGGCGGGAGGAGGATGAGCCCCCGGGGGGCGTCGAGGGGGGGGCGAGCCCCGTCGCTCCGGCCTCGGGCGCCGGACGATCCGTCCCCCCGCGTTGACCCCCCCCGCTCCCGGGCCCAAGATAACGGGGGGCGACCGCCGACCATTCCCTCGGGGGCACGCCCCTCGATCTCGACGCCTCCTCGCGACCGGATCCATCATGCCCCCATCGCCCCCCGATGCCGACCGCCCCGTCCCCCAGAGCCGCTACAAGCCCGAGGCCCCCGGCCTCGCCCGGGTTGTCTCCAGCACCCGGCTGACCCCGGATCACGCCCCCGAGGTGCGCCACGTCGTCCTCGACCTCGGCGGCCTGGACTACCCCTTCCTCGAAGGCCAGAGCCTCGGCGTCCTCACCCCCGGCGTCGACGACCGAGGCCACGCCAGCCGACTTCGTCTCTACTCGATCGCCTCCGGACGACAGGGGGAGGACGGATCCGGCCGGCTGGCCGCCATTTGCGTCAAGCGAGTCGTCCGCCGCGATCCCCAGACCGGCGCCATCCTGCCCGGCGCCGCCTCCAATTTCCTCTGCGACGCCCGGCCCGGCGACGAGATCCTCGTCACCGGGCCCGTCGGGACGTCCTTCCTGCTGCCCGACGACCCCCGATCCAACCTCATCCTCGCCGCCACCGGGACCGGCGTCTCCCCCTTCCGCGGCTTCCTGAGGCGGGTCTTTGTCGAGCACCCCGGCTGGACCGGCCAGGTCCGCCTCTTCTTCGGCGCCCGATCGGCCGCCGAGTGCCTGTATGCCGACGAGTTCGCCTCGTACCGGGACCGTCCGAATTTCCGGGTCTCCTACGCCCTCAGCGGCGAGCAGCAGACGGCCGACGGCCAACGCATGCACGTCCACCATCGGATGGAAGAGCGGATCGAGGAGCTCTGGGACCTCCTCGATCGCGAGGAAACCCTGCTGTTCATCTGCGGCAAGAAGGGGATGGAAGACCAGATCGAGGCGGTCCTGCGCCGTCGGGCCGACCGCGACGGAATCTCCTGGCCCGCCTTCCGCCGAGTGCTCCTGGACTCCGGCCGCCTGCTGATCGAGACCTACTGACCGTCCGTCCGGGCCGACGCGACTCGGGCCGGGCCCCGATCAGCCGGCCTCGGGCCCCGCGATCCGGTCGATCCGGCAGCGCTCCCGGAGGTTTCCTCCCGAAACCGGGCCGAGCGGCGGGTCTCCCTCCCGCGATTGCGACCCCGGCTCGGCGGGACGGCCGAGCCGGCCGGGGAGCCGGCTCAGGGCCTGGGCCCCTCGGTCCAGGCCAGGTCGTTTTCGCTCTCGATGTCCGCCACCTCGTACAGGTCCGGGTCGACCTCGGTGATGAACCGGCTCGGCGTCGTCAGGATGCTCCCCTGGCCTGGCCGGGAAACCATCAGCGGATACGTCAGCCACAGTTCGTCCATCGCCCGGGTGACGGCCACGTAGAAGACCCGGCGCTCCTCGTCCTCTCCCCCCGGCTCGGCCAGGGCCCGGTCCCCCGGGAAGCCGTGCTCGACCAGCCGGGGGACGATCACCCGGGACCACTCCAGCCCCTTCGCCTGGTGGATCGTGCTCAGCACCAGTTGCTCACCGTCCGGCTCCGCCTCCTCGCCGAGCGAGTCCATCCCGTACACGTCTCCGGCCAGCAGCAGGTCGGCCACGAACTTGTCCAGGCTGTCGTACCGCGCCGCCAGCACCGAGAGTTGCTCCACGTCGGCCAGCCGCTGGTCCGGGTTCTCGTACTTCGCCTTGGCGATGGCCGGGTAGCCCCCCCGAAGCACCGCCAGGATCGCCTCCGACGGGTTCGACTCCGGATCCGCCGCTCGAATCGACCGCAGGTCGGCCACCAACGCCGCGAACTCCCCCCGGCTCTTGGCCGGCACGAGCTTCATCGCCTCGGACGTCTCCAACGCCGCCATCGGGCTGTCCGACGCCAGCAAGAACGCCCGGAGGCTCGCCGACTTCGCCGGGCCGATCCCCGGCAGCAGCGGCAGCAGCCGGGCCCACGCCGGCTCGTCTCTCGGGTTCGCCTGCACGCGCAGGTAGGCGAGCACATCCTTGATGTGGGCCTGCTCGAAGAACCGCACCCCGCTGCGCACCGTGTAGGGGATCCCCCGCTGGGTCAGCTCCCCTTGCAGCAGGATCGAGTCGTGGTGGTTCCGGTACAGCACCGCCATCCGGGACAGGCCGATCCCCGCTTCCCGCCACTCCAGCACCTGCTGGCAGATCAGGTCCGCTTCCTCGAAGGCGTCGGCCGTGGCGACGACCACCGGCCTCGGGCCTCCCTCCCGGGCCGAGACGAGCGTCTTGGGGAACCCGGCCGAATTCCTCGCGATCGACGCGTTCGTGAACGCCACGATCTCCGGCGTCGATCGGTAGTTCGTCTCCAGGCGGAAGACCCGGGCTCCCGGGTTCCGGTCGGGGAACCTCAGGATGTTGTCGTAATGGGCTCCCCGGAACCGGTAGATCGACTGCGCGTCGTCCCCCACCGCGGTCAGGTTCCCCGCGCCGGCCCGGGCGATCGCCTCGACCAGCTCCACCTGCACGATGTTCGTGTCCTGCATCTCGTCGACGAGCAGGTGCCGGAACATCCTCCCCATCGCCGACCGATGCTCGGGGTGCTCCTCCACCAGCGTCTTCCACAGCCCGAGCAAATCGTCATAGTCCATGCAATTGCTGGCCCGCTTGCGCCTCGCGTAGCAGGCCGCGGCGGCCACAACCTGCTCGGTCCAGTCGAACCAGTCGGGGTGGCGCTCGGCGACCAGCTCGGCCAGGGGGCGCTTCACGTTGAAGGCGAAGCTGATCAGGTGCTGCACCGCCGCTGGTTTCGGCGCGAAGCGGCCGGTGCCCACCAGGCCGGCGTCCTCCATCGCCAGCCTCACCAGGTCGCGCTGGTCCTCCCCGTCGAGGATCGTGAAGTTCGGGTCGTACCCCACCGCCTTCGCCGACTTCCTCAGGATCCGGTTGCCGATGTGGTGGAACGTCCCCGCCCAAACCTTCACCGCCTTCGGCCCGATCAGCCCCTCCAGCCGAGACACCATCTCCCGGGCCGCCCTCCGGGTGAAGGTCACGAGCATGATCGCCTCGGGTTTCACCCCCCGGGCGATCAGGTAGGCGACCCGGTACGTGATCACCCGGGTCTTGCCCGACCCCGGCCCGGCCAGGATCAGGTTGAACCCGTCCGGCGCCGTGGCCGCCGCGAGCTGGGCCGGGTTCAGCTCGCGCTCGAAGCGATCGCGCAGGCGGTCGTTGCCGGGCTTCTGCAGTCGGATCTTGCGGGTCATGGGGCGGGCTCGGTCGGCCGATCAATCAATCAATCAACCGATCGGTCGATCGATCGGGGCGTCTGAGGGCGAGGAGAACGGATCCGGGGCCGGAGGCGTTTCCACCCATTCTGATCGCCCGCCAGTCTCCGGGCCAGCCCGTCGTTGCTCATCCCGGAGCGAGGCGGCGCAGCACTTCGTAACGGTGCGGATCGGGGTTCCGATCGTCGCTCGGCCACTGCTCCGATCGCTCGACCGCCCATTGCTCCGGCCGGATGGCCTCGATCGGGAACCTCGCGTCGCCGTCGAACCGGCCCTCGACCACGGTCAGGTGGATTGTGTCGCAGATCGGCAGGACATACCGGTAGAGCTGTTCCCCGCCGACCACCATCGCCTCCTCGGCGCCGGACTCGGCCGCGATCCGCAACGCCTCGTCCGGAGAGTGAGCCACGACGCATCCCTCGGGCTTCCAGCCGGTTCGCGACGAGACGACGATGTTCAGCCGTCCGGGCAACGCCCTCCCGATCGATTCGTGGGTGCGCCGACCCATCACGATCGGGTGTCCCATCGTGATCGCCCGGAACCGCTTCAGGTCCCTCGGCAGGTGCCAGGGGATCTCCCCGTGTTTTCCGATGATCCCGTCCGGGCTCGTCGCCACCACCAGCGCCACCCTCATCGGTAAACCTCAGTGTCCCCGACCGCCCCGACGCTCAGACTGCCACCTCGCCCTTGAGGGTCGGATGGTGCCGGTAGTTCTCCAGCACGATCTGCTCCCTCCGGACCTCATCCAGGCTCGACACCGCCGGATCGATCCGCAGGGTGGGCGGCGGGAAGGGCGATCGGGAGAGCTGTTCGTCCACCTGCTCCAGGTGGTTCGAGTAGATGTGGGCGTCGCCGATCGTGTGGATGAACTCGCCGACCTGAACCCCGGTCACATGGGCCACCAGGTGCGTCAGCAGCGCGTAGCTGGCGATGTTGAAGGGCACCCCGAGGAACAGATCCCCCGACCGCTGGTAGAGTTGGCACGACAGCCTCCCCTCGGTCAGGGAGAACTGGAACATCGTGTGGCACGGCGGTAACGCCATCGCCTCGATGTCCGCCGGGTTCCACGCCGAGACGATCAGCCGCCGTCCAACCGGGTCGGTCGGGTCCTCCTTCAGCCGCTCGATCCCCCGCACCACGGCCGCGATCTGGTCGATCGTCCTCCCGTCCGGTGCGGCCCAGGACCGCCACTGCTTACCGTAAACCGGCCCGAGGTTCCCCTGCTCGTCGGCCCAAGCGTCCCAGATTCTGACCCCGTGTTCATGGAGGTAGGAGATGTCAGGCGAGCCCTTCAGAAACCAGATCAGTTCGTGAACGACCGCACCAAAAGCCAGTCGCTTTGTCGTGATCGCGGGGAAACCACAACTCAAGTCGTAGCGGACCTGTGCGCCGAAGAGGCTGAGGGCGTCGATTTTTTCTCCGGTTGATCGAAGCAAAGCGCGGGTCGGCTTCCGGACCCCATTCTGCCGGACCTTGCGTAATAAATTCAGATACCCCTGTTCCATGCCGGCCTCCATGGCTGATCGCGAAGCCTCCGGCCGACCTCGAATCGGACCCCTCCGGTTGGAGAATGCTCCGAGATCATCGTCCCCTCCTTGGGCCCCGACTCCGCCTCGCTTCGTTCGTTCCCTGTCCGAGGGGAGATTCCATCCATCCGAACGACCTAGCACTTGGTAGCCATCTTTTTGATCGAGTCGTTGCGCTCGGGGGTTTTAACCAGACTCGGAGTCGATCTCGCGACGTGCACGATTATGTGTTATCCGCCGCACGCTCGACGAGAGGTTGTCGATCTTCTCCGTGGAGGAATGATAGCGAGGTGGGACGAGGTCCGCTCCGTGATCTGAAGGCCACTCGCTTTGTGGCGATTACAGCAAGCTGTTCCCGCTGCCGCCTGTTGCGCTTTACGAGAGCCGGGGGAGAAACGCCGTCATTCCGTTCGGATCACTCCCAGGCCATTCATTCCAGATGATCTCCGGTGTGAGGCCGTGCGCTCGATCCCGGCCGGACCGCGCTCGTTGACAATCCGGACGTCCTCCGATCGACCGTTCCCAACCCCTCCCATCCGCGGCGCGCCCGTGACGGAACGAACCCAAGCAACGCCGTCCGATCGCCCGGGACCGCGTCGCAGCGTGTGTTGTAAGTCGAATGATTGAAACGGTTAACGTTGGTTGTGCTCGCGATTCTGTTGGCGAGGCCGGTTGGCGTACCGAAGCGCACCGATCGGCGCACCGGAGCGCACCGACTCCCCATCGGGGGGGTGATGGCGGCTCGGCGGCCTGGGCTCCGGCTCGCTGGCGAGGCGGGGCTCGGCTCCTCCGGAGGGAGGGCTTGATGGGGGGCCGGGCCTGGGGCTCCGGCCGCTCCGGAGCCCGGTCGGGAGAAGCGCCCGGGGGCCGCGGCTCCTGGCGGAGCGAACCCATCGGATCACCAGGCGGCGTGGTCGTCGACGCTCAGGCGGTCGGAGCGCCGACGACTGGCGGAACGAACCCAACGAATCGCGGTCAGGGGGGCCATCACGATGCCGGAGTGATTGTCGTAAAGTCTTGTTCTGAAATGTTTTGTGTTCTTTTCTCTCCCCTCGCTCCCGCCAGTCGGCCCGGCGGGCCGGAGCGCACCGATCCGCGCACCGGCTCTGGCGATCACGTCCCTCGGGCCGCCGGCCGGCGTTCCTGGAGGATGACCGGGAGGCCCCCCTCGGGGCGGAGGGTCATCGTCGGGATCGGCCGGGGGGAGACGCCTTCAGGGACCAGGGGCCGGAAGCGACGGGCGATGGCGGCCAGCAGGAGCACGGCTTCCATCTGGGCGAAGTGGTTGCCGATGCAGACCCTCGGCCCGCCGCCGAACGGGAAGTAGGCGTAGCGGGGGAGGCGGTGGGCCAGGCCGTCGAGCCAGCGATCAGGGACGAACGACTCCGGGGCGTCGAACCAGCGGGGGTCGCGATGGATGACCCACTGGCTCATCCACATGGTCGTGCCCGCCGGGGCCCGGTAGCCGCCGATCTCGACCGGCTCGATCGCCTCCCGGCCCAGCAGCCAGACCGTCGGCAGGACGCGGAGCGCCTCGGTCACGACCGCGTCGGTGTAGCGCAGCCGGGGCAGGTCGGCCGCCTCGGGGGGCCGTCGGCCGCCGTCGAGCACCTCGTCCAGCTCGTCGTGCAGCCGGGCCTCGACCTCGGGATGCCGGGACAGCAGCAGCCAGATCCAGGCCATCGTGTTCGCCGTCGTCTCGTGCCCGGCCAGGAACAGGGTGACGACCTCGTCTCGGAGCTGCCGGTCGGACATCCCCCCGCCGTCCCCCTCGGAGTCGGTGGCCAGCAGGAGCATCGAGAGCAGGTCTCCCCGGTCGGCCTTCTCCCGGCGTCGGCCGGCGATGATCTCCTCGATCGTGCGGTCGACGACGGCCATCGCCTTCCGGAACCGGACGTTCTCCGGCACCGGCAGCCAACGGGGTAGAGGAACGATTCGGTTGACCCTCCGGGTGAAGTTCACCATGAGGATCTCCATCGCGTCGGCCACCCGGTCGGCTCCCCGAGCGATCTCGGCGTCGAAGAGCGTCTTGGTGACGATCTCCAGGGTCAGCCGCATCATGTCGGCCTGGGCGTCGCGACGCTGGCCGTCGGCCCAGCCCCGGAGCATCCGCTCGGCGGCCTCGACCATGACGGCGCCGTACCCGGCGATCCGGTCGCGGTGGAAGGCCGGCTGCGAGAGCCGGCGCTGGCGACGCCAAAAGTCGTGCTCGCTGGTCAGGAGCCCCTCGCCGAGTGTCGGCTTGGCCGACTTCAGGGCGAAGTGCTTAGTGAACTTCCGGTTCTGGTGGACGAGCACCTCTTCGACCAGCTCCGGGTGGTTCAGGGCCCAGATTCGCCTCGGCCCCAGCCGGATCGCCACCACGTCGCCGAAGGATCGGGAGCAGTCGGTCAAAAACCGCAGGCGATCCTGCCGGAACTCCCGGAGGTGCCCCTTGAGCCAGTGCCCCTTCGGTCCCGGGGGGCGGTTTCCCCGGGCGGGGGTCGGCGGCGGGAACGAGGGCGGGGGGGCGACGGTCATGGCGAGGGCCCTCGGGGAGGTCGTCGGCGTCGTCGGCTCGCATGATCGCCCCTCGACCTTACCGGCAACCCCTCCCCTCGTCGAGCCGCCGGCCCGATGGACCGCCCGCGGGGCCGGTGCGTAGAATGCCCGCGACCGGGACGCCCGAGATCGCGGGGAAGGATCCCGATGCGTCCCCCGGACCGAGGAGCCGCCCCCGATGCCCCGGCACCCGATCGCCCCGGAGTCCGACCCCGGCGACGACTCCCGGCCCAACGAGGCCGATCTGCTGCTCGACGAGGCGGCCCTGCTCCCCGACACCGAGGGGGAGCCCCTCGATCACCCGGCGCTGGACTCCATCGACCCCGACCTCCTCTCGGCCTCCGTCCGCTCCGCTCTGGCCGACCTCGGCGGTCCCCGAGGCCTGGCCGCCGTCCGAGTCGTCGAGGCGATGGGGGACCCCGACCTCTTCGACGCCCTGGCCGACGCCCTGCTCGACCAGCCGGACCTGCCGGTCGACCTCCTCTACCGGGCCCTCCAGGTCCTGGAGGGCTCGGGCCGCATCGAGGCCCGGCCCGAGCTGTTCGCACTTCGGGAGGAGCTGATCGAGGCCCTCGACGGCGACGACGCCACCCTCGACGGGCTGATCGAGCAGATCGAGGAGGAGCCGGAAGACGTTTGGATCCCGCTGCAAGGGCTGGCCGAGATCGAGCCCGACGTTCGCGCCGAGATCGTCGCCGAGCTGGGAGCCGGCGGCCCGATCGGCCCGGGCACCGCCGAGCTGCTCCGGCTGCTCTGCTACGCCCACGACCCGGCCCTTCGCCGATCGGCCCTCGACGCCCTGGAGGCCGCCAGCCCCGCCGAGCCGGGCGGCCCGGCCGGGGACGACCCGGTGTCGCGGGCCTGGCTCGACCTGGCGGCCCACCACCCCGATCCCAACGTCTCTTCCCGGGCGAGCAGGCGGCTCGGGAACCGGGGCCCCTCGGGCCCGGGCCTGCCGGCGGCTCGGCCGGCGCCGAGGATCGTCGCGAGCCTGGTCACCGGGCTCGACGGCCGGGGACGAGGCCAGGTCGCCCTGGTGGCCGACGATCCCGGGGCCGGCCTCCGGGTCTGCTCGGCATTCGGCTGCGACGTGATGGCCGGCGTGGTCGCGGTCGTCGGCCGGATCGCCCCGATCGCCGACCCCGAGCCCGGAGCGGCCCTGCTGGCCGAGCTGCGCGGCCATCCCGGCCGAGACGAGGTCGAGGGGGCCCCCGAGCTGGCCCTCGGCCTGCTGGCCGGCGCGCTGCTGCTCTGCGGCCCCGGCACGACCCCCGCCCTCCGCTTCTGGCTCGAGCGCACCGCCGGGCCGGCCCTCGGCCCCCGCCCGTTCTCCGGCCTGGCCCTCGACCCGGCCGAACGGTCCCCGCTGCTCGATCCCCCCCCGTTCGAGGAGATGGCCTCCCGGGTCGACGACGTGCTCGACGCCTGCCCCGGCTGGATCGACGACTCCGACCTCACCTTCGAGCTGGCCGAGGAGCTGCTGCTCCGCTGGGGAGGCGCCCCGCCCGACCCCCGTCGCGACGCCGGAGCCTATCGCTTCCTGTTTGAGCATCGCCTCCGAGATCAGTTGGAACTCTATCGACGCATGCTCTTCTGGATGGGATGGCTCTGGCAAGCCGCCGGCGCCCCCGAGCTGGCCCGGTCGTCGCTGGCCCTGGCCGAGCAACTGTCCGACCCCCAGCACGTCGTCCCCTCCCACCCCTTCGCCTCCGCGCTGGCCACCCGCAGCCTCCTCGCTGCCCAGAACGGCCTCCGCCTTGGCCTCGACCTGCGCGACCCCGCCGCCCGAGCCCGGATGGAGGCCGGGGACCTGCCCGGCTGATCGGCCTCGTCGCGTCGAGGATGGAGGAGCATGACGGAGCCGGAGGCCAGCCGTCGGTGGCGCGGGGCCAGACGGGACGGCGATCGTCTTGATGCCCTCTGGGCGCCGCTCTGCCCCGCCCTTCGCCCGACCGCCTCGCCGGCCCCCGGCTTCGGGCATCATGGGGGAGCGAGGAACCCGCGCATCACGCGGGCCCGGGCGCTAGAATGGGCTTCGGGTCGGTTCGGCCGATGCGACGGGAGGCATCCGGGCCGCCCTCCTGGGAGACCACCACGACCATGGAACGCTGGAACCTCGCCGAGCTGACCTACGACGACGTCCGCTCGATGCCCCCCTTCGAGGTGGCCGTGATTCCCCTCGGCGCGACCGAGCCGCATAACCTGCACCTGCCCTACGGCACCGATACGATCCAGGTCGAGGTGATCGGCCGGCTCGCCTGCGCTCGGGCCGCCGAGCGCGGAGCCCGGGTGGTCCTGCTGCCCGCCCTACCCTACGGCACCGAAACCAACCAGATGCGCTTTCCCCTGGCGATGAACCTCAACCCGAGCACCGTCGCCCGGGTCCTGACCGACCTCGTCTCATCGCTGGAAACCCACGGGATCCTCAAGTGCGTGTTGCTCAATGGCCACGGCGGGAACTCCCTGAAGTGGTATATGCGCGAATCATTCGGCAAGACGAAGGTTCACCTCTTCCTCTGCGACTGGTATAACGTGGCGAAGGATCGCTTCGGTGAACTCTTCGAGGACGCCGGCGACCACGCCGGGGAACTGGAAACGAGCATGGGACTGGCCTACTTTCCCCAACTGGTCCGGATGGAGCGGGCCGACGACGGCTCGATGGCCAAGACACGATTCGAGGCGGTCAACCGCGGCTGGGTCGGGATCACCCGCCCCTGGCACCTGCTGACCACGAACTCCGGGGCTGGCAACCCCCACCCCGCCTCGGCCGAGAAGGGCCGGGCCGTCACCGAGATCGTCGTCGACCGCCTCGCCTCGTTCCTCACCGAACTGTCCGAGAGCCCCGTCGACGATCGCTTCCCCTACTGATCTCACCCGTCGGGCCCGATCGACCGCGATCACCGGCAGACCTTGCCGGGGCGGTCGGCCGGCTGGCTGGCTCGGGCCCGTAGACGAATGATCAGGATGTAATGCAAGCGACCATCCCCAGTCCGGCGCCCAAGGCCGGTCTGGGGGCCCCGAAGCGGAACGAATCGAGGCGGTGGAATCTCGATTTCGCGCATTGAGATTATAGAATAACCATAAGAAATCCTCCCCGACTGCCTTCCCCCCCGCGACCCGCAGCTGATATGCCCTCCCCGAATGGCTCGATCCGAACGCTGACTCGCCTCGCCCTGGCGGCCCTTCCTCTCGCGACGGGCTGCGACGCGACGGCTCCCCGGCCGCCCGAGGCGGCCTCCCCGACCCCGGAAACACCCGAGCCCGGGGAGGTTGCCACCTTCTCGTTCGAGGGCGTTGTCCGCCACGTCGACCCCGACTCGGGAGTCGTCTCCATCGACCACGAGGACATCCCCGGCCTCATGCCGGCGATGCTTATGGACTTCCACCCCGAGGACCGGGCCCTGCTCGAGGACACGGTTGTCGATGACGAGGTGGTCGGCACGCTTCGCGTCGAGTATGGGGATCGCGGCGAGGTGACGGCGCTCGACCTGGTCGACCTGGTCGTCTCCCGCCCCGCCCCTCCCCGGCCCCCGGGGGCCGAACCGGGCTCAGTCTCACCCCCCGGGCTGCCGCCGAGGCTCGAACCCGGCCAGCTTGTCCCCGACTTCGAGGTGACCACGCAACAGGGGGAACCGCTCCGGCTGTCCGACCTGCGGGGCAAGGTCGTCGTCCTGACCTTCGTGTTCACCCGCTGCCCGGACCCGAACTTCTGCCCACTGATGGACGCCAAGTTCGCCCAGCTGGCGGATCGGGTCGCCCGCTCTCCGGAACGGACCGAGCGGGTGCGGCTGCTGTCGGTCAGCTTCGATCCCGAGCACGACACTCCCGAAGTGCTCGCCAGCCACGCCCGCCGGGTCGGCGCCGACCCTCCCCTGTGGACCTACGCGGTCGCCTCGCACGAGGAACTGGCGAAGGTTTCCTGGCCGCTTGGGCTGTCCTACGGGCCCGACGGCGCCGCCATCCGACACACGCTGAGCACCGCCGTCATCGCCCCGGACGGGACGCTCGCCCGGCTGGAGGAGGGGAACTCCTGGACCCCCGCGGATCTCGACGGTGAGATCCGACGCCTGCTCGACCGCTGACCGGCGGCGGCCGGGGCGGGCCTCGGCCGCCCCGGCGCGTTCACAAATCCGAGCGAATAATGACTTGCAAAACAAGTACGATTCGATATGCTTCCGGTGCTGGATCGCGGCGATGGCCGCCGCGAGGGCCGTGCCGGACCCGGCGGGCGGCGGTCCGGCGTCACGATTCCGGGCCCGGAGGCGCCCGAAGCGTGCTCTGATGTTGTTTCTTGACTGGCCCGTGATATAATCGATCATGTACGTGCGCCGTCCGCTCCGCCCGCGGCGGCGACCAACCCCACTGGCCCCCC
>NZ_RYZH01000016.1 GCF_003977685.1 Tautonia sociabilis | reverse complement strand
CCCCCGCCCCAGACGAGCCCCCACTCTTCCCAATCTCCCCCCTCGGCACGCCGAGCCGATCCCCTCCCCCCGATCCTCCCGCCCCCTCGCCTACCGGCCCCCCATCTCGCACGGTTTGAAGGAAGTTCCCTGGACTCGCTTGTAATTCGCTCCCCCGGCCCGGCCGAGCCCCCCTCCCCGCTCCCTTCCCAACTCGACCGATCCGCACAACCTGTCGCCAATCCTGCCCAGACACCCCAATTTCTCAGAAATCGCCGTTCTTGGTCCGCTCCTTGCGTTGGACCGTTGAGCAACACCCAAGACGTCCTTCCCGGACAATGGCGAAGGCCGGGCGGATCGCCCGGCGCCGCCCCTGCCGCAGCATCGTCATCACCATCCGACCTTCTGCCCGCCGCGCCTGGTCTCGACCCCCCGGGGACCTCGTCCCTCGTGCGCGCCGCGGGCCATCGGAAGCCTCCTCGCAGAGAGACTCGGAGCCATGATCTCGACGACCTGGACCGCGTCGGCCGCCCTGATCCTGACCCTCCTGCCCGGGCTCGACCCGTCCTCGCTCGGAGCGGACGCTCCCGGCCTCCTGGCCTCGACCCGATCGCGAATGCACCGCCCCCTCCGGGACGACGGGCTCGGCCACGCCACCCTCGACGCGCTTCCCGACTTCGAGCCCGAACCCGAACCCGATCCCGAGCCGAGCACCGATCTCGACTTCGTTACGGATCCCTACGGGTTCGCCGCCTTCCTCAACAGCTACCGGGCCGCGGCGGGCCTGCCGCCGGTCTCCTACTGCCCGAACCTCTCCGCCTGGGCGTCGCAGAACAACGCGGCGCAGTGTTCCTTCGGGCTGGGGCATCACGTCCTGGCCAACTTCTTCCAGAACAGCGGCTTCAACCAGTCGACCGTCGCCGAGATCGCCCTGAGCTGGATGAACTCCCCCGCCCACGCCCAGAACATGCTCGCCCCCGGCGTCACCCGCTTCGGCATCGCTTACGGCCCCGGGCCGTACTGGACGCTCAACCTCCAGTGACCCGGAGCGGAGCGGTCGCTCGAGGCCGCTCCCGCGGATCGAGGGGGATCCGGCATTCTGGGCCGAGAACGCTGGGCTTCCCTCCCCCCCGCTCCGCTCCTCCCGAACCGGGCCCAGGGCCTCCCCTCGATCCGGACTCGATCCTCCCGGAGTCCGGCCCGAGGGATGGCCCTCCCGGTTTGAGGACCACCTTCCCTCCCGGTGCTCCTCCCGCCGATCCCCCTCCCCTCGCCTTCGATCCGTCGGACCGCCCGGCCGGCGTTCCCTCCCGCCCGATCCGGCCGGCGGGACCTGGTTCGGGAACGGAACAGGAAACGGCGGGCCCGCCGCTCAGAAGCAGGTCTTGCCCCTCACGTCGCAGATGTCGTAGCCGTTCGCCCGGTCGTCGTAGACCGCTCCGAGCGGCAGCGTCGCGGCGCTCCTGATCGCGAATCGCCCGTGCCGGTCGTTGATCGTCTGCTTCACCGCGGTCGCCGCGTCGTCCGCCCCCAGCCCGTCGAAGAGCCCGAGCTGCCGGGGCCGGTGCGGCCGGAGGTCCTCGGCGAACAGGTGCATCCGAGCCGCCATCGCCTTCGGCACCCAGGCCCGGCGCAGGCAGGGGCGGAACGCGTCGAGCAACACGTCGAAGCGGTCGGTCGGCACCTCCAGCGTCGCTCGTCCCTCGCCCGCGTGCCCGTCCCGGTAGCCGACCCAGACCGCGACCCGACCGGCCAGCACGCGGTGGAACCGCAGTTCCTCGACGAGCCGCTCCAGGTTCCGCACCAGCCAGGCCCAGAGCACGTCGGGCCGGTCGGTCGCCTCTCCGAAGCTTCCGCCTCGCGAGAGGACCTGGTGCGGCATGCGCTGCGCGTGGATCGGGATCACGGGGTCGCCGTTGAGCTCCCACCAGAGGGCCTCGCCGCTGGCCGTCAGCACGCCTCGGATCAGGCGACGGTCGGCCCGGGCCAGATCCAGGCAGCTCCGAATGCCCCAAGGCCGCAGACGCCGCTCGCGACGGCCAGCGATGCCCGAGACGTCCGTCACCGGCCGGGCCGCCAGCAGCGACTCCTCCTCGGCCCGGTCCAGGATCGCCCTCGCCCCAAACGGCTTGGCCGAGTCGGAAATCAACTTGGCCAGCGTCCGGGTCCGGGCGATCCCCACCGTCACCGGCACCCGCACCCGCTCCAGGATCCGGTCGCGGACGAGGACCGCGTAGTCCTGGTAGTCCCCCCCCGGCGGCGCGGCGGCCTCGAAGAAGAATTCGTCGATGGAATAATACTCGACACGCGGCGACAGCTCCCGCATCGTCTCCAGCATCAGCCGGGAGAGGATCTCGTACCAGCGGAAGTCCCGCTTCACATAGAGGCCGTCCGGGCAGAGCCGCAGCGCCTCCCAAATCGGCATGCCCGTGCCGACGCCGAACGACTTCATCTCGTAGCTCTTGGCGATGACGCACGCCCCCTGGTTGCCCAGCACACCGACCGGCATCCCGGCCAGGTGGGCGTACCGAACCCGCTCCGCCGCGACATAAAACGCGTCGGCGTCAACATGTCCGATCGGGCCTTGGCGCGTCATGGCCAAAAGCATACTCTGGACAAAACGTCAGTCAAGGCGGAGGACGGACAGAGCGGCCGTGTGCCTCGGGATCGCCGTGACAAGGAGCGAACTGCCCACGGAATTGACCGGGCGGCCTGGCATGGATCGCCGCCTCTACCGGCGCGGCGACCAGGAGGAGTACCGCTTCCTCTTCCGCGACCGCTCCCCCTGCCTGCCCATCTGGCGCGACGGACAGCTGCAAATCGCCCGCTGGGGCAACGGGCGGGGCCAAAGCCGCATCCTGCCCCGCACCGGCTGGACCTGGCAGCAGACCATCCGCGACGGCGGCTGGCGCGGCAGCGGCGCGATCCCGGTCGAGATCCCCGCCTCCTTCGGCCTGGAACGCCGCGGCGTCTGGTACCTGATCGAAACCGGCATCCGCGGCCTGCTCGTCCCCGACGAACGCGGATGGGCCGTCTGCTACATGATCTGCGAACCCGCCAGCCACTACTACAAGACCATGACCGGCTCCGACCGCATGCCCGTCCTGATCGACCAGCGCATCTGATCCTTCCCCCCTGCCTTCTCCAGCCTGCGGAATGCGATCTCATTGTGATTTAGTTATATCATTTATACTTATTCAGTTTAATATAGTTATTTTATCTTTTGTTTTGTTCTTTGTGTTTTGTATTTTTTCTTGATATTCTTTTCTCTCTTCTGCGCCCAAGCTCGATTCAGTCCGCTTCCCCGTCGCTCTCCCCCCTCGACGATTCCTCAATGCTCCCGCCGCGCCGGCCCTCCGGATCGCCTCGCCGGAAGCAAGGCTGTCTTGGCCGGATCGGGCGCGGATCGTTGCCCGCCGGCCCGGCCCGGCCTGGGCCACTCAGTGGGCGCGGCGGCCGAAGATCGCCGCGAGGCGCGCACGCAGGCCTCGAGGCGGGGGCGGATGGTCTCGGCTCCCGGTGGGGGGGGCGTCCCACCACCCCAGGGGAGTGACGCCGTCGGCCGGATCATACACGTTGCCGAAGAGCCACTCCCACCCCTCGTGTTCGGCCACCCAACCCTCGAAGAGTTCCTCGACGGCGGCGAACCCGACCGAGACCGGCACGGTGAACACCAGACCGCGCTCGATCGCTCCATCGAGCGTTCCCCCCAGCCGAGCCACCCGCGCGACCAGCTCCTCCTGATAAGGCGCCACCGGCTCGAGGGCGAACAGTTGCACGGCGAGATTGCCACCCCTCCGGATCACCTCGAATGCTCCATCGTCCCCGAGCATCCGGAATTCGTCTCCAGCCGCGATCCCCTGAACCAGCCCCGGAGACGCACACAGGCGAAACCGCCCGGGGCTGATCTCATCGACATGAACAGGTTCCTTGATCGGTTGTCCTTGCCGATATTCGATCAGAAGCAGAAGATGGCGCTCGCCGCTCATTCCGCCAGCCCTCTCCCTCCCCCCGAGCCCGGCCGGCGCGCGGGGAGCCCCTTCTCAAAGGGTTGCCCGCCGGCCTCTCCAGCGGACGAAGCGAATGCACGAACATCTGTAAATTTCTGTTTTTTTCGATTTGTTTTATTATTGTTTATCTCAATTATTGTTTTCTGTTCTTTGATTTCTTTTCTCTTTTGCTCCGAAATTCAAATTCAGTTCATCGCATTTGCGTTCTTTTGTCAATTGTTTCCTGGGTGCTCCATCGGAGTTCCCGCATCCGGATCGGCACCGTGCCGGCGGGGAGGCTGGGATCGTGTTGCCCCCCCCAGCGTCGGGAGGCGGCCAGGTCTGGGGTCGACACGACCCCAGCCACCCCGCCGCCACAGGCGTCGGGCGATCCAGCAGATCATCTCAAGACTAATGCCGTGTATGAGCGATTGCAAGAGGTGGCCAGTGGCCATTTGAATACGCTCACGGTGTAGGGGCACTTGCTCGGGGCGCCGTCGGCGGATTTTGAGACTGGACCACCCCCCTTCCCCCGATGGTGTCGCTGAGGGGCCCGTGCGCGCCGAGCGATCGCGGTGCGGCGCGGCGCGGCGGACGGGCCAGAGCGATCGGCACCTTCTCATTCCCTGGAGTCCGTTGAGGCACACCTCGGGGGGAGCATCATGAGCGACGGCATCTCGCGGAAGCGGATCGAGGCGAACCGGCGGAACGCGCAACTTTCGACGGGACCGAGGACGGAGGAAGGAACCGCCTATGAGCAGATCCTCGAACGCTGGCGCCGAGAGGCCGGCCCGGACAACGTGGTCGAGGAGCATTTGATTCAACGAGCCGCCGTCCTATCGGTGCGGCTCGATCGGATCGAGCGTGCCCACCAGGAGGCGAGGGAGGCGGCGGCTCGGGAAGCGGTCGGGCGCTGGTATCGGCGGAAGCAGGCGTCGGCGAGAAAGCTGGGGCAGCGGTTGCTGCTCGATCCGGTCAATGTGATCGAGGAGCTGGAGGCGACAGCGTTCGGCTGCGACTGGCTGATCCGGCATTGGCGGCGGCTGGATAGTCAGATTCGCCTGGGCTCGCGCTGGGACGGGCGCGATCGGGCGTGGGCGATGGCGATGCTCGGGTTGCCTGGCGGGCCTCCCGACCCCGAGGCGGGGGAGGACGCCCGCATGCTCTGGACGCTGGCTGTCTCGGTCGGTCACGCTCAATCGGGCGCGTATGGTCCCTCTGCGTTGCGGCCGGACCCGACCGCCGACGCATTCGCTCCCCCCGTCGATCCGGACGCGGCCCGAGCGGCCTTGCGCGCGGTCATCGCTCGGCAGATCGAGCGCTTGCGGGCGCTCCGAGACGCCTCGTGGCGCGAGGTCGAGGGGCCGGAGCGCGCCGCGGTCGCCCGCCGCGCCGCGGCGGCCGACACGTCGCAGGAGGGGCAGCTGCGGCATCGGTACGAGTCGGCGGCCGACCGGGCCTGCATGGCGGCGATTCGGCTCTTCCTGAACCTGCGCGATCGTCGCCGTCGGGAGCTGCTGGCGATCGCCAAGGAAGCGGCCGAGATCGGGGAGACGCCCCGGGCTCCCGTCGGGGGAGGGTGGTGGCGCGAGGTCGATTCCGACCCCGAGCCGCCGGGGTTCGTCCGGATCGGCGCCCCCGAGCCGATGCGACGTTCGGAACCCGATCGGGCGGTCGCCCCCGACACCGGCGGCGACGGTCCTCGAGGCGAGTCGCCGCCCTCGGCGGCTCCCTCCTCGACCGAGACGAGCCCGGAGCGGGCCGCCGACCCGGCGCCCCGATCCTCCGGCGCCGAGGATCGGAACGAAGCCAAACCGGGCCCCGAGGAGCGATGCTCGCCATCGCCCAAGTCCCGTTCTCAACACCAGATCCGACCCAATCACCCCGGCGGCGCCGCCGCGTTCCCCGAGCGTGCCGACACCGCTCCTCGAGCGCTCCCGACCTTCCGGATGCGACCCGATCGGACCTCCAACCCGGGCCCAAACCGGCTCCGAGCCTCCGATCCGACCGGTTGACCGAGCCGTCCCCTCGGCTCGATGCGTCCCGCCGTCCCAAAGCCAACCCGGCGAGGAGCCGAGCCGCGCTCCGGGTCCGGGCGGCGTCGCCCGTTGTCTTCTGTACCAACGAACAGTAAAATGCGCCCGTACACTCATCCTGCCGGAGCCGATCGCGGCCGGATCGTCGGGAGCGGGGACCAGGTCGGAGGGACCTCGGGCCGCTCTCGCCGAGTCGAGCCGGAGGCGATGGTTCCGAGAGGAGGCCAGCGATGACCGAGGGAGCGACAATCGAGGCCTTGTCCCCGGCTCCGTCCGCGTCGGCGTCCGCGTCCGCGATCGCGATCCTGGCCGAGCCGGCGTCTCGGGGGCGTCCCCGGCTAACTCGGGTTCGGCGGCGAGGTCCGCTGCTGCGCCCGGCCCGGGGAGAGGCGGGGAGGGGGGGGCTGTTCGGGATCGACCTGACGGCGGGCTGCGCCCTTGATTGCGCCTTCTGTTATGTCCGGGGCACGCCGAGGTATCCCGGCCCCGGCCGGCTGCTGTTCGACCCTCGGGTCGTCGAGGCGATCGGCCCGGCGATCGACGCGATGGAGGCTCCTCCTCGCCGGGTGGTCCTGAGCCCGAGCAGCGATCCGCTTCCCCCCGTGCGGGAGGTCCGCCGGGCGACGCTCCGGATCGTCGAGGAGTTGCTCGGTCGGGGGATCGAGGTCGTGTTGATGACCCGAGGGCGAGTCACCCGGGACGTGGCCGGGCTGCTGGGCTCGGCCCCCGGACTGTCCCGGGCGGCGGTGGGGGTGGCGACCCTCCGCCGATCGCTCAGCAGGGCGCTGGAGCCGATGGCCCCTCCCGGCCTCCGGCGATTGCGGGGGATCGCGACGCTGCTGGAGGCCGGCGTTCCGGTCGAGGTCCGGCTCGAACCGCTGATTGCCGGGCTGACCGACGCTCGGGAGAACCTGCTGCCCTTGCTCCGGGAGCTGGGTCGGATCGGCGTCCAAGACGTGCTGGCGCACTACGCCTTCCTCCAGCCGGCCTTCCTGCCGACGCTCCGGGCGGCCCTCGAGCCGATCGGGCACGCCGAGCGCCTGGCCGACCTGTACGAAGGGGGGCCCGTCTTCTCCCTCGGGGAACTGGGGGCCACCAAGCACCTGCCGCTGGCCTCCCGTCGGGAAGGGCTGGCCCGCATCCTCTCCTGGGGAGCCGAGGCCGGCCTGCTCGTCCGCACCGGGCCCGGCCAGAACCCGGATCTTCCCCGGCTCGGCGGCGATCCTCCTCCGGCTCCTCCCGCCGCCGCCGATCGCCCCCGGCCGGCTCGGGCCGGCTCCTCCTCCCGATTCGGGACGCCCGCGGGAGCCGGTTCTGGGACGGGCCTCCCTCCGGGATGAGGGGACGGAGGATCGATCAGCGCAGGGCGTCCAGGTCGTCCCAGAAGCCGGGGTAGGTCTTGGCGACGCAGCCGGGGTCGAGGATCGTGACCCCCTCGGCCTTCAGGCCGACCGTGGCGAAGGACATGGCCATGCGGTGATCATCGTACGTGGCGATCCGGGCCGGGGAGATCGCCCGGGGGGGGTGGATGACCAGGCCGTCGGGGTGCTCGTCGACCTGGGCCCCCAGCTTCCTCAGCTCGGTGGCCAGGGCGGCGATCCGGTCGGTCTCCTTGTGCCGGATGTGGGCCACGTTCCGGATCCGGGTCGGCCCGTCGGCGAAGAGGGCCACGGCGGCGAGGGTCATCACGGTGTCGCTGATCGCGTTCATGTCCACGTCGATCCCCACCAGCGGCCGACCCCCCGTCACGGTGATCGCCCCCGCTGTCCGATCGACCGAGCAGCCCATGTGCTCCAGCAGGTCGCAGAAGCCCACGTCCCCCTGAATGCTGCCGGTCCCGAGCCCCTCCACCGTGACCGATCCGCCGGTGATCGCCGCGGCGGCGAAGAAATAGGAGGCGGCCGAGGCGTCTGGCTCGATCATATAGGTACGGGCCGAGTACGGCGCCGGCTCGACGTTGAACCGGCGGAAGTCTCGGTTGCTGATGTTCCGACCGAAGGCGGCCATCACCTCCAGTGTCATCGCGATGTAAGGCTTCGAGACGAGCGTTCCCATCACCTCGACCGTCGTCGGCCCCTTCGCACAGGGCAGGGCCATGAGCAACCCACTGAGAAACTGGCTGGAGACATCCCCGCGAACCTCGGCGTAGCCGCCGTCCAGGCCGTCGGCGTGCACGACCACCGGCGGGCAGCCGGTGCCCAGCTCGCTCCGGGCGTCGGCCCCCAGCCGGTTGAGCGCCAGCAGCAGGTCGGCCACCGGCCGCTCCCGCATCCGGGGCACGCCGTCCAGCCGGAAGGTCCCCCGGCCCACGCAGACCATCGCCGTCAGGAACCGCAGGGTCGTCCCCGAGTTGCCGACGAACAGCTCCGCCTCCTGGCTCGGGAAGTGCCGCCCCCGGCCCTCGACAACGATGGTGCGGGCCTCCCGGTCATGGTCGACCGCCAGGCCCAGGCGGCGGAGGCCGTCGACCATGACCCTCGTGTCGTCGCTCTCGAGCGCTCCGGTCAGCGTGCTCGTGCCCCGGGCCAAACCGGCGACGACCAGGGCCCGGTTGGTCAGGCTCTTGGACCCGGGGACTCGGACCCTGGCCTGGGGGGGTCGGGACAGGGGAGAGACGGTCAGCTCGGCGGGGTACTCGGGCATCGGATCGGCTCGGCTCGGGCGGGGGTCCAACGGCGGTCGAGCCTCCCAGTGTACCGGGATCCGGCCCGATCCGGGCAGCCCCCGATCACTCCGGAAGCGCCCGCCGAAGCCGCTCCCGGACCTCGTCCGGGCCAAGCCCCTCAACCAGGAACCGCTTCTGCCGGCGGGTCGGACCGCTCAGGAGCCGGACGGCCGACGCCCGGCAGCCGATCGTCTCGGCCAGCAGGTCCGCCAGGGCCGCGTTCGCCTTCCCCTGGTCGGGAGGGGCGGCCACGGCCAGCCGCAGCGCCCCGTTCCGCTCCCCCAGCACGCCGGCCCGCTTCGCCCCCGGCTGGGCGGCCACGGCGATCACCGTGCCCTGGGCATGGGGGGTCAGCTCGATCACGGCGAGTCGAGCCCCTCGAACAGCGCCGAGCCGACCCGAACCAGCGTCGCCCCTTCCTCGATGGCCGCCTCGAAGTCGCCCGACATCCCCATCGACAGCTCCGGCAGCGCCATCCCGGTGCGGGCCCTGAGGCGCTCCCTCAGGTCCCGGAGCAGGGCGAACGCCGGCCTGGCCTCCTCGTCCGTCGTGCCGAACCCAGCCATGGTCATCAACCCGACGATCGGGATCCGGGAGCACGAGGCGATGGCCTCCGCCTCCTCCAGCAGCGCCCCGGGAGCCCAACCGTGCTTCGCCTGCTCTCCCGAGCAGTTCGCCTGCAGGCAGACCGCCGGCGGCTCGGGAAGGTCGGCGGCCAGGTCGTCCAGCAGCCGGAGCAGCTTCAACGAGTCGACCGAGTGGATCAGCCGCACCAGGGGAGCGGTCCTCCTGGCCTTGTTCGTCTGGAGGTGGCCGATCAGGTGCCACCGGATCCGCTCCGGCCGGCCGGAGAGCTCCTCGGCTTTCCGCCACAGCTCCTGCGGGAAGTTCTCCCCGAGGTCGAGCTGCCCCGCCTCGATCAGCGGCCGGATCCGCTCGACCGGGTTCTTCTTGGTCACAGCGACCAGCCGCACCTCCCCCGGCTCCCGGCCGGCGCGGCGGGCGGCCTCGGCGATCCGGGAGCGGACCCCGTCGAGGTTGGCTCGGAGGCGATCATGGAGATCGATCATGGTGTCAGTGTACCGGAACCCAGGCCCCCGACAAGCCGATCGCCGTTGGAGCCGGAGCTCGGCTCACCGAGCGCTCGACCCCGCCTCCCGGAGTGCTGAAAGCAGTGGCGATCGTGCCCATTGGATTTGCGTCCTCGGTGAGGATCGCGTGGCGGGAGCCGATCGTCGTTCCCGATCGTCGAAAACGCCCCAAGAAAAAATGAGCGCCCTAAGATTCTGCGCCGCATGGCCTATCGCGATCCCCTCCGAGGATGACCGAGCGCGTTCGGAGTCCGGATCGGACCTTTGGCACTGCCCTTGCTTCTCTTCCTTTGCGACCGCGATGCACGCCAAAACGAATGGCCCGCGTTCGTCGGTCATCCTCTTTGAAACGGAATCATCCCACCCCCCTGGCGACGGCCCGTTTCCGCGGGCCAACCGCCAAAGGGCGAGCGGGTTGCCTCGCACGACCCCCCCGCTCGCCCTCTCTTACACGATGCCGGCCCCCCTGGAGATCTGGGGGTTGGCGCACCGGCTGAGCCGGCCGGGGTCTCCCTCCGCGGGCTATGGGAGAGGTGGTCCGCGAAGTGGAACCCCGGCCGGCTTACTCCATCGGCCTGGCCGCCCCGGTCTCGGGGCGGCCGGGCCGTTGCTGCGGGGCGGCTCCTCACCCCTCGGCCAGGTCGATCACCCGCACGCGGTCCCTCAAGGCCTCGATCGTCACCGGCTCGTTGGCCGGGAAGAGGCAGCAGGCGGGATAGGGTCCCGTGCCGTCGATGATCAGCAGGCGGTGGTTCGCTACCCGGAACGACTCGTCGCAGGGCTGGTGCCCGGTGATGAACCAGTCGGCGTCCACCATCCCGGCGAAGCGGTCGGCCGTCTCGGGACGGTCGTCCCGGCCCCAGGTCAGCGCGTAGACCGCCCCTCCCCGACCCATCGACTCCGGGGTGAAGACCCCGGTGCGGAGGGGCTCCAGGTCCAGCTCGTCGAGCGTCGAGCCGTCGGGCAGCGTGTGGCAGAGGAACACCCGGTTCGGGCAGCGGACCGCCAGCGGCAGGGACCGGAACAGCTCGTGGTACGCCGCGATGATCGCCTCGGCCATCGCGCCGTAGGCGGTCTCGACCCCCTTGCGGAACAGGGCGTTCAGGGCGACCCCGTTCTTGCCGATCGCTCGGCCGGTCAGCTCGGAGAGCTCGTGGTTCCCCAGGATCAGGTGGACCCGATCCGGGTACTCGCACTTCAGGGCGCAGACCAGGTCGAGCAACTGGTGCGACTTGTCGCCGCCGTCGTCCGGGTAGGAGTAGTCGCCGTGGACCAGCTCCTGGAGCACCAGGTGCCGGCGAGGCTTGCCCTTCAGGTCGGCCAGGGCGAGCACCTTGCGGAAGGCGGTCACATTGCCGTGCAGGTCGCCGACGACCAGCACGTCGTCGACCGCCTCGGCCGGCAAGGAGACGATGGCGCCCTCGCGGCCGGGGGTGGCTCGGGTCAGCATCGCCGACCGGCGGACGAGGGCGAGCACGCGATTCGGGTCGGGCATCGGGTCGACTCGGGGCGATCGGGCCGGGGAGAAGGCTCAGGCATTATACTCCAGGGCCTCCTCCCAGTGCTCGTACAGCGCCGTGATCGACTCGGCCAGCTCGTCGTACCGCTCCTGGCACTCCCGGGCGCGGTCGGCGTCCTTCCACGTCTCGGGAAGCCCGAGCACGCGCTCCAGCTCCCCCATCTCGGCCTCGACCTCGGCGATCTCGCGCTCGATGTCCGTCGCCTTCCGATACGGGTACTTCTTCTTCTTCTTCGCCTTCGGCTGGCCTCCGGCCGAGGAGGGCCGGGGCGCCCCGGCGCGATCGGCCCTCGCCCGCTCTTTCGCGGCCGACGCCTCCGCCTCCTGCTCGACCATCCGGCGGTAGACCTCGTAGTCCCCCTCGATCACCCGGGCGCGGCCGCCGTCGACGACGATGAGGCGGTCGGCCACCTGGTTGAGGAAATAGCGGTCGTGGCTGACGACGAGAACGGTCCCCTCGAACGCTCGGATGGAGCGCTCCAGCGCATCGCACGACCAGATGTCGAGGTGATTGGTCGGCTCGTCCATCACCAGCAGGTTCGCCCCGGTGGCGGCCAGCCGGGCGAGGGCGGCCTTGCCCTTCTCTCCTCCCGAGAGCTTGCCCACCGGCTGCAAGGCCAGGTCGCCGGAAAGGCCGAACCGGCCAAGCAGATCGCGGACGTCCTGCATCAGCCAGGTCGGGTCGTCGTCCGGCCAGACCGCCTTGAGCACCGTCGTGTCGGCCGGCAGCGATTCGAGCCCCTGGTCGTAGTAGCCGATCGTGACCTTGTGGCCGATCTTCACCTCGCCCTCGTCCGGCTTGACGCGGCCGATGAGGGTCTTGATGAGCGTCGACTTGCCGGCGCCGTTGGGGCCCATGATGCCGACGCACTGGCCTCGGAGAACTTGCAGATTCAATCGCGAGAACAATTGTTTTTCGTAAGACTTGCTCAGATCCTTGGCCTCGATGACGATATCGCCGGAGCGCTGGACCTCCTCGAAGCCCATCGGCGGGCCGGAGATGTCGCGCATCAGCTCGATCGACTCGGACATGACCCGTTCGAGCTTCTTGGCCTTGTCCTTGGCCTGGGTGGCCCGGGTGCCGGCGGAGAACTTGTCGATGAACTTCTGGAGGTGGGCGGCCTGCTCGGCCTGCTTCTCGGCCTTGCGTTCGAGGACCTTCGCCCGCTCCGCTCGGAGCTTCCAGTACTGGGTGTAGTTGCCGGGGTAGGCGTCGACGCGGCCCTGGAACAGCTCCCAGATCTTGGTGACGGTCGCGTCGAGGAAGTAGCGGTCGTGGCTGACGATGACCATGCCCGTCGGCTGCCGCGACAGGTAGGCTTCGAGCCAGGAGACGGTGGCCACGTCGAGGTGGTTGGTCGGCTCGTCCAGGAGCATCAGGTCGGGGCTTTCCAAAAGCAATCGCGCCAGCATCAGTCGCGACTGCTGCCCTCCAGAGAAGGTGCCGGCGGGGCGGTGGTACTCGCTTGGCTTGAAGCCGAGGCCGGCGATGACTTCCTCGACGCGGTGCTCGATGGCGTAGGCGTCCTGGTGCTCGATGCGGTCTTGCAGGTCGGCGAAGCGCCGGGAGGCCCGTTCGCGGTCGGCGTTGTCCTCGGCCTCGGCCATCTCCCGGGCGGCCTCCTCCAGCTCGGTCTGGAGTTCCAGCAGCGAGGCGAGGCCGGATCGGGCGACCTCGAAGAGCGTCTTCGACGGCTCGAAGTCCGGCTGCTGCCGCAGCAGGCTGACGCGGACGCCGGGGCGGATGGAGAGCCGGCCCATGTCGGGCTGGTCGAGGCCGGCGAGCAGGCGCATCAGCGTCGTCTTGCCGGCGCCGTTGGGGCCGACGAGGCCGATGCGCTCGCCGGCCCGGATCTCGAAGGCGAGGTCGGTGAAGATCGGGTCGCCGGTGTACTGTCGGCCGAGGCCGGAGGCGGAGGCGAGGATCATGGGCGGTCCGGTGGGGCGTTCGGGTTCGGTTCGGCGTCGGCCGGGGGAGGGGGGATCAGCGAGGCGGCCCAGGCGGCATCCTCGGGGGAGAGGGGAGGGTCGGGATGACCATCGTCGATGTCGTATTGATAGCCGGCGGCGTCGTAGATCCGATGCAGGATCCGCTGGAGGTCGAGCCGGGCGTCCGGGTCGGGGGCCCGGACAGGGACCGGGATCGTCGGCAGCGGCTCGCGGAGTCCGATGGGCCAGAACTCCGCCTTCGGCCGGCGCTCGGCCCGGCTCACCGTCACCGAATCGGCGCACGGCGGTCGGTGTTCCGCAGGCATCGGCTGCCCGCCTCGGAGCAGGTCGATCTCGACATCGTGGACCGTCCCCGCCTGCAACCGTCCCCGCTTCGCCAGGTACTGGTCCCGGTCGGGGCCGGCTCGCTTGTTCGACGGGCTGAGCAGCTCGATGATCGTGATCAGCTCCCGGTTGCGGCGGTCCCGAATCTCGACGAAGGCCAGCCGCTCCGTCTCGACCTCGGGCAAGTCGATCAGGGCCGGGGCCTCGAGGACCCCGACCCCGGCCCTCGCCTCCGCGAAGCCCTTGCCGGGCCCGACCGTCAGGTCCGCCCTCCCGGCGAAATGGCGAGGCTCTTCGGGTGCCCCGTGGACGGAGACATGCTCGTCAATCTTGACAATGGAGGTCGGGACGAGCTGGGCCCCCAGTTCCTCGGCGACGGCGGGCCGGAACCGCTCGTGGACGTCGTGCCAGGCGTCGTCCTGTTCCAGGTACGGGTTCATGCCGGGAAACGACGAGGGCATGGGGGCCGCTCTCGATCGGGGGGGCGGACAGGCCGGGGTGCCGGGCTCGGGCGGGCCGGGGCCGCTCGGTCCTATTCTAGCGGGCCCCCGCGGATTGGACGACGGCGATCGCGGCCGGACTCACTCGCGTGTCCACTCGGCCAGCCGTCGCTGGAGTTCGAGGCGGTCCCGGTGGAGCCCCAGGATTGTCCGATCTTGGAGCGGAACGGTGCCCGATGGCAGCCCTTCGCCCCGCATCGCGAAACGGGCGTTGGCGAAGGAGAGCTCGCGGCGGAGTGCGGCCATACGTTCCTCGTCGGAGTGGCCCTCTCTGACCGGGTCGGGGCGGGCGCCGGCCCCTCGAGGGTCGGGCGGTCGAGGGTCGGGCGGGCTCGACGGAGCGCGTCCCTCCCGCTCCCGGCCCTGAACGAGCTGGAGGGGGAGGAGCATCGATGCGGTCGGCAGCGCTCCGGCGAGGAGGGAGCCGGCGGGGAGCCCTCGAAGGGATGTGGGCCGCGCTTGCAGGAGACGGGCCTCCGGAACGAGCCGAGCCGGGTGCTGGAGGATCGTCGGTCAGGCGGAGTCGTCGCCGAGGGTTCGTTTGGTTCGCAGCAGGTGATGATAATGTTGCGCGAAGCGATGGGCCTCGTCCCGGACGTATTGCAGCAGTCTCAGCGAAAAGGAGCGGCGGGAAAGGACGATCGGGTCGGGCGTGCCGGGGACGTAGATTTCCTCCTCCTGCTTGGCGAGGGAGATGACGGTGGGGACATCGACGCCGAGGGCCTTGAAGGCGTCGAGGGCGGCGTTGAGCTGTCCTTTGCCGCCGTCGATGAGGAAGATGTCGGGGAAGGGCTCGTCGCGTTCTCGCAGGCCCTGGATGCGTCGGGAGACGACCTCTCGGATGGAGGCGTAGTCGTCGATGCCGGTCACGCTCTTGATGCGGTAGCGGCGGTAGCCGGGCTTGAAGGGAAGGCCGTCGATGAAGGTGACGAGCGAGCCGACCGTCTCGGTGCCGCCGAGGTGGGCAATGTCGACGCCGAGGATGGTGCGGGGAGTGCTCGGGAGGTTCAGCACCTTCCGCAACCCTCGGAGGCCTTTCTTGGGGTCCTGGTAGAAGACCTCGGGTTGGGCGTGCTCGTCGAGGTTGCCGCGGAGGTTGAGGTTCTGGAGGGCTTTCAATTCGTCTCGGAGGCGGGCGGCCTTCTCGAACTGGAGAGCCTTGCTGGCCTCCTTCATCTCGTCCTCCATCTCGCGGAGGACGACGTCCTTCTTGCCTTCGAGAAAGAGCTTCAGGCGGCGGATGTCCTTCTTGTAGGCCTCCGGGTCGATGCGGAGGTTGCAGGGGGCGGTGCACTGGTTGATCGAGTGCAGCAGGCAGGGGCGGAACCAGCGCCAGCGGGGGTCGTCGGCGTCGATGTCGAGCGAGCAGGTGCGGAACTTGAAGATGCGCTGGAGGACGTGAATGGCCCCGCGCAGGCCCTTGGCTCGGGGGAAGGGGCCGTAGAGCTTGACGCCTCGGTCCTTCGGCTCCCGGGTAAAGTGGACGCGGGGGAAGTCCTCCCCGGTGGTGATCTGGAGGTAGGGGAAGGACGTGTCGTCCTTGAGGTCGGCGTTGTGCCTGGGCTGGATGTCCTTGATGAGCCGGGCTTCCATGAGCAGGGCGTCGACCTCGGAGTCGGCATCGAGGTGGTCGAGGTCGACCACCTCTCCAATCCAGTCCCGGATGCGGGGGTCGTCCTCGGCGGCTTTGAGGAAGTAGGAAGCGACTCGGGAGCGGAGGTTCTTGGCCTTGCCGACGTAGATGACCCGGCCCTGGGCGTCCTTGAACAGGTAGACGCCGGGGGAGCGGGGCAGGGCGCGGACCCTGGCCTGGAGGGGGGAGCGCTCCGGGCGGCGCGTGTCGTTCCCCGGCTCGAGGGCGTCGGGGCCGGGGCCGGTCGGGGGGGGAGGCGAGGGGTCGGACATGGCGGGGTCGCTCCGCGACGCCCCTCGGCCCCGGGCGGATTGGAACGGAGGGGGGCCGGAGGGCGAGGATTCCTGGGAGGGCGTCGGGTTGCTCCTCAATCAGACCGAGGGCCGGGCAACGGTCGGGCGGCCAGCCCGAGGCCGGCGGCGGCCTCGGCGGCTCCGATCGCCCGGGTGCTGCCGGGATGCCGGGCGCGCCAGGCCTCGCCTGCGCCGAACGGCGACGGGCCGCCTTCCCAAAGCGGGGCGAGGCGGCGGGGGTGGCGCACGGCCATCACGCCTTCGCCAAGGGCCATCAGGGCGATCGGCTGGGAGAGTCGTCGGGAGAGCATCTTGGGGGACTCGTTTCGCGGTGGGGTCCGCCCGCTGACAGCTCGCCCCGGCCCGCCCCGAGGGCCGGGAGCAGGGAGGGCAGGGCGCCGCTCAGGCTCCGTCCTCAGGGATCTTGGAGCGGATGTATCGGTGGATGTCCTCGGCCATCAGCTCCAGGCGTCGGGTGGTGGCGGCCTTGGCGTCGTCGAGGGGCTGGTCCTCGGCGAGGGAGGAGGTGTCGGTGCGGGCGAACAGGTAGAACTTGATCTTGGGCTCGGTGCCGGAGGGACGGGCGGCGAACCGGGTGCCCGGGGCGTCGAGATGGAAGATGAGCAGGTCGCCGGAGGGTTCGGGAAGGGGGGTGGGCGGGGCGTTCGCGCCGGGGACTCGGGACTCGTGCCGGCCGTAGTCGTCGATCCGGGTGACGGCTAGGCCGCCGATCTCGGTGGGGGGGTCGGAGCGGAGGGAGGCCATCAGCAACCGGATCTTCTCCAGCCCGGGGCGGCCCTCGTAGACCTTGTTGATGAGGGATTCGCCGTAGTGGCCGAGGTCTCGGTAGAGGCGGTCGAGGTAGGAGAAGACCGTCTGGCGACGGGCCTTGAGGGTGGCGACCAGCTCGGCGAAGAGCAGGGCGGCGACGGCGGCGTCCTTGTCTCGGACGTGGGTGCCGCGGAGGTAGCCGTGGGATTCCTCGAAGCCGAAGAGGAAGCCCTCGGGGCCGACCTGGTCGATCCGCTGGCCGATCCACTTGAAGCCGACGAGCAGGTTGTCCTCGACCCGGATGCCGGCCCGCTCGGCCAGGGCGCGGCCCATCGGGGTGCTGACGAGGGTGGTGACGAGGTAGTGCTCGGGCCGGAGGAGGCCGGAGCGCTGGACCTCGTCGATGACGAAGGCGGTCAAGAGTGCGCCGATCTGGTTGCCGGTGAGGGTGTCCCAGGCGCCGGCGGGGTCGGGACCGAGCGGCAGGGCGACGCCGATGCGGTCGGCGTCGGGGTCGCTGGCGATGACCAGATCGGCCCCGGTGCGGCGGGCCTCTTCGATGGCCGGCTGCAGGGTGCTGGGGACCTCGGGGTTGGCCACCTGGCCGGGGACGTTGGTGAAGTCGGGGTCGGGATCGCGCTGGGACGGGAGGACGTTGAGCTTCGAGAAGCCGGCCGCGCGGAGGGCCGCGCCGCAGGCGGTGTCTCCGACGCCGTGCATCGGGGTGTAGACGATCGAGACATCCCGGTTTCGGGAGACGGACTGGGAGACGACGGTGGCGATGAAGGCCGTGTCGACCTCCTCGCCGACGAGGATGATCCGGCCGTCGTCGATCCCCGTCTTCAGGTCGATCTGGGGGATCTCGCGGGAGGAGACGGCCTCGACGCAGGCGATGATCCCCGTGTCATCGGGGGGGATGACCTGGCCCCCGGTCGAGGAGTAGCACTTGAAGCCGTTGTCGGAGGGGGGGTTGTGCGAGGCGGTGATCATGATGCCGGCGTCGCAGCCGAGGTGGCGGACGGCGAACGACAGCAAGGGGGTGGAGCGCATCTCCGGGAACAGGTAAACCGTGAACCCGGCGGCGGCCAGCACCCGGGCGCAGCACTCGGCGAACTGCTTGGAGTTGCGGCGGGCGTCCCGGGCGATGACGCAGGAGCGGTCGGAGCCGTCCCCCTTTTTCGAGGTGATGTAGTCGGCCAGCCCCCGGGCGCTCTCGGCGATGGTGCGCTCGTTGAGGACATTGGTGCCGACCGGGTACATCTTGCCCCGGCGGCCGCCGGTGCCGAATTCGAGGACGGTGAAGAAGGCGTCGTCCAGCTCCCGCCAGCGGCCGAGCCGGATCTCGTCGGCCAGGAGGTCGCGATAGGGGGCGAAAGGGGGCTCGGTCAGCCATCGGCGGATGGTGGCCGCCGAAGCCTCGGTGAGCACGCCGTCGGCGACCGCCTGCGCGAGCCGGTCCTGGAAGTCGTCCGCTGCCGTAGCCATGAGGGGGCCCTGTCGTCTGCGATCGGTCGAGGAGTCAGTCGGGCGCCGGCCGGCCGCGGGCCGGGCCTGAGGTCAACGGGGCCAGGCTATCCCAGCCCGACGGACGCCATCAAGCCCTCCGCCGGCCCCCGGACGCGTCGACCGGCGGAGGGGAACCGGCGGGGCTCATTGGACGCCGACCAGCTCGACCTCAAAGGTCAGCGTGGCGCCGGGGGGGATGGTGGGAGGAGAGCCGCGCTGGCCGTAGCCCAGGTCGGACGGGACGACCAGCTTGCGCTTCTCGCCCACCTTCATGCCGGGGATCCCCTCGGTCCACCCCCGGATGAGCGCCCCCTCGGCCAGCTGGAACTGGATCGGGTCCTTACCGACGTTGGAGTCGAAGACGGTGCCGTCGTCGAGCGTCCCCTTGTAGATCACGGAGATGGTGTCTCCCAGATGGGCCGTCGGGGCGTGGGGATCATCGGCGGGCTTCAGCGTGGTATAGCGCAGGCCGTTGTCCAGGAGGATCTCCTCGCCGGGAGGGGTCGCCTCGCGAACCGGGGCGTCGGCATGGTCGGCATGGTCGGCGTCGGAGGAGCGCCGGGGAGGAGGCGTCTCTCCCAGGGCCTGGGCCTTGAGATCGTCGCTGGTGACGTCGATCGCCAGGGGATCGACGCCGGAGCCGGGGGGGCTCATCGAGACCATCGGGGGCGGCTGCCCGCAGCCGCTCAGGGCCGCCAGCGACGCCCCGAGGGCCCAGCCGCGCCATCGACGAAGGGCCATCGTCATCGTGTGCTGCTCCCGTCTCGGTTCGTCTCGGGTCCCGGAGAAGGGGACCGTGAGGGAATGGGGATGAGGTCCGCCCTATTCTATCCGCCGGGGATCGCCGCCGCGACGTACCGGGTCCGCGGTCCGCTCAGGGCCCAGGCATCGGGATCACCCGAGTCGGTCCGGCGGCGGCCTCGGACGGGTCGGGGAGGATCCGGATCCGGGTGATGGCGACCCGACCGCCGAAGCAGACATCGACATCGGCGCCGGGAACCCGAAGGCGGCCGTGATAGTCGCCGCTGTAGGTGGCCTCGTCGCCAGCAAGGGCGAACCGCAAGGGGAGCGGCGAGGGGTCGAGCGGGCAGAAGACGAGGTCGGGGTCGGGCTCGTCGGGCAGCAGGTGGGGCAGGTTGACGCTCCAGAGGGTGCCGGGCTGCCAGGGCAGGGCGGTCAGGAACTCCAAGACGCGGCGCGCCCATCGCGCGGCCCGATCCCAGTCGAGCGGGCGGTCTCGGCGGATGTAATGCGAGAGGGCGATGGCGGGAACGCCATGCAGGACGGCCTCCCGGGCGGCGGCCACCGTGCCGGAGTGATGGACGTCGGCCCCGAGGTTGCCGCCTCGGTTGATGCCCGAGAAGACCCAGGACGGCTCCGGGGCCAAGTGATGCAGCGCCAGCCGGACGCAGTCGGCCGGAGTGCCGGCGACGGCGATCCGGTCGGGGCCGAGATGCTCGACCCGGATCGCCGCCCCTCCGGTGACGGCGTGCCCCATGCTCGACCACGGCGCGCTCGGGGCGACCACTCGGACCGGGCCCCCCAGCCCCTCGGCCGCCCGGCGCAGGGCCTCCAGGCCAGGGGCGTCGATGCCGTCGTCGTTGGTCAGCACCCGCGTCCCCGCCTGGCGCGCCGCTTCCCCTTGCCCCATCGTCGCCATTCCACAAGCCCCTGATCCCGAATGGGTTCGGCGCCGGTCGAATTCCGGAGACGCCCGGCCGTTGACTTTGGTCGGCCGACCTGATACCTTACCAACACACGCACGGGGGATTAGCTCAGTTGGGAGAGCGCTTGCATGGCATGCAAGAGGTCAGGGGTTCAAGTCCCCTATCCTCCACTTTCTTCTCTTTCTTTCCGGAACTCCTTCCGGCTGCCCCTTTGCTGAGGCCCGTCGTCCCTCAGCCGTCGCTTTAGAGTCGAGGATTCACCGAGTTTCTCGGTCGTTCTTGCTCGGGATTCCGGCATCGCTGGTTCCAGTACCGACCCGGGCTCGTCTTCGTGTTTGATCACCTCGGTGGAGGCCGGGTTTCATGGCAGGCCAGAAGAAGGCCGATTCCCCCGTCCGTATCATCGGCAGTCGGGAATTGCACCAGAATCTGCCGACCATTCTCAACGAGCTCCAGCATCCCGATGTCCGCTACGTGTTGACCGTCCACGGCAAGCCTCGGGCCGTCCTCGTCGGTGCCGAGCCCTTCCTGCAGCTCGTCGGCGAGCGCTCGCACCCGAGCGAGACGCTGGTCGGGTTGCAGCTCAGCGCGCTGCTGGGCAACGAGATCGGCTCGTTGGCGATCGAGGACCTGGAGAAGGCGTTCGACGCCGGCCGCGAGGACCCCTGAACCCGATGGCCCGCCAGCCGGCGGGCCAGGCCGGACGACCGCGAGATCGGAACCGATTGGGCGACGCGCCATGCGACCTCTCGCCGGGCGGGGACCGCTCCGCAACCGGCGGCTGACCGTCGGCGGCCTGCTGGCCGTGGTGGGCGTCTGCGCGCTGGTGCTCAACGCGATCCGGCCCATTTCGCGATCCGAGGCGATCCGGATCGCCGATCGGGAGTTCCGAGCGATCCCGGGGGCCGAGGCGTGGGAGGGGCACGTCCGCTACCACGCCCGACTCGGATACGGCGGAAGGCGCTGGTTCGTCTCGATCGCGGACGCCGAGACCGACTCGTCGTTCGCCATCCTCTCGATCAGCCGTCGAGGACGGGTCGAGGAAATCACCCTCGCCCCCCGGGGGTTCCCCGTCCCGATGCCGGCCGAGTTCTTCCACTGGCGGCTGCCTCCTCCGCGACGGCCGGGGCTGGATGCCCCGGCCCCCATCACCGGCCCGACCCCTCCTCGATTGGGGAGGGGGCCCTTGGCCCGATCAGAGGACGAACTTCACGACGGCGAAGCCGCCGATCAGCAGCAGGACGAAGGCGACGGCGAGCAGGTTGAAGTACCGCTCGACGAACTCCCGGGCCGGCGGGCCCCAGGTCCGGATGATCCAGGCGACGACGAAGAACCGCAGCCCTCGCGAGGCGATCGAGGCGATCGTGAAGATGGCGAGGTCCACCTGCGCCACCCCGGCGGTGATCGTCACCAGCTTGTAGGGCAGGGGAGTGAGCCCGAAGATGAAGACGATCCAGGCGTTCCAGTGGTCGTAGACCTGGAACAGGTAGGAGCCGCCAAGCCGGTCCTCGCCGATCACCTGGAGTAGGTAGGGCGGCATCGCGATGTCGGGCCGGCCGTTGACCGGCACGAGCTCGACGTGCGCCAGGTGCTCGACGATCCAGACCCCCACGGTCTCCCAGGCGACGAAGCCGATCAGGTAGCCGAACAGGCCGCCGATCACCGAGGCCGCCGTGCACCAGGCCGCCAGCCGCCACCATCGGGTCGTGGCCGCCAGCACCAGGGGAATCAGCAGCACGTCGGGGGGAATGGGGAAGACGCTGCTCTCGACGAACGACATGACCACCAGGGCGGGCAGGGCATACGGCGTCTCGGCCCAGTGGAGAACCCAGTTGTACATCCTCCGGTGCAGGGCCCATCGGGGGACCGGGGGCGGGCCTCCGGCAGTGACCGGCGCGGTGATCTCGATCTCGTGCGATGCCATGAGGATCGGGGGCTCCTGGCGGGGGGAGGGGAGGGGAGGGGACGGGTCGATTCCGAGGGGATCGAGCGGCGTCGTCTCGACTCGAGGACCGGGAGGAAGGGAAGGAGCCGGATCGATCCGGAAGCTTCCGGGGTCGGCGGTCATCCGGGCCCGCCGGACGGCGAGGAGGAATCGGCCTCGTCTCGGGGGCGGACCAGCAGCGAGACGTGCCGGATGCGGGCGGCCTCGCAGGTGGAGAGGACGTCGGCGAGATCCTGGAAGCTCAGCGCGGCGTCTCCCCGGATCTGGACCCCCTGGTCCTCATAGGCGTCCCGGGCCGATTCGAGCAAGGTACGGAGGGCCTCCAGGTCGTAACGCTCGGCGCCGACGGCGACGAGGCCGGGCTCGAGGATCGTCAGCGTCAGGTCCTGGGGCCTGGCCGTCAGCGGAGAGGCGTCGCCGACCTCCGGGACTCGGACGTGAAACTGCTGCTCCTCCCAATCGTACAGGCGGGAGGCGACCATGAAGAAGATCAAGAGGCAGAGCATGACGTCGACCATGGGCGTCATGGTGATGAACGGCATCTCGTCAACCTGATCGCCGTCTCCCAGCATCGTCGGCCTCGGCTTCGTCGGGGACTGGATCGCTCGGGACGGGACGGGATGGAATGAACCCGGACGGGACGGGACTCGGGGCGGTCCGGGTCCGGGTTCGGGTCCGGGTCCGGGTCAGACGGGACGGGACTCGGGTCGGGCGCGTTCGGCGGCGGTGAGGCCGGGGGAGGCCCGGCGGTCGGCGCCGGACCAGCTCTCGGCCGAAACCAGCTCGATGACGCGGCGGACCTGCTCGTCCATCTCCCGGACGAGGCCGTCGACCCGGCCGAGCAAGACGTAGTAGGCCACCACCGAGACGATCGCGATGGCCAGGCCGAACGCCGTGGCGACCAGGGCCAGGCTGATGCCCTGCGCCAGCGCCTGGCCTCGGGCCTCTCCCGCGTCGGAAGGAGTGCCGAGGGCGTCAAACGCCTCGATCAGACCGACGACCGTGCCCAGCAGGCCGAGCAGCGGGGCGAGCGTGGCCGTGCCGTTGAGTGCCCGGATGTTCCGCTTCAGGTCGGCGACCTCGGCCCGGGAGTCGGCGTCCACCGCCTGCCGGATCGCGGTCGCCGGCTGACCCCAGTATCGGATGGCGTGGCCGAAGATCCGGGCGATGGGGCTCTCGTGGGCCCGGCACAGCTCGGCGGCGCGGTCGCGGTCGAGCTTGCCGGTCGAGAGGCGGTCCAGAAACCGCTCGACGAACTCCCTGGGGATCACTCGTCCTCGGCGGAGGGCGATCATCCGCTCGAAGGCGAGGCCGAGCGTCGCCACCGAGCAAAGGACCAGCGGGATGAGCATCGGGTTGGCGTCTCGGACCAGCGCCGCGACGCTCTCGGTCCCAACCCCGGGGATCCCCCCGATCCGGCCCTCCTCCTCGGCCTCGGCCTCAGGCTCGGCGTCGGCCTCGGCGGCCTCGACCTCGACGGCGGGGAGAGGGGGGGGATCGAGCCCATCGAGCGGTCCCTGCGGACGGCCGATCGCCCGGGGAGTGGCCGCCTCGAGCAGGGCCAGGACCAGGACGAGCCGAGGCCCGAGGACGTTCCTTCGGCCTGCTCCCATCGGCATCGGGCACCCTCCCGGTCGGTCGCGATCGACCCGCCCCGTCCCTCGGGCCGCCTCCTGGTCGCTCCGCTGGCCCAGGACCGGACGATTCTAACGGACCCCTTCCGGCTGTCAATTCGGGCGGTTTTTCTTGATCGGGGCGAAGGTGATCCGCTCTGGCCGCCGCATGGAATCCGCACGTACACCCAAACCAGGTCCGGGATGCGCCGGGAGCCGAGCTGGCCCCCCGCTCCCGATGTCCGGGAGGAGCTTGACCAATGGCGTCCCCGATCGTGCCGTCGTTGCCGACCGTCCCGAAGCGGGGGGGGAACAGGGAGGCTCAGAGGGTTTTGAGGTACTCGATCAGGTCGGAGAGCTCTTGCTCGGTCAGCTCGCCGAGGCCGGTGACGAGATCGGGGGCGTGATCGCCGGTGAGGACGTCGCGGAGGGTCCGGGCTCGGCCGTCGTGGAGGTAGGGGTCGTGGTCGTAGACGCCGACGAGGGTGGGGGGGTTGTAGCCCTTGTAGACGTCCCGGCGGTCTTCGAGGCCGACCAGATGGATCTCGCCGTCGGTGAACTCGGGGCCGGAGTGGCAGGTGTCGCAGGCGGCCTTGGGAGAGGAGAAGACGACCCGGCCGCGCTCGGCCGCCTCGGAGATCGAGCCGTCGGGGCCGACGAACGGGTTGCGCGGGCGTTCGAGCGTTTCGAGGAAGGCGATCACCGCCTGGACCTCCTCGTTGGTGGGGGGCTTGCCCTGCATGCTCTTGGTGAACGACTCGACCATGGCGTCTTCGAGGCTCGACTGCCAGCCGTGCCAGGTCCAGGGGCCGGTCCGGGTGACTCCCCGCAAGGTGGGGACGTCCTTCTTGCTCTCGATCGACGAGATGTTGGAGAAGTGGTGCCAGCCGTCGTTCATGGTGTCCCACTGCTCGCCGTTGAGATGGCCCTCGCTGTGGCAGGTGTTGCAGCTATACCACTGGTTGAAGGACCGGGTGGCGTCGTGGAAGAGCATCTCGCCGCGGCGGGCGAGGGAGAGCTCCTGAGGGCCGCCGAGGTCGATCGCGCCGACCAGGGTGCCGGCCTCGGCGTCGATGACCTGGACGGCGTTCTCGAAGTAGTTGGCGGCGTAGAGGGTGGTCCCGTCGGGGGAGAAGGCCAGCTCGGTCGGCCGGCCGCCGACCGGGACCCGGCGGAATCGGCCGTCTCCGCCCAGCAGGGAGAAGTGGATCAGGTCCCGGGCTCCTCCGGTGCGCCAGGGGAGGCGTCCCCGGTCGGTGCGGAGCAGCAGCACCTCGTGCGTGCCGCCGGCCGCGATGGCGATGAAGCGGCCGTCGGGGCTGAGGGCCAGGCCGTGCACGTCGCCGACGGCCTGGCCCTGGGGGTCGAGCGACTGGGTGGCGTAGTCGTCCTCGGCGCTGGCCAGGGGGACCCGGGTCAGCCGCTGGCCGAGGACCCAGCCGAGGTCGATGTTGCGGTCGGTGGTCGCCAGGCCTCGGTTCTCCATGTTGGCGACGTACCCGAATTCCCCCGTCGGGTCGATCGCCACCTGGCGGAAGTTGGCCCCCCCTCGGATGGGGATGGTCCGCTCGACGGTCAGATCCGCCGTGCGCACGATCGTCATCTCGGCCGACCGGTTGTTGCCGACGAGCAGGCGATCTCCGTCGGGGCTGAGGGCCAGGCCCCTCGGCTCCCGGCCGACGGCGACCCGGCCGGTGATCTCGGCCCGGTCGAGGTCGACCCGGACGACCTCGTTGGCCACGCCGACGGTGACATAAGCGGTCGAGCCGTCGGGGGTCATCGCCACTCCCCTCGGCTCGGGGCCGACGGCGACTCGGGAGACGACCTGAAGCCCCTCGTCGCCGACGGCCAGGATCGCCAGGTCGTAGCCGAACCAGTGAGCGACGGCCCCTCGGCGGCCGTCGGCCGAGAGGGCGACGGCGCAGGGCTTCTCGCCGGTCGGGATCTCGTCGAGGACCATGCCGGCCTTCGGGTCGACGAGCGAGACGGAGTTGGCCGTCTGGTTGGCGGTCAGCAGTCGGGTCCCGTCGGCCGAGAGGGCCAGGGCGACGGGAGAGCGGTGGGGCTCCGCGGCCTCTGCCGATCGGTCAGGAGCGGCCTCGTCGCCGGGGGAGGCTGGGAGCATCGCCGAGGCCATCGGCAGGGCGAGGCCCAGTAGCAGCAGGGCGACCGGCGGCAGCGGGGCGAATCGGGAGATCGGGCGAGACGTCTCGGTCACGGGTCGCGCTCCTCCGGGTCGACGGCCCGCGTCGGGCGGGCGAGAAGGCGGGCGGGGGGCGGTTCGAGGGATCGGCCAAGGTCCGGTCGCTCGGGGGATGGATCTCGCCAACCCCCTCGAGCCGGACGCGATGGCGGCTCTCCTCCCTCTTTCGGCGAGGTTCCGGGGCGATCCGGCCCGGGTCGTTCGCGAGTCGAGCGCGACCGAATCCGGGAGCGGGCCCGGGGACCCGGCTCGGGGAGGCCGCCAACCGATTCGTCCCCTCAGCATACGCGCCGGCGACCGGAGGCGACAAGCGAATCAGGCCTCGAGCCGAGGGCGGGCGTCGGAGAGTCCGGGATCGCGATTCCCCGGCCCTCCCGACCGCCGTCGCCGGCTCCTGGCCCGCCGGACCGGGGAGCGTCTCCTTGCTGAGCCTTGCGCGGAGAGTCGGCCGGGACCGGCTCGGCAGTGCGCCAGGGACGTTCGTCCTGGCCTGGCTCCCGGTTCTCGGATCCGCCTTGCTCTCGGATCCGCCCGGTGCTCGGATCGGTTCTGCTCTCGGATTCGTCCTGTTCTCTGAACGGTGGAACCCAAGCACGGTGTGCTCCGCACGGTGGAACCCAAGCACGGTGTGCTCCGCACGGTGGAACCCGAGCACGGTGTGCTTCCGATCCTCGATGAGCGGCCACCGTCGAGAGGGGCGGAATGCGAGGCACCCTCGATCCGATCGGGGTCAGTCGGCTGGATCCATGGGTTCCTTGACGGATCGGACGAAGAAGTCCCCCTTGCCTCGGGCCTTGAGCTGGGCGGCGTGGGCCTCGGCGGCGGCTTTCTGGGGGTAGGGGAAGGTGGCGACGGGCCGGCCGCCGAGGTCGCAGACGGCCCAGACGACGCGCATCCGGGGCTGGGAGAGAGGCTTGCGGCGGGAATCCTCCAGGGGCCGGGGGGACGAAGGAGTCACCGGGGCCCGGGAGGCGGCCTCCCGGGCTCGGGCCTCGGCGGCCTCGGCCTCGGCGCGGAGGTCGCGGAGCGAGCGGGAGCGGGGGGGGCGTCGTGCCATCGAGGAAGGCTCCTGGGGAATGGGTCGATCGGGGGGAGTCGCGCGATGCCGGCGCCGGCGCCAGCGCCAGCGCCGGGCCGAGCTTTGGCCCGGTCGCCGGGCCGGAGTCCGTCAGAAGGGGTCGGATCGGTAGAGGATCGCCTCCTCCACCGGCTCGAAGCCGAGCGACCGGTAGAGGGCCAGGGCCGGCTCGTTCTGCTCGTCGGTTTGGACCGCCAGGGCGTGGATGCCTCGGGAGGCGTGGTGGCGGATCACTTCTCGGATCAGGTAGCGTCCCAGCCCCTGTCGGCGCCGGGAGGGGTCGACGACGACGTCGATGAGCCCGGCCCGGAGGCGGCCGTCCTGCCGCTCGAAGCCGTCCATGTCCCAGGTGGTCGCGCGGGCGACCCGGTGCCCAAGCGGGTCGGAGACGCGGAAGGAGGTGGCGAATGTCGAACCCAGGGCGAGGGCGTCCCACCAGCGCTCGAAGGAGGCGTCGGGCTCGACCTCCACCCGGTATCGGCGCCGGAGCAGCAGGGTCCGGGGGTCGAACGGCGGGTCGGACAGGCCCAGGAGGTCCAGCTCCAGCAGGACTGAGCGGGCGGAGGGGCGGAAGCCGCGGTCTCGGACGGCTCGGTGGAACGACTCGTGGGCGCCGAGGACGCCGGAGAACTCGCTGCCGCCGTAGAGGCCCCAGTAGAAGGGATTCAGCGGCGCCCGGCCGCCGGCGTAGACGACCTGGGCCCCCCGGTCGCGGAGGTCGCGCCGGGCGCGATCGACCAGGGCGACGCCGACCTCGGGGCCGGCCTCCGGCTCGATCACGAGCATGGCGACGGTCCCCATCGAGCGGTCGAGGCGGTGGGAGGGCCCTGCCGGGGAGACCGGCCCGAAGCCGGAGTGGGCGAAGCCGACGGGGCGGCCGTCGCGCTCGGCGATGAGCAGGCCGAGGGGGTCGTAGTCCAGCCGGCCCAGGGCCGCGTCGCCGAACTCCCGGGCCGAGAGCGGGCGGGCGACGCCGTAGCTGGGCGTCCCTCGGTTCCAGAGGTCGGCCAGCGCCGGGACGTCGTCGTTTCGGGCGGTGCGAAGGGTGGTCACGGCGCGTCCCTGGCGGCTCGGATCGGGGGGCGGTCGTCGGGGGCAGGAGGGGGGCCTCAGGGGATCGCAACGAGGATCTCATCGCCGTCGATGCGGACCTCGAAGGTTTCCTGCCGGATGCGCTTGTGGGTGGTGCTCTGGCCGGTTCGGACGTCGAATTGCCAGCCATGCCAGGGGCAGGTGACCACCCCTCCCTGGCAGAGGCCCTCGGCGAGCGGGCCTCCCTGGTGGGCGCAGATGCCGTCGATGGCGAAAACGCCGTCGTCCAGGCGGAAGAGGGCCACGATCCTCCCCTGGTGCTCGACTTCCATCGCCCCCCCCGGCGGCAACTCCGACAGGCGGGCCAGCGCGACGAACCCCGGCATCTTAACCCTCCCCAGGCGAGACGTCGGCTCCGAATCCGAGCCAACTGCTAGTATAGGAACCTGGAGGGAATCGCAAGGCGAGAGCGGGGGAATTGGCAGGGGGGAACTTGCCCTGCGACAATCGGAGGCAGAGGGATCAGCAGCAGGGAGCGACTTGCCGACGCGACCGGTCGCTGGACCTGGATGCCCGCGCGGCCCCAGCCGTCGGGCAACCGGCGATCGCACCGGCCCGGGTCGCGTTCCGATCCCCGGCCGGCTCCCCGGCGCCTACACTCTCCCCTGAAGGCCTCGGGCCGATCGCAAGCCGAGGGCGTCTTGGGGTGGGTGCGGAGGGGAGATGGACGATCTCATTGTGATCGGGGGCGGCTGGGGGGGGCTGGCGACCGCCGCGCTGGCACGGGCCAGGGGCCTGAAGGTCACCCTGCTGGAGGCGCACACGAAGCTCGGCGGCTGCGCCGGCTGGTTCGACCGCGGGCCGTGGACCTTCGACGTCGGCGCGACGGCCCTCATGGGCCTGGGGCCCGACGAACCGGTCGGGGGGCTTTTGCGGACGATCGGCCTGCCCGTTGAGGCCGCCCAGTCCCCCTCCGTTCGCCTCTGTCTGCCCGACCGAACGTTGGATCTTGTTTCCGACTCCGCACAGTTTGAGCAGAACATCCGGCGCGTCTTTCCGGGCCGGGATTGGGCGCGGATCGGGTTTTGGAGGCTCCAGGAGGCCGTCGGCTCAGCGCTCTTCCGCGCGGCCAATCGCGTTCCGAGACTGCCGGTGCGCTCGGTCGGCGACCTGGCGTACGACCTTCGCGTGCTCGGCCCCGGCGGACTGCTGGCGGCGAGCACCTGGCCGCTTTCGGTGCTCGACGTGCTCCGCCTGCTCGGCCTGGCCGACGACGTTCCCTTCCGCTCGCTCGTCGCCATGCTCCTGCAAGACACCGCCCAGGCCGGGCCGGAGACGGTTCCCTTCGCCAATGCCTCGGCCTGCCTGCAGGCCTACCGGATGGGCATGAGCCGGCCGGTGGGCGGGATGCGGGGGATCGCCGAGGGAATCGGCTCCCGGTTCGAGGAACTGGGGGGCACCCTGCTGCGGGGGACGATCGTCGACCGGGTCGAGCCGGATGGCCACGGCGGATTCCTCGTCGTCACCCGGCGCCGGAAGCGGCTGGCGGCTCGCGAGGTCGCGTTCAACCTGCCGATCGAGCTGGCCGCTCGGCTGCTTGGGCGCACGCTCGACGGCCAGCTCGCTCGGCGGGAGCGGCGGAGCCGGGCCGTGTGGAGCGCCGTGACCGGCTACGTGGCGATTCGGGCCGAGGCGGTCCCTGAGGACGGTCCGCTGTTCTACCAGGTGCTCCGCGACTACAGGGCGCCGATGCACGATGGCAACAACGTGCTCATCTCCCTCTCCCCCCCCGGCGACCCGGGCTACGGCCCTCCCGAGGTCCGCGTGGCGACGATGTCCACCCACGTCTGCCCCGTGGCGTGGGAGGGGCTCTCGCACCAGGACCACGCGGCGGAGAAGTCGGCGTATCGGACCCGCTTGCTTGACGCCCTCGGCCGGGCCCTCCCCCGGGCCCCCGAGGCCCTCGTCCACGCCGAGTTCGGCTCCCCCCGGAGCTTCGCCCGCTACACCCGGCGGTTGCTGGGAGCCGTGGGAGGGCCCCCCGTGTCCCGGCGGAACAGCAACTTCCTGGCCGTCGGCTCCGACGTGCTCGGCCCGGGGCTCTGGATCGTGGGGGACTCGGTCTTCCCGGGCCAGGGAACGATGGCGGTGGTGCTCTCGGCGATCCGGGTGGTGGAACGCATCACCGGTCAGTCCTGGGAGCGGATGCGCCGGGAGCCGGCCGCGGCGGCGGCGGCGGCGATCCCGGTGGACGGCGGCGGCGTGCTCGCCCCGTTTCGCTGAGGCCGGTCGGCCGGGTAACTTGCCCGGTACCCTTGCCCCCGATCCTCATCCCAGCTCCGGAGCCGGAAGACCGCCGTGGACACGCCCCGATCGCTCGATGCCCTGGTTGTCTCTCCCCACCCCGACGACGCCGAGCTGGGCATGGGGGGGACGATCCTCCGCCTGATCCGCCGAGGATGGACGGTCGGCATCCTGGACCTGACCAGCGGAGAGCCGACGCCGCTGGGCTCGGTCGCCACCCGTCGGCGGGAGACGGCCGAGGCGAACGCGCTGCTGGGCAACCCCTGGCGAGAGAACCTGGGCCTGCCCAATCGCAGCCTGGAGCCGACGCTGGAGCACCGCCGGGCGCTGGCCGCCGTCTTCCGCAAGGTCCGGCCTCGGTTGCTCTTCGCGCCGTTCTGGGAGGACGCCCACCCGGACCACTCGGCCGCGACCAAGCTGGTGGAGGACGCCCGGTTCTGGAGCAAGCTCTCCAAGTCGGACATCCCGGGGGAGCCGTTCCACCCGAGCCGGATCCTGTATTACTTCAGCGTCCATCTGAAGATCGTCGAGCGGCCGAGCTTCGTGGTCGACGTCAGCGACCAGCACGAGGAGAAGCTGGCGGCCCTGCGCTGCTACCGATCGCAACTGGTGGACAACCAGCCGGAGGGCCGCCCCGGGGTGATCGACAGCGTGGCGGACCGGACTCGGTTCTGGGGGCACGTGGTCGGGGTCCGCCACGCCGAGCCGTTCGCCAGCCGGGAGCCGATCGGCCTGGCCGGGCTGGGGGACCTGCTGCTCTGACCGGCCCGAGGCGGCCGGGAACCGCGCCGAGGCGCCGAGCCAGAGCGATCCGGCATGGTATTCCCTTCCAGGCTCGGGGCTTGATAGAGTCAAAGAGAACAATCCGCTTGCGGCACGGCGGTCGCCGATCGGACGGCCCGGCCTGACGCGCCGGCCGGGTCGGCTCCCGGTCCAGTCGTTCGGTGGTGATGCAGCGTGCTGACCTACTACAAGCGGTACCGGATGGAGATCGACCTGTCGGGCGTCGTGCCCCCGGCGCTGCCGGCGCCGTACACCTGGAAGCCGTGGGAGGACTCGCTCCTGGAGGCCCACGCGGAGGTCAAGTACTTCTGCTTCCGGGACGAGATCGACGCTCATGTCTTCCCCTGCCTGGGGGACCGGGCCGGTTGCCGTCGGCTGATGCGGGAGATCCGGCGCAAGTCGGGGTTCCTGCCGGCGGCCACCTGGCTGATCGCCGCGCCGGGCGGCTATGTGGCGACGATCCAGGGGGTGATCGACCGCGATGGCTTCGGGGCGATCCAGAACGTCGGCGTCCTGCCCGAGTACCGGGGGCAGGGCCTCGGCCGGAGGCTGGTGGCCCGGTCGCTGATGGGATTCCGGGAGCGGGGGCTGAGCCGGGCCTTCCTCGAGGTGACGGCGGACAACGTCCACGCCGTCCGGCTTTACCGCTCGATCGGCTTCCGTCGCGTCAAGACGCTGTACAAGGCGGTGGGCGGGTGAGACGATCGGCCCCGGCCTTCCCGACGCCAAGCTCCGAACCTGGGGCGCACGGTCGCGCCTCCCCCGAGTCGCCCGAGATCGACCGGGCCGCGCCGGCCCCGATCGCGACCCGGCCCGAACCGAGAGGGACCCGATGACCGCCGAGCTGTTCCAGCACCAGTTCCCCAACGGCCTCGTCCTGCTGGCCGAGCCGATGCCTGATGTCCAGTCGGCCGCCTTCAGCTTCCTGATTCCCGCCGGCGCCGCCTTCGAGCCGGCGGATCGGCCCGGCGCCGCGGCGATGGTCGGCGAGTGGATCATCCGGGGGGCCGGCGACCGAGACAGCCGGTCGCTGCTGTCGGTCCTCGATGAGCTGGGGGTGGCGCACTCCGAGGGGGCGCAGACGGTCCACACCAGCGTCTCGGCCGCCGCGCTGGGGAAGAACCTGCTGCCGGCGCTGGGGATCTTCGCCGACGTCGTCCGCCGGCCGACGCTGGACGAGCAGGAGGTCGAGCCGATCCGGGCCCTCTGCCTCCAGTCGCTGCGCAGCCTGGAAGACGACCCCGGCTCGAAGGCGCTCACCGAGCTGCGCCGGAGGCATTTCGCCGACCCGTGGGGCCGATCGGCAATCGGCACGGTCGAGGGCGTGACGGCGGCGACTCCGGACGACCTCCGCGCCCACTTCCGCCGGGCCTATCGCCCGGACGGGGCGATCCTCGGCGTCGCCGGCGCCTTCGACTGGAAGGCGGTCAAGGACGAGGTCGCCCGCCTCTTCGGCGACTGGGAGCCGGGCGCGCCAACGGAGATCGTCGAGCGTCCCAGCGGCCCGAGCCGCTCCCACATCGAGCAGGAGACGCAGCAGACGCAGATCGCCCTGGCCTTCCCGACCGTGCCCGTCAGCCACCCGGACTACTACCGGGCCCGAGCCGCGGCGGCGATCCTGGGGGGCTACACCTCGGCCCGGCTGTTCACGGAGGTCCGGGAGAAGCGGGGGCTGTGCTACTCGGTCTTCGCCTCGTACGAGGCGTTCCGGGACCGAGCCGCCGTCGTCTGCTACGCCGGCACCGCGCCGGACCGCGCCCAGCAGACGCTGGACGTGACGCTGGAGGAGATCCGGCGGCTCGTCTCCGGCGGCGTCAACCAAGAGGAGCTGGACATGATGCGGGCGGGCCTGAAAAGCGCGCTGATCATGCAGCAGGAGTCGAGCATGAGCCGCTCCGGCTCGCTGGCGTCGGACTGGTACCACCTGGGCCGGGTCCGGCCGCTGGACGAGGTGGCCGCCGCGCTCGACGCGCTGACCCCCGAGGAGGTGGGCGACTTCGCCTCGGGCTTCGACCTCGACGCGATGACGATCCTGACGCTCGGTCCCGAGCCACTGCAACTCGGCTGAGCGCCCGGCCCGGCCCGGCCCGGCCCGTCCCGCCCTGCCTTGCCCCTCGCCCCCGCTCCTGGCTGCCTTCCCATCGGAGATCGCCGTGACCTTCCACCATGAGACGCTGCCCAACGGGCTTCAGGTGATCCTCGAGCGCAACGAGCGCGCCCGCTCGGTGGCCGCCGGGTTCTTTGTCCGCACCGGCAGCCGGGACGAGCCGCCGGAGCTGGCCGGCGTCTCCCACTTCCTGGAGCACATGGTCTTCAAAGGGACCCCCCGCCGAGACGCCCTGGCGGTCAACCGCGACTTCGACCGCATCGGCGCCCGGCACAACGCGCAGACCTCGGAAGAGGACACGATCTACCACGTCTCCTGCCTGCCCGAGTACCTGCCCGCGGCGCTCGACGTGCTGGCCGACATCCTCCGCCCCCGGCTCGACGCGGAGGACTTCGAGACCGAGAAGCAGGTGATCATCGAAGAAATCAAGATGTACGATGACAACCCGATGATGGTCGCCTACGAGGCCGCCAAGGCGGCCCACTTCAGCGGCCACCCGCTGGGGGGAAGCGTGCTGGGGACCGAGGAGACGATCAGCGCGCTGACCGTCGAGCAGATGCGCGACTACTTCACCCGCCACTACGGCCCGCCGAACGTGGTGCTCGCCGTGGCCGGCAACGCCGAGTGGGGGCTCGTCCTCGACCTGGCCTCCCGCCTCTGCGGATCCTGGACCGGCAGCGGCGTCCCTCGGGCCCTGCCCGCGCACCGGGGGGTCGGGCAGCCGAGGGCCGTGCTCCGCGAGGAAGACCACCAGGAGACGATCGTCGCCGTGGCCGACGCCCCCGGCCTGGAGAGCCCCGACCGCCACGCCGCCAGCCTCGTCGCCACCATGATCGGCGACCACACCGGATCCCGGCTCTACTGGGAGCTGATCGACCCTGGCCTGGCCGACGGCGCCGACCTGAGCTTCCAGGACTACCAGTCGGCCGGCGCCTTCTACACCTTCCTGAGCTGCGACCCTCCCTCGGCCCAGGCCAACCTCGACCGCATCGCCGAGGTCTACCGAGACTTCTCCGACGACGGCCCGACCGACGACGAACTGGAGCGCGCCAAGAACAAGGTCCTCTCCCGCCTGGTCCTCCGCGGCGAGCGGCCCATGGGACGGCTCATGCCGCTGGGATCCGACTGGACCTATCGCCGGGCCCACATCCCCGTCGAGAAGGAGATCGCGGCCTACTCGGCCGTCACCCTCGACGACGCCCGCCGCGTGCTGGAGGCGTACCCGCTCCTGCCGATGACGGTCGTCGCCGTCGGGCCGAACGTGGAGGTGAGGCCCCCGGTCTGAGGCGCAGACGCCTCGGCCGGCCACCCGCTTCCCCTGGCAGCCAACGGCGGATGTCGGATGCGAGAGGCCGAGGCCTCTCCGACGACGGAATTCCTCAGACGCGGAGCATCCTCCTCTTCCGCCGAGCACTCTGGAGCCCACGCATGAGGGTCGTCAGCCTGCTCCCGTCGCTCACGGAACTGGTCTGCGCCCTCGGCCGGGGGAGCTGGCTCGTCGGGGTGACGCACGAGTGCGACTTCCCGCCGGAGGCCGCCCTCCTGCCTCGGTTGACATCCAGCCGCATCCCTTCGGGAGGGACGAGCGCCCAGATCGATGCGATGGTCGCCCAGCAGGGGGGGAGCCTCTACGAGCTGGACCGAGAGGCGCTGGCGGCGGCCCGGCCGGACCTGATCCTGACGCAAACCCAGTGCGACGTCTGCGCCGTCAACGAGGCGAAGGTCCGAGACGTGGCCGCCAGCCTGCCCGGCCGGCCGAGGGTCGAGAGCGTCAACCCGACCGGGCTGCTCGGCGTCTTCGAGGTCTTCGAGCGAGTCGGCCGCCTGCTGGGGGCGGAGGCCGAGGCGGAGGCGCTCCTCCGCCGGTTCGAGGCGACCGCCCGGGAGATCGCCCGGCGCCGGGAGGGCCGCCCCATGCCCCGCGTGGTGCTCCTGGAATGGACCGACCCACCCTTCTCGTCCGGCCACTGGAACCCGGAGCTGGTCGGCCTGGCCGGCGGCCGGGAGATGCTGGCCCGACCCGGCGAGGCCTCCCGGCGGATCTCCTGGCACGACGTGGCCGCCGCCCGGCCCGAGGTGCTGCTGCTCGCCCCCTGCGGCTTCGACCTGGATCGGGCGCGGTCGGAGGTCGACGCGATCCGGCGGATTCCCTTCTGGGACGAGTTGCCCGCCGTCCGATCCGGCATGGTCACCCTCGCCGACGGCTCCTCCTTCTTCGCCCGACCGGGGCCGAGACTGGACGAGAGCCTCCGCATCGCCGCCGCGGCGATCGACCCCGAGCAGTGCGGCGACCTGGCGCCCCCTTCGGGATGGGAACGGCTGCACCTGGTCGTCTGACGATCGATCGGCCCGATGTTCCGACCCGACCCGACCCGACCGGATCGAATCGATGGATCCTCCTGACGGCGAGGCGATCGAGCGGAGGAGCGATCGTGGACGGCGAGAATCCCTACCAGGCCCCGGCCTCCCCGACCGGCCCCAGCCCCCGGCCGAAGGGCCCCGGACGACGGCCGGGCCGCCGGATGCTCGTCGGCTGGCTGGCGGTCCTGCTGGTGAACCTGCCGGTGCCGCTGATGTTCGGCTCCTGGATCACCGACCGGGACGGCACGATCGGCATGGGGGCGGCCGTGGTCCTGCTGGCGGGGGTCGGGGGCTGGGCGATCCTGCGATCGTTCCGGGTGGGCCTGGCGCTGATCGTCGGCGGCTCGGCCGTCGCCCTCTCCCAGGTCGTGCCAATGCTTCAATTCGTGGCCGGGATGATCGGCGTCAGCCTGGCCAAGGCCATCGGGCTGGCCGAGCCGGGGCCCTGGGAAGAGCCGACCGTCCCCGGGGTCCTCGGCGCGGCGGGAGGCTTCGTGGTGACGGTGGTGACCGGGACGTTGCTGCTGGCCGTCTCCCTCGGAATCGGCCTGGTCCTCCAGGTCATCACCCCCGGGCGCTGGTGGGGGCTCGACTCGGGCATCGGCCCGGATCCGAGTTCCTGAGGCCCGTTGGGGTGTCGTTCTTCGGGCCGGTCGCCTGAGAGACGCTCCGGGCCGAGATCGCCCCGGCCTGGTCCCCCTGAGAACTCGGCTCATCACTCGGGGGACCAGCGGCGGTAGTCGTCCGGCGTGTCGAGGTCGGCGGTGGTTCCGGGATCGGGCACGTCGAGCAGGACCACGCGATCGGCGAACCGATCACGCAGCGCGTTGATGCCGACGCCGGGGGGAAGCTCCCGGATGGACCGAGCCACCTCGGCCGGCAGCGCCAGCGGGTGGCCGCGCTGGCCCTCGAAGACGGGGACGACGATCGACTCGGGCTCCTCCTTCGCTCGGGAGACGACCGAGGCGATCAGCCCCGCCGACAGGCCGACGCTATCCCCCGGCGCGATGAGCACCGTTCGGGCGCCGAGGGAGGAGCGGTCGAGGAAATCGAGGCCGACCTCGACGGTGCTCCTCATGTCCTCCGTCGGCGACGGCACGGGGATGGCGAGGGCTCCCGCGTCGGCGGCCTGCTGGAACAGCTCGGCCGAGCCGGGGGCGTCGAGCGGAGGGCCGACCACCACGACGGCCGCGACGCCCCCCCGGCGCAGGGCGGCGATCACGCGATCGATCACCGTCCCTCCCCCGGCGACCGGCAGGGTCAGCTTCGGCCTGCCCATCCGCTCGCTCCGGCCGGCGGCGGGGACGATCGCGGCGATCACGAGCCGACCGCCCCGGCGGGATCCGCCTCGGCCTGGGAACCGGGCTCGTCGGGAGCGTCGACCGGCCGGGAGAAGTCGTTCGTCGGCACGGCCTCGGGCCCGAGGTTGCGGCGGGCGATGAGCTGCGCCACCACACTCACGGCGATCTCCGGCACCGACTGCGAGCCGATCGGCACCCCGATCGGCGCCGTCACCCGGGCCAGGTGGCGCTCGGCGACCCCCAGCCCCCTCAGGCCGTCGAAGATCAGCCGGATCTTGCGCCGGCTGCCGATCAGCCCGACATAGGCCGCCGGGGTGGGGGCCAGGTGGTAAAGCGCCTCCTGGTCGTGCCCGTGCCCTCGGGTGACGACCAGGGCGAAGGTGTGCGGCGTGACCTCCAGCGCGGGCAGGACCTCCTCGATCGGCCCGACGACGATCCGGCGGGCCTCGGGGAACCGCTCGGCGTTGGCGTACCGGGAGCGGTCGTCGACCACCCAGACGTCGAAGTCCGCCTCGCTCGCCAGCCGGGAAACCGCCTGCCCAACGTGCCCGGCGCCGACGATCAGCAGCCGGATCCGAGGCAAGACTGGCAGGATCGCCACCCCGTTCCTCGACGCGAGCCTCGGCCTGCGGTGGACCGGCTCGATCAGCTCGAGCACCCCCGGCGGCGGGGATCCTCCCGGAAGCGACGAGACGAGCCGCCCCTCCGGCCCGAACAGCCACCGGGAGCCGAGTCCCGGGGCGCCGCAGCGGTCGGGGTCGACGGCGACGGCCTCGATCAAGCCGAGCCCGGCGTCGATCAGGTCTCGGTAGGCCCGGAAGTATGAGGAGGCCTCCGGCCCTCGGAAGGCCTCGGTAAGGATGACCATCTTGCCGCCGCAGATCAGGCCGTCGGCCCAGGCGTAGTCGTGGTCCAGGACGAACGAGTGTTTCTCGGCGCCCGGCTGGCCGAGCCGTCGGATCGCCTTCTGCTTCACCTCGTTCTCCACGCAGCCGCCGCCGAGCGTGCCGACCTGGCCGCCGTCGGGGTTGACGAGCATCAGGGCGCCGGCCTTCTGGGGAGTCGAGCCCTTGGTCTCGACTACCTGGCAAAGCAGCGCGTCGAGGCCGGCATCGAGCAGTTCGGTGATCGAGGAGAGCACGTCTCGCATGGCTCAACAGTGCCGGTCGCGGGGCCGGGTGGGCGGGGTCCGGTCAGGTGACCCTTTCAGGCTAGTCGGCGTCGGGGAGGCTCGGCAAGGCGGTCGCCTGCTGGAGCCGGGGGATCGGAGGGGTTAGGATGCGGGGACATCATCCGCCGATCGGGGGTCGGGACTCGCGCCGAGGCGCAGAAGACGAACCGGAGTCGATTCGGGCGAACGATCTCGTCTGCTCGGCGACTCCACCGCTCCGCGAGAGGCCTCCTCCGTCCCTGCCGACGCCAAGCACGAGGAGCCGCAGCCATGACCGAGCCGAATCGTCGAGCGTTCCTGGGCACCTCGGCGACCGCGATCGCCGCCGGGTGGACGGTCCTCTCCCCCCGACCGGGCAAGGCGGCCCCGGCGGACCTGGTCAACGTCGCGGTCATGGGGATCCGGGGCCGGGGAGACGGGCTGGCCCAGGGGTTCGCCGGGCTTCCCGGCGCGAGGGTAACGCACCTGGTCGACGTCGACTCCCGCCTCTTCTCGCAGGCGATCCCCGCCATCGCCGAGCGCCAGGGCGTCGAGCCCAAGGCCGAGACCGACTTCCGCCGAGTGCTCGACAACCCGGACGTCGACGCCCTGATCGTCGCCACTCCCGACCACTGGCACGCGCCGGCCACAGTGTTCGCCTGCCAGGCGGGCAAGCACGTTTACGTCGAGAAGCCGGCCTCGCACACCCTCTGGGAGGGCCGGAAGATGGTCGAGGCGGCCCGGAAGTACGGCCGGGTCGTCCAGGTGGGCACGCAGAGCCGCAGCACGCCGCATTACCGGCACGTGATCGAGGAGGTCATCCCCTCCGGCCGGATCGGAGCGGTGCTCCAGGCCCGTGCCTGGAACAGCCAGAAGCGCCCCGACCTCACGGTCCAGCCCGACTCCGCCCCGCCCGAGGGGGTCGACTACGACCTCTGGATCGGCCCCGCTCCCAAGCGGCCGTTCAACCCCAACCGCTTCCACTACACCTGGCACTGGATGTGGGACTACGGCACCGGAGACGTGGGCAACGACGGCGTGCACGACCTGGACATCGCCCGCTGGGGCCTCGGCGTCGGCATGCCCCGGACGGTGGCCTGCACGGCGACGAAGATGCTCAACAAAACATGGGAGACGCCCGACACCGTCTTCGCCTCGTACACCTTCGCCGATTCCCCCGCCATCCTCATCTTCGAGCAGCGCGACTGGTCCCCCTACGTCGAGATCGGCTTCGAGAACGGCGTGACCTTCTACGGCACCAAGGGCCGGATCGAGATCGGCCGAGCCGGCTGGCGGCTGTTCGAGGGGAACGACCCGGTCCCGGTCGAGTCGGAGCCGTTCTCCGACCGCCACCACTTCGAGAACTTCCTCGACTGCGTCGCCAGCGGCCGCCTGCCGAACGCGGACATCGAGCAGGGGCACCGCTCGGCCTCGCTGGCGCACCTGGCGAACATCGCCTACCGAACCGGCCGAGGCTGCGTGACGATCGACCCCGAGACCGAGCAGGTCGTCGGCGACACCGAGGCCCAGGCCCTCACCCGACGCGAGTACCGCTCCCCGTTCGCCATCCCCGACGAGGTCTGACCGTCCGCCCGCCCGCCGCCGCTTTGGCCCGACCCCGATCTCGGCGACGGGGGAGGGCGGGGCGGCGCGGCGGCTCAGGGATCTCAGCCATGAACATCCAGGAATTCCTGAGGTTCGCGGTCGGCCAGGGAGCCTCCGACGTCCACCTCCAGGGCGGCTCGCCGCCGAAGGTCCGGATCGACGGCCAGTTGCGCGGGGTGGAAGGGGGCGCGCTCGGCGACGACGCGATGCTCGCCTTTCTCCGATCGGTCGCCCCGCCGTCGCTCGGGGATCTTGACGCGGCGCTCGACCTCGGCTCCCGGTTCGCCTTCGAGGTCGACGGCCTCGCCCGCGTCCGGGCCTCCCTGTACCGCAGCGAGGGGTCCCCCGGGGCCTGCCTGCGGATCATCCCCGGCCGGCCGAAGACGCTGGAAGACCTCGGCCTGCCCGCCGTTCTCCGGGAGATCGCCCTCGCCCGCCGAGGCCTGACGCTGATCGTCGGCGCCTCGGGCAGCGGGCGGTCGACGACGATGGCCGCGCTGGTCGACGCGGTCAACCGCGCTCGGCCTTCGGCCGTGGTGACGATCGAGCACCCGGGCGAATTCCTCCACGAGCCAGACAAGGCGATGTTCACGAGACTCGCCCCCGATCCCGGCCCTGACGGCACCGCTCGAGCCATCGACCGGGCCCTGGAACTGGATCCCGACCTGATCGTCGTCGGAGAGCTCGACCGCTCCGAGGCCGCCCTGCGATCGGCCCTGGCGGCGGTCGAATCCGGCCGTCACATCGTGGCGGCGGTACGGGCGTCGTCGGCCATCCGGGCGCTGGAGCAACTGCTCGACCCGGTCGCCCCCGAGCGGAAGCCCCCGCTGAAGCCCCGACTGGCGGCCGCGCTGGAGGCGATCGTGGCCCTCCGGCTCGCCGCGGCGAAGGCCGGCGGCCGGCGCCCGGTCGTCGAGGTCCTCCGCGGCCTGCACCACACCCGGGAGCTCTACCTGGCCAACCGCCTGGACGACATCGCCCGCCTGATGGCCGGTCAGCAGGGCGGCATGCAGGAGTTCGACCGCCAGTTGCTCGCCCTCTACCGCGCCGGCCTCGTCAGCGGCACCGAGGCCCTCCGCCTCGCCACCGACCCCGAGGCCCTTGGCGCCGATCTCCAGGCCAACCGCCGGCCGGCCGCCTGACCCGGAGGGCGACCGCCCCCCGACAGAAGCCCCGGGCTCGGCCGTGAACCTCCCCGGGATCCCCACCCTCGGGATCCCTCCCCGACCCCTCCCCCAGGGAGCTGTTGTTCATGCGATTGATCCTCGCCAGCGCCTCACCCCGGCGCCGGCAGTTGTTGGAGGAGGCTGGCTTCGCCATCGAGGTCGACCCCTCGGGCGTCGAGGAGCCCGAGCCCGACGGCCCGGTCGACGCCGCTTCCTACGTCGCCGAGCTGGCCTGGCGCAAGGCGCACGCGGTGGCCTCGCGCCGGGGCTCCGGCCTCATTCTCGCGGCCGACACCACCTGCGCCCTCGATGGCCTCCTGCTGAACAAGCCCGTCGACCGCGACCACGCCGAACGCATGCTCCTGGCCCAGGAAGGCCGCGAGGTGGCCATCCTCACCGGCCTCTGCCTCTACCGAGCCGACCTCCTCGAATGGGCCGGCGCCGTGGAGACGAGCATCGTGCACGTCCGTCGCATGACCGACGCCGAGCGCCTCGCCCACCTCGACTCCGGCCGCTGGGAGGGGAAGGCCGGCGCCTACGGCGTCCAGGACGACGACCCGTTCGTCACCGTCGTCTCCGGAAGCTGGTCGAACGTCGTCGGCCTGCCGATGGAACGGCTCGAGCAACTCCTCCGCGACCACCCAACGCTCTCGGACGCTCCCCGACGATGACCCGGGGACGCCCCCTCCCCGGCGATTCGCCGCCGTCTCCCCCTGCTCGCCGAACCGGAGCCGACCCAGGCCCCGACTCCCCCGGCTGACCGCCTCGATCGCGCTGGGCCTCGCGATCGGGACCGCCTCGTCCCCGGTCCTCGGATCGGAGCGCCGGCCGAACGTGCCGCTGATCCTGACCGACGATCAGGGCTGGGGAGACGGACCTGAAGGGAGTGCGGCTCCGCCGGGACGGCCCCTGAGCGCCCCGGCGACCGACCGTCCCGATCCGGATTCCTCCCGATCTCGAAGCCCGCATTCCTGATGAGCCCGACATGAATCTTCCCAAGCGGGACGACCGGTTCGACGGCGGCCGGGCGATGGCCGACCTGATCCGGCTCTGCGCCCTCGGGCCCCGGCCGAGCGGTTCGGCCGCCAACCAGAGGCAGCGCGAGCTGGTCGCCGAACATTTCCGGAGGTGCGGAGGCACCGTCAGGATCCAGGAATTCTCAGGAGATCATCCCCTGACTGGGGAGCCGGTGCCGATGGCCAACGTGGTGGCCTCCTGGCGGCCGGGGGAGGCCGACCGGATCCTGATCGGAGCCCACGGCGACACTCGGCCGAGGGCCGACCTCGAGCGCGACCCGGTTCGACGCCTCGGTCCGTTCGTCGGCGCCAACGACGGAGCCTCCGGCGTGGCCGCCCTCATGGAGCTGGCCAGGCTCCTGCCCGATGTGGGGATCGGCCTTGGCGTCGACCTCGCCATGTTCGACGCCGAGGAGCTGGTCTTCGACGAGGAGGGAGCCTACTGCCTCGGCTCCCTCGAGTTCGCCCGCCGGGCCCGCGAGGACGAGGAGGCCGGGGGACCGCGGTACGGGGCCGCCCTGGTGCTCGACATGATCGCCGGCCGAGAGATGGTGCTGCGCCGCGAAGGATTCGGCCTCGATTACGCCTGGTGGCTGACGGAAGAGGTCTGGGACATCGCCCGAGGGCTCGGGGCGTCCCGGTTCTCGGAGGCGATCGGCCGGTACGTGGAGGACGACCACCTGCCGCTGCTGGCGGCGGGAATCCCGGCGATCGCGCTGGTCGACATCGAGTTCCCTCAGTGGCACACGCTCGGCGACGTGCCCGAGGCGTGCTCGGCCGGGTCGATCGCCGAGGTCGGCCGCGTTGTTCTGGCCTGGATCGAACGGTGGGCGGACTCGAGTCAACAGACCACCTGACAAGGACACTTCCCCGCCCGGCTCGGCGCTCGATCCCGTGATCGAGCGATCGTTCGTTCGAGCGTTCGAGCGTTCGAGCGGAGGGGGAAAATCGGGGTTCCCCGACAGCGGCCCCGAGGCTACGATCCGCCCGGAACCGCCTGCGCCCGGGGAACCGGATCGGGCGCGGGCCCGAGCGTCAGCGGGGCAGGGAGGCCCGGAGCCATGAGCGGTTTCCGACGGGGTATCGCGAGCAAGTCGGATCTCGATCAGACCCGCGGAGCCGGGGAGAACCGGAGCGAGGGGCTCTGGTCCTTCGGCCGGGGGGCACTCCGCTCCGAGTCGTCGAGGATCCGAGTGGGCGCCGTCGTCCTGGCGGCGGTCCTCGCCCCCGGCCTCGCCTCCGGCCAGGAGTTCGAGGTCCCCGAGCCTCCGAGCCTGGGGCTTCCCGATCTTCCCCGGCCGTCGCCGGCCGCCGAGGAGCGCTCCGATCCCGAGCCGCTGCCCGACCCCGCCCCGGATCGGCCCGCCCTGGAGCCGACCCGGCAGGAGATGGCCGCCCTGGTCGAGGGGTTCGAGGGGGATCGCGTCTCCTGGCGGCAGGAGACGGCCGACGCCCCGATCCGGATGCAGGCCCACGAACGCGCCGCCGATGCGGCCTTCGAGGGGGATCGCGGAGAGCGGTTCCGGTTCGTCGCCGGCCTGGGCAGCGGCGTCTACGTCAGCTACCCGCTGCCCCGGGTGCCGATCTCCAGGGAGCTGCGAGCGTCGGTCTACGTCCGATCCGACCGCCCCGGCGTGCAGTTGCTCGGCCGGGTGGTGCTGCCGAACGACCTGGACCCGGAAACCGGGCAGCCGTTCTTCGTCAACATCCAGGGGACGATCTACGAGGAGCCGGGCCGCTGGCGACGGCTGGAGTTGACCGACCTGCCGGAGGCCGTCGAGCGTCAGGCTCGGATCCTTCGGATCAAGACCAACCAGCGTGTTCAGCTCGACGGGGCCTACCTCGACCGCCTGGTGCTGAACCTGTACGGCGGCGCCGGAGAGTCGGAGGTGCTGGTCGACTCGCTCCGGATCGAGCCGGTGCCGGCCGACCTGATCGAAGGCGGTCGGGCTGCCGGCGGCCGGGTCGACTTCGCCTCGGACCTTGGGGCCGGTCCCCTTGCCGACGGGGAGGTGGGCGTTCCTGAGCCCAGAGCCGCCGAGGGGGAGGGACTGATCGCCGGCGGCCGGGCCCGGTTCCACCGGAATCGCCTGGAGCTGCTCGACGAGCCCCAGCGGGCCTACTTCCCCTGGGTGCCGACGATCATCGACGCCCCCGGGGCCTCGGTCGAGGAATTGCGGCGGTTCGGGTTCGACGTGTTCGCCATCCGCCCGGGGACCTCGAGCCGGGAGGTCGAGCGCGCGGCCGACGCCGGGTTCCTGCTCATGCCGATGCTGGGCGATCCGCTGCTCGGCCCGGCCGACGCCTCGAGAGCGGCCTCGGCGGCGGCGTCGTACCCGAGGAAGGACGCGGTCGTCTTCTGGCACCTCGGCGAGCAGCTTGGCGGCGACGACCTCCCCGATCGTCGCCGGGAGACCCTCTCCCGGATCCGGCAGGCGGCCGAGGCGCTGGAGGACGCGGGAGGCCCCTCCTCTCCGCTGGCCACCGGCGACGTGGCGGGCGATTACGCCCTGTACGCCAGCCGGCTGGGGCTGGACCTGATGGGAGTGCACGGCACGCCCTGGGGATCACAGCAGCAATTACGTCATTATTATCACTATTTGATCGCACGACGCGACCTGACCGGCCTGGCCAACCCTGAGGCTCTGTTCTGGACCTGGATCCCGGCCTCGGCGCCTCCGGAGCTGCAGCGGGCGATCTACGGCGACGATCCGCCTCCCCCGTGGGGAAGGCCGCAGTTGCAGCCGGTTCACATCCGGCTGGCGACGGTCGCGGCGCTGGCGGCTGGCTACCGGGGGATCGGCTACCGGGCCGACGCCGAGCTGACCCGGGCCTCCGGCCGCGCCCGGCTCATCGAGCTGCAATTGCTCAACGCCGAGATCGACTTGTTCCAGGAGATCCTCGCCCGGGGCATCGGCACGATTCATCGGTATAAGCTCACTCTTCCTCCCGACGAGGAGACCGGCCGGCCGATCGATCGGAATTACAACCGGAACACCCCGCGCAAGCTCGACGAGCCGTCGGAGGCCTGGGAGACGCTCTGCGTCGGCTTCCCGACCCCCGACCGCCGGGGGACCCTCCTGCTGGCCGCCAACTTCGGTTTCGACGGCCAGTGGATCCCGCCCCAGCTGGCCAACAAGGAGCTGCGGCTCACCGTGCCGGGGCACACCAACGTCTCGGCCTGGGAGGTCAGCCTGGGGGGCGTCCGGCACCTGGAGCGGGAGCGGGCTCCGGGCGGGGTCGAGATCCGGCTGACCGACTTCGGGCCGACGAGCTGGATCCTGCTGACTCCCGACCTCGAGCTGGTCGATCGGCTCCGCCAGAGCATCGCCTCCTGGGCCCCGAAGGCAGCCGAGCTGGCGATCGAGCAGGCCGAGCTGCTCCTGAGGTCGACCGTCGAGACGCACTCGCAACTGGTGCTCGACGGCCTCGACGTGGAGGGAAGCGACCAATTGCTCCGGCTCGCCGAGGAGCAGTTCGAAGCCGCCCGGGCCGGCCTGGCCCGAGGCGAGGCGGAGGAGGCCTTCGCCAACGCCCGGAGAGTCTCCCGGCCGCTCCGCATCCTGATGAATGAGCATTACAAACGGTCTCGAGACGACTTGATCGAGGCGACCTCCTTCGCCCACGACCCGGACGTGAAGGTCCTGCTCACCCCGGTTTCGGCTCCCCCCCTGATGAGCTTCAACACCCTGCCGCAGTTGGAGCTGTTCTGGACAAGCACGATCCGCTCCTACCCCTTCGGCCGGAACCTGCTTCCGTCCGGAGAGTTCGAGGAAACCGACCCGCAGGCCTTCGTGGAGGAGGGCTGGACGAGCGTCGGCTACGAGGTCCCGGGACTCCGGGGGACGATCGACATCCAGCCCGACGCCGCCGAGAACGCCCGAGGCAGCCGAGCGATGCTCCGGCTCCGGGTCCGGACGGAGGAGGGCCAGAACGTCGACGAGCTGCCCCCGGTGCAGGACCGGATCGCGGTGGGGATCAGGACGCCCCCGATCCGGGTCCGCCGCCACGAGTTCCTGAGAATCTCGGCCCTGGTGAAGATGCCGGACCAGCAGGCCCCGGGCAGCGGGGGAGGGGTGATCGTCCGGGATTCGATCGGCGGGGAACTGATGCAGTTCCGGGACTATGAAGGCATACCCGAATGGCGCCGGGTGGTGCTTTATCGCCGCGCCCCCGAGGACGGCGAGCTGACGGTGACCCTCGGCCTGGCGGCGACGGTCGGCGAGGCCTACTTCGACGACGTCCGGATCGAACGCGCCGAGCAGCCCTCCGGGACCGTCCCGGGACCGGCCCTGGGGGCCTCCCCGGCGGTGGCGACGCCGAGGCCGCCGGCGACGGCCGTGCCGGAGGCCTCGGAGGTCGGCCGACGGCCTGGGGCCGGCGGCGAGGCGGTCCCTCGACGCTAGCTCAGGCCCGGAAGGAAGGGGGCCGAGCCGCCCCGGAGCGCTCCTGCCCCCTTGATCCTCCCGCCGATGGCCGATAGCCTGCGCTCATGGGCCGAGTCCCGCCCGGATCGGCCCCGGGCGTCGTGCGAGGATCTCGACCGGGGCCCCCTGCCGTCGGGCGAGAGGACATCGAGGATCGCAGTGATGCGCGCACGCCCCCCGGCCCGATCACCGTCTGAAGCCGCCCCCGCTTCCCTCCGATCGAGCCCGCCGGCGGCCGGGGGCCGGGCCCGATCGTTTCCCTGACCTCGGCCCGGATCGGATCGGGGGCGGATCCCCCCCGGTCGGTCGTTCCCCCCGGCGCGGCCCGTCGGCCCGCACCCCCGTCCCGTGATCCGCAGCCTCGGGAGTCTCGTCGACGATGGAGAGGGCCTTGATCGTCGAGGACGACCCGGATCAGGCCGAGATGGCCGCGTCGTTCCTCCGGCTCCGGCAGTTCGACGCCCAGACGGCGCCCGACGGCCGCTCCGGGCTGGAGCGGGCCCTCGCCGACCGGCCGGACGTCGTGCTGCTGGACCTGATGCTGCCGGACCTCGACGGCTTCGAGGTCTGCCGGCGGCTCCGGGCGGATCCGGGGGCGATCGACCTGCCCGTGGTGATGGTCACGGCCCTGCACGGCGACGCGCCGCGGCAACTGGGCTTCCGGGTCGGCGCCAACGCCTACCTGACCAAGCCCTACGGCCCGAGCGACCTGTACCAGGCGGTCGACCTGGCACTGGCCTGGAGGGCGTCGCTGGGGGGGGAGCGGCTGCGGGGGGAGATCCACATCGAGCTGGACAGCGCCCCTCGGTTCCTCCGCGAGGTCAACGACTTCCTGATCGGCCTGTACCGGGCCACTCCGCTGAGGATCGACCAGGTGCAGCACCTGCAGCAGGCCGTGCTGGAGATCGGCCAGAACGCCATCGAGTGGGGCAACCGGATGCGGATCGAGCTGCCGGTGGAGCTGACCTACCGGGTCTTCGAGGACCGCGTGGAGATCGTCATCCGGGACCAGGGATCCGGGTTCGACCGCGCGCTGCTCCCCCACGCGGCCACGCCGGACGACCCTCTCAGTCACATGGAGGTCCGCCGCCGGCTCGGCCTGCGCGAGGGGGGCTTCGGCCTGCTGATCTCCCGAGGCATGGTGGACGAGCTGCGGCACAACGAGGCGGGCAACGAGGTGACCCTGACCAAGCGATTCCCCCCCGACGCGGTCCCCGATCGCGCCGGCCAGGAGGCCTGAGTCCCGTGGCCGAGGCCGCCCCCCATCGCCCCGCTCCCGCCCCCCCTCCCTCGGCGGGCCGCCGGCACAAGCCGGTCCTGCTGGTCGTCGACGACGAGCCGGAGGTCCTCCGCTCGCTGTTCGACCTGTTCCGGCTGGACTACCGCGTCCTGACGGCCACCCGGGGGGCCGAGGCCCTGGAGCTGCTCGGACGCGAAGACGTCAGCGTCATCATGTCCGACCAGCGGATGCCGGAGATGAGCGGCGTGGAGTTCCTCCGGAGAGCCCGCGCCATCCGCCCGGAGGCCACCCGGCTGCTCATCACCGGATACGCCGACCTGAAGGCCGTGATCGACGCGATCAACGAGGGACACGTCTTCCGCTACGTCGCCAAACCGTGGGAGCCCGACGAACTGGGAACCGTGATCCGCCAGGCGGTCGAGCACCACGACCTGATCGTGGACAAGCAGCGGCTGATCGAGGAGCTCTCCGCGGCCAACGTCCGGCTGGCGGAGGCCAACCGGCTGAAGTCCAACTTCATCGAGGTGGCCAGCCACGAGCTGAACACGCCGGTGACGATCGTGCTGGGCATGGCCGAGCTCTGGAAGCTCACCCACCCCGGACGGGCCGACGACCCCCAGGGGGACTGGGTCGACCGCATCCTCGCCGCCGGCAGAAGGCTGGCATCGACGGTCGAACGCATGCTCAAGCTCCTGCACGCCGACCGCCTGGCGCCCACCCTCGACGCCCGATCGGTCGAGCTGGGACCGCTGGCCCGAGGCGTGGTCGACGACGTGGGCCCGTACCTCGACGCCCGCCACCAGCGGATCGAGCTCGACCTGGCCCCGGGGCTCGGCTCCGCCGAGCTCGACCGGGACAAGATCGCCGACGCCCTCTCGAACCTGGTCATCAACGCCATCAAGTTCACCCCCGACGGCGGCACCATCCGCCTCTCCGCCCAGCCCGACGGCGAGGACTTCGTGCGCTTCGAGGTCGCCGACGAGGGGGTGGGCATCGAGCCCCGCGCCTGCGCCCTGGTCTTCGAGCCGTTCTTCACCGGCTTCGACACCATGCATCACTCCTCCGGCGACTTCCAGTTCGGTAAGCGCGGCATCGGCCTGGGCCTGAGCCTGGTCCGCACCTTCGTCGAGATGCACGGCGGCACCGCCTCCTGCCGGAGCGAGCCGGGGGTTGGATCCACCTTCCAGATCCGACTGCCCAGGCGGCTGGCGAAGGAGAGCCGAGGGGTCCCCCCCCCGACCGAAGCCGACGGCGAGGGCTGAGGCCGGAGCTCGGTCGCGTCGAGGCCCGGCGGACCCCAGCCCCCGCCGCCTCGGGCTCCTCGACGGGTCAGCTCCCGGTCGAGCTTCCTTCCTCTCGCTGGATGTAGTCCTTCAGATAGGCGAGGAAGGTGGGCAGCCCCGCGTGCTCCCAGGCCGATTCAATCTCCTGCTTGAACCGCTGGTTGACCGCCTGAAGGGCTCGGACGGCCTCGGCCTCGGGAGCGGACGGGTCGAACACGGCCACCTGGTCGTGGGTGTTGACCGACAGGAGGAACCCGGCCGGAGACGGCCAGGGCTGGACCTGCAACTTCATGTGGGGGTAGCGGGCGTTCCCCAGCCGCAGCGCGTAGGTCATCGAGCGGTCGGGGCCGGACGCCGACGGCTCGAAAGGAGGGGAGTCGAGGGGAACCGGCCCGGGAACCTCTCGCCAGGCGAGGCGACGCCGCACGGCCTCGGGCAGGGGGGTCTCGGGGTAGGCCAGCTCCAGGTAGATGGCGATCGCTCGCTCCAGGGCGTCTCGAACAATCTGACCCTCACATCCCGGGCCGTGATCCGATTCGGACGTCATTCGTGCCCCTCCCCTCGCCCCCGCCCCATCGCCGGCGGGCGAGCGTGGCGCGTCCCAGTCGGTCGCTCAACGATACGCCTATTCTACGATCCGGGACGGCCCTGGGGCTACGACTGCTCCGATCCTCGGGCCCGTGTTTGTCTCCCCGCGCTCCTGGAGAAGGGCCGATCCCAGACGCGCCCCCCGATCGCCCGGCCGGGCCCCGAACATGGCGGGGCGTCACGCCCCCGGTGCGCTCGGGAGATCGAACGGAACTCGAAACCAGAGAACATCTTCGGAGATCCGCGTTGGGTTCGTTCCGCGCACCGGGCGCCGGCCCCGTCCGGTCCTCGACGCACCGATCGCCCGGCCGATCCCGGTTCGGGTCCGATCGGGACGGGAACGGACGAGAACGCCGACCGGCACGCTCCGGCACGCCGCGGACACCGAGACACAATTCCTTTTAACCCAAAGAGATCCGAACGAATCCAACGGCCAGATTGGCTTCGTTCCGCTCGGGAGCCGGGGACGATCGGGCGACCGAGGAGGACCCCAAACCAAGGGCCGGGGAGCGTGGGCCGAGCCGGCCTGAAGAAACTGCAGGATGCAATGCTAAACGCGTCCTGGACCCAGGCAAGAAACACACGCGAGATCGCACGCAATCAAGACGGTTCAGCACGAGGGGAGGAGACGAGACGGGTTCGCTTGTCAAAGAGCCCCCTCGAGGGGGAGGAGCCGATCGCCGGGTTGAGCGGAGTGGAGGAGAGCCGAGGAGACGACTCCCCTCGGGGAGATGATCGGGGAATCAGGGAGGGGCGGTCAGGGAATCGGGGGGGGGGAGCGCTCAGGAGCGGAGGGAGGAAACGTCGGTCCCGAGGGGATCGCTGGAGGTGAGCAACAGGGTGCCGAGGAGCTGGAGGAGGAGGGCGAGGCCGGCGAGGCAGAGCAGGGGGGAGGAGCCGAGTCCGGGGTCGAGGAGGATGGTGGCGCCGAGGGGCCGAGAGGTGCCGAGGGGGGAGAGCACGAGGGCGGGGGAGAGGGCCCCGGCGGCGGTGAGGAGGAGGCCGAGGATTGGGAAACGGAGGCGACGGAGGGCAAGCGAGGCGAACAGGAGGGTCCGGCAGCGGGAACGCCGGGAACCGGAGAGGAGGGAGCGGTCCTGGAGGGCCTCCGTGTCGATCGGGAGGGCCCGTCGAGCGGCGGAGAGCGCCCAGGGGAGCAGGGCGAGGGCGGTCGCCCAGGAGACGAGCAGGGCGGGGGAGCGGTAGGGGTCGAGGGCCAGGAGGATCGCCGAGACGATGGGCGAGGAGGGGGAGGCGGGGATCGAGCGCCGGGAGAGCTCCGAGAGCGCGATCAGGCCGACCCCGAGGGCGATCGGCGGGATCGAGTCCAGCAGGGTGCCGACGGGACGGGAGAGGCGGGTCGAGCCGAGCGGTCCGGAGAGCGCCATCGCGGCCAGGGCGGCCCCGGCGCCGACGGCCAGGGCGCCGAGGATCGGGGAGGGGGGATCGAGCAGCGCCGGCAGGGTGGCCTCGTCGGCGAGGGATCGCCCGACGGCGGAGAGCAGGGCGATCGCGGGGGCCAGGACGAGCAGGAGCCAGGCGGAGAAGGCCAGCAGGGAGAGGGCCGATCGGATCGGGCCGGAGGGGGCAATCGGGCCGGAGGGGGCAATCGGGCCGGGGAGGCGGTGGTTGCCGGAGTCGGAGGCCGGGGGAGGGAGTTCGTCCGGCCCGGCCCAGCGGACGAGAATCAGGCGGACGACCACCGAGACGGCGAGGCCGAGGGTCGCCAGGGCGGCCGCCCGGGGCCAGTCGGCCCGGGAGGTCATCCCGCAGGAGGCGACGATCTGGGAGCCGATCGTGCGCCGAAGACCAAGGACAAGCGAGCCTCCCGGCTCCAGCAGCAGGACCGCGAAGACCGAGGCCGAGGCTCGGGCGACCGAGGGGCGGACCAGCGGCCAGGCTCCGGTGCGCCAGATCCACCCGCGACCGGCGCCGGCTCGGGTTGCCTCCTGCAACCATTCCGGCCGAAGGCGGTCGAGGGCCCGGGAGGTCCACCAGGCGATCCAGGCCGAGGCGAAGCCGAACTGGGAGAGCCCCAGCGCCAGCCATCGGGCGTGTCGGGCGACGAGCGGGCCGATCGGGGAGGGGAGGGCCTCCGTTATCGGGGAGAGGGCGGGGGCGAGCAGCCCCAGGCCGATCGCCGCGAGCAACGGATGGCAGCCGGCCGGCAGGCGGAGGGCCGTCAGGGCGAGCGATCGCCGCCAGCCGGAGGGGGACCGGGCGACCCGGGCCAGGGCGATCCCGGAGCCGGCGGCGCCGGCGACGACCAGGAGCGACAGCGCGACGCTGTTCCACAGGCAGGTGAGCACGAACGGGTCCGAGACGGTCAGCCCCCAGCGGACAACCGAGGCGAAGAGTTCCCCGGAGGGGCCTCGCTCGACGATCGTGGCGATCGCCAGGGCCAGCGGCGGAGCGAGGACCAGGGCGAGGCTGACGGAGGCGCCAAGCCCTCGGAGGAGGCGGCTCATGGCGAACTCCGGAGCGATCGGGGGACGTCGGATCGAGGAGGCTCTGCCCGGTGGCTCGCCCCCGATCCCTCGGGTGGGGGGGGAGGAACCGGGCGATCGGCCTCCCCTTCGAGCAGGAGCCCGAAGGTCCCTCCCGTGCCGCTCCTCCCAGGAGCCTCGGCGCTCCGATCCGAAGGGGATCGGGAGGGCCTGGGTCGGAACGCCGCCGGGCCCGGGAGGCCGTCGAGTCGGAGGGAGGCGATTGGCCGGGCGCCCGGCCTTGCCGGCCCCCTCTTCCCGGCAAGGGTCAGTCCCTCCCCTCGATCGGGGGGGAGCGGGGATCCGAGGGGGCGGGGGCGCCGATCGGGGGAGCGGGTCGAGCTCGTCGGGGGGATCGCGGAAGAAGGGGTCACGGGGAAGGCTCCCCGGCCTTTGGGCCGGTGGCGTAGCGGCCGAGAAGGACGACGACGTGCTCGGGGGAGACGGCGACGGTGAGGGACTGGCCCTCGCGGAGGTCGGGGGCCTGCGGGTGGAGCGCCGAGGCGACCAGGGGCCAGTCGCCGGGGCCCCGAAGGTCGAGGGCGCGGAGGGCGCCCTGGAACGACTGGCGCTCGACGGTGGCGGTGAAGCGGTTGGCGTCGGTCGGCAGGGAGGGGCCGAGCCGGATCGACTCGGGGCGGATGGCGACCGTCACGGGAGTGCCGATCGGCGGCTCGGGCCGGGAGGGGGAGCCTAGGCGGCCGACGAGCCGGCCGATCGGGGTGCGGACGAACAGCTCTCCGGCGGTCGAGGTGCCGGCCACCTGCCCCTGGAGCAGGTTGGCGGGGCCGAGCAACTGGGCCACGAAGGCATCGGCCGGGGTGGCGTAGACCTCGGCGGGAGTGCCGACCTGGACGATCTTCCCCAGGTCCATGACGGCGAGCAGGTCGGAGAGGGCGAAGGCGTCGTCTCGGTGGTGGGTGAGGACCAGGGTGGTGCGGTCGGACTCGGCTCGGAGGCGGCGGAGGTCGTCCCGAAAGAGGGGACGGTTGCGGGGGTCGAGGGGGCCGGTGGGCTCGTCGAGCACGAGGACGAGGGGGTCGTCGACCAGGGCCCGGGCCAGCTCGGCCCGCCGGCGCTGCAGGTCGTCCAGCTCGGCGGGCTTGCGGTCGGCGATCGCCTCGACCCCGACGCTGGCCATCGCCTCCTCGACCTTCTTGCGGCGATCTCGGCGGGGGACGCCCTGGACCCGGAGGGCGTAGCCGACGTTCTCGGCGATCGTCAGGTGCGGCCAGAGGGCCTCGGCCGAGGCGAGGAAGCCGAATCGGCGCTCGGCGGGGCGGGTCGACTGGAGGAGGCGGTCGTCGAGGAAGATCTCGCCGCGGTCGGGGGTCTCCAGGCCGACGATCAGTCGGGCGAGGGTGGACTTGCCCGAGCCGGGGGGCCCCAGCACGGCGAGCCAGGATCCGGGGCCGACGGCGAGGCTGGCCTCGTCGACGGCGGCGACTCGGTCGAGGCGCTTGACCAGCCCCTCGCAGAGCAGGCGGCTCATCTCGGCTCCTCCCGATCCGGAGGGCCCGGCCGCTGGGCGTCCAGGCCGAGGGCGATCGCTCGGGCGCGCTGGCGGGCCCAGGCGGTCCACTCGGCTCGGAGCCAGGGGAGGAACAGGGGCTCGGCCAGCAGTCGGCCCCCCGCGACGGCGGCCAGCTCTCGGAGCGAGGCCCGGTCGAGGGGGCGGGCGGGACGCTCCCAGGAGGATCGGAGCCAGGAGCGGGCGTCGTCGTCCCGGACGAGGGCCTCGGCGAGGGTCTCCATCAAGGGCAGGCGGTCGGGGTCGTCGCGCAGCTCCAGGATCGAGGCGGGAGGCCAGGGGGGGGGCTCGTCGAGGAGGGCGAGGGCCCAGGCCGAGGAGGGGGCGTCCGGGGAGCGGTCGGCGGCGGATCGGGCGTCGCGAAGCTCCGCTCCGGCGTCGATCGCGATGGCCCCGATCAGCTCGGCGGCGAGGATCTCCCCGGCAAGGTCGGTCGCATCGGCGGGAGTCGGGGAGGCCATCGGAGAGGGATCGCCGCTCCATCTCGAGGCGAACGCCAGGAACGAGGAGGCGAGGGGATGGGTCGAGCCCTTGACGAGCGCCGCCGCCTCGGGGCAGGGCGGGGGTGCCGGGGAGGGATCGGCGAGAAAAGGGCCGGCGGGAGGTCGGCCGGCGAGGTCGATCAGGGCGGCGTAGCCGTCGTCCCAGTCCCCTCGGTCGAGGACGGCCAGGACCCGGCAGCGGGCGATCGGATCGATGCGGGGGTCATCCGCGAGCGCCGGGACCAGGGGAAGGGCGTTCGATGGGCCTCGGGGGGGCAGCAGAACGCGATGGGGGCCGGAGTCGGCATCGGAGTCGGCACCGGCGTCGAGGGGGGCCAGCAGGCCGAGGCGATCGAGGGCATCGAGCGTCTGGGGGGGCCAGCCGAGCAGCAGGTCGACGCCGAGGCCGGCCGAGGCGATCCGGGAGGGGTCGGCCCCGGGGGAGGTGCGGAGCCATCGGATGCGGGAGGGAAAGGGGGTGTCCTGGGAGCGGAGGGCCTGCTCGATCGCGAGGCAGGAGGCGCGGTCCCAGGGGGTCGCGATGACCAGAGGATGGTCGTCCGAGCAGCCCGAGACGAGCAGAAGCAAGGCCGGGAGCAGGAATCGGGGACCCTGGGCGGTCACGGGAGGGGTCCGGGACGAGGACGGAAGCGGGATGAGGGATCCGAGAGGGCGATGGCGATGGCGATGGCGGCCCCGTCGCACGCCCGGCGCCGACGGTCGGCGCCGGGGAGATCGGGGACGGGTCGGCCCCGGGCCATCGATCTGACATCGAACCAAAGCAGCATCATACCAGAGTTCGAGGAAGGCGGAGGATGGGATCGACTCGAGGAGGGGGCCGAGTCGACCCCCGATGGGAAGGCCCGAGCCTCGGGGATCGCCGCGCCCCCAGGCTCCCCAGGACCGGAATGATCCTCGATCCGAGGAATCCGGCATGACACCGAACCAATGGAATCGTGAGGGACACCCGTCGCGCGACGTGGAAACGTGGATGCTGGGCGATCGACGCCGGGGGGTCGGGGAGCGGCCCGGGGAGGGTCCTCCCCGAGCCGGCCACCGGCCAACCTCCTCCCGAGATCGCTTGGCCCGAGGCCTGGCGTCGGCTGTCCGCGGAGGAGCGGGAAATCGGTCAGTCGTCGTGGCCCTCTCGGGGGGCGGCGGCGTCGAGGGTGGCCTCGAGGGTGATCGTGTCGTCTCCCCGTCGGATTTCGATGGGGACGGTGTCGCCGGGCTTGGAGCGGGAGAGGCCCTCCATGAAGTCGTAGATGGTGCCGACGGGCTGGCCGGCGAAGCCGATGATGATGTCGCCGCCCTGGAGGCCGGCCTTCTCGGCGGCGCTTCCCTCTCGGACGCCGTTGAGGCGGACGCCCTGGATCGAGTCGTCGTAGTCGGGGATCGTGCCGAGCGAGGCGGAGGAGCCAGCCAGGCGGGGCTGAGGCTCGGGATCGGCGGAGGCGACGAAGGCGGGGCGCTCGGGACGTCGGGCGAAGTCGAGCAGCAGGACCTCGGCGAAGTCGGCGATCCGGGCCATGCCCTCGAAGTCGATCCGCTCGGTGTCGTCGCTGGGGCGGTGGTAGTCGCGGTGCGTACCGGTGAAGAGGAAGGCGACGGGGATCCCCTTCTCGTGGAAGGGGGCATGGTCGCTGTTGCCGGCGACCTGGGCGTTGGGCTTGATCGTCAGGCCATACGAGGGGCCGACGGCGGCCACGAGGTCTCGGAGGCCAGGGGTGCTGTCGACGCCGAAGACGGTCAGCTCCCGGTCGTCGCCGAGGCGGCCGACCATGTCGAAGTTGACCATGGCGACGGTCTTCTCCAGCGGGTAGAGCGGCGCGTTCTTGACATAATGCCGGGAGCCGAGCAGGCCGCGTTCCTCGGCCGAGAAGGCGATGAAGACGACCCGACGGGGCAGGGGGTCGGGCCGGCGGGCGAGGCGTCGGGCCATTTCCAGGAGCATGGCGGTGCCGGAGGCGTTGTCGTCGGCGCCGTTGTGGATGTCTCGGGAGAAGGGGGCGAGCGAGCCGGCTCCTCCCCGGCCCAGGTGGTCGTAGTGAGCGCCAACGACGACGGTTTCCTCGGCCATCGGGCCGGAACCTTCGAGGACGCCGACCACATTGCGGGCGACGATGGTGGGCTGCTCGACGTTGATCTCGGCGTCGAGGGAGACGCCGTCGAGGACGAAGCCGGCCGGGGTCGGCTCGGCCCCGGAGCCGATCGTCTGCTCGAGTTCGGCGAGGCTGGGGGCGCCGGCGGCTTCGAGGATCTGGTCGACGAACGCTCTTCGGGCGTGGACGAAGGGGATGGTGGTGTAGCGCTCGGTGCCGGCGGCGGTGAACAGGAGGAGCTCGTCCTCGTCGCCGTTGAGGCTGCCGGCGTCGTTGACCAGGAGGACCATCTTCGCGCCGTGGCGGAAGGCGTTGGTGGCCTTGTGCCGGAAGGTGGCGACGTCGGGGGGCTGGGGGCCGTCGGCGGCGAAGGGGGAGCCGGGGGAGTCGTAGCCGGGGGCGCGGCGGAGGAGGATGACGGCCTTCCCCGCGACGTCGAGACCGGCATAGTCGTCGTAGGAGAACGCGGCCTCCTCGTCGGTGGTGATGCCGAAGCCGGCGAAGGCGATGGGGAGGCCCTCGGCGCGGAGGGAGCCGCCGATGCTCAGGGGCATGAAATCGCGGCGGAGGTTGCCGTCGAACTCGGCGGGGGGCTCACGGTCGACCCGGGCGACAAGATCCTGGGACTTGCCGAGACGGGGGTTGCCGGTGATCTCGAAGGGCTGCTCGAAGCTGTCGAGGCCGGGGGCGGTGGCGAGCCCGAGGTCCTCGAAGACGCGGGCGATGTACTGGGCGGAGCGCTCGATGCCGGCGGAGCCGGGGGAGCGGCCCTCCTGGGTGTCGTCGGCGAGGAAGGAGACGTCGGCGCGAAGCCGCTGGACGGCGGGCTCGGCGGCTTGCTGGGCCGTCGAGGCGGCGGGGAGGGGGCCGCAGGCCAGGACCAGGCAGAGCGCCTGGGGGAGGAGCGACGTCGGGGTCGGGAGGCGTCGGCGGCGGGGCGGCTGCATCGTCCGGTTCCGGGTGGGCGGGTGGCTCGGAGTCTGTCGTCGCGAGGGAACCCGGATTGTCGGACGATCGGCTCCCAAGCGTCAAGCAGTCGCCGGCCGGGGGGACGGGGAGGATCGGGAACTCGGAGCGGGTAGGGGGGGAACGGTCGGGGGGTGGGGGGCGTCCAAGGTCGCGACGGCGGGTGGAGGGGACGGCATCGGCCTGTGTCGAACCTGCGGGTCGATCCGCGCGGGGGGCCGAGCGGCGGCCGGGGCCGGTTTGACCGGCCTGGGAGCGGCTCCTAAAATCAGAGAGAGATTGCTCTTTCGGACGCTCCCCTCTGCTCGCGATCCGGCACCGATCCCCGCGATCGCCGCCCTCGAATCGAAGTCACGACGACCCCAAGCACCAGCGGACAGCCTGGACCGGCCACCCCCGCGGATCCGGCCCGGCCGGCGGGAGTTTTCTTCCATGTCGACAGCCAACGACTCGCAGGGACTGAAGATCGCGGTGGCGATCTTCGTCTCGCTGACCGTGATCCTGGCCGTGACGTCGTACTTCCTGTATTCGGAATACAGCAAGGCGTCGGAGCAGCTTGAGGCGGCCAGGAACGAGGCCTCGCAGGCCAACCAGAAGGCTCAGCAGGCCAACGCCAACCTGCTTTCGTTGCGGGATCGGGCTGGGTACTCGAACCTTTCCGACCCGAGCGCCATCGAGCAGCAGATCAAGCAGGACCAGGACGCGCTGGTCGAGAAGCTGAACACCGAGCTGGGTGCCGCCGTGCAGGCGATCGGCCGGGCCCAGCAGGAAGGGGCGACCGGCCCCGAGGTCGCCCGGTTCCGCCAGAACATCGACACCCTGCTCCAGAGCTTCCGCGACGAGTCGACCCAGAACCCGACCTTCAAGGGCTCGCTGGCGACGCTCGCCTCCCTGACGGCCAATCAGGCCTCGCTGGCCAGCGCCCTGGCCACCGACAATGTCCGGCTCCGCCGCCAGCTGGAGAACGTCAACAACGTGAACCAGGCCGAGCTGAACACCCAGCAGCAGGCCGCCCAACAGGCCCAAGACGACCTGGCCAGCGAGCACCGCAAGTACGAGACCCTCTTCGACCAGCAGCGGCAGACGATCGATAACCTGACGACCCAGGTCGCCACCCTTCGCGCCGAGAACGACCAGCTCGCCCAGCGGCTGGCCAACCAGCAAAACGCCTATGAGGCCGAACGCGAGCGGCTGCTCACTCAGATCAACGACTGGCGGACCCGGGCCGAGAAGGAGGAGGGGGTGCTCGACGTGGCCGACGGGTACGTCACCTTCGTCGACTACAGCACCCGACGGATCCGGCTGAACATCACCCGGAGTCAGGGGGCCCGGCCCCAGATGATCCTCTCGGTCTTCGACGCCGACGCTCCGGGGCTGCCCACCGACAAGCCCAAGGCCCGGATCAAGCTGCTGCAGGTCAACGAGCGCGACAGCGTGGCGTCGATCGAGGAGGAGTTCGACAAGACCAACCCCATCCGCGCCGGCGACCAGGTCTACTCGGCCGCCTGGAGCCCGACCGAGCCGCAGCGGTTCGCCCTGATCGGCAAGATCGACATGAACCGGGACGGCGTGGACGACCGGGACGACCTGATCCGGCTGATCGAGGCGGCCGGCGGGGTGATCGACTATGACCTGCCTCCTCCGGGCAGCGGCCAGGAGCGGGGTGAGCTGAACGCCGGCATCAGCTACTACGTGATCGACGAGCGCCAGCCGATCCGGACGCCGTCCAACGCCCGGTCGGTCCGAGAGATGAGCCTGGCCGAGCAGGCCTTCGCCGAGACGAAGACCGAGGTGCTCGACCGGGCCCGCAGCCTGGGCATCCGACCGCTGCCGGTCGAGCGGCTGCTCTCGTCGCTCGGCTACTCGTTCGGGATGCTGATCCCCGGCGAGCCCGAAGCGACCAACGATCGGGCGCTGCGGAACCTGCTGAACCCCGGCGGCATGTCCGCTCCCCCTCCGGGCACCGAGGAGTTCGAGCGGAACCGCCAGGAGGCCGGGCGGGCCGCTCCCTTCTGATCCACCGCTCGATCCGATCCGCGGGTTCGCATCGCGGGCCCCGCCGGTCGAGTTCGACTCGGCCGGCGGGGCCCGGTTCGATTTCGAGGGCCCGCCGCCGTTCCGCATCGAGGGGAGAGAACGCGGCGGCCGGCCGAGTGTCGGTCGGTCGTCGGTCAGCCGACGACGATGCGGCGGGAGACGACCCCCTCGTTGAGCGTCGCCCGCTCGGGGCGGCCTTTGTGCAGGTAGACAAGGCGGTCGGGGTCGAGGCCCATCAGGTAAAGGATCGTCGCGTGCAGGTCGAGCACGTGGGTGCGGTCCTCGATGGCGTGCAGGCCGAACTCGTCGGTCTGGCCGATGACGCGGCCGCCTTGCAGCCCGCCGCCGGCCAGCCACATGGTGAAGCCGTAGGGGTTGTGGTCGCGGCCGTCCCCCTTCTCGGACATCGGGGTGCGGCCGAACTCGCCCCCCCAGACCACCAGGGTCTGATCCAGCAGGCCCCGACGCTTGAGGTCCTTGAGCAGGCCGGCGACGGGCAGGTCCATCGATCGGCAGTTCTCGGTGTGATTCTTCTCGATGGCGGAGTGGGCGTCCCACTTGCTGCCGGCGCCGTGGTAGAGCTGGACGAAGCGGACGCCGCGCTCGACCAGGCGGCGGGCGAGCAGGCAGTTGCGGCCGAAGGTGGCGGTCTCCGCGCGATCGAGCCCGTAGAGCCGTCGCGTCTCCTCGGTCTCCTGGGAAAGATCGACGGCCTCGGGGGCCTCGGCCTGCATCCGGAAGGCGAGCTCGTAGGAGGCGATGCGGGCCTCCAGTTCCGACTGGTCGGCTCGGGCGTCGGCGTGCCGGCGGTTGAGGCGGCCGAGCAGGTCGAGCTTGCGGCGCTGGCGGGAGTCGGACAGGTCTTCGGGAGGCAGCAGGTCGGGGATCGGCTCGAGGCCGCCGCCGATCCGGGTCCCCTGGTAAACCGCCGGCATGAAGCCGGTCCCCCAGTTCCGCGGCCCTCCGGCAACCAGCGCCCGCTCGTTGTCCTGGATGACGACGTAGGAGGGCAGGTTCTCGTTCTCCGTGCCCAGCCCGTAGGTGGCCCAGCTTCCCAGTGACGGCCGGCCCCCCCGGATCGACCCGGTGTTCATCTGGCAGACGCCGTTGACGTGGTTCAGCCCGTCGGAGACGCACGAGCGGACCACCACCAGGTCATCGGCGCACTCGCCGATGTGCGGCAGCCAGTCCGACACCCACAGGCCCGACTCCCCCCGGCGCGACCACGTCCGCCGGGAAGGCAGCAGGGGAGACTCCATCTCCCCCATCGGCGTGATGACCCGCTTGATGTGCTTCGGCAGCGGCTGGCCAGCGAGGCGGTTGACCTCCGGCTTGGGGTCGAAGGTGTCCAGCTGGCTCGGGCCGCCTTCGAGGAAGACGAAGATGACGCTCTTGGCCCCGCCTCCTGGCCGGATCCAGGAGGCCGGGTCGGGCGTCAGCTCGGGCTCGCCGGCCCGGGCGATCGCGTCTCCCAGCAGGTACGACAGGCCCAGCGCCCCGAATCCGGCCCCGCCGCGCAGAAGCATCTCGCGACGAGACAGGGGGGAAACCCGGTGCGGGATCGGCGTCGGTCTCGGTTCGATCGGCGAGCTCATCAGCCGGCCTCCGGAGCGGGCAGGGGAGTGGGATGACCAACGACGGATGACGGCACGGAAGACAACCGCCGGAATCCGGAGGGCGGCGGAGCCAGGAACGCGGCTCGTCTCCGGATTCCGGGATCTCGAAGCCAGGGGCTCGAATCAGGGTTCCTGGTCAATCAACATAGAGAAATTCGTTTGCGTTCAAGAGCACATGGCAGAAGTCGACCCAGCAGGAGCGGTCGATCGGCGGCGCCTCGGGCGGCGGTTGCTCGCAGGAGGACAAGGAGGAGGAGGCGGCGGGGGGAAGGTCGCCGGTGAGGAAGGCGAGGGCGTCGGCCAGCTCGGCGCGGCTCGGGGCCCGGGAGAAGGCGAGCCGGTAGGCGAGAACGACGCGGGCCTCGTCGTCCGGAACCGGGGAGCGGAGGATCCGGTCGGCGAAGGCCCCAGCCCGGGCGAGGGTCCAGTCTCCGTTGATCATCAGCAGGGACTGGGTGGGGGCCGTGGTGACGTTCCGCCGCGCGGTGCTCAGGTAGCCGTCGGCCACGTCGAAGGCGGCCAGCAGCGGGTCCTTGGTGTTGCGGAGGAACCGGGTGTAAATCGCCCGACGGGGCTCCTCCGGCTGGACGCTGGGGCCTTCCATGTCGAGGTCCAGCTCTCCGCTGACGGCGAGCATGGCGTCCCGGATCGGCTCGGCCTCCAGGCGACGGACGGGCATCCGCCACAGCAGCGTGTTCCCGGGATCGATCCGGAGGCAGGCGGTGGCGTCGGCTCGGATCGAGGCCTGGCGGTAGGTGCTGGAGGTCATCATCAGGCGGTGCATCGCCTTGAGGCTCCAGCCCTCGGAGACGAACCTAGCGGCCAGCCAGTCGAGCAGCTCGGGGTGCGTGGGCGGCTCCCCGAGCCGGCCGAAGTCGCTGGCCGTCTCCACGATCCCTCGACCGAAGTGGCCCTGCCAGAGGCGGTTGACCATCACCCGGGGGACCAGCGGATTCCCCGGATCGGTCAGCCAGGAGGCCAGCGCCGACCGCCGGCCGGTGGAGGACGGCCAGCCCGGCAGCGCGGGGATCTCGGCCGGCTCCGGGTCGAGGATCGACAGGATCCCCGGCGCGATATCCTCCCCCGACCGATCGCCCGGAATCGGGTTCGGCGGCGCGACGGCGGACACGTCGGAAATCGTCTCCACGTCCGCTCGAGCCGGCCGGATCGGGTCGAACCGCTTCAGCTCGGCGACCAGGGCCTCCCAGCGCTGCTTCTCGCCCGTGAGCTTGGTGGGGATCTTGTCGTACTCCATCTCCACCTGGCGGAAGGCCAGCGTGGCCAGTTGCCGCTCCCGGGGGGAGAGCGCTGCCGGGTCGTCCACCTGGAGCAGCGCCTGCATCTCGGGCTGGAACTTGGTGATCGCGTCGTACTCGGCCCGCTCTCGGTAGCGGGCCTCCAGCGCGGCGATCTCGGCCCGGGTGGCGGCCGTGAGCGCCTCCCAGGCGGCCCGACGCTCGGCCTCCCCGGTGCCGGGAACGGCGGGGAAGACGGGCAGGTCGTCCCGGGGAACCAGCGCCGCGAAATAGGAGCGCAGCCGGTAGTAGTCGCGCTGGAGGATCGGGTCGTACTTGTGGTCGTGGCACTTCGCGCAGCCCAGGCCCAGGCCGAGGAAGGCGTCGGCGGTGACGTCGGTCACGTCGTCGAGGATGCCGTCCCACTGCCCTTCCACGTCGCGCTGATTCGACTCGTAGACCCAGAGCCGAAGATACCCCGTGGCCACCCGACCGACCGGGCTGTCGGGATCGAGCTCATCACCGGCGATCTGCTCTCGGATGAATTGGTCGTAGGGCGTGTCGTGATTGAAGGCGTCGACGACGTAGTCGCGATAGCGCCAGGCGAAGGGGCGGAACTCGTCGGCCCGGTAGCCGTTGGACTCGGCGAAGCGCACCAGGTCCAGCCAGTGACGGCCCCAGCGCTCGCCGTACCGAGGGGAGTCGAGCAGGCGGTCGACGAGCCGATCGAAGGCATCGGGCGCCTCGTCGGCGAGGAAGGCGTCAACCTCCTCCGGGGTCGGCGGCAGGCCGAGCAGGTCGAAGCAGGCCCTTCGGATGAGGGTATGCTTGTCGGCCTCGGGGGCCGGACGCATCCCGGCGCGGTCGAGGCGATCGAAGACGAAGCGGTCGATCGGGTTGCGTGCCCAGCCCTCGTCGTTCACCGGGGGCGGTTCGGGACGTCGGACCGGCTGGAAGGCCCAGTAGGAGCGATCCTCCTCGGTGAACGAGCCGGGCTCCTCCCGGGCGAGAGCCTCCTGCTCGGCCCCCGGCCACGGAGCCCCCAGCTCGACCCAGCGCACCAGCGCCTCGACCTCCTCCTCGGGCATCGGGCCGTCGGGGGGCATCTCCAGCCCCTCGTAGCGCACCGCCTCGACCAGGAGGCTCTGCTCCAGGCTCCCCGGCACGACCGCCGGCCCCGACCTCCCCCCGGCTCGCACCGCGGCCGCCGAGTCGAGCCTCAGACCGCCCTTCTGCCGCTCCTCGCCGTGACACCTCACACAGCGATCAACCAGGATCGGCCGCACCCGGGCCTCGAACAGGGCCATCGCCTGCCGATCGGCCCCCGCCCGCTCCCTGCTTGTCTCCTCCGAGCCGACGGCCGCCTTGAGCACCACCCCGGGGACCATGCCCCCGCAGAAAACCGCCGCCATCACAACGAAGCGAAGGGCCTTCCTCATCGACGATCCCCTCGAATCGATGGGCACCGGGTCGCTCTCGGGAATATCCCACATTGCTCCAAGCCTAGCAAAACCTCCCCCGCGATGCGATCCATTCCCTCCCCCGGCCGATTCCGTCATCGGCCTCCCTCCCCCCGATGCCCCTTCGGGTTCCCGGCTCGTCCCCTTGTCACCCCTGTTCATCGCGGCTTCTGTCGGATACACTCTCCTAAGGCGTCCGGGACGACGTCTCTGGTTGCCGGATCGCTCCTCGCGATCCCTCTCCTCGCTCTCCCCATCCACCCCCCCGAGACGTCCCGCCGACCGGATGACCGCCACGCACCCGTAGCTCAATTGGATAGAGCATCAGTCTTCGGAACTGAGGGTTGCAGGTTCGAGTCCTGCCGGGTGTACTTCCGCCAGTCTCCGCCACGCCCCGCCAAAGCCCGACTCTCGCAAGCACTTGCGTCAACCTAACGCCGAATCGCCCGGCCGCCAATCCCGCCGGAAACCGCCACGATCCGCCCCCGTCCGTCTCCTGACTGCTACCGCTAGTGCTACCGCTGGCGAGGGGGCCGGGCCGGATCTGGCCGAGGTCGTCGCCGCCTGGCCGGGGCTCCCTGAGCCGGTTCGGGTCGGCATCCTGGCGATGGTCCACGCCGCTCGGAAGTGATCCAGGGTGCGCGAAAAGCGCGCACACCACCGGGATGGAACATCAAGCCGCCTGCCTCGGAGCGTCGCGGGGCGATCCCGGTGGGGTCACTCGTCGAGAGGAAGGATGATGAGCTGGCCGAGTCCCATGACGGTCCCCTTGCCCAGGTGCAGCCAAGTGGAGGCGGCCAGCAGCGGGCCGAGGGGGCCGGGGCCGGCGGGGAGGTCGAGGTGGCCGGAGACGCCGCGGAGCTCGACCTCTCGGCGCTGGGAGCCGGAGTAGCGGACCAGGTCGAGCCGTCGGCCGACCCAGGGGGAGTGAGGGACGGATCGGGCCGCGTCGAGCCAGTCGCGGCGGGAGGACCACAGGGGATCGGCATCCGACCCGGCAAGGGAGCGGACGCGCCGCAGGGCGGCCAGCGTCAGGTCGGCGGGAGTGGGGGCCTCAATCAGCCGGCCGTCGCGGATGAGCCGGAGGGGGGCGGGGAAGGCGAGGCGACAGGGCGAGTCGGCGCGACCGTCGGCCTTGCCGGGCATGGGGAGGCCGTCGAGGGTGAAGCCGGGCTGGCGGAGGCCGGGGGCCAGGGGGGAGCCGTCCCAGGCCAGCGGGCGGGCTTCGACGATGCGGAAGGGGAGGCGGTCGGGGCCCAGCCCCATCCCCTCGGCGCGTCGCCAGGCGGCCCAGGTCGCCGCGTCGAGAAGCGGCTCGGGCGGCCCGAACCGGAGAAACTCAACGGCGGGGGCGGGCGTGGCCTCGGCGGGAGCGGGCCGCATCAGATAGGCGGCAACCTCGCCGTCACCCACGTCGAAGAGGGCACGGTAGGCCCCCTCATCGGTGGCTCGGAGAGCGGCGCCCCAGACCCCGCGGAGCATCGGCACCGTGGCGAGGACCCCGGGGGTGTCGAGATGCAGCCGCCAGGCGCGGACCCGGATCCGCCCCAGGAAATCGCTCGGGGAATCGGTCGTCATTCCGGTCTTTCCACTTTCATCGGGGTTCGCGACCGGGGCGGGCCTGGCCGGGGAGCCTCGCCACAGGCTCCGGCCCCTCGCGGCGATCGTCCTGGGGCCGGTCGCCGCCGGTCCCCCGCTCCGGGGAGCGGCAACGCGCGGTGCGGGCTCACTCGCCCCCCCCGGCGAGGAGCCCCATCCGGGTCAGGGCGAGGGCCAGCTTCACGAGCAGGATCATCGTCGTGCCTCCCCGGCGATCTCGTCGCCGTCGTGGTTCGGACCGACCTCGCGCCGAGGTCCCGCATGGGAGAACGACCACTGGGCTCGCAAGATGACAAACCGGACCCGATCCCTTGCTCACCCGATCGCCACGGCGGATTCGCCACGATGCGGTTTTCTCCAGGATCGCGGACCGCGCGACCGGGCTGACAGCAGGACACGATCCCCTCGGACTCCAGGCCGAAGCGATCCTCCCGACCTCTTCCTCGGCAAGACCTGCGATGAATGCGATCCAGTTCCTCTTCGCCTGGCTCGGGAAGGTCCCGGTTGTGGCCGCACCCCTCTCGCAGCGAGTCCCGCTACGAACCCGTTCGATCCCTCCGAGCCCGTGCCGTTCCAGTTTCCCGAGAGACCACTCCCAAGCCCCGCTTCGATCCGATGAACGACACGCCCCAATCCCCTCGGAGTCGGGGCGGGACCGGTCACCGCAATTGTCTGTTTTGGACGACCGCCCCTGGTGACCTACGCACGTTGAACGACCGGAAACTTCAGCCACTCGGAGAGCGTCCAGATGTGGTCGGCCAAGCCCGCCGCCATCGCCGGAGTCCGGGCCTTCCAGGAGCCATCACCCCGACGGACTCGCAACGTCTTCACCGGCCAGCAGACGTTGTACGAATACATCGTGAAGTCCGTCACCGCCTCATGCTGACGCCAGTCCTTCGAGAACCGATAGGTCTTCCTCGCCTTGCGGGCGTTGCGATGGCGGTCCGTGGCGTGGTATCGCTCCACGAACGATGTGTTGATCGCCCGGCTGACTGCCGACCGCCTCAGGGCCATCAGCACCGCCGCCAGCGTGCCGAAGATGATCCGGCAGACGATCTCGACCACTCGGCCCTTCTCCCGCCGCTTCTCCACCGTGGCGTAATTCAGGCCCCTCGGCACGGCGGTGTACGGGGTCTCGGGGCGGCCCGGCCTGCCTGCCCGTGCGGGGCGGGATGACCAACTCGCCGTAGGTGTGCAAGATCGCCGTCTCGTACGCCGGGTAGCCGTCGGTCGTCATCAGCCGCATCCGCCGCCCACCGGTGCGGCGATGGAAGTCGGCTACCACCGCCTCGGCCTCTTCGAGCCCCCGAGCCCCGGGGACCACGCTGACGACCAGCTTGTGCTCGGGGTCGAAGGCCACATGGTCCCAGTAATCCCCCCGGTTCTCGTCGGCGGGGTCAGTCGGGTCGCAATGCCCCTGCTTCTTGAAGACGAAGGCCCACTTCTCATCGAACTGGACCTCACGGGTCCGGGGGGGAAAACGCCACGAGTTCGTCGTGGGCTCGCTGGGCATGGTCGCCCGCCAGGCGGCTGTACCGCATCACGGTGTCCCGGTGGACGCCGACGAGCCGCCCGGTCTGACGGACGCCACACCCGTCATCGATGTGCTTGAGAATCGAGGTGGCCGTCGCCTCGGGCAAGTGCGAGCGGTACAGCGGGGTGCCCTTGCGTTCGGAGAAGCGGGCCTTGCAGGTGCGGCAGTAGAGCAGGCGATACTGCTTCTGCTGGCCATAGCGACCGCAGGCGGTCAGGTTGGTCCCGCCCCGGAGGCCATGGTCCTTGCAGTCGGGGTTCTGGCAGCAGAAGTGAGCCAAGGATTCCATGGGGGCACCTCATGGTGGGAGGACTTCAACTCGTTACCACCCCATAGGTTACCGTGCCGCCCAGGGAGCCTTCAAGTTGGCTGGGACACCAGGGGAAGTCGACTCACCCCTAGAATTCCTGCGGTAACGGGAGATCGCGCCACGGTTTAGCTGCCCAGGACTCGATGTGTCGGCCCTACAAGACCGACCTGACCGACGACCAATGGGAGGTCGTCCGGCCCCTGATCCCGCCGGCCAAGCCCGGCGGGCGGCCCGCGAGACCGACATCCGCGAGGTGCTCAACATGCTGCTCTACCAGGCCCGGACCGGCTGCCAGTAGTGGGAGCTGCTGCCGCACGACCTGCTGCCCAAGAGCACCGTCTGGGACGACTTCGCCCTCTGGCGCGACGACGGCACCTGGCAGCGGATCGTCGACGCCTTGCGGGTGAAGGTCCGGGTGGCCGAGGGCCGTGATCCGACGCCGCGTGTCGATTCCATCGACAGCCAGACGGTCAAGGGGACCGAGGTCGGCGGCGAGCCGGGCTACGACGGCGGCAAGAAGATCAGCGGACGGAAGCGGCACATGGTCGTCGATTCGCTGGGCTTGCTCCTGGCCGTGCTGGTCACGGCGGCCTCGGCCGACGACGGGGCGACCGCCCCGGGGCTGCTCGGGCGGCTGGACCGGGATCGGCTGCCGCGGCTGGAGGTGATTTGGGGCGACGCGAAGTACCGCAACGACGAGTTGGACGGCTGGCTGGAGCAGACGAGGGCCCCATTCTGGGTCGAAGGAGTGCGGCGTCCGCCGGACGCGGAGGGGTTCGTGAAGCTGCCGAAGCGTTGGGTGTCGGAGCGTACCTTCGCGTGGCGGGGCCGGGACCGTCGGCACAGCAAGGACTACGAATGGCGCCCGGAGTCGAGCGAGACGTGAGTGCGGATCAGCGCGATCGGCCAGATGCTCCGGCGGCTGACGCCGGAGGAGAAGCAAAAGCAGTATCCATTCATGTACAGGCGAGGAGCCGCCTTTCAGCGTTCCGGATAACCACGAAGTCAACTCGAACGACGTCGGGCGGGGCATGCGGCATCGGCCGACCTCCATGATCCAACGGAGCGGGTCGGGCTCCGGTCGCAACACGGGCCGAGTCCGGCCGATCGGACACTGGCGGGCGGGATCGCCTCTCCAATCGGATTACGATCTCATGGGCGAAGTGCTGACGCGGATGTTCTTCGGGGGGTTCGTGCGGATGCACGTCCTTTACCACGCGGCCCAGACCCCGATCTTCGGCGCCGAGATGATCGAGGAACTGCGCCGACACGACTATGACATTGGCCCGGGGACACTCTACCCGATGCTTCACCAGTTGCATCAGGCAGGGCTGCTGAGCTGCTCGTCGGACGTCGTGAGAGGTAAGCGGCGGAAGTACTACCGGGCCACCCCCGAGGGGATCGCGGCACTGGACGAGGCCGAGAGGAAGCTCCGGGAGCTGGTGGCGGAGGTGCTGCACGACCGGGTCCCGGAGGAAGGGCCGTATGGCCGGCGCGGGGGGGAGTGACCCTCGCCCCTGGCCGCTCGCACCGGTCGGGCTACGAGCCGTCGGCCGCCGCCGGGGCTCGCTGCTTGACCACGGCGTAGACGCAAGGGACGAGGAAGAGGGTGAGGACGGTCGAGGCGAGCATGCCGCCGACCAGGGCTCGGGCGAGCGGGATCATCGCCTCGCCGCCGGGGGCCAGTCGGACGCAGAGCGGCAGCATCGACGCGACCAGGGTCAGCGAGGTCATCAGGATCGGCCGCAGGCGGATCTGGGCGGCGGCCAGGGCGGCCCGGCCGGCGTCGAGTCCCCGGGAGCGGAGCACGTTGGCGAATTCAACCAGCAGGATGCTGTTGTTGACCACTACGCCGATCATCATCAGCGTGCCCATCAGCGACTGGATATTCAAAGTCGTCCCGGTGAGGGCCAGCGCCGCCAGCACGCCGGCCAGGCCGAGGGGGACAGCGAGCATGATGATCAGCGGGTCGACGAGCGACCGGAACTGAGCCAGCATCACCAGGTAGACCAGCACCGAGGCGACAAGCAGGCCGAGGCCCAGGGTCCGGCCGCCGGCCTTCATCGTCGCGACCGGCCCCCGGACGGTCAGGCTGACTCCCGGGGCCTCGGGAAGCGCAGCCAGCGTGCGGTCGACGTCGGCGGCGACCGAGCCGATGTCCCGGCCCGAGACGTTGACGTACACGTCAAGCACCCGGGCGATATTGTAGTGGGCGATCTCCCCGGGGATGTTCACCCGCTTGACGGTCGCCACGTTCGAGAGCGGGACGGTGATCGGGCCGTCGGGAGTGCTCAGGGAGAGCGGGATGTTGCGGATCTCGTCGAGCGACTCGACCTGGTTCGTCTCGTACTGGACGCCCATGAAGAAGTCCGTGCCGCTGGCCGGGTCGATCCAGATGGTCGGCGCGTGGCCGACGCTGGAGCCGAGCGCCGTGAGGATCGTGCGCGCGACCTCCTCCTGGTCGAGCCCCAGGTACTTGGCCCGGGTGCGGTCGACCGCCACGTCGAGCTGCGGGTAATCGAGGGACTGGGCGATCTGCACATCGGCGGCGCCGGGAATCTTCGAGACGGCTCGGACGATCTCCTCGGCCTTGGCCCGGGCGGCCTCCAGAGAGCCGGCGGAGACCTGGATGTCGATGGGCGCCGCCACCCCCTCGTTGAGTGCCGCGTGGACGATGCCGCCACTGACGAAAAAGAACTTCTCGGCCGGGTATTCCTCGGCCAATCGATCACGGAGCATGCCGATATACGTACTCGTGGCGATTGACCGTCCCTCCCGGGCCAGGTTCACGACCAGGAAGGCCGAGTCGGGCCCGGAGTTGGGGCTGAGCACGGTGGAGAAGCCGGCCCCCTTGCCCACGGGAAGGCCAACGTTCGAGATGAGCGACTCGATCTCCCGGGGAGGGATCACCTCCCTGATCGTCTCCTCGATCCGGGCGACCAGCGCCTCGGTCTCCTCCAGGCGGGTGCCGGGGATCGTCCGGACGCGGAGCTCGAAGGTGCCCGCGTCGACCTCGGGGAACAGCTCGGTGCCGATGCCCGGCAGCAGCAGCCCCGAGGCGAGCACCAGGGCGGCCGTCGCGGGGATGACGAGCCATCGCAACCGGATCGCGGTGCCGAGCAGGCTGGCGTAGGCCCCCCGGGGCTCGGGGACCTCGGCCTCGGCGGCGGGCCCCTCGCCGCCGAGGCGGACTCGGGAGCGCACGAACCGGGCACAGAAGGCGGGCACGACGGTCATCGCCACGAGGTAGGAGGCGCCGATCGTCGCCGTCGCCGCGATCGAGAGCGGCTCGAACAGGTCCCGAATCATCCCCGAGAGGAAGATCGCCGGGATGAAGACGGCCAAAGTCGTCACCGTGCCGGCGAGCACCGCGCCGGCCACCTCCTCGGCGCCGTCCCGGGCGGCGTCGAGAGGCGACTTACCCATCCGCTGGTGCCGGACCACGTTCTCGATCACGACGATGCCGGCGTCGACCACGGTGCCGACGGCCAGCGAAATGCCGCCGAGGGTCATCACGTTGATCGTCTCTCCGCTGAAGGCGAAGCCGAGGCTGCCAATGAGCATCGACAGCGCGATCACCAGCAGCACGGCCAGCGTCGGCAGGATCCGGCGGAGGAAGGCCGCAACGACGACGGCCACGAGCACAGCCCCCAGGCCGACCTCGTAGCCAAGATTCCGCATCGCGTCTCGGATGTACGAGGACTGGTCGCTGACGAGCGTCACCGAGGTCGCCTCGGGGATCTCCCCCTGGGCCTTCATCTTCGGGATCTCGGTCGCCAGGCCCTCCCGGATGCGGTCGACGACGGCGATCGTGTTCTCTCCCGGCTCCCGGAGAAGCGGGCAGTAGACGCTTCGCTTGCCGTCGACGCGAACGATGTTGTACTGGATCGCCGCGTCGTCGACCGCCCGGCCGACGTCCCGGATGAAGATGGGGCGGCCGTCTCGGATCGCGATCGGCACCGCCTCGATTTCCTCAGTCGTCGGCAGCGTGTTCTCGGGGTGAATCTGGTACTCGTAGTGCCCCAGCCTGGCCGTGCCGGCGGCCAGGACGAGGTTCGAGCGATTCAGCGCCTCGACGACGTCCTGGGCGCTGAGGCCGACGGCCCGGAGCCGGGCCGGGTCGACGTAGACCATCATCTGCCGGAATTTGCCGCCGAAGGGGTGGGGGATCTGCACCCCCCGGAGGCCGCCCATCTTATTGCGGACGGCGTAGTAGCCGATCGTGTACAGTTCGCTCTCGCTCAGCCCCTCGCCGCCGATGGCCGCCAGGATCACCGGCAGGTTGGCCGGCTCGCTCCGGAGGGTGAACGGCCACTCGATGCCCGGAGGCAGATGGAACATGTCGCTGGCTTCGAGATTCACGATGTCGTTCATCGCCGAGCTGGGGTCGGTGCCCGGCTGGAAGAACACCTTGATCACCGAGGCCCCCGGGATCGTCCGGGATTCCTGGTGCTCGATCCCCCCGGCCAGCGTTAGCGCCCGCTCCACCCGGGAGGTGACGCCCTTCTCCATATCCAGGGTCGGCAGCCCCGGGTAGGAGAAGAAGCTGACGACGACCGGTCGCTTGAAGTCGGGGAGGATGTCGACCGGCACCCCGGGCAGCACCGCGGCGCCGAGCAGGCTCAGCCCGACGGCCAGCGAGACGACGGCGTAGGGGTTCCGCAGGGCGAATCGGATCAGAGGCATCGGCGTGCTCGTCGGCTCGGGCAGGCGGGAGGGCGGGAGGCGATCTTGGGGGCGGCTCTTGGCCGGGGCCGATCAGCCGGCCTCCTCGACCCGGACGCGCTGCCCCTCCTGCAGGCGGTCGATCGTCGGAGCGACGACGCGCTCGGACCCGTCGAGGCCCGAGGTGATCTCAATGCGGGACCCGTCGTCGAGGCCGGTGCCCACGTTGACGACCCGGATCGCGTCCGTCTCGTCGACAACGTAGACGAAGCTGCGGCCCTCCTCGTCGTAGCGGACGGCGCCGGCGGGCAGGACCAGTCCCTCGGCCTGTTCCAGGGTGATCGTCGCCTCGCCGTACATGCCGGGCAGCAGGGAGAGCCCTGGGTTGGGCAGGTCGACCTCGACGAGCATCGTCCGCGTGCTGGTGTCGAGGCCGCGGGCGATGCGGTCGACCCGGCCCTCGAAGGAGCGGCCGGGGAGCGATCGGAAGATGACGACCGCCGGATCGCCGACGTCGGTTCCGGGAGCGTCGTCCTCCGGCAGCGCGACGCGGACTCGGACCGTGTCGAGCTTGGCGACGACGAACAGTGGCCCCTCGGGGCCGGCCCCCTGGCCCTCCCGCACGAGGTCGCCGGGGTCGACATGCCGCCGAGTCACCACCCCAGGGAACGGCGCCCTGAGGGTCGCGAAGGCGATCATTGCGTCGAGCTCCTCCAGCTCCTTGCGGGCGACTTCGGTCTCGGCCTTCGCCGTCTCCAGGCTCGCCTGCGAGGCGGCGAGCCTCGCCAGGGAGACGTCGACATTGGCGCTCGCGGACGCCGCCGCCGCCTCGGCCGAAGCCAGCGTCGCCTCGGCCGACTCGAGCCGCTCCCGGGCCTCGTCCAGGAGCTGTCCAGTGACGGCCCCCTCGGAGACGAGCCCCTGCACGCGGTTGAACTCGGCGCGCTGGGCGTCCAGGGCGGCCCGGGCGGTGGCGATCTCGGCGAGCTCCTGATCCCTCATGGCCTCGGTGGCCTCGACGTCGGCCCCCGCCAGGTCGATCTCGGCGGCGGCCCGGCGCTCGTCGGCCTCCAGGCGGGCGATCATCGCTTCCCGGCGTTGCCGACCCTTCGTCAACTCGGGGACGTCGACGACGCCGAGCACCTGCCCGGCCTCGACCCGGTCGCCGATGTCGGCCTCCAGAAGTGCCAGGTAGCCGGAGACCCGGGCGTGGATCTCGGCCTGGTGGTCGGGGTGGACGGTCGCGGGCTGGGTGGTCGTCCGGCGGAGCGTCGCCCGCTCGGGTCGGATGACCGGAACCGTCGTCACCTCTCCGGCCGCCTCGCCGGACTCGGCGGCGTTGACGGGGGCGTCAGGCCCGCTGCACCCCGCCCCCATGACCAGAAGCGCCACGAGCGCCGAGCTACCGCTGGTCACGATCCCGGCCCGGATCATGGTCGACGAGCCTCCCCGCGCCCCTGGGCGTCCCCGGCCGACCATCGCTCGGGAGCCAGTCGGGGAGCCGCGCCCCTGCGACAGAACGATTGGACGGCGATGATGTCGAATGCCGATATTATGCCGGCTGGTCGATGATTGGCAAGGACGAGGGGGGGAGGGGGGCCCTCGGCCGGTCGATCCTCGTCCCGGGGTGCGCCCCAGGGCCCCCGGAGGAGTCGGGGGAGCCGGACCCGATCCCGAGCAGGCCAGGGAGGGCCCGAGTGATGGACCAGGGGTGGCATACCGCGAGCGGTCGGCCGCGGGCGATCGTGGGAGTGTGCCTACTGGCGGCAGGGGCTCTCGGAGGGCACGCGACCGGCCAGCAGTCCGTCCCCCCGGCCGACCCGATCATCGAGGAGGGGGCGTCGGGGAGGATCGCCATGATCCCCCCGCCGGAAGTCGCGGCCCCCGATGGGATCGCCCCGCCCGTGCTCCCTGCCGCGCTCCCCTCTCCCGAACCGGGGAGGCCCCTGGTGCCCGGGCAGGTGATCTATCCAATCGACCTGGCCGGCGCCTTGAGACTGGCCGGCGCGAGGGACCTGGACATCGCGATCGCCCGGGCCCGGGTGGCACAGGCCGTCGCCGACCTGGTCCACGCCCGAGCCCTCTGGTTGCCGAGCCTGTTCCTCGGCCCCAACTGGATCCGGCATGACGGCAGCACCCAGATCGTCGAGGGGGCCGTCCGCCAGATCAGCAAGAGCTCGCTGTTCCTGGGGGCGACCGGAGCCCTCGGCCAGGGGATCACCGGGCCGATTCCGGCGGGAGGGCCGGCGCCGGTCTCGGGCACGACGGCCGTCATCCGCATCTCCGACGCGATCTTCGCCCCACTGGCCGCCCGCCAGGTGGTCCAGGCCGAACGGGCAGGAGTCGCCAGCGCGACCAACGACGCGCTGCTCGGCCTGGCCGAAGCGTACCTCGACTTGCAGCTTGCCGCCGGGAGGCTCCAGATCGCCCGAGAGGCGGTCGGCCACGCCGAGGAGCTGGCCGAGCTGACCGGCTCGTTCGCCCGCACCGGCGCCGGGCTGGAGGCCGACCACCGCCGCGCCCTGGCCGAGCTGGAACGTCGCCAGGTGGAGGTGGAGGACGCCGTCGGCGCCCTGGAGATCGCCTCGGCCGAGGTGGTCCGCCGCACCCGGCTCGACCCGAGAATCGTCGTCGCCCCGATCGAGCCGCCCGAGTCGGTGCTCCGCCTGGTGGCCGACGATTGCCCGGTGGATGACCTGATCGTGGCCGGCCTCCAGAACCGCCCGGAGCTGGCCCAGTACCAGGCACTGGTCGAGGCCACCCTCGTTCGCTTGAAGCAGGCGAAGCTCCGGCCGATCATCCCGAGCCTGGCCCTGCGCACCTCGGCCGGCGGGTTCGGCGGCGGATCGAACTCCTTCTTCGGCAACTTCGACGGCCGGTTCGACACCGACGTAAACCTCTTCTGGACAATCGAGCACCTCGGGCTCGGCGACCACGCCCGGATCCGCCGCAGCGACGCCGAGCGGCAGGAGGCCGTCCTCCGCCTCGTCCAGACACAGGACCTGGTGGCGGCCGAGGTGGTTCGGGCCGACAAGGCCCGGCTGGCCGCCCTCCGGCGGATGGACCGCGCCGCCCGGCAACTGCCCGACGCGCAGCGTTCCCTGGAGCTGAACCTCACCAATATCCGACGAGGCGCCCGCCTCCCCGGCGCCACCCGCCCGATCGAGGTCCTCCAGCCGATCCAGGCCCTGGTCCAGGCCCGAACCGACTCCCTGGAGGCGGTGCTGGACTACAATCGGGCCCAGTTCCGGCTCTATCACGCCATCGGCCGCCCCCCGCTACTGCCCCCGGCCTCCTCGACCACCGACGCTCCCCCGTCGAACCCGTTCTCCATGCCCCTGCCCTGATTCGAACCGAGCGACTCCCTCGGGAGCCGGAGCCTCGACGCCTGGACGAATGGACCCAGAAGGCGAGATCGCAGGGGATCGGACGGATCGGATGAGGTCGGGCCGAGATGCCCTCACGGGCCGAGGTGGTGGATCGTCGCGTGGACGACTCCCTGGGCGGGGTCGCCCTGGGCGCCGGCGATCGAAAAGCGGAGCTCCAGGCCTTGGGTCGGGGCCAGTTCGGGGATGGTCAGATGGATCGTCCGGCCGTCGTCGTCCAGGAGGGCGGAGGTGACGGCGAGGGGGTGCTCGTCAACGTGCTCGGAGCCGTAGCGCGCCGTCCGGCGAAGCGACCAGACGGAGGCGGAGAAGCGGGAAGGGTCGGAGACGGACTCGGGGTCCAGCGGGTCGCTGAACGAGAGATCCAGGCCCCCCGGCCGGGCGTGCAGGCCGACGACCGCGAACACGGGACGGCCGGTGGCCCGGATCCGGTAGAAGCCTCCCGGCTGCTGGCGATCGCTGGCCCAGGCGAACATACCGCAGGCGTACAGGTGGCCGTCCTCCGGGTGGAAGCGGCCCCGCATCACTCCAGTCGGCATGGAGGGGATTGGCAGGGGGGTGACGCCCCCCTGCATCAGGTCGCCAACCCGCTCGTGAGGCACGACGAAAATCCGGCCGGTCCCGTAGGAGAGGTTCAACAGGGCGCCGTTGAGCCTCTCCCAGGAGGGGCTGTCCACCCGGATCGGCTCTCCGGGGGAGCGGTCCATGGCATTGGTGATCCAGCAGAGCGGGGGCTCCATCGCTGAGTCGGAGGGATCATCGATCTCGTGGTAGCCTCACATGTAACCATAGAAGCGTCCCTCTCGCACCCAGTTGATCCGGTTCTTCGGCGTCCAGTGCCCCTCCTGGTCCGTGAGGAAGAAGGTGCCGTCGGGGTTGACCAGCACGCCGTTGGGAGCGCGGAAGCCGGTGGCGACGATCTCGGTGCGGCTGCCATCGGGACTGACCCGGAGCAGCGTCCCGTGGTGCGGCACCAGGGCCTCGGCGGCGTGGCGGCCGGCCTTGGCGTAGTAGAGGTTCCCCTCGTCGTCGGTGTCCAGCCCGGTGGCGAACTCGTGGAAGTGCTCGGTGACCTGGTGGTCGCTGTTGAAGCTCTCGTAGAAGTCGACCTCGCCGTCACCGTCTCGGTCGCGGAGGATGGCGATCTGGTCTCGGCAGGTCACGTAGATCTCCCCGCCGATGAGCTTGATCCCCAGGGGTTGGAACAGGCCCGACGCGATCCGCCTCCAGCGCAGCTCCCCGGACGCGTCCGATAGGCCGTCGACCCGCCAGATGTCGCCGTCCCAGCAGCAGAGAACGGCCGAGTCGCCTCCCGGCAGGAAGTCCAGCCCCGAGCAGCGGACCTGGGCGTTCCAGGGGTTGGCGTCCGGGGGCGTGAGCACGTCGACGGCGAAGGGGCCGTCGTCCTCCCCGGCCTCGGCCCGGGTCACGATCTCCTCCGGCCATCTCCTCGGCCCGCCGTCGGTGAGCGATCTCAGATCGCCGGGGGGTCCGATCCGCACCGAGTCGGCCAGCGCCAGGGGGTCGACTTCCCGAGACGGCCCGGCGAACCAGAGCACGAAGCGGAGCGGCTCGGGCCCGGCCGGGATGCGCAGTCTCAGGTCCCCCGAGGCGGCCTCGACCCATTCCAGCCCCTCACCCCCGGAGTGTTCCCACCCAGCCACCACCCGATCGGCCCGCTCGAGCGACGCCGGCCCGAGCCGGACGACGCCGTCGAGCCCCGAGCCAGTCCGGTCGGGGACCGCGTCCCCCTCAGCCTTGGCCTCAGCCTGGTCCGGCCTCCAATCAGCCAGCACCGGCCCGGGGGAAGGCGACGAGGGGAGCCGGCGGATCTCCTCGTCTCCCAGGACTCGACCGAAGACGAGAACCGATTCGATCCGACCCCGGAAATACGGATCCGGCCCGGGGAAGTCGGGCGACGCGAAGCCCAGCCGAACGACTCTCCCTCCAGGCTCGGGCCGCTCCGGAGCCCGCAGCCGGCCCTCGGCGTCGGGATTGCCGTCGATAAAGAGCCGAACTCGACCCGAATCATTTTCATACGTCAGTGCGATATCGTGCCAGCGTCCGTCGTCGACCTCCCGGTTCGACGCGACGGCCCCCTCCCAGCCGATGTCGAAGACCAGACGTCCCCCCCTCACGAACAGGGCCTGGGAGCCGGGCGCCCAGTTCCCCTCGCCGGGAGCGCTGGCGAAGATCGTGCCTCCCTCGGTCGTCCGGATCCGGGCGGCGATCGTCCGATCGCCCGCCGAGACATCCAGCTCGGGGGCCTCCCCCATCTCGACGCTCGAGGCGCCGTCAAACAGGAGTCCACCGGGAGGCTCGGCCTCCTCAGGCCCGAGCATGACGGCCGAGGGATGGCCCTCGACCGGCCGGAGCCGGACGTCCCGGCCCGAAAGGTGGGCCACCTGAAGCAGCAGGTCGTCGGGGCGGGGACCGAGCTCGAAGGACCGGGTAATGACCGGGCCGAGGGCCGTCTCGACCAGGCCGGGGGTCTCCAGGACGGGGACCCGACCCACGTCGTAGGAGAGGATCGCCTGCGAGCCGTGCAGGGCCAGGCCTCGGTATCGGGCCCAGTCTCGGGGGAGCGGGCCATAGGGGCGCCCGTCTCGGGCGAGAGGCCGGGGGTCGTCGAAGCCGAGGGCCTCCGGGCCGGCCCAGCCCGGTCCGGTCGGGTTGGCCGCCTCGACCCGCCCGACCACCCTCGGGTGGACGCCGTGCCGGCCGTTGAACTGGATGCCGTTCCAGTCGAGGAACCCCGATCCGCTCCAGGCTCCCGCCAGGCGCAGGGTGTCGTGCTCGTAGACCACCCAGTGATGACCGCGGGAGATCCCTCCGGGGCCCGGGTCGAGCCGCACGGCGATCCCCTTGGCGGCGATGTTCGAGCCGTCCCGGCCGACCTCGATCGTGTGCATCATCACCGGCCCGTAGTCCATCGCCACCCAGGGCTCGATGCTCGGCGGCTCCGGTCCCCGGGTATCCCCTTCGGGCAGCCCGGCGAGGTAGGCGGCATCGACCTCGACGTATCGCGTCGGGTTGTGCTCGCGCAGGTATGCCTCTCGCAGATAGTGGATCACGTCGTACTTCTGCCGGGGGACCATCCAGCTTTGCGGCATCATCCGGCCGAAGCCTCGGGTCAGGGTGCGGTACAGTCCCAGCGGGTCGGCGCCGTTCTTGAACTCGGCCGAGGCGAACCGGGGGGAGGTCGGCAGCGATCCCTCGCGGTCGAGCGTCCCGTGGCAGTTGGCGCAGACCCGCTCGTAGATCGCCCGGCCGCGCTCGAGGCTCTCGACGTCCCACTCGGCGATCAGGGCGGCGTGGTCGACCCGGGCCTCGTACTCGGGCAGCGCCCGGAGGGCCGCGATGGCGGCTGGATCGGGCTCCAGCTCCCGGGCGCGATCCGGCCCCCCTTCGGCCACCTCGATCACGTACCGGGCCAGGTCGAGGAACTCCTGGGGCGAGGCCAGCGTCTCGACCAACCCATCCGGCATCAGGGAAGACTCGCCTCGCCGACGCTCCTCGATCTCGGCAAGAGGGACCGTGATCTCCTCCCCCTGGGCATCGCGCAGGACGATCCGATCAGGGGTTTCCTCCGCCAGCAGCCCGGTGAGCACCCGGCCGTCCCGGGTCGCCACCTGGACCGTCTGATACCCCTCCCGGATGTCGGCGGAAGGCCGGAGGATCGACTCGACGAGATGGGCCGCGCTGAGGTCATCGCCGAGCCGGGAGAGGTCGGGGCCGAGGCCGGACTCCTCCCCAACAAGGTGGCATTGCCGGCAATTCAGCTCGGGACGGGCGAAGACGAGGGCTCCTCGCTGGGCGTCCCCCCGTTCCCGGGCTTCCCGGGAGAGCGTCTAGGGATCCTGAGCGGAGATCGGGCCGAGGGCCGCGCCGCCCTCGTCGGACCCCTGACCGAAGGCGGTCAGCGACACCGGCAGGAGAAGCAAGGCGAGCAGGAGTCGAGATCGCATCGGTTCGGGTTCCTCCGATCGGGCTCCTCGGCGATGGGGAGAACGGGGCCCCGGGCCCGGCCCCCAGCTTGGGCTCCTGGGGCGGGCCTGACAAGGCCCTGGGCGATCAGACCCAGGGCTCGTCGAGTTCGCCGTCATCGGCGAGGGGAGCGAGGTCGGGATCGAACCCGGCGTCCCACGACCGGAGGCGGTCCGCGGATTCAATGGCGATCGCCTCCCGCTCTCGGCAACTCCGCCAGAGCGCGGCGGAGAGCTGGTAGGTGAGCAGGGTGAACGCCGGATTGGGAAAGAGCCCCCCCATCAACTGGGAGCGGTCGAACTGCCGGGACCATCGGGTCGCCGTCTCGAGGACATGCTGATAGGAGCTGGCGGCCGGGTCGCAGGGTTGGTCGCGGCCGTTGATGCGGAAGTCCTTCTTTCCTTCCAGGAACGAGACGTCGATTTCGAACGGTTCCCCGTCGCCGACGCCTCGGATCAGGCGCCGCTTCGCCCACTCGGCATGGCGCTTGAAGTTGGTGCTCCCCTCGACTCGCACGCCTCCCAGGAACATCCGGTAGCGGCACCTCCCGTCGACGGCGTGGGGGTAGGCTTCCGGATTCGGAGGGGAGTAGCGCTCCGCCCGGCCGACCAGTCGGACGCCGCCGTTCAGGACGCGATCGGTCCCGCCCTGGACCGCGGCCAGCAGGTACAGCACGAAGGCCAGGCAGTGCACAGATTCCTGATACTGGATGGAAACCATCCGCTTGGCGTTGCGGGGGATGGCCGGATCCTCCCGGTCCTTCGAGCGCTGGAGGACGACCTCGTCGATGCGAACCTCCCGAAACCGGCCGAGGTACTCCAGGATCCTCGCCGAGAGCGGGTCGAACAGCTCGGGGAAGTCGTACAGGACGACGGCCGGGGAGGCGGCGACGTCCTCGACGACGCGACGGCAATGCTCCGGGCGGCCGGGCTCGGCCATTGGTTTCTCGTTGAGGATGAGCGGGGGCCGCTCTCGGTCGAGCAGCAGGTCGAGCCGACGGTGCTCGGGGTGGACGGCGAGGTGGACGAGGTCGGCATCGACTCGGTAGAAGTCGGCCTCGTGATCGATCCGGGTCAGCCGGCCGAGGTCGATGTCGTCGGGAGCCGGGCCGGGGTCGAAGACGAACACGGTCAGGCCCCGAGAGAGCGCCACGTCGAGGAACTTGCGGCCGATGTAGCCCCAGGCCCCCGCGATGGCGATCGAGCGGGGGAGCGGGCGGTCGGGGCCGAAGGACGAACGGTTCGGGTCGATCATGGGGAGGAGGCCCGCATCCTTCGAGGGGTCAATCGACGAATCCGGCGCCGTCGTCGGGGTCGCAGAGCACGACGGGGGCATCTGCGGCCAGCTCCGGACGGCGCCGGGAGTAGGACGCTCGGACCCGGGCAGCGGACTGATCGGCGTCCTCGGGATCGACGAGGGCCACGCAGCAGCCTCGGAAGCCGGCGCCGCTGAACCGGGTGCCGAGGACGCCCTCGGTCGCGACAAGGATCTCATACAGATCGATCAGCGGCGGGCTCCCGCACTCGTAATTGCGAATCGAGCTCTCCCCCGAGGCCGTCATCAGGGCCCCGAAGCCGGCCAGGTCCCCCATCCGCCAGGCGGCCACTCCTCGGCGGACGCGGTCGACCTCGGAGAAGTAGTGGGCGGCTCGGCGGGCCGGGGGACCGGACAGAAGATGGCCGAACGCGGCGTACTCGTCGGCCGAGAGGTGACCGAGGACCGCTCCGGCCTCTCCTCGGCCGGCGGCCGAGAGCAGCGTCCGGGCGGCCTCGGCGCACTCGTCCACCCGGCGGTTGTAGTCGGTGCCCACCAGGGCCCGGCGCAGGCCCGAGTAGGCGAGCAGAATCCGGAACGGGGGCATCGACGCCGGGGAAGGGATGTGCTCGTGCTCTCCCGAAGCACAGTCGATGAGCGTCAGGTGCCCGAGTCGGGAGAGCAGGATGGCCGCCTGGTCGAGGATGCCGCTCCGAAGGCCGAGGTAGTCGTTCTCGATCGACCGGGCCAGCGCGATGTTCTCCCCGGACGAGAGGTCCAGTCCGTTGCTCGCCTCGATCGCCAGCAGCAGGGCGATGCCGACCGCGGCCGACGAGCTGACGCCGCCGCCGAGCAGCTCTCCGGCGACCACACCGACGATCCCTTGCCCCACCTCGTGCCGCCGGTGTCGCAGGGCCAGGACGGCGCCTCGGGGGAAGTTCCCCCAGTCTCCCGGCGTCGGGCCAGGCACGTCGTCCAGGGAGAACTCGACCATGCCCTCGAAGTCGAGGCTCTCCAGCCGCACCCGGCTCGAGCCGGACGGGGCGAAGGCCAGCAGCACGCTGCGATCGATCGCCATCGCGGTGACCGGCCCGAGCTGGTGGTCGATGTGGGCGCCGATCGGGCAAATCCGGTACGGCGCTCGGACGACTCGAATGCGGGAGGGCTCGGCCCCGGTGCGCCGGGCCGCCTCGCGGCGAAGGGCTTCGATCCGATCCGAGGGAGGAGGCATGGCGTCGATCTTCAGGGGTCAATCCAGTCCGAGCGCCCCGGGCAGCCACAGCGTGATAGCCGGCCAGGCGGTGATGAGGGCCAGGGCCGCGAGCATGGCCAGCAGGAAGGGGACCATCGGCCGGATCGCCTCGGCAATGCCGATCCGGCCGACCGAGCAACCCACGAACAGGCAGGTCCCGACCGGAGGAGTGCAGAGGCCAATGCACAGGTTGACGACCATCATGACGCCGAAGTGGACCGGATCCACCCCCAGCCGCTCGGCGACGGGCAGAAAGAGAGGCGTGAAGATCAGGACCGCCGGGGTCATGTCCATCACCGCGCCGACCAGGAGGAGGATCGCGTTCATCATCAGCAGGATGACGATCCCGCTGGTCGAGGCGTCGAGCATCGCCTCGCCGACCGACTGGGGAACATTCTCATACGTGAGGATCCAGCTCATCGCCTGGCTGGTGCCGATGAGCAGGAAGACCACGCCGGTCATGGTGCCCGACCGCAGGAGAATCGCGGGCAGCTCCCGCAGCCGGACCGTCCGGTAGAAGACGACCGCCAGCAGGAACGCGTACAGCACGGCGATGGCCGAGGCCTCGGTCGCCGAGAACCATCCCCGGAGGATCCCCGTCAGGACCAGCACGACCAGGGAGAGGCCGGGGGCGGCCCGAACCCCGGTCGAGACGATGCGCCCCAGGGCGAACCGCGACCCGTCGTCCTCCCGGTCCGTCGTCCTGGGGAGGGGGGCCCGACGTCGAGCGAGAGCGCAAACGGCGAGGATCGCTCCCCCCACCAGCAGGCCGGGCAACAGGCCAGCGGCGAACATGGCGGCCACCGAGACATTCCCGGCGGCCACCGCGTAGACGATCATGATGTTGCTCGGCGGGATGAGCAGGCCGGTCGTGGCGGCGGTGGTCGTCAGCGCGACGGCAGAGCGGCGGTCCTCTCCCTGCCGCTCCATCTCGGGAATCATGATGCCTCCGATCGAGGAGACGGCCGCCGTCGCCGAGCCGGAGATCGCCCCGAAAAGCATGCACGTGATCGTGTTCACATACGCCAGGCCTCCCCGGCGGCTGGGAATCAGCGCCAGGGAGAAGTCGATCAGGCGGCGGGCGATCCCCCCCCGGCCCATCAGCTCTCCCGCCAGGATGAAGAAGGGAATGGCCAGCAGCGGGAAGCTGGCGATGCCGATCGACATCCGTTGCGCCACGATGTAGCAGGCCGGCAGATCGGCGAGCGAGAGGGTCGCCATCAGCGTCGCCAGGGCGATGGCCACGGCGACGGGCAGGTCGATCGCCGTCAGCAGGACGAAGAACACCAGGAGGATCAGCAGCGGGGCGTCCATCGCCTAGGGGCCCTCTTCGGCGTCGGGGAGGGGAGGGGCCGGCCCGGGATCGGGGCCGAGGCCGGCCCGGGCCAGCCCGACGAACCGCTCGACGGCGAACAGAAGGATGAACGCGCCGGAGATGGGCGCCGCGAGGTACACGTACCCCATCGGCAACCCCGTGGCCGGCGTGACCTGGCCCGCCTCGAGCGTCTCCCGAACGAGCACGGCCCCTCCGACGATGAGCACGGCCAGGGCGAAGACGGCGACGAGCACCTGCCCGACCATCGCGAGCAGCAGCCGGGCGGCCGGGTGCAGCACGCCGACCAGCGCGTCGACCCCCAGATGCTGCCGCCTCCGGAACGCGACCGCCGCCCCCAGCAACGCGACCCACATGAGCAGGAAGATCGCCACCTCTTCCGTCCACCGGCTGGGCGCATTGAGCACGAACCGGCTGCCAACCCCCCAGAGGACCACCAGCACGAGGGCGGCGAACGCCCCGATGACCGCCGCCTCCAGCCCGAGGGCCAGGGCACCCGCCAGCGCGCTGAGGGCCTTCCGCATGGTGCGACTCATTCGGCCTGCTTGATCTGCTCGATCAGGTCGCCCACCGCCGTGCCGAGGTACTCCCGGTGCATCGGCTCGACCCGGGAGGCGAACAGGGAGCGGTCGGGGCGGTGGATGGTCACGCCCTGGCGCTCGATCTCCGCCAGCGCCTCGGCGGTCGCCCGGGCCCAGAGCTCGCGCTGGTAGGCGACCGACTCGTCGGCCGCCTCCTGGAGCCATCGCCGTTGGATCGGAGAGAGCGCCTCCCAGGCCCGGGTTCCGATCAGCAGCACGTCGGGCACGGCGCTGTGCTCGTCCAGCGCGTAATGCTTGCAGACCTCGGCATGCCTGCTGGTGAGAACGCTCGGGGGGTTGTTCTCGGCACCGTCGACCAGCCGCTGGGCCAGCGCGGTGTACAGCTCGCCGAAGGGGATCGGCGTCGGGGAGCCCCCCAGCGCCTCGACCGTCTCCAGCGCCGTCCGGCTCGGCTGGACCCGGATCTTCAGGCCGCTCAGGTCGTCGGGGGAGAGCACGGGCCGGTCGATGGTGTAGAAGCTCCGGCTGCCGGCGTCGTAGTAGCAGAGCCCCCGCAGTCCCTGCCCCTCTCCCGCCCGCAACAGCCCCCGGCCGATGGGCCCCTCGAGCACCCGCCACAGGTGCTCGCCGTCTCGGAACAGGTAGGGGATGCCAACGACCGCCATCTCCGGCACGAAGCCTTCCAGCGGCGCCGTCGAGGACTTCGTCATCGCCAGGGCCCCCCGCTGGACCTGCTCGATGCACTCGGTCTCCGAGCCGAGCTGGCCGTTGGGGAAGATCTCGATCACCATGCCCCCGGCCGACTTCTCCGCCAGCCGGTCCGCCAGGAATTGCATCGCCTCGTGGACCGGGTGTCCGGTATCGAGCCCGTGGCCGAGCTTCAGGACGAGGCGGCGCTGTGCCCTCCCGTCGTCCCTGCCTCGGGCACGCTCGAAGAGGACGAATCCCGAGGTGGCGACGCCCACCCCGACGAGCATCCCCACGATGAAGAACGAGGCGGCCAACCCCGGCCGCCCGCCACCCGGGCCCGACATGATGGGGGGAATTCCTCGCCGATCGAATCGAAGTGCAGTGAGATCAGCAACCGATGGGATTTGCGGATCGACTCCACGCGATCATAAGCCCCGGGATCTCCGGTCGCAACCCCCGGGCCGGCCTCGGCCGAGGAGAAGGGCCCCAGCCAAGGGACAACGCGCCGACGCTGGGTGGTGACTCGACGGCACCCGGCAAACCGGCTAGGCTCGGTCGTGGGCCGATCCCCTTGCGATCGCGCCCCACCCAAGACGCAGGGCGTCCGTCTTCCTGTCCAACGTCCCCCAGACCACGGCGAGCAGGGCCATGAAACCGATCCCACGCCGGAGCTTCCTGAGAGGTTCGATGTCGGCGGGACTGGCGCTGGGGATGCCTCGGCTGACGATCAGCGCCGGGGCCCGGCCGAACTCCCCCAACGAGACGGTGAACGTCGCGGTCCTCGGCCTGGGCTCGACAACGGCTGTCGGAGGCGTGGGCGGTCGGGGCCATCAACTCATCGGCCGGCTCCGCGAAATCCCCGGGGTCCGGATCGTCGCACTCTGCGACGCGGATCAGGAGCATCTCGACCGAGAGCTCGACGCCGCCGGCAAGCACGGGGAAACGGTCTCCTCGCATCGCGACCTCCGCGAGGTCCTCGACCGCACCGACGTCGACGCGGTCGTCATCGCCTTGCCGAATCACTGGCACGCGCTGGCGACGATCTGGGCCTGCCAGGCGGGCAAGGACGTCTACATCGAGAAGCCCTTCTCATACGACCTGTGGGAGGGCCGGCAGATGGTGGCGGCCGCCCGCAAGTACGGCCGCATGGTCCAGGTCGGCACTCAGAGGAGGTCGAGCCCGTTCCTCCGAGGGGTGATCGACCGGCTGAACCTCGGAGAGCTTGGGAGCATCCGCTTTGCCCACGCCCTGGTGTACCGGCCCCGCGACGGTATCGGGACGGTCGACGCCCCCACCCCGCCACCAGCAACCGTGGACTACGACCTCTGGTGCGGCCCGGCCCCGAAGGGACCGCTCCGGCGCAAGCAGTTGCACTACGAGTGGCACTGGTTCTGGGACACGGGCAACGGCGAGCTGGGGAACAACGGCATCCACGTCATCGACGTCTGCCGATGGGCCCTGGGCCAGGATCGGACCCCTCCCCGCGCCATGAGCATCGGCGGGCGGTTCGCCTTCCGAGACTGCGGCGAGACGGCCAACACCCAGATCGCTCTGCTGGATTATCAGCCCGCCCCGCTGCTCTGCGAGGTCCGCAACGTGAGCGCCGGCAACCGGCCGTTCTCGACCGGCAAGTTCCGGGGGCTGAACGGTGGCATCGTGATCGACTGCGAGGAGGGCTACTTCGCCGGCGACTCCGGCGGCGGAGCCTTCTACGACCACCAGGGGAAGAAGATCGAGGACCTGGAGGGAGGCGACAACGCCGGGGCGATCGAGCGCGCCCACCTCTCCTCCTTCCTCGACGCCATCCGGAGCCGAGCGACGGGCGACCTGACCGCCGAGGCGATCGAGGGGCATCGTTCGACGGCCTGCTGCCACATGGGGAACGTCTCCCATCGGCTCGGCGAGCAGGCCAACCTCGAGGCGATCCGGGCCGCGACCTCGGGCAACACCGAGCTTGCCGACGCCTTCGAGCGCTGCCGGGCGTATCTGAGCGAGAACGGCGTCGACCTCGCAGACACTCCGGCCACCCTCGGACCCTGGGTCCGCTTCGACGAGGAGCAAGGCCGATTCGTCGGCGACCTCGCCGACGCCGCCAACGCCCTGTCGCGACGCGACTACCGAGAACCGTTCGTCGTGCCCGACCTCACCGGGGGTTGATCCCTCCTTCCGTACCCGCTCCCGCTCCCGAGCCCCCCGATCGCGCCGACCGGCCTCGACCCCCTCAGCCGGAGGCGCGGATCGGAAGGCCTTGACCGGCCGCTCCCCGGCGGGTCCTCTCGACGCTCCGCCGCCGTCTCCAGGCCGGATCGACTCGCCTTTCCCGCCTCTCGTCGCCGGGTCGCTCCCGGTCCCGGGTCGAGCCGCTCGGCGACGGCTCCTCCGTCTGACCTTGGGCGGTCCCGAGTCGGGAGGGCTCGGGACCGGGATCCCCGGATCGATCGGGCCGTCGCCGAGCAGCCCCATCCCCAGCGACGATCACGCCGAGGATGCCGGCTGGGGCGAACTGTCCGACCTCCCAGGAGGGCCGGAACCGTTCGTCTGCTCGATTCAAGCCGATGACACCAACCTCGGGGAACACCGCACAAGGAAGCGACCGAATCAGCCTAATTTGGCTGACGGCGGTCAGCCTTCGGACCTGGGCCCCGGCGGGACAGCGGCTCGCTTCGCCGCAACATCGTCATAGTCCGTCGATCGGAGCCGGGCGTGCTGACGGCCGGGCCGGGACACCGTTCTCGCGTACAATGGCAGTCTAAGACCCGTTCTCGAAACCTGGCGATCTTTTTATTTCGATAAACTCGCGTTGATTTTGGTCATCCTCGCGTCAGGAACAATGGTAAATTTTTCCGTTTACATTGACGATCATCACCGGGCTCTGGAAAGTTGATAGCGGGTTGGTTGTGTGAACGACACCACGCGCTCAATGAAGAGCGTGCATGCCTTCCCGGTCGGTGTGCTCGGAAGACCGCTCCAGTGGCACTGTGGATGACGGAGCGAGCCGGCCTCCCCTGCGTTCGACCGGTGTTCCGCCTCGCGGTGGCGTTCGAGGTCTCGTCGAGATCGCCTGAGGGCGGTTTCGGGGACGTGGCCATAGCGACTGAAGGAGTCACCCCTGATGAAAGCAAGCGAGCGAGCGAATCGATCCCATCGTCGGGGGAGAGGGTTGCGGAGGAGGAGGCCGGCCTGTGAGCCCTTGGAGCGGAGGGCGTTGCTCTCCGAGGTGTTCTTCGATGGCACGACCCTGCGGATCCTGGGGGATGACGCCTCCAACATCGTGCTCGCGTATCCGCTGCTGCAGTCGACGGTTGTCATCGTGGACCGCGCGTCGTTCACATTGCCCACGACCCCGGATCGCATCCGCTCGATCGTCGTCCAGGTGAAGGGGGGGGACGATTTCGTCGACCTCTCCGCCCTGGTGGGTTTCCAGGGGGAAAGCGAGATCGACGGGGACGCAGGCAATGACACGATCATCGGCGGCGCCGGGGCCGATGTGCTCCGCGGGGGTTTGGGAGAGGATTCGATCGTCGGCGGACTGGGTCCGGACCTGATCGACGGCGGAGACGGCAACGACGTGCTCTCCGGAGGCGGCGGGATCGTCGACGGCGACCAGTTGGTGGGGGCCGACGACACGATCGTCGGGGGAGCCGGCAACGACACCATCGACGGCGGGGCCGGCAACGACTCGATCGACGCGGGGCCAGGCCAGAACCGGGTCGACGGGGGATTGGGAGTGATGGTGGCCGGGATGCTGCTCGGCGGCGCAGACACGATCGTCGCCGGGGAGGGGGATGACACGATCATCGCCCGGGACGGCGACGACGAGATCGACGCCGGAGGCGGCCGCAACGAGATCGAGGGCGGCGCCGGCAACGACCGAATCACCACCGGCTCCGGCCGGGACTCGATCGATGGCGGCACCGGGGACAACTGGATCTCCTCGGGAGATGGTCCGGACACCGTCTTCTGCGGAGGCGGCGCCGACACGGTCCTGGGGGGCTCGGGAGACGACCTGATCGACGCCGGAGACGGCCGCAACGAACTGGATGCGGGCGATGGCAACGATACGGTCCTCTCCGGCTCCGGCGACGATGTGGTGCTCGCCGGCTCGGGAGACGACTCGGTCATCGCTGGCGATGGCTCGAACCTGATCGACCTGGGAGCGGGGCGGAATACGCTCGTCAGCGGATCGGGCCCCGACACGATCCTCGCCGGGGACGGCCGGAACGAGATCGACGCCGGGGGAGGTGACGACCTCATCGTCGTCGGGGGCGGCGGGAACGACATCGTCGGTGGCCTCGGCAACGACACCATCCGCTCGGGATCCGGAGACGACGCGATCGATTCGGGCGAGGGAGACGATGTGATCGAGGCCGGGGACGGCGCCGATACCGTCGAGGCCGGCTCGGGGAATGACCTCATCGACGGAGGCCGAGGCCACGATCGACTGTTCGCCGGCCTGGGAGACGACACCGTCCACGGCGGGGAAGGGCACGATTTCCTCGACGGGGAGGACGGCGCCGATCAGCTCTTCGGCGGCGACGGGAATGACACGATCAACGGGGGCAACGGCCCGGACCTTGTGGTGGGCGAGGCGGGCTCGGACTTCCTCGTCTCGGGGACCGTGCTGGAACTGTTCGCCGAGACCGTCCTCGGCGGCGACGGGGACGACACGATCTGGAGCGGAGGAGGCCCGGACTGGATCCTCGGCGGGAATGGAGACGACTCGATCGACGCGGGCCCGGGGGCGGATTCCGTCCAGGGGGGCGACGGGCACGACCTGATCCTCGGCGGCGACGGGAACGATACCCTGTCCGGCGGCGAGCACTCCGACTCGCTCGTCGGCGGCAACGGCGACGACCTGCTGGAAGGAGGAGAGGGAGTCGACCTGCTGATCGGGGACACCGGCAACGATTACCTCGACGGCGGCCCCGGTTCCGACTTCCTCCAGGACGGGGCGGGATTGAACATCCTGGTCGTCGGCCTGGGCCGAGACACGGTCAACGGCGGCTCGCTCACCGACACTCTGCGCTTCGTCGAGCCATTCGAGCCGGTGACCTTCACCAACCTGAACATCGAGAACGATCACCTGCCGCCGGGGATCGACCTGAATCCTCCCTCGGCCCCGACCCTGCTCATGCTGCTCGAAGCGGACGACACCGGGGCCATCGGCGACGGCCTGACGGCGGTTCGGAGGCCGAGGCTCACTGGAATCACCGAGCCCGGTGCGATTGTGGAACTGATCGACGAGAACGGGATCGAGCTGACGGAATCGCTCGCCGACGAGCAAGGGCGATTCGTCGTCCAGTTCCCGAACGATCTCCCCGATGGAAGCCGCTCCGTCCGAGTCCGGGCCCGAGACGCCTCCGGCAATCTGGGACAACCCGGCCCGCCGCTGTCGATCACCGTCGATACCGAGGCTCCGCCGGCCCCGCAGGTGTCGTTCATCGTCGAAGGGGACGCCGAAGGGGACTCCGTCGAAGGAGGGATCGTCACCCAGTCGACTAGGCCGGCATTCGCGGTCAGCAACGTCGAGCCGGGGGCCCGGGTGGAATTGCTGCGTGACGGAGCCGTGGTCGCCTCGAGAGTGGGCCCCGGCTCCCTGACCGACCCCGGCCCGCTGCCCGACGGCTCGTACTCCTTCTCCCTCCGCCAGGTCGACGCCGCCGGCAACATTGGACCAGCCGCCGTCGCCGGAACGGTCCTCGTCGACACCACCCCGCCCGACTCCCCCTCGGCCGCCCCGACCGGGGGGACCCCCTCGGCCGGGGGGACCCTGACCCGATCCCGGACCCCCGGCTTCCTCGTCGAGGGGGCCGAGCCCAATGCCCGGGTGGACTTGCTGCGCGACGGCGTGGTCGTCGCCTCCCGAGTGGGCCCCGGCCCCCTGACCGACCCCGGCCCGCTGCCCGACGGCTCGTACTCCTTCTCCCTCCGCCAGGTCGACGCCGCCGGCAACATCGGCCCAACCGGCCCGGCGATGACCGTCATCGTCGACACCTCTCCTCCGCAGGCCCCACCGGTACCCGTCCCGATCGGAGGGGCCACGATCGGGGGAGTGACCCTGGTCCGATCCTCCTCCCCGGCGTTCACGGTGGGCAATCATGTCGAGCCCGATGCCCAGGTGGACCTGCTGCGCGACGGCGTGGTCGTCGCTTCGAGAGTGGGCCCCGGCCCCCTCTCCGACCCCGGCCCGCTGCCCGACGGCTCGTACTCCTTCTCCCTCCGCCAGATCGACGCCGCCGGCAACATCGGCCCGGAGTCGGCGGCAGGATCGGTGGTCGTCGACACAACGGCCCCGGCCCCGCTGCCCATTGGGGGCCTGGTCGGCGGCGTCTCCGTCGGCGGGACGATCCTGACCCGCTCGAACGCGCCAACCTTCGAGGTCTCGGGGGTCGAGATCGGGGCAACCATCCAGTTGCTTCGAGGCGGAGCCATGGTCGCCTCGAGAGTGGGCCCCGGCTCCCTGACCGACCCCGGCCCGCTGCCCGACGGCTCCTATGCCTTCTCCCTCCGCCAGGTCGACGCCGCCGGCAACATCGGCCCGGCCGGCCCGGCGCTGACCGTCGTGATCGACACCTCTCCTCCGCAAGAGCCGCCGGTTCCCATGCCCCCTCCCGGTCCCGTGATCAACGGGATCATCCTGGTGCAATCGGCGAGTCCGTCGTTCGAGGTGATGGGAGTCGGTGCGGAGATGGCCGTGGAATTGCTGCGCGACGGCGCAGTGGTCGCCTCGCGAATGGGGCCGGGCACGCTGACCGACCCCGGCCCGCTGCCCGACGGCTCCTATGCCTTCTCCCTCCGCCAGGTCGACGCCGCCGGCAACATTGGACCAGCCGCCGTCGCCGGAACGGTCCTCGTCGACACCACCCCGCCCGACTCCCCCTCGGCCGCCCCGACCGGGGGGACCCCCTCGGCCGGGGGGACCCTGACCCGATCCCGGACCCCCGGCTTCCTCGTCGAGGGGGCCGAGCCCAATGCCCGGGTGGACTTGCTGCGCGACGGCGTCGTCGTCGCCTCCCGAGTGGGCCCCGGCACCCTGACCGACCCCGGCCCGCTGCCCGACGGCTCGTACTCCTTCTCCCTCCGCCAGATTGATGCCGCCGGCAACGCCGGCCCGGCCGCCGTCCTGGGGGCGGTGATCGTGGATACGACGATCGCCATCCCGTCGCTCACCCTGGCGGGTTCGGATGATACGGGGGTCGTCGGGGATGCCCGCACCTCGAATCGCCATCCGGCGATCATCGGCGTCACCGACCCCGGGGCGACGGTCCGGCTCCAGGACGAGCTGGGGGACGTCGTCGGGACGACAGTGGCCGGGCCGGATGGCTCCTTCGCGGTCCGGACGACACGCTCCAGGGCGGGGCTGGCCCGGTTCCGGGCGACGGTAGAGGACGAGGCGGGGAACACCGCGATCAGCGAAACGATCGAACTGTGGTTGATCGGAGGAGGGTACGACTTCGACGGGGATCGGATCGACGACCTCAGCGTCTTCCAGTCGGAGAGCGCCATCTGGATGAGCAACCTCAGCGCCGGCCCCGCTCCCAACCTGGCCCGGAGCATCGCCCGATTCGGCGACACGGACCTGCGCGACCTCCCGGTGCCGGCCGACTACGACGGCAACGGCGTGTCCGACCTGGCCGTCTTCCGCCCCGCCACCGCCGACTGGCTGATCGTGCTCCGAGATGCCGGGGGCGCCCTGCTGCAGGCCCGGGTGTACCGCTTCGGTGACACGGACCTGCGCGACCTCCCGGTGCCGGCCGACTACGACGGCAACGGCGTGGCCGACCTGGCCGTCTTCCGCCCCGCCACCGCCGACTGGCTGATCAGCCTCCGAGACGCCGACGGATCGGCCATCGGAGCCATGCGTTTCCGATTCGGCGACACGGACCTGCGCGACCTCCCGGTGCCGGCCGACTACGACGGCAACGGCGTGGCCGACCTGGCCGTCTTCCGCCCCGCCACCGCCGACTGGCTGATCAGCCTCCGAGGCCCGACCGGCGAGGACCTTGGCGTCCAGTTCCACCGCTTCGGGGAAACGGGGAGGGCCTTGCCGCTCCAGGCCCCGATCGGCGGCCTTCAGGCCCTGGAGTCCTCGAAGCGCCCGGCGAGCGTCGCGATCGTCCGCCAGGTCGCCGGGGATCCGGTTGGCACCATGCCCCTCCCGGCCGAGGGGGGAACGGGAGCCGTCGCGATTCGGAGCGGCCCTCCTGTCCATCGTTCCGCTTCCTCCGCGAAGGCCATCGGGTCGGTTCGTCCTCGAAGGAGTGTCCCGGTCGCCGGGGCCGGGTCCCGAGGAGAGGGGAAGGTGCGGGGGCTCGATGCTCGAGCCACCCGGTCGCTCGCGAGGACGGGGCGGCTGCTTGTGCTGGAGTCGGGCCGGCGGTTCCCCCGGCCGTTCTTCGATCGGTTGCACACCCTGGCCAGGGGAGTCCGGGTTTCCGGAGGGCGCTCCTGGCCGGAATGATCGCCGACGCCCCCGGAGGGGCCGGAGCCGGCGGGGGTCGGCCGGGAGGCCATCGCAGGCGTCCCGGCCGACCGACCCTCCGGGGCGTTCCTCACCCGAGCAGGTCATCCCAGTCGATCGGCGATCGCAGCCGTCCTCCCTCCCAGACCGGGACCGACGCGCCGGGGGCATCCCCGAGGAGGGCATCGACCCGATCCGCGTCGGGCAGGCTCGTCGAGGAGACGGGGACGACCGCGGCCCGGCCGGCACCCGGATCGATCGGAACGGGCTCATCGGCAGGATCGGTAGCCCTCAACGGCTGGGTCGCATCAGGGAGGGCGTCCGGCTCGGCGTCGGGCGGGACCAGCGCGGCGAGGCTCCCCGAGGACGAGGCAAGCCGGAGGTTGCCGAAGTCCTGCCCGGTGACCGGCATGCCGTCCTGGAGATTCAGCAGGTAGAAGCCTGCCGGGGGGGTGGTCAGGCGGTAGCCGGAACGAGGCTCCTGCCGGAGCAGGTAGAGCCCGGGGTCGACCGTGACGACGAGCGTGTAGCCGCCGTCGGCCTGAGACAGGACGCTCGGCTCGCCAGCGTCGAAGGCCTGATTGTGGTTGATGTCGAGGTACACGCGGAAGTCGGCCAGGCCCGGCTCGTCGGGGTCGCGGGAGCCGAAGTTGGCGAGGTCCCGGAAGACGGTGCCCGAGATCGTCAGGCCGGTGATCGCCCGGAGGCCGAAGTTCACCCCCAGGATGTTCTGCATCGGGCCGACGGTCACCTCGACCGAGGTCGGCGACGTGGGCTCGAAGCCGGGCGTCACCACAATCGCGACGGTGGAGGTCCCCGGGTCGACGCCGAGGGTATAGCTGCCGTCGGCGGCGGTCTGGGTGCTGACCTCGCCCGCATCGAGAAGGCCGTCGTCGTCGGTATCGATGAAGACAGTGCGGCCCGCGAGGCCCGGCTCGGAAACGCCGTCTCGGACGCCATTGCCGTTCAGATCCTCAAAGACAACGCCGTTGATCGTGGTGGCGCCGGGGCCGGGATCCCCGCCTCCCCCTCCTCGGATGTTGCCGAAGTCTCGGCCGGGAACCGTCGTCTCGGAGAAGATCGGGGCGAAGTAGAAGGTCTCGGTCGGCTGCGACAGCGCCCAGCCCGAAGGGACATCCTCTCGGATCTGGTAGAGGCTGCCGACGGGGAGGATCAGGGAGTACTGGCCCGAGGAGTCGGAGACCGTGCTCGGCTCGTTGCCGTCGAGGTGGCTGTCGCCGTTGAGGTCGGCGAACACGGTCAACCCGGCGAGGCCAGGCTCTCCCGCTTCCCGGAAGCCGTTCTCGTTGAGATCCTCGTAGAGCATGCCGGTGACTCGACCGGTGCCCCGCGTGTCGAGACGACTGCCGAAGTTTTGATTCGATGCAACCGAGGACGGGCTGGTGAGCAGGACGCCCCGCGTCCCGGTCGACGGATTGGTGAAGAGGAAGCCGGGATCGGGAACCTGCCGGACGAGATATCCGCCCGGGGCCAGCCCATCGAATCGAAAATTGCCGGAGGAGTCGGTCACCGCGGTGAGGTCGCCCTCGCCGCGCAGCCCGTCGCGATCGAGATCGATGAAGACCGAGCGGCCGGCGAAACCGGCCTCGCCGGGATCCACCACACCGTCGCCGTCGAGATCCTCGAACGTCCGTCCCGAGATGGTGGCAAGGAGCGTCCTCGTCTCAAGCGGCTCGGGCGCGAGGGGGCGGTTGCGGGAGCGTCGCCTCGGCGTCGGGGCTACCGTCCGGAAGGGGGGCATCATCGTTGCACTCCTCAATTCATGACGATTCGTAAGGCAATCTCAGGGCGATGGTCCAACGACCCGCCCGATAGGGATCCAACTCCCTTCACGACCGGGGCCATCACGCCCCGGGGAGCCTCCCTGCCCGAGGACGCCCGTCCTGGGCGCCACGACACCGACCGCGTTACCCCCCCGAGGGATAATCGGCCCGATCGAACTGGCGGAGCGCCTGGACGAAGCGACCGATCGAGGGAAAGCGATCGGAGGGTCGTTCGGCGAGGCCGCGAACACAGATCTCCTCCAGGGACTCGGGGAGGTCGGGGCGAAGGGCCCGCGGGGGGATCGGCCGCTCCCGGACCAACTGGCGAAGGTCCGGTTTCCGGTGCCAGACCGGCCGGAAGGGGGCACCGGTGAGCAATTCATAGAAGACCGCGCAGAGAGCGAAGAGGTCCGAGGCCGGCCCGACCTCTCCGAGCGAGGGGTCGATCTCCTCCGGCGCCAGGTAGCCGAGGGCGCCGATCAGCCCCTCGGGAGGAACGTCCCCCTGACCCATCGGCCGGGAGAGGCCGAAGTCGCCAAGCATCGGATGCAGGCCCTCCCGGGAACCCGCGCCGGCATGCTCTCCCCGATGACGCCAGGAAGGCACGGCGGAGACGAGGATGATATTGTGCGGCGAGAGGTCGCGGTGCAGGACGCCGCGGTCGTGCGCGTGCTGGAGCGCCTCGCCGACGTCAGCGATGATCGCCACCGCGTCAGCGATCGGGACCGGGCCGCCCCGAGACTCCAGCCATTGGGCGAGGGTCGGTCCCGGGTAGTAAGGGGAGCAGATGTAGTGCAGAGGCCCGATCGTTCCCACCTCGGAGACTCGGATCAGGTTCGGGTGGTCGAACATCATCGCCACGCGAGCCTCCAGGTGGAACTGCTCGAGCATCTCGTCGGAGACGAGAAACTCGGGGCGGGGGAGCTTGAGAGCCTGCAGCGGCCCGTCGGGGATGCGGTGCGCCAGCAGGACCACGCCGAAGCCCCCCCTCCCGAGTTCCCGGAGCACCCGGAAGGGGCCCAGGTCGAGCGGGAAACTCAGCGCGGCGAGCCCGTCGGCGTCCGTGGGAGCCACGTCCTCCCGGGCGCGGCGCGGTCGGCGGCGCTCGAGCCAACGCAGGGCGTACTCGGCCCTCCGGAGCTTCTCCCCGAAGGCGTCGGGGGCGTCCGGATCGGGCGCCGGTCCGCCCGGGCTCCCGGAGATCCCAAACGCCTTTAAATACGAATAGAACCACAACTTCAAGTGTCGGGATGGAGAGGCCATGGACCCGGTACCTCCGTCGGTTTCCGGGCGGGTCCGATCAGGCGTCGGCGCGGGACGAGCCCACGCGTTCGGCGTCGAGGAGCTTGGAGAGGCGGTCCACGGCACGCCACCAGAGCTGCCTCGAGGCGTCGACGGAGCGGCCGGTGACAGCGGCAATCTCCTCGAAGGTAAACTCCTCCCAGTGCCGGAGCAGGAGGACCTCACGATAGTGGCTGGGCAACTGGCCGAGGTATCGGCCGATGTCCCGCTCGAGCTCGTGGCGGATCGCCACGCCGCTAGGGGACTCACTGTCGTCAGCCGGATCGCAGCCGTTGTCGAAGGCGTCCTCGATCGAGATCTCCAGGTTGGCGTGCCGCTTGCGTGTCTCCCGGTAGCTTCGGGAGAAATTGGCGAGGTTGTTCTTCAGGATGCGACGCATCCACGCATAGAACTCCGCCTCGCTCTTGCCGCGAAACCGCTCGAAGCCGTGATAGGCGTCGAGAATCGTCTCCTGGACGATGTCGGAGGCGCCCGCCTTGGAACGCAGCTTGCGCTCCATCTCGTGGTTGGCGATTAGCAGCAGGTAGGCCCGGCACAATTCGAACAACTCGGCACGCGATCGCGGGCAACCGCTCCGGGCCTCGCCCAACAGCGACTTCAAGGCGCCGACGGTTGGGGGCTTTGAGGTTCTTGGCATCGGTGATTCACTCCCTCGCGAGCTCGGGGGCCGGACGGGGGATGCCCCACCCTGCAGCAACCACCCCTCAGGTCCGCCTTCCGGGGGACGAGGTGTGCCGCAAGTCCGCGATGATGTATTCAAATTAACTGCAGACCAGAAGAGGATGCTCGCATCCAGACGCCCAGCCATCCATGCTGGCTTCAGAATGCCATCCGCAACACAGCATCAGCGCGGTGATAAGGTGCACGTGCGGATGCGTTGTGTCAAATCAATTGTTCTTGAGAACACAAGGACGCCTTACTGTGCAGTCGGCCCGGTGACCGCATCCTCCGCCATGCGGCCCGACTTCCGACGATACCGCGCAGCACGCGGCGGTGGAATTTTTTTTGTCGAGCGAAATTAGGAACGACCAGGCCACGGGATGCGCCACCCCCCCCCTCGCGGCGGTCCCGGAGCCGGGCCGAAGAGCGGGAGCCCCCCGCGCCTCGGAAGACCGCGGCCCGTCCGGCCAGCCCAGAGGCCGTTCCAACTTTTTTTGTTCGGTGTCGGGCCGATTTCGGGTCTAGGTGGGTGGGCATGGAGCCTGAAACCAGGCTCGCCTGCCTATCAGCGCACTCACACGCCCGCGAAGCTTGATTGGTTGCACCAATGCCTAGTGCAACCTGGGGGGCCGTTCACAAAACGGCCCCATCATCAACCGCCCGCATGCATGCAGAAACGAAGGAATGCCAAGACTCAACAATTGATGCTCTTCTGTAATGATTGGCATGCCCATACGTGCTGACCTCGCGTGTTCTCCCCACCGTGTGCGTGGTGGCGAACTCGCCTTCCGGCGGTGATGCCGCCGGCCTGATCCCCACACCCTCGTGATCTGCCGCACTCGGAGGAATGCACAATGTCTCGTCCGATTTTCGGTTTTGGAGGTAAGGGTCGTCCTCGCCGCGATGTGCGGGCGGATCGCCGCCGCGCCGCCCTCGGCCAGGCCCTCAAGCCGATGGCCGACGTCCTCGAAGCCCGCCGCCTGCTGACGACCATCACGCAGGATCCCGTGACCAAGGTGGTCTCCATCGTCGGCACGGCCAACGACGACCTGGTCATCGCCGTCGAGACTCCCCTGAGCCCCGGCAACATTCAGTTCATCACCGCCTCCGGCTCGGCGATCTACACCGAGGTTTCCGGGATCAATGCCGAGCTCAAGGCCGGCAACGACACGGTGATGCTGAACTTCCTGACGAACTCCACTCTGAGCAAGATGAAGTTCGTCAAGGTCGATCTCGGCTCGGGCAACGACAACTTCACCGGGACCAACTCGCTGGCCTTCGGTGACGTCGTCCTGGGCGGCGACGGCAACGACACGATCGACGGTGGCCTCGGCAACGACACGATCACGAGCGGTTCGGGCAACGACTCGATCATCGGTGGCGACGGCCGGTTCGTCGGCGGCTCGGCAACCGACCCCGACCCCAACGTGAAGAACGACTACATCGGTGGCGATGACCAGATCGATGCCGGCGACGGCAACGACACGATCTACGGCGGCACCGGAAATGACACGATCAATGCCGGCGCCGGCAACGACTCGGTCAACTCCGGGGTCGGCGTCACCGATGTCTACGACCTCGGCAAAAACTCCCGGTTGCTCGGTGCCGATGACAGTGTGGCCGGCGGCACGGGCGACGACCTGCTCATCACCAACGATGGCAACGACACGATCGACGCCGGCGCCGGCGACGACACGGTTGATGCCGGCTCGGGCGACGACAACATCACCGGCGGCCTGGGCGACGATTCCGTCCTCGGCGGCTCTGGGTCGAACTTCTACCTCGACCTGGATGGGAATAACACCTATATCGGCGGCAGCGGCGTCGACTTCGTCCTGACCGGCCCGGGGGATGACTACATCGATGTGGGTGATGGGGCAAACACCGTCATCGATGGCGGCGGCAACAACACCATTCTCGGCGGCTCGGGCGGCGACAACGTCCAGGTGACCGGCCCCGGCGACAACTACATCAACGTCGGCAACGGCGGCAACACCGTGGTGACCTTCATCGGTGACGACACGGTCATCAGCGGCAGCGGCGCCGACAACATCTCGACCGGCTCCGGAAACGATTACATCGACTCGGGCGGCGGGGATGACATCATCACCTCCTCCGAGGGGGACAACACCGTCCTCGCCGGTTCCGGCAACGACACCGTCTCCACGGGCTCCGGCAACGACTCGGTCGACGGGGGCGACGGCAATGACAGCGTGTCCACCGGGGCCGGGGCCGACACCGTGCTGGGCGGCTCGGGCAACGACCTGATCGACACCGGCCTCGGCGCCGACCAGGTCGACGCGGGATCGGGCAATGACAATATCGTGACCGGCCTGCCGGCCGGGGACGACGACGCGGCCGACACGGTCGAGGCCGGCTCGGGCGACGACGTCGTCTTCACCTTCGGCGGCGACGACTCGATCAACGGCGGCTCCGGCTACGACGCGATCTTCGGCGGCTCCGGCGACGACTACATCGTCGGCGGCTCGGCCCTCGACTCCGACGGGAACCTGCTGTACGGCGAGGCGGGCAACGACACCATCCTCGGCGACGGCGGGAACGACGAGATCGATGGCGGCTCCGGCAACGACAGCGTGCTGGCCTTCGGCGGTGCCGACCTCGTGTTCGGCAGCGCGGGCAACGACACCGTCGACGGCGGCGCCGGGAAGGACCTCATCGAGGGCGGCGACGGCAACGACTACCTGGCCGGTGGCGACGGCGAGGATACCGTCCTCGGCCAGGCCGGCAACGACACGATCTCCGGCGGCGGCTTCGGCGGCGGCGGCTTCTTCGACGCCCTCGACGGCGGTGCCGGGAACGACTACCTCTATGCCGGCGTCCTGTCGACCCTGTTCGTCGGGATGGGCTTCGACACGGTCTTCGGCGCTATCCTGCCGATCATCGTGCCCACCGGCCCCGACCCGGTGACCTACGTCAACTCGATCGGCGTTCCCTGAGATCCAGAACCGCTCGGGAGTTGATGGATGGCCAACCCCGCCTCCCCCGCCGGCCCGGCCAGGGGGGGAGGCCCCCATCCGGCCGATCGGACGAGGGGGGCCCCTGTGACCGGGGGCCCTCCTCTGTCGTTGGCGATCGCCGGTTCGGTCGGGCCCGGATCGAGTCGCGGGAGGCCGGCAGCCGGGTTGACCAGGACTCGGGATCGATGACAGCGCGCCGAACGACCTGATCCCCCCGTACCGGGGAATCGGGACCCTGGCTGATCCGGGCGCTCGGCCGGCGCCGAGAGAGACACCAACAGCGGCCGCGAGGCCGGGACCGGTATCGATGCATGTGTTGTTTGTGCACCAGAACTTCCCCGCGCAGTTCGGGCATGTGGCCCGGTATCTGATCCGAGCGCACGGCGTTCGCTGCACCTTCGTCTCCGAGAAGCCGGCCGGAATGGTCGAGGGAATCCGCCGGATCCGGTACGCCCCGAAGCTGAAGGCAACTCCGGACACGCTCTACCTGACCCGGGGGTTCGAGAACGGGGTCGGACATGCCCTGGGGGTCTACAACGCCTGCAAGTCGCAGCTCAAGGAGCCCCCCGACCTGATCGTCGGCCATAGCGGTTTCGGCTCGACCCTGTTCCTGCGCGAGCTGTACGACTGCCCCATCATCAATTATTTCGAGTATTTCTACAGGCCGAAGAACAGCGACCTGGACTTCCGGCCCGAGTTCCCCATCGCCGAGATCGACCGGCTGCGGATCTACCCCCGTAACGCGATGTTCCTGCTCGACCTGGAGAACTGCGACGCCGGGTACAGCCCGACCCGGTGGCAGCACTCGACGCTCCCCCGGGCCTACTCGGACAAGGTCGAGGTGATCTTCGACGGAGTCGAGACGTCCGTCTGGCGGAAGCACGAGGGCGTGCCCAGGGCGATCGGCGACCGGAAGATCGGCCCCAACACCAGGATCATCACCTATGTGTCGCGGGGGTTCGAATCGATGCGCGGCTTCGATATCTTCATGAAAGTGGCCAAACGCATTTACCGGAGCCGTCCCGACGTTCTGTTCCTGGTCGTCGGCGCCGACCGCGTCGCCTACGGCGGCGACCTGAAGTACATCCAGGAGCAGTCGTTCCTGAAGCACGTGCTGAAGCAGGACGACTACGACCTCTCCAAGTTCGTCTTCACCGGACTCTTGCCCCCGCAGCAGCTGGCCCGGCTGCTCTCGATCAGCGACCTGCACCTGTACCTGACCGTGCCGTTCGTCCTCTCGTGGTCGCTGTTCAACGCGCTGGCCTGCGGCTGCTCGGTGGTCGCCTCCGACACGGATCCGGTTCGGGAGGTGATCCAGCACGGCGAGAACGGGCTCCTCGCCCCGTTCTACGACGTCGAGGGGATGGCGGAGCTGGGCCTCCGCGTCCTCGAGGATCCCGAGGCGCACCGAGCCCTAGGGCGGGAGGGGATGCGGCGGATTGATTCCGAGTACGCCCTGGACAAGACGCTGCCGCGCATGCTGGACCTGTACCGAAAGGTCGCCGAGGGCCGTCTCAGGACCGAGGCGATCGCGGCCCCTCCCCCCTCGGTCCGGCCGAGGCCGGCCGGGGCGGATCGCATCTTGCGGGTTGTCGGGGCGGACTGACCGACGGACCGGGTCCGGGCGGTCGGTTCGATGGGAGGTCGGGTCGGAGCGTTTTTCTCGAGGATCGCATGCGATGAGCCCTACGAAGACGAAGGCCAAGCCGCCGAAGGCCCCCCCGCTCCTGCTGGACGACGCGCTGCTCGAAGCGGCTGTGCTCGCCAATCCCTTCCTCAGCGTCATCCCCCGGGGAGAGCTGAAGATGCTGGCCGTCCCCGCGATGCTCGACCACTACATGGAGCAGCTCGCGGGGATCTTCAAGGCGCTCGGCCATCCGTTCAGCGCCCGAGAGCTGGAGCTGCTGCGGGAGAAGCTCGGGGCCCGGTTGGAGCGGGGGTTCCGGGAGCATCCCAACTCGATCGTGACGCTCACCTATGAGCCGACCGATCCGCCCAAGAAGGGGCTGCGCTGCTCGTTCCAGTCCACTTCCACGCCGACGGACCGCAACTACGAAACCTGGGTGAAGCTCCGCGAGCCCCCGCTCTTCGGCACGCATCCCGATGCCCGGGTGCTGTCGGTGGCTCGGGGGATCTCACCGCCGGCTCGTGTGCTGGATATCGGGGCCGGCACGGGACGCAACAGCCTGCCGCTCGCCCGGATGGGCTTCGAGGTGCACGCCCTGGAGCCGACGGCCTCCTTCGCCGCCCAGATCCGATCGGATGCCGAGGCCGAGGGGCTGGCCGTGAGGGTGATGCAGGCGGACGTTCTCGACCCGAGGCTGGCCCTGGCCCCCTCCTCGTACCGGATGGCGATCGTCGTCGAGGTCGTGACCTCCCATTTCCGGGACGTCGCCCAGTTGCGGACCCTGCTGGCGAGGATGGCGGAACTGCTTTCCCCCGGCGGCCTGCTGCTCTTCGACTTGTTCCTGACCAGAGGGGGCTACGAGCCGACCCCGCTGGTCCGGGAGATGTCCCAGGTCGTCTGGAGCAATCTCTTCACGAGGGAGGAACTGGGCGAGGCGATGGAGGGGCTCCCCCTGCGGGTGATCTCCGAGGTCGGCGAGTACGAGTACGAGCGGACCCACAAGCCGCCAGAGGGGTGGCCGCCGACGAACTGGTATCCCGGCTGGGCCAGCGGGCGAAACCTCTTCCGGGTCAGCAACGACGGTTTGCCGGTCGAGCTGGTGTGGGTCCTGTGCAAGCGGATCTGAAGAGGCAGGCCCCGCCGGCCGCCGAACCGGATCCTGGAGACTCGCGTGATGGCCATCGAATTCGAGTCGGTCGCCCTGTACTACGACGCCGACGGGTATGTCGAACCGAAGCCGGCCCGTGAATCGGCCGGCCGGCCTCGGGCCCCGGGGACTCCGGCCGGGCTGATGGGCCGACACGTGGCCGGCAAAGGTTTTTTAGACGGCCTCTTCGACTCGGGGAGCTGGCGGCGGCTCGTCGCCGTCGTGCCCGACGCGCCAAGTGCCCAATCGATCCGGTCCTACTGGGAGGAGAAGCTCGGCGGGACGTCCGACCCCCGCTCGCTGGAGGTCGTGGATCTGCCGTCGCTCCGTGGTCGCTTCCTCGAGGCGCCGCCGGCCAGGGTGCTCCACTTCCCCGTGCCCCCCTCTCCCACATTCGCCTGGGCCCGGCAGCGGACGGGGCCGGCCTCGTTCAGCATCACGGGGGTGACACACACCCTCGCGTCGCTCAACGGCGTGACCGCCCTGGGATCACTGGTGACCGCTCCGTTCGAGGAGCACGACGCCCTGATCTGCACCTCCGAAGCGGTGGCCCGGATGGTTCGCTCGGTGACCGGGACCTATTGCGACTCCCTGAGGGACCGGTTCGGGGGCCAGCCTCGGATGATCCCCCGGCTGGAGACGATCCCCCTGGGGGTCGACTCGGAGGAGTTCCGCCCGGCCACACCGGCGGAACGCGCCCAGATGCGCCAGCGGCTGGGGATCGCCGACGATGAGGTCGTCTTCCTGTTCGTGGGCCGGCTGTCGTTCCACGCCAAGGCCAACCCCTACCCGATGTACCGGGCGTTGTCCCGGGCCTCCCGGGAAACCGGCCGACGGGTCCACCTGCTGCTCTCGGGCTGGGCGGCGAACGAGATGATCCTCCGCGCCTTCCACGACGGGGCCCGGGTGTTCGCCCCGAACCTGAGAATCACGATCGTCGACGGGACGGATCCCGAGTATCGTCGGCCGGTCTGGGACGCGGCGGACGTCTTCACCTCGCTATCGGACAACATCCAGGAGACGTTCGGCCTCAGCATCACCGAGGCGATGGCCTGCGGGCTTCCGGTGGTCGCCTCGGACTGGGACGGCTACCGCGACCAGGTGATCGACGGCGAGACGGGCTACCTGGTGCCGACGGCCATGGTCCGCGACGCGCTGTCGGAGGCGTCGTTCCGGCTGATCCTGGGAGAGGTCAACTACGACCACTTCCTCTGCGAATGCAGCCAGGCGGTCGTGGTGGACGAGAACGCCGCGGCCTCGGCCTTCGCGAGGCTGATCGCCGACGAGGAACACCGGCACCAACTCGGCCGGGCGGGCCGGGAGCGGGCGACTCGGCGATTCTCGTGGGCGAGGATCGTCTCGGAGTACGAATCGCTCTGGCGGGAATTGGACGAGCGGCGGCGGGAGGCGGAGGCGAGCCGAGGCGGGAGGCCCGACCCGAGCACGACACCAGCCTGTTACCCCCCGGTCGAGGTCGCCTTCGACGGGTATCCGACCACCTTCCTCGGCGATGACCACGAGGTGATCGCCGACGAGGACGCCGTCGAGCGGCTCGACTGGCTGCTGAAGCTGCCGCTGACCAACTACGCCGTCGGACGACGCTCGGCCGACCCGTCGGCGCTGCGCGCCGCCCTCCGAGCGGCGGAGGCGCCGTGCCTCCTCTCCGCGATCCTCCTCGAGCTGGAACGAGCCGGCGTCGAGGAACCAAAGCGGCGTCCAACGATCGCCTGGATGATCAAGTATGGTCTTCTCGCCCACGTTCCGGCCCAGGACTCCCCCGAGCCGGGGGAGGGGAGATTGGTCGGCGCGAACAACGGGAGAGCGTAACCGCCGATCGACGTCTGGAGAGGGGCGATCGGCACACCCTTCGGCCTGAGGCACACGGGCAGGTTCCCCCGAGGAGTCGAACAGCGATGTACCCGTTCTGGAAGCCGATCGTCAAGCCGTTGTTGATGGCAGCCGACCCGAAGACCCTCATCGAGATCGGCTCCGAAGCCGGGAAGAACACCATCAATCTGCTCGAATACTGCCGGGAGCGGAACGCGACCCTCCAGGCGATCGACCCCTCCCCGAGATTCGACGTCGACGCCTGGGAGCGCGAGCACGTCGGGAGGCTGACCGTCCACCGGGGGCTGAGCCTCGAGGTCCTGCCTCGGCTCGCCCCGGCCGACTGCGTCTGCGTGGACGGCGATCACAACTGGTACACCGTCCGGGAGGAACTGCGGCTGATCGACGAGCGAAGCGTCGGTGCCGGTGCGCCGCTGCCTCTGATCCTGCTCCACGACATCGGCTGGCCCTACGCCCGCCGCGACCTCTACTACGACCCGGCGACGATCCCCGCCGACTACCGGCAGCCCTACCAGCGCAAGGGGATCATGCCGGGGGTCTCCGAGCTGATGGAGCGAGGAGGGCACAACGCGACCCTCTGCAACGCGACCCGAGAAGGGGGGCGCCAAAACGGCGTGCTCACGGCCGTGGAGGACTATCTCCGGGAATCTCCTCTGCCGCGAGAGCTGATCCTCATCCCCGGCTTCAGCGGGCTCGGGATTCTCTTCGATCGCTCTCGGTTCGCATCCAATTCGGCCTTCTGCGCCCTGATCCGCGACCTGACCCCCTCTCCGCTGATCGCTCGCTACATCGAGATGCTGGAGCGGAGCCGGATCGCCCTGATGATCCGGAGCCCCGCCCGAGGACTCGTGCCGGCCCGGTGAGGGGAGGATCGGCGCGGGGGCCGCGGCGGGGGATCGGATCGCTTGATGCCCGAGGGGAGGGGTGCTAGAGTCCGAATTGTTCAACAAGGGTTTCTCTCCCCACTCTCAGGCCCCAGCGGCAGCGAGACCCGGATGATTCGACTGCTCGGCCCCGGTGCCCGGCTCTGCGACGGATACCGACGCCGGGAAATCCTCCGTATCGGCGGCCTCGGGCTGCTCGGCGGCCTCGGCCTTCCCGACCTCTCCCGCGCGGACGACCTCTCCGCCCCGGCACCGGCAGGCGACGGCTTCGGCAAGGCGAAGTCGTGCATCCTGCTGTTCCTCATGGGGGGCCCTCCCCAGCATTCGACCTGGGATCCCAAGCCCGACGCCCCCGCCGAGGTCCGGGGGGACTTCGGCCCGATCGCCACCACGGTCCCCGGCCTCTCCCTCTGCGAGCTCCTGCCCCACACCGCCCAGGTCGCCGACAAGCTCTGCCTCCTGCGGGCCGTCTCCACCGGAGACAACGCCCATTCGTCCAGCGGTTATTACATGCTCACGGGGCGTCCCCACCAGCCCAAGAACTTCGAGAACGCCAACCCGGGGCCCCCCAACGACTCCCCCTCGATCGGAGCGCTGCTCGGTCGGGTCGCCAGGGCCGACGGCCCGATGCCGCCGTCGGTCACGCTCCCGATGCGGATCTTCAACACCGACGGCAGCGTCTGGCCCGGCCAGGACGCCGGCTTCCTCGGCCGGGCGGCCGACCCCTGGCTCCTGAACGCCCGGCCCACCCCCGAGGGCTACCGCATCCGAGAGATCGACCTCCCCGCCGAGCTCGATCCGGCCCGGCTCGGCGATCGGATGGAGCTGCTCGACCGCATCGAGCGTCGGCTCGATTCCCAGGCCCTGGCCCCCGAGGTCGCCTTCGACGAGCACTCCCGACGCGCCTTCGACCTGCTCCGATCCAACGGGGCCCGCCGCGCCTTCGACCTGGAGGCGGAGCCCCGGTCGGTCCGAGAACGCTACGGAGAGACTCCCTTCGGCCAGGGGGTGCTGCTGGCGCGTCGGCTGGTCGAGGCCGGGGTCCGGCTGGTCCAGGTCAACTGGTATCGAGGGCCGGACGAGCCCCCGGCCAACCCCTGCTGGGACAGCCACGTCGCCGAGTCGAGCCGCCTGAAGGACGTCCTCGTGCCGCCGACCGATCTGGCGTTCTCGGCGCTCATCGAGGACCTGGACCGCCGGGGCCTGCTGGACGAAACGCTCGTCGTCTGCATGGCCGAGTTCGGCCGCAGCCCCCGGCTCGACCCCAACGGCGGCCGGGGCCACTGGGGATCGGTCTTCTCCGTTGCCCTGGCCGGCGGTGGGGTCAACGGGGGACAGGTCCACGGCTCGTCGGACCAGGCCGGGGCCTATCCCCGAGACGGGCTCGTCCGCCCCGAGGATCTCACCGCAACGCTCTTCCACTGCCTCGGCTTCCCCCCACACTCCGAGTATCGCGACCCACTCGGACGCCCCCACCCGATCAGCCGGGGCGAGGTGATCCACGCCATTCTTTGAGCGATCTTTGAGCGATCGAGGAGCAAGGCGCAGGGTGTTCGGAAGTCCGGTTCGCCTGCCTCCCAGGGTGTAGTGTAGCTCTCGATCCTGGAGATTCGACCGGGCCTCGGATATGAAGGGGTGAGGTGGAGGCCCGGTGGACTTAGGAGGCGGAGCGATGGAGCGGACGGTAGTGGTGCGGACGGAGTTGGAGGCGATCCTGGTGGATCAGGCGTTGGCGATGGCTCGGGAGTTGGAGGCGGTTTCTGGCTCAGGTAGCTTCCCAAGGCTGTGATCCAGGGCGCCCCACAGATTCTGCTGAGGAGCCATCAGGAAGGGCGGGATCCCCTTGCCGGAGGCGACGTGCGTCACCGCGGAGTAGTCGCGGTGCTTCTCCGGAGAGTTGCCGAACTTCTCGCGATGGCCGAAGGTCGCCTGCGGCAGTCCGTGCACCCGGCACCGGGTTTCCGCCGTCTCGATGATGGCGGGGACGTCGAAGGTATCGCCGTCAACCGGAACGCATCCCTTGATGATCTCCAGCGACAGCCCCTCGGCCTCCAGGGAGCGTCCGTCGATCGAGACGATCGCCGCGAGCTGCGCCCCGGCGGAATGGCCCATGACGAGCAGCCGATCCGGGTCGCCGCCGTACTCGGCGATGTGGTCGTGGACCCATCGGATCGCCTTCGCGACATCCCGGATGATCGTCCCCATGTCCACCTCCGGTAGGAGCCGGGAGTTGGTGGAGACGAAGACGAGGCCCCAGTCGGTGAACGCCTTCGGCTTGAGCTGGACGTCCGACTTGTCCCCGGTCTGCCAGCCTCCGCCGTGGATCCAGAACACGACGGGCAGATCCTCCGCGTCGGCCGGCGCGTACACGTCGAGCACCTGGCGATCGTGCGCCGGGTCGGCGTAAGGAATGTCTCGAGCCGCTTCCTGGGCCGGGGCTCGCATCGGTAATGCCAGGGCGAGCAGGGGCGGAAGCAAAGGCGGCAGCATCGTCGTCGCTCGGCGCATGGTCCGGCTCCTCGTCGGTGGGAGATGTCAGCGGCCGTCCTTGATGCGGATGTTCCGATATTCGATCACGTTCGTCTCCGATTGCAGGGAGATCGGCCCCGCCTCGGGGATCTCCATCGCGTCCTCGAGCAGTTCGCCATTGCAGAAGCATCGGGCGCGGGTGCCGGTGACGATCACCTCGATCGTGTTCCAGTCCCCCGGCCGGTACGACTTCAGATCCTTGTACGGGCCGACCCGGGGGTAGTCCCGGATCTGGAGCTGGTGCCGGAATTCCTTGTCCCGCAGGTGGAGGCCGCTGTTGGCGTTCTCCGAGGCGCGGAACTCCAGCCGGAGGGTGAAGTCGCCGTCGAACGAATCCGACGAGTCGATCTCGGTCATCTTGGGCGGCGTCTCCTCCGATCCGGTGATCACCAGAACACCGTTTTCGACCACGAACCGGCCGTCGGCGGCCGAGGTCTGCCCGGCCAGGTCGGCTCCGTCGTGGCACCAGCCGGTCAGGTCCGTTCCATTGAAGAGGGGGCGGAAGCCCGGTTCATCCGCCCGGGAGGCGGCCACCAGGGAGAGCGCGGCAAGCAGCGCGACGACGGTCGACCGCGCCGATCGGGCAGGGAAGCGTGCGTGCAGACCCATCAGGATGCTCCTGGGAAGGATCGGGCCCCGTTGATGCCCCGGTTAGAGGCGAGCGGCCCCCCGGCACGCAATCGGCCATCGCGCTCGGAGTCCTCGCTTCGGCGCTTCCAACAGCGTTTGTCGCCTGATATGCTGAGCAGTTCTGTCGCCGAGCCGGTGTGTGCGGCCTCGGAGTGTCACATTTGCACGATCGATCGAGACGGATCGAACCGATCCGGGTCGCGCGCTGGTCGTTCGATCGCGAGCCACCTGTCGGAGAGAGCGGCGGCAGGCGGATCGCGCCTGGGCGGCCGCCCGACGAGAGGATCGGGGCCAACGGGGAGGGGCCTCCCCAGCCCTCGGGCAGAAGGGGCCATGAGCCATGAGCGATCGGCCCGGATCGAACACCAAGCGAAACCCCGACGAGCCCTCCCCATCGACCCGGGAGATCCGGCACCGCTTCGAGGAGAGTTGGCGCCGCGGCGATCGGCCGTCGTTGGAATCGGTGATCGAGCTCGTTCCCGAGGCCGAACGGCCGTCCCTCTTCCTCCAGCTCCTGCTGCTGGAGCTGAACCTCCGGCTCGCCGAGGGAGAGCATCCGACCCCCGGGGACTATACCGCTCGCTTCCCCACCGCGTCGGCAGCCATCCTCGCCACCTTCGACGTGATCGGCCAGACCCAGGACAACCCACCTCCCCAACAAACCACCCGGACCTGGTCGACCGGGAGGAGAGCGTCCTCGACCAAGCCCCGGACCGATTCGGCGCCCGGCCCGCTCTCCACTCTCCCGCCAGACCCATCCTCATTCTCCCCGGACAACCTGGACGGGCCCGATTCGGACGAGCCGATCCCCTCCCGGCTGGGGAGATACCGGATCCTCGCCGTGCTGGGGGAGGGGGGGTTCGGCCGGGTCTTTCGCGCCCGGGATGATGAACTCGAGCGCGACGTGGCCATCAAGGTGCCCAAGCCCCGCGCCCTGACCCGGCACGGCCGGCTCGAGGCGCTGCTGGAGGAGGGCCAGATCGCGGCCTCCCTGACGCACCCGTCGATCGTCCGTGTCTACGACATCGGCCGGGCCGACGACCGCTCGGTCTTCATCGTGATGGAGTACGTCGAGGGCCGGCCCCTCTCCCAGCTTCTCCGGGCGGGCCTCGCGCCGGCCGATCTGGCCCTCCTGATCGCCCACGTGGCCGACGCGGCCCACCACGCGCACCGGTCGGGCCTGGTCCACCGCGACCTGACCCCGGCCAACATCCTCGTCGACGCCTCGGGGCTCCCCCGGGTGACCGACTTCGGGCTGGCGCTCTCGGAGGGCCGGGGCGCCTCCCACGCCGGGGAGATCGCCGGCGTCCCCTCGTTCATGGCCCCGGAGCAGATCCGGGGAGAAGCGCACCGCCTGGACGGGCGCACCGACATCTGGGCCCTGGGTGTGATCCTCTACCAGGGGCTCACCGGCCGGCTCCCCTTCGCCTCCGACAACCGCGCCTCGCTGTTCCACACGATCCGACACGAGGACCCGATGCCCCCGGCCCTGGTCCGAGCGGGCGTCCCCGCCGAGCTGTCCCGCATCTGCCTGAAGTGCCTGTCCAAGCGCATGGCCGACCGCTACGCCTCGGCCGCCGAGCTCGCCGAGGAGCTTCGGCTCTGGCTCTCCTCCGACCCCGGCCCCTCCCCGGCCGAGGCGGCCCCGGCCCCCGTCCCGGTCCCTCGCGGCCTCCGGCCCCTCGACGCCCATGACGCCGAGGCTTTCCTCACCCTGCTGCCCGGCCCCCGAGGCCGAGACGGACTGCCCGAGTCGATCCGATTCTGGAAGGCCCGGCTCGAGGACCGCGGCGACCAGGCCTTCCCGGTCGGCCTGCTCTACGGCCCCTCGGGGGCCGGAAAGTCGTCCTTCGTTCGCGCCGGGCTGCTGCCCCGCCTGTCCGACGAGGTCCGGCCGGTCTACGTCGAAGCCGGCCCCGGGACAACCGAAGCCCGCGCCCTGCTCGCCCTCCGCCGAGCCCTCCCGGACCTACCCCTCGGAGACGACCTGGCCAGCGTGCTGGCCCAGCTCCGGGAGCGGCTGGCCTCCAGCTCCCAGGCCAAGGTCCTCCTGGTCTTCGACCAATTCGAGCAGTGGCTCCAGGCGAACCCGAACCGGCCCGACGCCCCGCTCGTCGCCGCGCTCCGCCAGTGCGACGGCCGCAATCTCCAGGCCCTCATCCTCGTCCGTGACGACTTCTGGATGGCCGTCACCCGGCTGTTCCAGGCAATCGAGATCCCGCTGATCGAAGGGGCCAATTCCGCCCCGATCGAGCCGTTCGACGAGAGCCACGCCCTCGCCGTGCTCGCCGAGTTCGGCAAGGCCTGGGGCCGCCTGCCCCGGCCCCCGGCCGAGCCCGGCGCCGAGGCCCTCGTGTTCCTCCGATGCGCCGTCGCCGAACTGGCCCGGGTCGAGGGCCGGATCACGCCGATCCTCCTGTGCCTCTTCGCCGAGGTCGTCCGCCGACGCCCCTGGACCCCCCAGACGCTCGACGAACTGGGGGGCTTCGCGGGGATCGGCGTCACCTTTCTCTCCGAGGCGTTCGACTCCCCCTCCGCCCCGCCGGCCTACCGCTCCCGACGCGAGCAGGCGCAGGCCGCGCTGGAGGCGATGCTTCCTCCCGCGCCCTCGACCCTCCGCGGCTCCCCCCGCACCGCCTCGGAACTGCGCGAGGCGACCGGCCTGGTCGACCGCCCCGCCGAGTTCGACGAGCTGATCCACCTCCTCGACGCCGGCCTCCGCCTCGTCTCCCCCGTCGACCCGGTCCTCGACTGCGACGCCCCCGACGGCCAGACCGGGCCGAGGTACCAGCTCTCCCATGACTTCCTCGTGGCCCCGATCCGCCAATGGCTCGACCGGGAGCGCCACGCCTCCCGGAAGGGTCGCGCCCAGATCCGCCTGGCCTCGATCGCCGCCAGCTGGGCCGAGCACCCTGTGCCCGGTCGCCTGCCCAGCCTGCTGGAATGGACGGGGATCGTCCTCTACACCAGCCCCCGGCGCTGGTCGGCCGTCGAGCGCCGGATGATGCTCGCCGCCGCCCGTCGGCTGCTCCTGCGCTCGGCCGCCATCCTGGTTCTGGCCGCGGCCCTGCTCTCGGCCTTCCGGGTCGTCCGGGAACGCGAGCGGGCCGACGCCCTGCTCACCCTCGCCCTGGAGGCCGACGACCGAGGGCTCTCGGCCCTGCTGCCGGAGATCGCCGTGCATCGCCGCCGCCTCCGGGAGAACCTCGAACGCCTGGAGTTCTCCCCGGGCGCCGGCGCTCGGGCGCGGGAGGTCGCCGGGCTGTTGCTCTTCCTCGACGATCCCACCGAGGCGCGCGCCTCCTCGCTCCGGGATCGCCTCCGATCGGCCAGGGCCGACGGCGTCCGGCTGATCCGGGGAGCGCTGGCCCGCCACCCGTCCCAATCCGGCGCGGACAGGCTGCGACGCGACCTGCTCGACGACAACCTCGACCCCGCCCTCCGGCTCCGGGCCGGCTGCGCCCTGATCGCACTGGGGCCGATCGACGCCCCGGCCTGGCGGGAGGCGGCCCCCGCCCTGGCCCTGGCCCTCCTCGAGGAAGATCGCCACGCGATCCCCTCCTGGATCGAGCTGCTCGGTCCGGCCGCCCCGCTGCTGGTCCCCACGCTCGGCCAGGGGTGCAGCGACCCGTCCTGGGAACCCAGCCAGCGGCTCGCCGCCGCCGAGATCCTGGCCGACATCCTTGGCCCCCGGCGCGACTCCGAACAGCTCGCCCGCTGGGCGATCGCCGCCGAGCCCGAGGCATCGCTCGTCCTGCTCCGAGCGCTCCAGGCCCAGCCGGATCCCGGCCCGGCCCTCTCGATGCTCCGCCAGGCCCTCGACGACGGCGACCAGGCGCCCCCGGGCGACGAGGCGATCGATCGCGCCGCGATGGCGGCCATCGCCCTCGCCCTGCTCGGCCATTCCGACCCCCTGACCGACGCGATCCGGCACCGAGACGATCCCAGCCTCCGCTCCCACACGATCGACGCGATCGCCCGGCGCGGCCTGGCCCCCCTTCTGCTGGGGAAGAACGCCCTGCGAGCCGACCTCGACCCGGCCGCCCTCCAGGCCATGCTGCTGGCCTGGGCCGAAACCAACCGCAGCGTCATCCCCTCTCCCTCCGAGGCGGCCGTCGCCGAGTCGGCCTCGAGGCTCTTCGCGAGCCACCCGCACGCGGGGGTCCACGCCGCCGCCGGGCTGCTGCTGCGCCGCTGGGGGCTCCCGCTGCCGGAGCCCTCCCCGGACGCCGAATTCGAGGGCAGGGGGGGGCCCGACATCGGCCCTCGCTGGATGGCCGGCCCCAACGGGCATACCCTGGTCGTCCTCCCCGGCCCGGCCGCCTTCCCGATGGGGTCCCCCCCCGACGAGCCGGATCGCTTCCCCTACGAGAACCGCCACCTCCGCGAGATCGTCCGGCCCATCGCCGTCGCCGACACCGAGGTCACCGTCGCGCAGTATCAGGCGTTCGACCCCTCCTACCAGCCCGACGAGCGCTACGCCAGCGACCCCAACTGCCCCGTCGGCGGGATCACCTGGTTCAACGCCGCTCGCTACTGCAACTGGCTGAGCCAGGAGGACGGCCTCCCCCCCGACCAGTGGTGCTACCCCGACCCGGTCGAGCCCGGCGCCGCCCTGCCCCCCGACGCCTTCGACCGCCCCGGCTTCCGCCTGCTGACCGAGGCCGAGTGGGAATACCTCTGCCGGGCGGGCACCTCCACCGCCCGACCCTTCGGCGCATCGACCGGGCTGCTCAACCGCCACGCCCGCACCTGGCTGAATTCCAACGGCAGGAGCGGCCCAGTGGCCCAGTTCCTCCCGAACCAGTTCGGCCTCTTCGACACCCTGGGCAGCCTCTGGGAGTGGTGCCACGACGGGCCTCCCGGCCCCTACGGCGCCGTCGAAAACGGCCTCTACCCCGGCTATCCCCCCGACGCCGGGAACCGGCCCGTCCCCGACCACGTCGACCCGATCCCCCCCTCGGGCGACTCCTGGCGGATGATCCGAGGCGGGGTCTTCGACGGCTCGCCGTCCCTGGCCCGCTCGGCCCACCGCGACACGGTCCGCGCCAGCTCCGTGTACTACTGGATGGGCTTCCGGGTCGTCCGGACGATCCCCTCGGCCGAATCCGACGGATTATCGTTGCATAACCGGTGAGCGAACGGATACATTCCGATCGCTCATCGATGTTATTACAAGATCTGTGAGTGAACGGTTCGCTTCCAATTGTTGATCGGCGTCCCCTGATCGATCGGGCGCCCCACCCTTCCCAGCGAAACGCCCGCGGTTGCAACCCGGAGGCCTCTGTCGTGGCAGACGACCCCATCCCGATGACGGCGTTCGGCCCGGTCAAGCAGCTCGCCCTCGCCCTGGCCGGAACCATCGCCCTCCCTTCCCCCCCCCCAGCAACGGGGGATCTCTACTTGATCCGCAACCCCGGAGTGGCTCCCGACCTGGCCCGGTACGGGATCGGAGGGCCCACTTACCTCATCAAGCTGGTCCAGCGGATCGGCACCCATTTCGAGGTCGACCGGTTCCTGGCTGTGGAGAATCTCCTGGTCATTGACAAGCCCGAGCCGATCAAGAACGACGACCGCGAGGAAACCAAACTCCGCTCCTACACGGTCGATGAGCTGGCCCAACCCATCGCCCAGGCCATCGAGGAGCTCAATCGAAGGGAGAGCACCGAGGAGTCCTCTCCTGAGATCCTTCTGTTCCAGGGGGTGGTGATCCATGTCCCCGAACAGGCCCCGGTCGTCGTCAAGACCCGTGCGCTCTTCGGGGTGACGGCCGCCGAGGCCGCCCTGATTCAACCGTCCCGCACCTACTGCTGCTGATCCAACCGCCCCGAGCCCCAGCCCTGACATGCGCTGGCTGGGGCATCCGGCCCCTCCCCAATTTCGACCGGACCCGATCGTGAACCTCCCCGACGTCGACCTCCTGCTGCTCTCCCGAGACGACGAGCCCCCCCGGCCCGACGTCTGGGCCGGCATCCAGGCCCAGCGCGGCGTCCGGCTGCACGTCCACCGCCTGATCGGCACACCCTTTCCCTCCGACGTCAACCGCTTCGAGACGATCACCCGCGCCCGGAACGCGGGCCGGGGGGTCGGATCCTCGCCGTTCGTCCTGCTGCTGGACGACGACGTCGTCCTCGGGCCCCTCTGCGCCTCCCGGCTCGTCGAGGGGCTCCGCCGCCGCCCCGCCTTCGCCGCCCTGGCCGCCGACTCGGCCGGAGAGATGGCCTCGGGCCACGACCACTGGGACTACCCCCGCCATGTCGGCATGGCCGCGGTGATGTTCCGGCGCGATCGCCTACGCGCCCTGATCTTCCGGTGGGAGCCGGGCAAGTGCGAGTGCCTCTGCTGCTGCGAGGACCTCCGCCGCGACGGCCTCGGTATCGGGTACCTCCAAGGGGCCGAGGCCTGGCATCGCCCCGCTCCCCGAGCCGTCCAGGAGCCTGCCGAACCCGCCGCTCCGCCCCCTCCGCTCGCCTCGCCCCCCCCGGAGGCCTCCCCGCCGTCGGCGTCGGAGGGAGGCCCTCCCGGCCGAGTGCTGGCCGCCTTCGACCGCCGCCATTATCGGCTGTTTCTCCGCCGGTTCGTCGGCAGCTTCCGACGAGCGGGCAACACCGAAACCATCACGGCCTTCGCCAGCGGCCTCTACCCCTCCGAGCGCCGTCTCCTGGCCGCGACCCCCGGCATCGAGCTGGAGGTCGTGCCCGACGACCTCCACCCGGCCAAGGGGCGCCTCCGCGACTTCCGCCCCGTCGTCGAGCGCTGGCCCGAGGACACCCCGGTCGCCTACTGGGACGCCGGCGACACGTTCTTCCAGGCTCGAATCTCCCCGCTCTGGGATCTCGTCCGAGCCCACCCCGACCGCCTGCTGGCGGTCCTCGAGGTGCTGACCTTCCGCCAAACCGCCCCCGGCGGCTCCTACTCCTGGCTGACCTCCATCCACGACGAGGCCAGCCGCCGCCACTGGCTCGACCTGCTGCTCGACCGCCAGGTCATCAACGGCGGCTTCGCGGCCGGCACCGCCCGAGTCTTCGCCCGCTACCTCGACGCCGCCTGGACGCTGCACGAGTCCGACTCCCTCCGCGGCTCGACCGACTTCGGCGACCAGACCGCCATGAACGCCCACCTCTACTCGCACCCCGACTCCTGGCTCCCGATCCCCTCCGGCTGGAATTACGTCCTCGTCGGCCTCCCCCCCGGCAGCTTCCGAGTCCGCAGCGACGGCTGGACCGATCGCCTCGACGGCCAGCCCCTCCAGGTCGTCCACGGCGCCGGCCGGACCCTGGCCGCCTGGGATCTCGTCCACCTGACGAGCTGACCCGGCCGGTCCGATCGGCCTTGACGCATCTCCCCGCATCGCATACCGGAACGGCCACCGACGCACCCCGCCGAGGAGGCCCGAGGGGCCTCCCGGCGATCCGAGCGTCGTCCCCCTGGGAGTCGCCTCCGCATGCCGGGGACCGAACCGACCCGCCGTCCTCCCCCGATCCTCCGGGTCCGGGCCGCCTCGAAGCGCCTCCTCCGCCACGGCCGGCACGCCCGAGTGGTCTCGGCCCGGCTGGCCCGCGCGCTGCCGCCGGCGCCAAGCGTCTCGGCGCCCGCGATCTGGGCCCTCTGCGGCTGGATCGGCCTGGCCTGCGGCCTGCTCGAGGCCGTCCTCCTGCTCTCCTGGCGAGAGGTCTTCGAGCCCCTGCTCGGCAGCCCCGATCTCTGGCGGAACTGGCACTCCCCGTGGATGGCCCCGTTGGCGAACGCCTCGCTGTTCGCCCTGGCCGGGGGAGCCCTCGGCCTGCTGCGTCGGCTCCTGCCCCGGGCCGTCGCGGTCGCCTTGCCCATCCTGCTCGTCTTCGTCGGCGTCCGAGCGGCCCTGGGGACGATCCCCGGCCTCCACCCGGCGGCCGTCTTCCTCCTGGCGTTGGGCACGGCCGTCCGCCTCGGCCCCAGGGCCCGGCTCGACTCCCCCCGGTTCCGCTCGTTCGCCCGGCGAAGCCTCCCGTACCTCGCCGGCGGCTGGCTCGCCCTGTTGCTGACCTGCGGGGTCGTGCCCGCCTCCCGAGAGCCGCTGGGCCTCCGCCTCGGCCCCGAGCCGAGCCGGGGGGCCCCGAACGTCCTCCTGGTGGTGCTCGACACCGTCCGGGCCGATCACTTGAGCCTCCACGGGTACGAACGCCCCACCAGCCCCCGCCTGGAGGCCCTCTCCCGCCGAGGCGTCCGCTTCGACGAGGCCAGGGCAACCGCCCCGTTCACGCTCGGAACCCATGCAAGCCTGTTCACCGGACTGCCGATGTCGCAGACCTCCGCCGGCGTCAACTCCCCCCTCGATGGTTCGAGGAGGACGCTGGCCGAGCACCTCCGAAACCGCGGCTACGCCACCGGAGGCTTCGTCGGCAACATCTTCTACGGCAGCGCCCACTACGGCCTCGACCGCGGCTTCCTCCACTACCACGACGTGCCCGGCAACATCACCCGCCGGATCACCCCCCGAGAATTCCTCCGCTCCTGCCGGCTCGGCGCCGACCTCATCACCCGGTTCGAGCGGGAGTGGGGCCTCTTCTCCCCCATGCAGCGCCGTCGGCTCGACGCGAGCGAGCTGAACCAGGCGCTGTTCTCCTGGGTCGACCGCACCCGGCGTTTCGGCCGGCCCTACTTCGTCTTCGTCAACTACTTCGACGCTCACTCCCCCTACAGCCTGCCCCCCCAGGCCCCCCGTCCCTACTCCCGGGTCTCCGACGCCCGGCTCGAAGCCGAGCTCGACCGCCTCTCCGCCCTCGAGGCCGAGCGCGACGCCGACCCCTCCGGCCCCGAGCCCAAGGCCCTGACCGCCGCCCGAGCCGAGGTCGCCGCGCTCATCCGAGACGCTTACGACGACGGCATCTGCTGGGCCGACCGCCAGCTCGGTGCCCTCCTCGACGGCCTCGACGCCCGAGGGCTGCTCGACAACACGCTTGTCATCGTCACCTCCGACCACGGCGAGATGCTCGGCGAGCATGGCCTGATCGGCCACGGGATGAGCCTGCATCGCCCGCTCGTCCACGTCCCGCTCGTCGTCGCCGGCGCCCGGGGGATGAGCGTTCCCCAGGGGCGCTCCGTCCCGTCCGCCGTCTCCGTCCGAGACGTGCCCGCCACCGTCCTCCGCCTGCTCAACGACCCCGACGCCCCCCGCTTCCCCGGCCGCTCCCTCTCCCGATTCTGGGGAGACGAGACCGCCCTCGACTCCCCCGACGCCCCCGTGCTCAGCGAGGTCGAGCACATGCCCTGGCTTCCCCGCTCCCCCCGCAAGCCCGCCGCCTTCGGCCCGATGTGGCTGCTCACCGAGGACCGCTGGGCCTACCTCCGCCGCCACCACGAATCCCTCGGCCCCCAGCACTGGCTCTACAACCTCGACGACGACCCGGACGAACGGCACAACCTCGCCGCCGATCCCTCCTCCCGCTCCACCCTCGACCGCCTCGGAGCCCTCCTCGACACCCTCGGCCTGGCTCCCCCCCCAACGCTCGCGGCAAGTCCCGGCAACGCCCGGTCGCAACGACTCCCCTGGCGGCATGCCCTCCCGAAGCACCCGACCTCACCCTGAGCGTCTCCTCCTCCCGCCTGCCGAACCGAGGGCCCCTCCTGGTCCCGAGGATCGCGCTGCAACCATCGACGCCAGGCGATACAATCACCCACGATGGCCCCGGCCGCTCCGATCGCCGGCCCTTCCCGATCGATCAGCCCGATCTCGAGCCCTCCCTCCATGAAGTCCCACACCGAATACCTCACCTTCAACCTCCCCGACCGCATGGGGTTCCTGAACATCACGCCCCAGGTCGAGGAGGTCCTCCGCAGATCGGGCATCCGGGAGGGCCTGGTGCTGGCCAACGCCATGCACATCACCGCGTCGGTCTTCATCAACGACGACGAGCCCGGCCTGCACCACGACTACGCCCGATGGCTCGAACGCCTCGCCCCGTTCGACCCCTCCCCCACCACCTACCACCACAACCGCACCGGCGAGGACAACGCCGACGCCCACATGAAGCGTCAGGTCATGGGCCGGGAGGTGGTCGTCGCCGTCACAAACGGCACGCTCGACTTCGGCCCCTGGGAGCAGATCTTCTACGGCGAGTTCGATGGTCGCAGGCCCAAGCGGGTGCTCATCAAGGTGATCGGCGAATGATCCTCGGTCCCTCCGCCGGCCCCCATCCCGCCACGCTGCCCCCGGACCGGCTCTTGGCCGACTGCGACGTCCGGTTCTCCCGCCGATCCGGCCCCGGCGGCCAGAACCGCAACAAGGTCGAGACCGCCGCCATCCTCACCCACCGCCCCAGCGGCCTCTCCGCCGAGGCCAACGAGCGCCGCTCCCAGGGCCAGAACCGAGCCGTCGCCCTGGCTCGGCTCCGCGTCATCCTCGCCCTGGAGATCCGCCACCCCGCCGATCCCGGAGCCGGGCCGAGCCCCCTCTGGACCTCCCGACTCCGAGGCGGCCGACTCGTCGTCAGCCCCGAGCACGACGACTTCCCCGCCCTGCTGGCCGAGGCCCTCGACGTGCTCTCCTCCCTCGACTTCGACGTCAAGGCCGCGTCCGAGGCGCTCGGCTGCTCCGCCTCCCAGCTCGTCAAGTTCCTGAAGCGGGAGCCCCGGGCACTCAAACAGACCAACGATCGCCGATCTGACCTGGGGCTCCGCCCGCTCCGCTGAGGCCGGGCCCCGCCCACGAGGAGCCCGGCAAGCCTCCCCCACCTCCACGAGGGGCCCTTCCCTTCAGGCCGACGCCCGGGCCTTCCGCCTCTCCCGTCTCGGTCCCAACACCAGCGCCGTCTCATAGAGCCCGAGATACCGATCCACGTTCCGGTCCATGCAAACGTATTGCTCGGCCGCCGCCCGCGTCGCCGACGCCAGCCGGCCCGAGAGCACCGGGTCGCCCAGGACCTCCGCGATGCCGTCGGCCAGCGCTTCCGCGTCGACCGGAGTGAGCAACCCGGCGCCGGTGTCTCCCAAAATCTGCTGATAATCGCCGTAATTCGTCGCCACGATCGGCCGGCCCGAGGCGAGGTAGACCGCCATCTTCGTCTGCACCGAGTCGTTCTCCCGGCAGGCGAGCCGAGGGTGGACCAGCACGTCGGCCCTTCTCGTCAGCGCCGTGATCTGCTCCGGCGTCTTGCCGGGCAGCACGATCAGCCGGTCGCCCCACTCCCCAAGCCGGGCCCGATACCGCTCCCCCTCGTCGGCCGGCCCGCCGACGAGCACGCAGCGCGCCTCCGGCCGGGCCTCGAACACGCGGGGCAGGGCGTCAATCAGGATCGGCACCCCCTGGTTCGGGTCCCGAATGTTCCCCACATACATGATCACCTGATGCTCGGGGTCGATTCCCTCGATCTCCGCCGCCGGCCCCGGGGCGTAGTCGGCCAGGTTCACGCCCGGGTGGATCACCACCACCCGCTCCTCCGGCACGCCCTTCTCTTCCACGACGATCCGCTTCACCCCCCGGCCCAGCACCACCACGCCGCTGGCATACCGGCAGACCTGCCGCTCCAGCGCCCGGTACGACCGGAAGACCAGCCCCCGGCCCAGCCGGTCGCGCTCCACCTCCTCGCCCAGCAGCGAGTGGATCGAGTAGATCATCGGCCAGCCGTTGAGCTTGCAGGCCGCCAGGGCCCGGCAGGCGCCGCCGTAGTGCTCGGCGTGCACCAGGTCGAACGGGAACCTCCGGCGAATCTCCGCCATCCCGCCGATCCACCGAGACGGCGGCAGCGAGAAGCTCGGCGCCCCCTCGAACTCCCCCTCGAACGGCACGTCCCACGGCCTTCGGGCCTTCAGATACGCATGCGCGACCTCGACCCCCCGCCTCCTCAAGGCCCGGAAGACCTGGATCGCCAGCATCGCCGTGCCGTCCGTCTGCCCGACGATCGGAAACGAGGTGACCATCAGGATGCGCATCGCGGGAACCTCCCTGCCCAGGTGGGTTCGTCTGGCCTCCCGGCAACGAACCGTGCTTCGCTATCCTAATCGTTGTCGCAAGAATGTGAAGGCCGATCAATCGGCCGGCCTCCTGAGGAACCGATCGGCAGGCAAGCGCGATGAGCCACCCTGGCTCGACCCGACCGCCCCCCTTCTCCCGGCCTCTCGGCCCTTCGCCGCGGCTTGTGCGATCGATCGCATGTCAGTGTCCCCCCCACACCTTGACGCCTTCATCGGAGAACTCGCGAACGACTTGGGCGTCGACCCGGCGGAGGCGATGACTCGACCGTGGTTCCTCGGGTTCGTCGGGCTTGAGAACCTCCCCCGACCGCTGCTGGTCAGCGAGGGAACGTCCAAGGAGGTCCGCCGCTGGGCAACGGTCGGCCTGTCCTCGATTCCCTCCGGATCGGTCGGTTCTCTCGCCAGGAAACCCAGGGCATCGCTCTTGCCAGCCCCCGACGATCGGGCTACCATCCCCCCTCGCCGGGCGGCCTCGACCGCCCCCAGGGATGGACATCGACGGAGCGACGCCGGCGCCTTCGGGACCACCCAACCGCCGGCGGCAGTGGCCACGAGGGCAGACATCATGAAGGTGCTCGTCACCGGCAGCAGCGGCCTGATCGGATCCGAGGCCGTCCGCTACTTCGACGCCAAGGCCGACGCCGTCTTCGGCATCGACAACAACATGCGCGCCGACTTCTTCGGCCCCGACGGCGACACCTCCTGGACCCTCCGCAACCTGAAGGACTCCTGCGAGAACTTCGAGCACCGCCACCTCGACATCCGAGACCGAGCCGCCATGCTCCGCGTCGTCGCCGACACGACGCCCGACCTCATCATCCACTGCGCCGCCCAGCCCTCGCACGACCTGGCCAAGAGCCGCCCCTTCGACGACTTCGACGTCAACGCCGTCGGCACGCTGAATCTCCTGGAGGCCACCCGCCTGCACGCTCCCGAGGCCGTGTTCATCCTCATGAGCACGAACAAGGTCTACGGCGACGCCCCCAACGAGCTTCCCCTCGTCGAGCTGCCCACCCGGTACGACTATGCCCGGCCCGAGGATTACGAGGGGATCAGCGAGACCCTGCGCATCGACCAGAGCACCCACAGCCTCTTCGGCTGCTCCAAGCTCGCCGGCGACGTGATGGCCCAGGAGTACGGCCGCTACTTCGGCCTGAAGACGGGCATCTTCCGGGGAGGCTGCCTCACCGGCCCCTTCCACAGCGCCGTCCAGCTCCACGGCTTCCTCGCCTACATGGCCCGAGTCGCCCTGACCGGCGGCACCTACACCATCATCGGCTATAAGGGGAAGCAGGTCCGCGACCAGATCCACAGCGAGGACGTCGTCCGGGCCTTCGAGGCCTTCTACCGCGATCCCCGCCCCGGAGAGGTCTACAACCTCGGCGGCGGCCGGGCCAACGCCGCCAGCCTGCTGGAGCTGCTCGACCGCTTCGGCCAGCTCGCCGGCCGGCCGATCCCGCACTCCTACCAGGAGCAGAACCGCGTCGGCGACCACATCTGCTACATGAGCGACCTCCGCAAGTTCCGCTCCCACTACCCCGACTGGGAGCTGACCATGAGCCTCGACGACATCGTCGACGACGTCTTCCAGACCTCCCGACGCCTCCGCCCCGCCGCCGCCCTCGCCGGCTGATCCGGAGGGCTCGGGGAGGCCGCGGCGCGGAAGACGGCCGGGTCCGGGGCCGACCCGACCCGACCCGACCCGACCCCGGCCTCCCCTCTCCTCGGGCGATGGCTGATCGCCACCACAGTCCCTCGGCGCGCCGCTTGCATCGGCTGACCCGATGTCAACAGGCATCCCGTCCGATCCACGCCGAGGAGACTCCCCCCGATGTTCCTGCACCGCAAGCGCCCCATCTTCCCCGTGAAGGTCGACGCCCCCGACCCGAAGTTCGCCCAGAAGCTGCTGGAGCAGTTCGGCGGCCGCTCCGGAGAGTTCACGGCGATGGCCGAGTACTTCGTCCAGAGCTTCGCCTGCGACCACACGGGGATCCGAGACCTGCTCATGGATGTCGCCACCGAAGAGGTCAGCCACCTGGAGATGGTCGGCCTGATGGTCGAGCAGCTCACCAGCAAGGCCGATCGCGAAGCCGCCTACGAAGACACCCTCTTCTCCGTCATGGGCAAGGGCCCTCACTTCCTCGACAGCATGGGCAACGCCTGGACGAGCGACTGGGTCCGCTCCTCCGGCGACCCCGTCGCCGACCTCAAGCACAACATCTCCGCCGAGGCCGGCGCCAAAATGGCCTACGAACGTCTCATCGCCCTCACCGACGACAAGGGCTGCCAGGAAACCCTGAAGTACCTGATGGCCCGAGAAATGTCGCACCAGCGCATGTTCCGAGCCGCCCTGGAGAGCCTCGGCAAGGAATTCGAGGGAGAACTGGAGCCCGACACCGAGCTGAACACCTATTACAATCTCTCCAGCGATGGCCAGGGAGACGTCGGCCTCGGCAGCGACGAGCGCGGCCCCTGGAACCAGGGAGACTGGCAGTTCATGGAGGATCCCGACGCGGCCCTCCACGCCAAGGTCCGCGGCCCCAAGGGCTGAGCCCACGCCCCGGGGCCGGACCTTCTCTCGTCCCACCTCCCCAGGGCGGCCCGCCATCCCCGGCGGGCCGCCCTCATTCGCGTCCCCTTTGAGCATCGTCGCTCACCGAACCGGCCCGATTTCGCGATCATCTCAGAGAGAGCCGATCGATCGATCGGAGGTTCGTCGTCCGTCGGGGGCTGTCGATCATGCTCGCCGGGATCGCGGGTCCTTCCCGAGCCGCTGGGGAACCGACCTCCTGGGCCGATCCCCTTGCGCCTTCGTCGACAACCGCCGAAGGGCCCCGGCCTCCCTCACGGCGTCCCCGGACGGAGCGAACCCATCTATGAGAGGGGGACTGTCAAGCTGCCGGTGCAGGTTCGGTGGGCTCGGGGCCCCGGCACCTCCCCCTCGCCGTCGGCGTCGGTCGGCCTGCCCGTCCCAGACCACGCCCACCAGCGATGCGG
>NZ_RYZH01000015.1 GCF_003977685.1 Tautonia sociabilis | reverse complement strand
GTCGAACGATCTGGGCCTTCTGGTCGGGCGTGAAGTGTCTGCGAGTCTGACTCATGGAAGGTGCCTCCGATTGGGGCCATACTAACCCAACCGGCAGAGCATTCCAGTTCCAGGTGAGGCACTACAGCGCCGCTCCCCTGCCCTGCTCTCTCGGGCGGGGGGGCGGCCATTGGTTCAGGGGTTATTGAGGCGAGGAAATCGGGCCGGGCAGCGAGGCCCGGCCCGGCGTTATTCTCCCCGGAATCTGCGGGCCCTTCGCCTCGCTGCGTCCCTCAGGTCCTCGTCCGTGAACTCGGCGACGATTTGCTCGGCGCTGACTTCGTAGCCTTCGAACCAGCCGTCCACGGCCACGAGATGCCGGAAAATATGCTCCTCGTCCGGGCCGGGCTCATCGGCGATGAAATTCTCGTGCTCGGCTTCCCAGTAGTGCCAGAGGATTTCTTCGATCGCCCTGGCGACCGTCTCGGGCAGCGACTCCTTGGCCGGTGGCCGATTGAATCCGTCGACCGGACGAGGGCCGCGGGATTCCAGAAACACGCGGAGGACGGTAGCACGCTCCTCGCCCGTGACCTCGACCCATTCGCAGAAATCCTCGAGACGCCCCGCGAACCCGCAGGCGGCACAATCGCAGTCGATGTCCAGGCCCCATTCGCCCGGCGGGAATTCGAGGGACCCGTCGGCGACGACGATGAAATCGTCGGACGGGTCGAGCAGGAATGGGCCCGCGCTGTGGCAGCGGGGACAGAGCTTCCCCGCGAGCCGGTAGGTTTGTTTCGTCGATGCCTCCTTGGCCGGTGATTTTCGCTTTTCTCGATTCATGGCGTTTTCCTCCGTGAAGGGGCCGGGCCTCGTGGCCCGGCCTGGTCGGTTAGTCTTCGTGCGGCAGCATGATGGTGATGACCGGCTCGCCCTCGTCGCCGGGGCCGCACAGGGCTTTCAGCTCGACCAGCGGCGGTTCGCCCTCTTCGTTCGAATTCCGGACATGCAGGTGGTAGCGGATTTCGCTGCCCCTCGCGTTCTTCGATTTGATGGCGTAGAGGAGCATGATCAGCACGTCCCAAATCCTGCCGCTCAGGTCCTGGCCCGTGACTCCCTCCGGAATTTCGACGCAGAGCGCCCACGCGGCGCTGGTCATGGCCACGGGGATACGGAACCCGGCTTCGCGTGCCGTCTCGGTCACGTCGATGAGCACGCCGTCGCGGATGGCGTCGGCTCGGGTGTAACAGAAGATGACGATGTCGTCTCGGTTTACCATGGTGTTTCTCCATTTATTGGGACCCGCCTCCCCGACAGCCGTTTTTCCGTCCGGGGGAGGGCCGCGTTTGTCTTTCACTCCCGGCTGGAGACAAACGCGGCCCTCCCCCGGACGGGAAACAGCTATACCGATCCGGTCCCTGGGACCGGATGCCGCTGTTCGTTTCGGTCTTGCCGTGTCGCGACGGATGGAGCGGAGCGGTTGCGAGCGGAGTGACGGGCTTCGCCCGGCATGAGCACGCAGCGGAGCGGCTCCGAAGCCGAGGGACGGCGGCCGACGGACGGCCCGAGGATGGGTCTGCTCGCAGCGGAGCAGAAGAACGCGAAGAACGTTCTGTCTCACAAATTCCCGGTAGGCGAGCCCGTTGTGAGACTTTGAATTTGAAGCGGAGTCTTCGGGAATCGCCTTAAAGTAATCTGTCGATACAATCTATGAGATCCCGTATTTATTCAGCTTTTGGCGGAGAGTCGCCCGGTGGATCCCGAGCACCTGGGCGGCTTGGGCCCGATTATTGAGGCATGCTCCCAAGACGGCCCGGAGGACGTGGGGCTCCGTCAACTCCAAGAATCGTTCGTAGAGGGCCGCTTCATCCGGACAGCCCCGAAGTCGCACCGCCTCCTGCCGTGCCCACTCGGCGAGCTGTGGCTCGATTTCGCCCGTGGCGATCGTGGCCATCCGCCCCGGACCGCACGCGGCCGGGGGGAGATGTTCCGGGCGGATCGTCCGGCCTCGGGCGACGATCGCCGCGTGCTCGATGGCGTTGCGAAGCTCGCGGATGTTCCCGGCCCAAGGCCGCGAGCGGAGTTCACCGATGACCTCCTGGGTGAGGTGGGTGTCGGCGACATCCGGCAAGCGAGACTGCCTCAGGAAGTGCTCGGCCAAGGCCGGGATGTCCTCCCGCCGGTCGCGGAGCGGCGGGGGGTGGATCGGGAAGACGCTCAGGCGGAAGAACAGGTCCTCGCGAAATTGCCCGGCCGCCATGAGTTCCGCGAGCGGCCGATTCGTCGCGGCGATGACCCGGATATCGGTCGGCCGTGGCCGGGCGTCCCCGACGGGGGTCACCTCGCGATGCTCGATAGCCCGGAGCAGCTTCACCTGGAGGCTTGATGGCACGTCGCCGATTTCATCCAGCAGCACCGTCCCGCCCGATGCGAGTTCGAGGAGCCCCTCCCGGTCCTGGGCCGCGCCGGTGAACGACCCCTTGAGGTGGCCGAAGAGTTCCCGCTCCACGAGGCCCGGGCTGAGTGCCGCGAGGCAGATCGGGAGGAACGGGCCGGATCTGCGGCTGCTGTGCCGGTGGATGGCCCACGCCACCAGCTCCTTGCCGGTGCCGCTCTCGCCCGTGATGAGGACCGGGACATCGGTCGGTGCCACGAGGGCGATGCTCTTGAACAGGTCCTGCATCGCGGGCGACGTCCCGATGAGGGCCTCCGCACCGTCGGCCGCGGTCGCTGCCGCGGGGCTCCCTTGGACCTTCGGCGTCTCCAGGGCCCGCTTAACGACGATCGCGGCCTGGTCGAGATCGAAGGGCTTGACCAGGTAATCGAAGGCCCCACCCTCCATCGCCCGGACGGCGGTCTCGAGGTTGCCGAACGCGGTGATGACCACGATGGGGGCCGGGCCGATGCGGCTCCGGAATTCGGAGATGGCTGACAGCCCGTCGATGCCGGGCAAGCGGATGTCGAGCACGATCGCATCGGGAGGGCCGTCCTCGGCGAGCTTGAAGCCCTCCTCGGCCGAGGCGGCAACGTCCACCCGGTGCCCCTCGTCGGTGAGGAACTCGCGGAGCGCGAAGCAGATGCTCGCCTCGTCGTCGACGATGAGGATACGGCTCATACGGCTTCCTTTGCGGCTTCTACGACTCGCGGGAGCGACAGGCGGAAGCGGGTCTCGTGGCCCGCTCGGGTCCAGGAGAGCGCGCCTCCGTGCCGGGTGGCGACTTGCTGGACGAGGGCGAGCCCGAGGCCGACCCCCTCGGGCTTGCTCGTCGTGAACGGCTCGAACAGGGAGACGGCGAGCCCCGGCGGCGGCCCCGGCCCGGTGTCGCTGACCTCGATGGCAACCGCTTCGCCGTCGCAGATGGCTTCGAGCCGCACCGACCCGCCGCGTCCAGCGGCCTCGATGGCGTTCAGGGCCAGATTCAAGGCGGCGGCCCGGAGCCCCGATTCCTCGGCCATCACTTCGAGCGGTGCCCCATCGCCCCGGACATCGAGCGTAACCTTGGCGTGTTCGCACGCGGGACCGACGAGCAGGGCGATATCGCGGAGGAGCCGCCGGAGGTCGCACGCCGCTGGGGGTCGGCTCTCGACGCGGCCGAGCGAGAGGAGGCCCTTGACCTGCTCCTCGGTCATGGCGAGCTGCCTCAAGGCGACGTCCAAGCTCCGGTCGCCCGCCGGGATGGGGCACCGCCTCGCGTGCAGCTGGACGCTCATCCTCGCCCCCGTGAGCGAGTTCCTCATCTGATGGGCGAGGCCCGCCGCGAGCTGGGCCAGCAGCCGCGTCCGCTCCGACCGCTGAATCGTCCGGCTCATATCCCTCAGCTGGTGACACATCGAATTGATGGAGCGGGCGAGGTCCGCGATCTCGTCCCGGTCGCGGCCGGGGTCGAAGCCCTCGAAGTGGCCCCCGGCGATGCGGGCCACCTGCTGGTTGACGTCTCGGATTCGGCGGCCGATGCGCTGAGCAACCCAGCTCGTGATTGCCACCATCAGCAGGAGCGAGCCCCCTCCGAACATCAGGGGCGGCGCCGCGGCTTCGCGCCTCGCCTGCCGCCAACTGGTCTCGGGGTAGAGGACCAGGAGCGACGAGGAGTGCGGACGAGCCGACGGCGGGAGCGGCACCGCAAAGTAGCGGACGCCGTCCAAGAGCACCGTCGGAGATTCGCCGAGCGAGTCGAGGCACGCCGCCTGCGGGATGGAACGGGGTGGCGGGGGCGTGTCCTTGAGGCTCGAAAAGCTCGTCGCTGCGACATGACCGTCGGCCGTATAAGCGATGAACTCGGCCCCGGAGAGGCCCCGCATCCTGGCGAGGACGCTCTCCGTGTAAGGAAAGTTCGCGTGCCCGAGGGCTTCGACGACGCCATTCAAGCGGTCGATAACTTGGCGTTCGCTCCGCCGTGCGGCGAGGGTCGCCGTGACCAGCGTGATGGCACAGACCGCCATGCCCTGGATGACGATGAGGGGAATCAGGATTTGATTTCGTATCGACCAACGCAATCGGAGAGTCCTGATCGAACCAACCCGGCGTGGACAACAAATCGCCGAACGTGGCGATAATTCCACCACCGGAACGCATCAGGTCCTTCGCGGGAGGGACGTAAGACGTTCCCACGGGCGATTATACGCTCCGGGATGCTCAGGGCACTGGATTTGCCAAGAGAGCCGAGCTGTCCCGGTATCGCCATCGCCTCCGGAGATCTCATGCAATGATATCGCGTCGTGGTTTTACGCTGATCGAGCTTCTGGTCGTCATCGCGATCATCGGCGTCTTGATCGCCCTCCTCTTGCCCGCCGTGCAGGCCGCCCGCGAAGCCGCCCGGCGGATGCAGTGCACGAGCAACCTGAAGCAGATCGGTCTGGCCCTGCACAACTACCACGGCACCATCGGGGCGCTACCGCCATCCCTGGCGATCGCCGGCTCGGGGACGACGGTCACCTGGACGAACAGCTTCGGGGCCTTCCCGAGGATCCTCCCCTACGCCGAGCAGGGCCCGCTGTTCAACACCATCAACTTCGACGTCGACATGTTCGACGGGTCGAACGATACGGTGCGCGTCCAGGTCGTGGGGGTGCTGATCTGCCCGAGCGAGACCGGCCCCCCGGCGCGGGCCTCCGGGGACAGCCGGCTGGGCATCGCCACGTACGGGTTCGTCCAGGGAGACTGGTTCGTCTGGGGCGGCATCGGCAGCACGATGAAGAACCGGAGCGCCTTCGGCCCCAACCAGTCCCGCACGTGGGCGGAGTTCCGGGACGGTACGAGCAACACCCTGCTGATGTCCGAGGGCAAGGCGTACATGACCTATTACCGCGACTGCCCGGCCCTGGCTCACATCAACGACCCCCACAACATCCCCGGCCCGGATGCCGACCCGTACGCCGTCGCGCCCGAGTACCTCGGCGGTTGCGCCGTGCGCGTGGGGGAGGGCCGGACGCAATGGTTCGAGTCGGGCGTCCACCACAATGGGATCACCACCGCGTGGCCGCCGAACAAGCAGATCCCCGGCGGGCCGAACCGGGAGTACGCCGAGGTCGACCTGACCAGCAGCCGCGAGAAGCGCGGCCTGCCGACGTTCGCCGCGATCACGGCCCGTAGCTACCACCCGGGCGGCGTCAACGCCTTGTTCGGCGACGGCTCGGTCCGCTTCGTCAAGGAGACTGTCAACGGCTGGACCTGGCGGGCCCTGGGGACCGTCGCGGGCGGCGAGGTCATCAGTGCCGACTCTTACTGATTGGAGAGAAGCCTTCAATGAGGTCGAGGCCCCCCGAGACCATAGGTTCCGTTTCTTGGCTCCTTCGCCCCTGCGGAAGCACCGGTAATGGTACGTACCCCGCGAGACCTTCCCACATCGGACCATTCACCGCTGTGCCTGAGCGCAATTTCCTCGCTGGCCGCAGACGCGGCATTTCCACGCCGGAGGATCGACGGGGATTGCCTCGCGGATCGTCCGGCGATGCTCCCGGATCTTCCGGGCGACGCCGAGGACTTCGGAGCGGAGGGCCTCGGTGTTCTCGACCTTGACCCGAGAGCCGTCGCCCAGGACCACCACCCCGTGCGGCGGGCGCACGCCGTAGCGCTCTTCCACCAGCAGCAGGTACACCCCGAGCTGGAGTCGGTGCGCGTCCTGGAGACGCTTCGCCGATTTCCATTCCTCGGGGATGAAATACCGGCCCTGCCGGATGATCCGGTCGGGGCGGCCGATGAGCCCGAGGCGCTCGGAAGAGAGCGTCTCGCTGTCGAGGGCGACAGTCGCCCCCGCCTCGAAGCCCCGCTTCCTTCGGGCAGTGAGGGCGAGCAAGGCGCAGAGCAGCCCCAGGACGGCCAGGAGCAGGGCCACGCCGAACGGCAGCGTCATGGCCTCACCCCGAGGAGGAACAGCACAGCCAGGAGGAGCATCGCGAGCACGAGAAGCGAGATGCCCAGCGAGAGCACGGCCCGCGATCGCCGCTCGAAGACGGCGGTCAGCCCCTGGAATCTCCCGCCCCGCCGCAAGGCCGCCTGATTCGCGGGTTCCTCGCCGAGGCCGCGCTCCCGCCGCCAGCTCTCGGGGCACCAGGCCCACGAGGCGATTTCCGAAGCCGAGACCATCTCGTCGTTCCGCTTCCTCATGCTGATGTGCCAAAAACGTGCGATGGTGGTAAACTAGGGGAGAAGACGAGGAGGGTAAAGGACCATGGCCACCGACCGAGCGAACGATCTGCAAGCCTTCAGGAGTTTCATCGACGAGCAGCTCGCCAGCGGTGCGACCGACCTCACGCTGGACGAGGCCCTCGCCCGCTGGGAATACGAGAATTCGCCCGAGGAGGAGCGGGAAGAGACCCTCCGGGCGATTCAACGCGGCCTCGACGACATGTACGCTGGGCGGACCGTGGACGCGTTTGAGTTCGTCGAGCGGATGCGGCAGAAGCTCCAACCGACCAACAAGCCGTGAGCTACCGCGTCCGGCTGACCAGGGATGCCGAGGCCGACTTCGAGCAGCGACTGACTGCCCTCGCCGAACGCTCGCCGGAAGCCGCACAGCGGCTCAACGACCGCTTCGAAGACGCCCTCTTCCGACTCCGCGATTTTCCCCTCTCGTGCGGATTCGCCTACGAGGATCCGGCATTTCCCGAGGAAATCCGGCACCTCCTCTTCGGCATCCATCCGAAACGACGCTATCGGGCCCTCTTCACAGTGCGAGGAGATGAGGTGGTCATCCTTGCCATCCGGGCTCCTGGCGAGAAGCCCGTCCGACCCGAGGACATGGCGCCCGAGGGCTAATCCGAACCCCGCCGCGAGAGGTATTCGAGCACGTAGTCGAACCCGACGTCGAAGGCGTCGTGCTCCAGATCGTAAGCGTGCCCGTTCTCGCACTCGACGCTCATCGTCGCATCGTCCACGCCGGTCACTTCGAGCATCCCCCCGCATTCGCAGCAACAGCCGTCCTCGGGAGCGATCAGGATCGGCCCGCTCTGCCTGCCCGCGTCGTTCGTGAGCGAGGTGGGGAAGAGCACCGAATCGGCCAGGACGAAGCGCCGGAAGCCGTCGAGGAGCACATGCATGTCGAGTGCGGCGGCCGCCTGCTCCGGCGTCGAATCCCGCGTCGTCCTGGCCAGCGGCGTCGGGCCGATGGTCCATTCGAGGTCGGCCTCCCCCGCGTAGGAATGGACGATGAGCGGCGTGTCGGTCGGCATGCCGATGGCCGACATGTCGACCTCGTAGAAGAGCCAGGTGCATTCGGGATCCTGACCGCAGTGCTTGAGCGTTGCGAGGGGCTTCCCCTGCTCGTCCCATTTCACGTCGCGGTTCTCGGCCATCCCGGCCAGCACGGCATCGACGAACTCCCGCAGTTCGTCGAGCGAGAGCGGGCGAGTGGACCTAAAGCTTGCCCCCTCCAGGGGATTCGATCGGCCATCGGGATCCGGTGTGAGCGTCGGCATGAGGCGGACCATGCCACGACCTCGTTCGGCCCGTCCATACGGGCTCGCCCGTAAATTCGAGGGTCAGGGCCTCATCAAGATCCGCCGGGATGGGGCTTGTTGCTCCTGTTGCCGCTCGGGCAGCTCGATCAGGTCGTGTGCAAGATCCTTCTGCCGTGCCCGGGAGAGTGTGCGGACGGCGTCCCGGAGCTGCGGCCCGGCCGAGGGCTCGTCGATGACGAGGTGCGTTTCGCCACGGGAGCGGCTGGCCTGCACGTAGGCGAGGTGGCGGTCCGTGAGTGGCCCGCCGAGCAGCACGTGCGCCCGCTCGACCGTGCGGCCCTGGGCCTTGTGGACCGTCGAGCAGTAGGCAAGCCGGATGTGGGCGTAGTCCTCGGTGCGGATCGTCACCTCGCGGCCGCCCTTGTCGAGCCGGACGGCGAGCGTCCGCTCGCGCTCGTCGACGCGGAGCACGTCGCCGGTGAAGCCGTTCTCGATGCCGAGCGCCCGGCTCCGCTTCGTGAACTGGATGCGGTCCCCCTCGTGGATGCGGTCGCCGTCCACGTGCAGGGCCCGTTCGCCGAGCTGCCCGGCCTCAAGCCGCACCGCCTGGCACATCCGATTGATCGTGCGGACCTCGACATTCAGGCTGGCCAGCAGCAGCGTCTCGGCGGGCTTCTCGACCCCGCCATCGGCCTTCCACTGCTCGACCAGGCGGAGCATGGCCCCGCTGCGGTCCTCCGTGACGTGGAGCTGCTCGCGTTCCAGGTAGGCCACGAGCGCGGCCTTCGCCTCGCCCCGAGAGAAGGCGTGCACGGCCTCCCGACGCCACTCTTCCCGCTGCCGCCGGATCTGCACGAGACGCGCATCGCCGACCCGTTCGGCGATGCTCCGGAACGGACCCCCGGCCCCGATCGGCTGGAGCTGCATGGCGTCGCCCACCAGCACGAGCTTCGCCCCGGACCGCTCGACGTGGGCGATGAGGTCGGCCATCGCCTTCGTCGGGGCCATGCCCGCCTCGTCGATGACGACCACGTGATGAGGGGTCAGGACCAGGTCGCGGCGGTTCAGCCGCGCGATCGTCATGGCGAGCGTGTCGGAGGGGATGTTCGCCGAGCGGCGGAGTTCGTCGGCGGCAACTCCCGCGATGGCGCAACCGATGACCTCCTTGCCGGAGAGTTCCCAGACGAGCCGACACGTATCGAGCGTGTAGGATTTGCCCGTGCCCGCCTTGCCGCTCAGGCACTGCACGAGCCCCGGCCTGGTCGTGAGGTGGCGGACGGCCTCGGCCTGCTCCTCGGAGAGCGTCGGCCGGAGCCCGAGCACGCCGGTTACGATCCGCTCCCCAACGGTCGAATTTCGATCGGCCATCCGATTGACCCGCTCCAGCATCTCGCGCTCGATCCGGAGCATCTCGGGCGTCGTGTAACGATCTTCGGAGCGCTCTGCGTAGCGGCGTTTTGCGAGATCTCTTTGCTCGGTGACGAGCCTCCCGAGCGGCACAAGGTCGGGACTCGCGAGCTTGTTCGCCACGGTCTCCAGCACGTCGCGGGCATCGAGCCCGCGGCCCTGAGCGGCCTCGGCGATCTTCTGCGTGAGGTCCTTCTCGCTCCAGTGCGCATGGTGCTCGGAGAGATCCCGGATCGCCTCGGCGAAGACGGAGGTCCGCACCCGCTCCTTCTCACTCGGCGTGAGCGGCGGCGGCGCTCGCAGATGGGCGGCGATCGTTTCCCGATCGACGCCGTAGGTCCAGGCGATCTCCTGCCACTCGGTGAGCCGCTCCGAGCGGGGACGCTCTTCCTTCGCGCGCCGAGTCTCCAGCGTGATGAGTTCGGCCATCCGGGCGGACCCGGCTTCGAGCGCACCGGCCCGCTTGAGGATCTGTTCCTCGATCTCGGCCCGTCGCTTCGAGAAGTGCTCGGTGAGCGCCTCGGGGATGTGGCTGAGCTGGAACGAGGGCCCGTCCCGCTCGATGGCGAAGCCGAGCTGGCGGAGGCCCTCGGCTAGCGCCGCCCGGTAGATCGCCCCGGCAGCCATCTTGTGGTGGTAGAAGCCCGTCGAGTCGATGGCGGTCGTCCGGCCATCGGCGTGGACGGCGACGTTCGGGCAGACGGCGTGCGTGTGGATTTGCGGATCCCCGGCCCGCGAACTCGCGTGGCGGAACAGGGCGAAGGTCAGCGGGACTTGCTGCCGCACGAGCCCCTGCTTGCCGACCCGGGCGAATCCGCAGGTCTGCTCGATGTAATCGAGGGCCTGCCGGACGGCCCGCAGGTCCGCCTGCTCGATCTTCGATCGGAGTTCATCGCTTGCGCAGGCCCACGCGATCGAGGCCGATTTGGGCATCGAGAACGTCAGATCGTCGCCTGGCTTCCGCGGGGCGGACCCCTCCTTGCGGCCCGCGTTGCGGACCAGCGGCGTGACGCCGTCGTGCGGGTGGAAGCCCTCGCAGAGCCGTTCGAGATGTTCGGGTTGGACCTCGCCGGCGAGGCCAAATTCACGCGCCCCCTGGCCATACCACTGCCCGGGGGGTTCGCCGCCCTCCTGGTAATAGTTCGCGTTGGCGAGCTGGAGGTAATACTCGGCCCGGCCGGATGAGAGTGGGCTGATGCTGAGCACGGATGGACCCCCCTGCCCCGCCAGCGGGCCGAACGGTGCGAGCGAATGCGCTTTGACTGCCCCGGCGCCGCGCGTTAGCTTGTAATTAGAGGTTGATTATGTATGAAATCGGATCGAACTACAGTCGCGATCGGGCCCTGGCGGACGGCGTCCTCATCGACGTGACCGAAATCGTCCGGGACTGCCGGGCCGAGATCCCCTACCCGACCGCGGTCTCCGCCGGGCTCTGGAACCACCCGCTCATCGAGCGCGATCCGAACAAGGTCCGGGACGCGATCGAACGCGGCGTGCGGAGCTGGATCGACGCCGGTCGTCCTGCTGCCGGGACGTTCGTCAATCCCGTCCCCATGTGGGTCCAGGAACAACCGAGATCGCTCGATCCGGAGCTCCACTTCCTCCAACTCACGATGGTCGTGCAGCCGTGCGAGGCGTCGGTCGCGGTGGTGACCTTCCTCGTCGATGATGAATCCGCGGATTTCCGCTGCCCGCGTCCGCCAGGCGGGGCCCTGTACCTGATGTAGGGCTATCCGGGCTTGAGCTTCGGTTGGAGCTGCTGACGCTTGTGCTCCGCCCGGAGCGAATCGAGCCGCGGGCTGAACTCGGCCCGCTCGATGGCATCCGGCTCCAGGTGTCCCTGCTGCTCTCGGAGCTCATGCATCCGCTCCATGGCACAAGTCCGGGCCGCCTCTTCCGTGTTGCGAATCGCGACGATCTTGCCCTCGGCGCGGATCCCCGGGAAGCGCTCGACGGCGACCCAGCGCTCGGCATCGATCGGACGGTCCATGCGGCCGAACGGCCGGGCCACGCGGTCCACGGCGACGCCCCGGTAGTCCCAGCCGTCGGTGTAGAAGACCTTCAGCCCGACCCGTGGCGGCCCGTGCTGGCCGTCCCACTTGCAGGCGATGACTTCGGCCTGCTGCGCGTGCTCCTCCTGACGCCTGAAATTGCGGACCATCTGATCCACCCGGGGATCCCAGCCGAGCGGTAGCTCGAAGGGGGTGCCTCGGTCGGGCACCGGACCTTTCGGCCCCTTGAAGACGCCGACTTCGGGACGTCCGGCCGCGGCTCGGACCGCCTCGCGGGCGGTCGCGTGGGTCGACTCGACGACGGCGATCCCGGCGGACCGGACGCTCCCGATCACCCGGACGACCATGTGCTGCTTCTCGTCATCGGCCATCGCTCGGCCCCCTTTCTGCCGCGGTTGCCGTGGCGCTCAATGCGAGAAATCCGCCGGATCCGGTTCTAGCCCGATCCGTCGAAGTTCCTCGCGGGTGAATGGGTGCATGTACATGTGCTCCTTCGGCCTCAGGCTCTCGTCGTAGGGTCTCACCTCGGGGTGCGGCCGCGGCACGTGCCGCCGCAGCCAGTCGGTGTCGAGGTGGAACCGCCACCGGCCGGTCTGGAAGAGGCCGGTCCTCGGCACGTCGGCGAAGCCGTGGATGCCGGAGAGGAAGTCGGCGGCTGGCAGGTTCGCGAACTCGTCGGGGTGCACGAACGGCCGGTCGTAGTAGCTCTCCGAGACCCCTTCGCTTTGGCCGGTCGAGTGCTGCGATGACGAGGATCCACCGCCCGGGGCCCATGTCCGGCCCTCGGTGAATCCCGCCGAAAGCCCCATGTTGCCGAGCAGCTCGTAGCCGCGGATACGGCCCATCCGCTTCGCGTTGTACTCGGCGCCCGTCTCGTCCGCGGTCCGGAAGAGCATCTGGTTCTGGCACTGGCCGAGCAGGATCTCCCGGCCGGGCTTGCCGTAGAGCTTGTCGAGCTGGGCCGGGGTCTGGATGCAGATCGCGACGCGCACGCCCCGCGAGCGGCCGAGTTCGCACAGGTCGAGGAACCCCTCGACGGGCCGGTCCCCGCCGAGCTTCGCGAACTCGTCGATGATGACGTAGTCCCGCGGGAAGTCGACGTCGCCGCGCGCAAGCAGGTATTGCTGCACGAGCTTGAAGTAGAGGGCGTTCAGGGGCCCGAGGATCTTGTCGTAGCGCGTGTCCGTGCCGAAGAGCACGACGCAGCATTCCCGGGTCGTCTCGCGGATCGAGACCTTGACCTGGGCGTTGTGCCAGTAGGCGGCGAAGGTCTCCAGCGGCGCGATGCGGGTGACGATCGTGCTGACGATGCTGCGGTAGGTCTCCCCCTGGGCCTCGTCGAGGAGCTGGGTCAGGAACCGCGTGTGCGGGGTTCGTCCCAGCATCTGCCGGATGTAGGACGGGTTCCGCAGGATGAGGCAGGTCTCGCGGAAGCTCCATCCCGGCTGCGTCAGGACCTGTGCGAGCAGAACGCCGTAGAGAAGCAACCTCGTCACGTCGGCGAAGAACGGCTGCTGGGCGTCGGGTTGCTCCGGCACGAAGATCCGGGCGATCTGCTCGCAGTCGTTCTTGTCAAGGATGTCGAGGAAGGCATCCCACCCCACGCTCTCCCGGTGGAGCGGATTCATGATGTAGATGGGGATCTCGGGGTTCATCGCCCGCAGGTAGGCGAAGGCCTCATTCTTCGGGTCGAACCGATAGACGCGCCGGTCCATGCCGGGCTGGAACTCGCCGAGGAAGCTGTTCTCGAACGCATAGAGGCTCGCCGACTTGCCCGCGCCCGTGCCGCCGATGAAGGCGAAATGGAACTTGCCGAGCGACCGCGGGATGCGGACCCCGCCGAAGACGTAGCTGTTCTTGCGGGCCCACTCTTCAAGCGACGGGCCCCGCCGACGTCGGATCGAAGCGAACAACGCGCGCGATCTCTCGGAGAACAAAGCCGCTATCGTCATCGTCTCCGCTCCTTGCGGTAGAGCCTGCCGAGTTCGGCCGCGGCCTGCCGCTCGGCCGCGTGATGATCGGGAATGACGGGCGTGATTCGCCTCGGCAGTCGCTGGGGCTCGGGCCGGCGAGCCAGGAGCTTCGGTAGGAAGATGAATCCGAGGCCAATGATGGCGACGACCAGGCCGAACGCGAGCAGGACGAGGTCCTCGATCCAGCCCCCGCCCGCGTAGAAGGCCACGCCGATGAGGAAAACCGCTGCCGAACAGGCGAAATAGCTGGTCTTGAACAGTACCCAGTAGAGGGCGGCGGTGAAGCGGAGTGCTCGTGAACTTGTTCTCCTGAAGATCAAACTGATGAGGCAGAGCGGGACGGTGGCGTACCCGATGAGTCGGGGCTCCGCTCCGAGGACACCCAGGGCGATGAGATGGACGGCCGCGATGAACAGCAGGAACGCGGCCGCCCTGGTCGCGGCCAGGGGGAGCGTCCGTGCTCCCCGCAGCACGAGTTGCCGCGATCGCCCCGTCATGGAGCCTGCTCTCGCGATGGAAGCCGCGGCGCCGGACGCCTGCCCTGCTCCCGGGTGTAGCTTGCGGCCTGCTCGCGCCTGATCCGGTGACGGTCTTGGGCTGTCTGCTCCACCACGTAGCCGTCAACTGGAGGGAGATCGAAGTTGAATTCCTCCTCGGCATCCCACTCATGCGGGGGGAGATCCAGGTTCGATTCCTCCTCGGCAACCAGGTCGAGCCGATCGAAGTCGAATTCCTCCTCGAAAGCCAGGCCGAGCCGGGCGAAATGGGGATTGGAGGCCCCGATCTGATCGGCCCTCTCCGGGGCGGTCCGCGTGCCGGGCCGGACGGCGGGGGCCGCCGCGGCCCTCACCGCGGCTTCCTCGGCCTTGTGCTTCTCCCGGATGCCCTCGTCGAAGGCGTTCTCGCCGAGGGCCTTGTCGCGCAGCGTGCGCACCGCCTCCTCGAGCTGCTGGTGCCGTTCCTTGAAGTTGCGCAGCCGTTCGACGAAGGCGTCGTACCTCGTCGCCGCGGTCAGGTCGTCCGCGTATTCGAGGGCCGGGATGATTCGCTCGTAATAGCGCGTGACGTGCCGGATGTACTTGACGAGGTCGTCGTCGGTGAGGGCGCCGAGGCTCTGCTGTTCCTGCTCGGCGAGCCTCGCCTTGCCCTCGAACATCTGCGCCGTGTCGAGGTAGAGGGCGCTCAGGTCCTCGAACTCCTCGGCCTCGGCGTAGCCGCGGTACACCTCGGCGGCCGCCCGGAACCGGGCCGGGGCCGAGTCGAGCGACTTCTCGAGCTGCTCGGCCTGGGCCGTCATCTCCTCCCAGTGGTCGATGATCTGCCGGCCCTGGGCGACCATGCCGCGGGCGACCCGACGCATGAGGTCGGCGGTCATGGCCTCCTTCTCCGGGTCGAACGCGCCGGGGGGCGTCGCGTCGACGGCGTCGAGGAACGCCTCCATCAGGGAATCGAGTTCCCGCTCTTCCCGGGCGATCCTCGCCGACGCCGCGTTGGCCAGCTCGATCGCCGGGTCCTCGGGATAGAACTCCTCGGGCTGTTGCTGCTGCTGCCGATCGGGCGCCTCCCCCATCGGCGCATCCTGGGCGCGGGCCGCCGCGATCGGCGTGGTGACGACGGTGATCGCGATCAGTCTGACCATGAGCCGAGCCATCCTCTCACCTCCCTTGCGGCCTGTTCGAGGGCCTGATGCTGGTGGTACCGGAAGCCGCGGCCGCCGTCGGCGGGGGCCGTTCCGGCCCGCGGGCCGGCGGACGCGGCGGACGACGTGCCTTGCGTGTCGAGGGTCCGCCACGCGGCCGGGGCTGCCCTCTGGGGGCGGTCGCCGGCGGAGGCGGGCGGGGCAGGCGTTGCGGGGTTGGCCCGGCCGGACCCGGATCGAGCGAGCCGGCCGAGGTCCCTCCAGGCCGCGGGCGCCGCCCATCGCGTCGGGTCGCTACCGGATCCGGGACTGGGGTGTCGAGCGACGCCCCTTGAGGCCACGGGGACTTGTCGTTTGGGGCGTACGTCGGTCGCGCTCGTCTCCTCGCCCCCTTCGCGTTGCCGTCCCCACGGGATCTCCAGGGTGAACGCGGGGGCGATGAGCAGCATCGCTGCGGCGAGCCCGAAGAGCGGCCCTCGGGGGAACTTCCCGCGGCATGGCCCGCTCGGGGATCGCCAGGCGTTCTCCTCGGGCCCCGGATCGGGCCGACCCGACGCCGACGATGGTCCCGTGCCTCGGTCGGTGATGACGGCCTCGGCGCTTTCCACATGGCTCGTTTGAAGGCCCGATCTCGGTGCAGCCCCGACCCCCGGTGGCGCTCGCTTGGTGGATATCGGCGGAGTTTCCAGGTCATTGTTCCCGGACCCCGTGACGTTGGCCCCTCCGCGCGGTTCCTGAACCTCACGAGGCTTCGGCGAGGATTGCTCGCGAGCTTTCCGCTTCTGTTCCTCTTCCTCCCTCTTGAGTCGCATGAAGTCGAGGTAGTGGAGGTTGGCCTGGAGGTTGTTGGTGCGCGAGTCGACGTAGGCCAGGAAGAACTCGGTGATCGTCGACTTGCGGCCTGCCAGCTCCTCAGCCAGTCGGAGCACCAAGCCAGGCCGGTGCCGGTTCTGGCTCTCCAAGGCTTCCCACCACTTGCGGGCGTTCCCCGATGTATTGGCCCAGCCGATGGTCTCCTTGACATCGCGGAGCCTCGCGGACCCTTGCTCGGTGGTCATGCTCGTCGTGTCGGTCATCCTGGTGGCTGGCAACCCGGTCGTGATGACCACAGGGGTGTATCGGAGCGGCGTCTCGCGGAGCCGGGCCGGCCGGGGCCGCCGCGCGGCCTCGGCCATCGGGCCGGCCATCTCCGGCAGGTTGTGGGCGGCGCGGAGCCAGAGCTGCACGGGGGGGATATCGGGGAAGAACGCCGTCCAGGCCCGCCCGTAGAGGAAGTGCTCGGGGGAACTCTGGATCTCCTCCCGCAGCAGCAGGGGCCGCGCGACGGGGCGGACCGTCCGCGTCACCGTGCGCGGCCCGTCGCCGAACTCGCCCACCTCCTGGACCTCGTCGACGGCCTCGACCGTGCAGGTCCCGGACTGCAGCGACGCCCACTCGGCGTCGTGCTGCTCGACCGACTTGAACAGCTTGGTGCCGAAGGCGGCGAGGATGTCGCGGGCCTCGGTGCCGTACGTGTGCTCGATCTGGGACAGGGACTGGACCGCGGCGATCACCCGGACGTCCCGCGAGCGGGCCAGGTTCAGGTGCTGGCCAAGGTCGGGGATCCGGCCGACCGCCGCGGTGAAGTCGTCCAGGTAGAGGTTCAGGGGCCGGGGCAGCCGGCAGCCCGGTTGGGCCATCGCACAGCGGGCAGCCTCGCGGAACAGTTGGGCGAAGAACAGGTTGACGAAGGCTCGCAGCTTCTCCACCGAGCCCTGGTGCAGTTCGAAGATCAGGATTGTTGGCCGCTCGAACAGACACGTGGACCGGAATTCGTTGATTGATGTGACGCTGGCCAGCCCCGGGTCCCGCAGCGCCCGCAGGTGCATCTGGGCCTGGGCCTGGACGGTCTCGGCGTTGTGCGAGCCCGAAGCCAGGAAGCTGTGGACCCCCGACGCAAACGCGACGTCGGGATGGGCCATCAACAGCGCCAGCAGCTGGTCCCGCGGCAGTTCGAGCGCACGGTGGACGTCGGCCGGGCAGACGGCCCCCCGGGTCTTCTTCAGGCAGAGGATCACCGCCGTGATCCAGCGGGCCGCGTTGGAGTCCCAGAAGGGGCTGTCCCGGCTGCCGCGCAAGGTCTGGGTCGCCTGACAGAAACTCTCGGCGTCGTCCAGCACGGTTCCTTCGTCGTCCTGGTGGGCGAACGGGTTCCAGGCATGGGTCGTGCGATCCGGCTCGGTCAGATTGATGACCACGATCGACGTACCCGGACGGTGCTTCTCGACGAAGGGGGTCAGCTTCTGGTGCTGGTCACCCTTGACGTCGATCGTGACGACCGAGGCCTCGGTGTCCTTGATGTCGGAGTTGATCAGCGGGAGAAACATTTCTGAGGTCTTCCCGGATCCGATGCGGCCGACGGCCAACATGTTCCGTCGTCGGATCTCGGCGGGTAAGTACAGCCGAGTCTTCCAGATCGGGGCATACCCGCCGCCCTCGGGCGCGTCGGTCAGCAGGCTGACGTCGTCGAGGTAGGCGGGATGTTCCTCGTCGGGCGGGTCCAGGAACGCCCGCAGGTCGGCCTCCGTGGCGAACCGCGCATCGCCGTGGATCCGAGACCCGTGCGGCCGCGTGCGTGCGGGCAACCGATCAAGACGAAAGAAGGTTGGGCTCTCGAGATCTTCGTTTGAGAACATCGGTACCTCCTGGTCTCCCGGGACCTGGCCGTTGTCGGCGAACTCGCGACAATCGCCGTCAGAAATGTGAATCGATCCATTCCCTGACCCGGATCGCGGCATCCCGGAACGCCTCCTGCTGGTGATGCACGAAGCCGTGGGCTTCGGGGGCCGGACGTGTCTGATCTGCAAGGTCGGACGTCGCTGTCGAATTCGTGGCTCTGGCCGAAATGCCCCGCGTATCGATGTCCCGCCACACCGCCGGAGCAGACTTCCCGGAATGGCTACGGACGGGGTCCGGCGACGGCCATCGGTCGAGGTTCCTCCAGGCCTCGGGGGCCGGTCGTTTGCGGGCGTCGTTGGTTGTGATCGCGTCGCTGTCGCTGCTTCGTTCCCCGAGGGGGATGCCCAGGATGAACGCGGCGATGAGTAGCACTGCGGCGGTTAGCCCGTAGAGCGGCCCTCGATGGAGCAACCGCGCGCGTGATCTGGATCGACTTCTTTCGGGATCTCCTTCGGGCTCCGAGTCGGGCCGACTCAGGATCCGTTGGTGTCCCCCTGCTGGGCGGTGCGGGATTGCTGCTCCATCGCCTCCCGGGCGGCCCGTTCCCTGGCCTCGCGTTGTCGCTTGCCCGTCCCCGGTGGTCGGCCCCGCCTGCGCTTCGGCGGCTCCGCGTTCTCCGAGGATGGCGGCGCGGAGGGAGGCGAGGATCCATTCGTCTGGGCCTGATCCGGGCGGCCCGGCGGTGGCAGGCTCAGGTTGTTGCCCTCGCCCCGCCCCCTCCCCTGCCCCGGCACCGGCAGCGTTCCACCGGCCGCTGCGGATCCGTTCTCGGAGTTCGTCGATCGGTCGAAAGGGGCGTTCAGCCGTTCCTTCCGCACCTCGTCATCGGATAGCGGCGTGCGGAGCATGTCCGTGACCTGCTCGGACATCAGCATGACCCCCACGCGAAACGTCGAGACGATCTCCCGTCTCGCGGGATCGACATCGTCTCCCTTCAGGTACTGCTCGGCCTCTTCCATGGCGGCCATGGTGCTTCGCAGGCCCTCGGCGGCAGCCCGCACGGCATCGGCGTGGAGGGCCTGGGCCTCCTCCTGGGCCTTCAGGGCCAGCGAGCCGTACAGAAACTTGGTGATCAAGTTCATGAACCGTTCACGGAGATTCATCGGCACCTCCCGCTTTAGACGCGGTCGGAGAAACGGCTCGCCGGATCGGCGAGCGCTCGGGGGACATGGACGGAGGTCTCGACGGGGGCGCCATCCGTGGCGTCGGCGGTCCGGAGCCGTCAGACGGCGGCTTGTAACGCCAGCGAGCCGTTGGTGCGATTATCGGGGGCCCCGGCCTCCTCCGTGACGACCGGCACCCAGAACTCCGGTGGCAGGATGACCGCCTTCTGCTCGGGGTACGGCCGCTCCGTCCACGGGATGTAGTCAGCATCGCCGCGTTTCGGCAGGCTCCCGTCCGCTCGAAAGAGGTGCGGCCCGTAGAAGAGCCAGGCGTTTTGTCCGCGAATCTCGCTCGCCAGGGCGGGCCAGGCCGCCCGGCTGTAGAGTGTCGTCTGCTCGGCGTAGGTCGCCTCCTCGCCAGCGATCGAGATGTCGTGGCCGAGGGCGTGCCCGAGGACGTCGTGCACGGTGCGGAACTGGATATTGGCGGTCACGCCGCCGCTCGTCGCCCGGAGGAGCGGGTGATCGGCCGGCATGTGGGTATCGTGGGGCCAGATGACCAGGCGGCGATTGGTCTCGATGTCCGCCACCATGTCCTCGTAGCCCCGGTAGGGCTGCTGCTCAGCCGGTCCCTCGTACAGGATGACCTTCAGGCCGTAATCGAGCATGTGGCGGTACTGGAGGTCCGTCTCCCGGATCAGGCGTCCGTAGTGGAGCCTGACCACGTCATCGGTCGGGGCATGCCGGGCGTTCCCCCAGGCTCGGGCGACCCGCCGCAGGAGCGCGGGATCCGCCCGGGTCCACGTCCGAGGGCGACCCTCGCGCCTCTCCAACCCGAGCCACGCCCCATAACGGGCCATGTAGGCCAACGCACACCTCTGGGCGAACTTGCTGCCGTTCATGAGGTCACCTCCTCTCGCCTCCGCATGACGCCGACGCGGAAGGTCGAGCCGATCTCACGCCTCGCCGAATCGACGCCGTGCAAGAATCTGGTGATCAGTTTCGCGAACCATTGGCGCGGACTCATCGGCACCTCCCGCTCAGCGCGGTCGGAGAACCGCTCGCCGAGTTGGCGTGTCCTCACGGAAGGGGGCGACAGTGTGCGGCAGCGTCGTGCTCTAGGTATTCCGTGCGGAAGAGAATCTCGACCCCTCGCCCCGGAACCTTTCTGACCACATTGGTCAGTACACCGGGATTATCCTGACCAATTTGGTAAGAGTCAAGCCGCGGTTCGGAATTTTTCAGGAAATTATCCCTGACGTGTCGCATCCAGCGGCGAAAGTTGGAGCGAGGGAAAGTTCTTGCTCGTGAGGATCGTCTCGGCCTTGCCGCTCAGGGTTCGGAGCCGGAACGCTCCCTGCTTGTAATCCGATCGTTTGACGCATCCAATGGCGACTGGTGTCCCTTCATAGATCAGATCCATGTCGCAGGCCTTCGCCAAACGATATATCTCGGATGCAGCGTGGGCATTTGCCTCGTAAGAGCCGAGATTCTTGATCTCGTGAAGGCGGTCCAGGAGGCCCTGCAGAGCAATCACGACCGGCTTATGGATCTCGGCTACATATTTCGATAGGCGCTCGATGCCTTCTTCGACCTCACTTACCGAATCGTGCTCGAGCGGAATCGCTCGCGGCAACGTTAGTTCCACGAGCTGCTGTTCCTTCTGCTGCCTCTCCTTCTCGATTCGCTCCACGAGGTGATCATCGACCGCTTTCCGTTCCCTAGTCAACTCGCGCTGCCAACGAGGCAGCGCGGCGACGCTGAGACGGAGCACGTAGGAGCTCAGCGGATTGTCCGAGATCTGCACGTGGTGATGCAGCGTGTCCTTATCCTGGACCAGCAGCTCCTCCACCATGGCTCCGAGCACCGATTGCGGCTCTGGCTCGATCGGTGCATCAATCGAAAACGGGCCCTGATAGGACAACCGCAACCCAAGATCGGTGCCCAGAAGCACCTTGAGTTTTTCGGTCGCTCCGATTTTTTCGATGGCGCTGACCAAGCACGAATAGACGGATCGTTCCGCATCGCTCCATGTGACCTGGTCCTTCTCAACCCAAGGAGAGTACCGGCAACTGGCCTCATGCTCCTGCACCGTGGCGAAGCCGTGGGCCGCGGGATCGTAGCCTGGAACGACATGGCGTCCGGTCGAAGAACCACCGGTGACGGAGCTTTCCCGCGGGCGGCGTTCCTGCCAGTCGTGTTCGGACCTGTCTTTTGCCACCGTGGCGCTCCGGATTCGTCGCCCCCAAAGGATCGCGTCCTTCGGCCGACCGATCTTCACAAATTGGTTGGGACGTCGCCTTGGTACTCCCATCCCGCCCGCCGGGCCCCTTTCCCCATTGTCGCCGCCATCCGGAAGGTCGGCCAGTCACCCTCGCCGGCTCCTGCGATCTCCTGCCCCCGAACGGGGATCGGCACCCCCCGACGGCTCCTGTCGGCGATGAGGACTGCCCGGGGACTGTCCGTCGATCCCGCGACCACTCATCGAGGCCCCCTGCCCTGCCGGCCGGGGGACGGCCCGCCCGATCGGCTGCCCTCCGCGGTGCGGCGGAGCTGACGGCAAGCCCCGCACCCGGGCGTAGACAGGCAACGTCTACAGCGGAAACGCTTCGAGATCGATGGGTTGTGGGCAGGGGCCGCAGGGGGCGTCTACGGCGATGTCTACCGCGTAAGCAATTGAATTCGCTGGAGTCACGCCGTCCACAGCGGCGCCCGTGTACGGATCGGGTGCACAGGTGTGGTAAGTCTAGCGCGGCGCGTCCAGGACCTTCGGCCAGCAACTGCTGTCCCTCCCTGGCCCGGCGGGGCCGGAGTCGGGCCGTGCGATGCCCGAGCCCTGTGATGCCACGGACCGGGAGAACTGTTCCGGGAAACCTGCGGCGGGGGTCGAGGAGGGTCAGGTCCCGGCGTCCGGCGAGGTCCGCACGATGCGCACCCGCCTCCTGGGTCTTGGGGGCGTCCCCCCGGCATCGGCCCGGGGGAGCCGCTCGTTGGCGAGGTCAGGTTCGGGCTCCCGCTCCCGCTCGCACTCACGTAACCGGACCAGGCCGAGACGCTGCTCGTCCCCGGCCGTCCACGGCGCGAGGTCCTGGTCCTTCGCGTCCGCGGGGTCGAAGCTCGGGGCGGCGGCGGGCGGGGCCAGGCGGGCGAAGCAGTCCCTCTGGTTCGCGTGGTAGGCGCCCACCCCGGGCACGATGAAGTAGCCCGGCAGCCCCGCCGCCGGCGTGGCCCGGTGTATCTGCAGGAACTGGCTGGGGAGCACCGCGTCGCGCTTGACCACCTCGGTCGACTCGCCGCGCGTGCCCCCGCCCCGGCCGCGGTTGACGCTCTCGCGGGTCTCGAGCCGCTCCACCTCGCCGAACATCTCGGAGGCCCACTTGGCCGTCGCCGGCGACTCGAGTCGCAGGATCGCCTTGAGCGAGCACTGCCCCACGATCTCGTTGGCCTCCTTCTCGCCGTAGAGCTTCGGATCCCGCAGGCCGTCGATGTCCTGGAACCCGATCGCCAGCGCGACACCCTTCGAGCGCCCCTTGTTGGCCAGGCTCCGCAGGCCCTCGAGCCGCCCCAGCTCTCGCACCTCGTCGAGGATGACGAACGTGTGCGGGTCCCGCGCCTCCGGGCCGGCGAGCAGGTGCTCGCCCAGCCGCCGGAAGAGCACGCGGTTCACGGCGTCGAGCGCCGCGCGGTTCTCCTCGTCGTTGCCGAGCACGAGCACGCCCCCGCCCTCGACGAACGCCTTGAGGCTCAGCCGACGTCCCCGCGGCTTGCGCTCCCAGAGGGCGGCGATCGGCTCGAACTTCGCCAGGTGCGCGGCGGCGGTCGAGAGGACGTTCTGGAGCGTCGACTCGACCCCGAAGTGCTTGGCGACCACGTCGCGGGTCGTCGGGTCGGACTCGAGCAGGCGCCGGGCCCGCCCCGGGTGCGTGGCCACCAGCAGCACGTCGCGGAGCGTCCAGTCCCCCGGCAGGCGCCGCATCAGGGCGATGACGACGTTGGCCAGGAGGTCCTGGGCGGCCAGCGAGAAGTAGGCGTTCCGGTCGTCGAGCTGCGCGGGGATGAAGGTCTCGGCCAGCTGGCGGGCCGCGGCTCGGGTGCGGATGTCCCGGGCCAGGTCCCAGGCGTGGGAGCGCCGGTCGAGCGGGTTCATGAGGATCGGATCGGCGATGCCCATGCCCGCCAGGAGCGGCACCAGCTCGCCCTTCGCGTCGTACACGACGGCGCGACGGCCGCTCCCCGGCCGGATGGCCGGCAGGACCGACTGCATCAGGAGCCGGAGCTGCACGGTCTTGCCGCTGCCCGTCGTCCCGACGCAGAGGACGTGGCTGGTGGCGAAGCGCAGCGGCAGGTAGAGCCCCCCGAAGGCGAAGACGTCCTCGTGCTCGCGCTGCGGTGCGAGCGCCGCGGCGCGGCGCCTGGCCGCCGCGAAGCCGATCACCTCCCGGCCTCGCACGATCGGCGCCCCGGCGAGGCGGCGGCGGTAGAGCACGTAGAGGGCCCCGAGGATCAGCGGGCTCGCGAGGACGAGCGCCTGCACCTTCGGGGGCAGGCCCCCGAGGAGGGTCCCCTCGACGAGGGGGATGGGCGGCCCGGTCCACACGGTCGCGTCCCCTCGACGACTAGACGGCCAGCTCCACGTCCGGCCGCTCCCGGTCGCCCGACCGTCGCGCGCCCTCACGCAGATGTCCCTTCTCCCTCGCCCGCGATGCCTCGCGGACGAGGGCCCTCACCTCCTCGCCCGCATCCCGCTCGTCGGCGTAGAGTCGGGTGCGGGACGCCAGCACGAGGCCCTGCCCCCGGCCGGCCGACGCCCCGACCCCGAGCACGAAGGCGTCCTCGACGCGGGCATCGTGGGCCTCGGGGGCGGTCAGGGCGTAGCCCAGGCGGACGTGGCCGTAGCGGTCGAGCGAGACGGTGATCCGCTCGCCGTCGTCGAGCCTGACCTTCAGCGTCCCGGCCACGGGGTCGGCATCGAGCACGGTGCCGAGGTGGCCGCTGCGGACCTGGTAGAGGCGGCTGCCGCGGGTGAACCGCACGCGATCGCCCGCGCGAATCCGCTCGCCCGAGACGACCACCGCGGCGTCGCCGAGCTCGCCGGCCCGCAGGCGCGCCTCCTGGCACAGCCGGTTGAGCGCCCGGGCCTGCCCGTCGGTTGGGGCGATGACGAGGCCGCGCCGGGGGTCGCGGCCCACGTGCCGCTCCCAGTCGGCGACGAGCGCCGCCATCGCCTGGTCGCTCCCCCGGGCGAGGGTCAGCAGCCCCCGCTCGGCGTAGGTGCGCAGGGCGGCGTCCGTGTGGCCCGGGACGGAGTCCCCGGCGTCACGGGCCCACGACCGTCGCCGGCGGAGGACTTCGGCGCGCCGCCCCTCGTCGAGCCGTGCGGCGAGGGCCCCGAAGGAGCCCCCGGCCTCGAGCGACAATGACGGGTCCGCCTCGCCGACCAGGACGAGCTTCGCGCCGCTCGACTCCACGTGGTAAGTGAGCCGCTCCATCGCTCGCGTGGCGACGATGCCCGATTCGTCGACCACGATGACGCTGCTGTCGTCGAGCTTCAGCACGCCGCGCTCGAGGGAGCGGAGCGTCTCGTGGAGCGTGGCGCCCGGGATCTTCGCCCCCCGCTCGAGTTCGCGCGCGGCCCCGGGATCCGCCGCCGCAAAGAACACCGAGCAGCCGTCCCCCTCGTAGGCCTCGCGCACGGCGTCCAGGACGAACGCCCTGCCCTCGCCGGCGATGCCGGTCGCCGCCGCGATCCGCCCGGACTCCTGGGTGATGTGGACCAGCGCCCGGGACTGCTCGGCCGTGAGCGTCGGCCGGGAGGCGAGGACCCGCCCCATCGTCTCGGGTGTCACCGTCCGGTGCCCCTGTCGGGAGAGTCGGCCCGCGGCCTCCAGGAGCCGCTGCTCGGCCTCCAGCATCTCGCCGGTGGTGTAGCGCCGCTCGCCGCGGAGCTGTCCGAGCCGGTGGGTGTCCGGCCCGAATTCCACGGCGTGCGTGACCATCGTGCGGATGAGGCTCGCCCCGACCCCCCGGCCCAGGGCCTCCCCGGCGGCCAGCCGCAGGAGCTCCCGCTCCCCGAAGTGGGCATCCCGCTCGGTGATCCGCCGCACCGCGCGCCGGACGGCCTGCTCCGCCTCCGCAAGGGGGTCCCGGGCGACGAAGTGGCCCATGAGGGCCCGGGCGGCCTCCGGTGTGAAGCCGTGCCGCGCGGCCTCCCTCCGCCATCCGTCGAGGCGCTCCTGCCCCGTGAGTTGCCGCCCGGCCGGGCGGGTCGCCAGGGCGGCGTACTCGGCCGCCTTGGGCCCCGAGCGGCCGTGCCGCTCGAGGTGCTCCTCGATCTCCCTGCGGCGGGTGGACCAGGCCGCCGTGAGGCCCGCCGGCACGCCCGCGATGCCGAAAAACTCTCCCTTCCGCTCGATCCGGACGCCGAGCCGCTCCTCCAGCCTGCGGGCCAGCTCGCAGCGGTAGATCGCCCCGGCGCACCGTTTCTGCATGTAGAGGTCGCGGCCGTCGAGGGCGCCGGACGAGCCGTCCGCGCGTGCCGCCACGTTGGCGAGGAAGGCGTGGGTGTGGAGCTGGGGCTCGCCCGCCCTCGAGCTCCCCTGCTCGAACAGGGCGGCGACGAGCCCGACCGGCTCGCGGCCCAGCCCGTGCCTGCCGCGTCGGCTGTGGGAGGCCACATCCTGGAGGTACGTGAGCGCCTGCTTGACCGCCTCCCGCTGGGCCCGCTCGATGATCTCCCTCGTCTTGGGCCCCGCGACCGCCCAGAGGGCGCTGACGTCCTTGTCGGCCGAGAACGTCAGGTCGTACCCGGCGCGCCGGGAGGCCTCGCCCGCGTTCCGGACCAGGGCCCGCCCGCCGGGCGCGAAGCCCCACATCAGGTGCTCCAGGTCCTCCCTCCGGACCTCGCCGGAGATTCCGAATGCGGGGCAGCCCCGCCCGAACCACCGCCCCGCGGCGTCGACGCCCGGGCGGGAATGCCCCGGGTCGGTCAGGTCGCACAGGTATCCGGCTGTCACGCCTCGGCCGATCGACAGCAACTCTTCACCCCCTCATGTCGTGCGGGGCCGGGGCGGAGGCAGCGTGCTACTCCTCGACCACGGCCGCGAAATGGGTCCGGAACCGCTCGAGCTCCGACCTCAGGCTCGCTACCTCGTCTCGGAGGTTGGCCAGCTCCGTATCCTCGATGTGTCGGATCAGGACCAGCCGGGCGTAGTCGCCCGGGGAGATCCGCGCCGCCTCGGCCCGCCTGCGCAGCTCCCGCTCGTAGCGGGCGTCGAGCCGGAAGCTGATGGGCCTGCTGCTGCGATCCCGTGGTCTCATCTCTCCAGCGATCCGGCAACCGGAATTCGTCATCATCGACACATGGATGTGAAAAACACCTACCAGAAAGGGACGCCGCGCGCCACGCGGCCCCGCGAATAACCGGGGTTCCCGGACGACCTCGGGGACGCGTCGGCCCCGACCCTCTCCCGTGCCACTGCCGTCCGGTACTTTCGCGTGACAATGTCCGATTTCCCGTGCTAGAGTCCCGCCCGCCGTAACAATCACCGCCCCCTCGGGGCGGGTCCATCCCGGGTAGATGCACCGTCATACCGGGCCCCTCGTCCGGCCGGATGCGAACCCGCGTCCGTCCTGCCGAGGGGCCGGTGGGCCACGAAGGTTTTGGCCATACGAGGATTTCTCGCTCCCAGCGGCCGTGCGAGGCCGGGGTGTCCGGGCCCGGGACTGTCCCCAGGTGGGGTGGCCCCGAGCTCGGACGTTCCGAGCCGTGCGTTCGATTCTTCGCCCACGTCACCGAGAGGAGCCTATCCGATGACGAACCTGACACATGCGCACCGCGAGCTCTTCCGCCGCACCCCGGACCAGATCTTCCCGACGCTCCAGGCGCTCTGGGAGCACTGTCAGGCGCAGAAGGAGCGGTCCACCGACCGCTGGCGGCCGCCCCAGGCGATCCGGCCCGGCCCCGATGGTGGCCGACTCGTCGTCGACCTGGGCGACGGCAACGAACCGTTCGCGCTCAACGACTGGTCGTTCGGGCAGCTCTGCTCGATCGCCAGGGTGAGCAAGGAGACCGTCAACCGCGTCTCGGCCGACACGGCGAGCCGCGTGCTGCAGGAGACCCTGCCGGCGGGCAACAAGCCGCTCCAGGTCTTCACCGAGGACGACCTCATCCGGTCGATCCACGGCCACACCTACACACGGCTGCACGACGTGGAGGTGGTCACCATGCTCCGAGAGTTCGCCGTGGACTTCCGCCCGCCCCAGGAGGGCACGGGCGGCGGCACGGGGCTGTACTGCGGGGAGCAGGACCTCTTCGCGTTCCTCATCGACCCGACCGGCTGGGCCGAGATCGACGGCCAGGCGTTCGCCCCGGGCTTCTTCGTCTGGAACTCGGAGGTCGGACGCCGCTCCGTCGGCATCTCTACGTTCTGGTTCCAGGCCGTGTGCCGGAACCACATCGTGTGGGATGCGACGGAGGTCGTCGAGTTCACACGCAAGCACACGGGGCGGGTCGGCGAGGCGCTCGGCGACATCCGCAGCATCGTCGAGACGCTCGTCGAGACGCGTGACGCGCGCCGGGACGGATTCGTCGCCGTGGTCCGCAAGGCGATGGAGTCGAAGCTCGGCGAGGATGCCGAGGAGGTGATGAAGGTGCTGACACGCTCCGGCATCACGAGGGCGCTCGCCAGGCGGGCCATCGAGATCGCCGGGCGGCAGGGCCGCTTCACCGTCTTCGCCCTGGTCGACGCCCTGACCCGGCTCGCGCGGGAGCTGCCCAACGCCGGGGACCGCACCGAGGCGGACCAGCGGGCCTCGTCCCTGCTGGCCCTCGCGGCCTCGTAATCGCCCGAGGCGGCGCGCGCGTCCCGTCCCCCGGGGGAAGGACCCACCGTCGGGACGGGACGGCGCCCCCTTTGCTCATCGGGCGAGGGGGGGCATCCGCGCCCATGCGTCGTTCGGCCATCCGAAGGATTCTCGCGGCCCACCGCCCCTCGTCCCATCGGCCTAGTCTCGTTCGGTTCGGGCCGGCGGCGGACTCCCCGCTCAGCGGGAGCCCCCTCGGCGACTACTGATCGAGCTCCCTTTTCTCTCTGAAGGCGTGTGCAATTGCCCGCGTAAAGGCTTGAGAGAGTGCCACCGGGAAATTCTTGGCGGTCGTGCTCCCCCACTGCCCACGGCGCGGCACGTCGCTGAGGTCGAGGTGCTTCTTCGCCTGGAAGGCCGCGAGCACGATGGCGTGGAACATCTCGCTCGCCTTCGTGTCGCTCTGTCGGCTGTACATCTGGATGTACCGCAGCAGGTCATCGACCATGTCGAGGGTCTCGGGCGTCATGTTGATCTGCTTGCGCGGCGGCTTCTTCGGGGCCGCGACCTCCTTGGCCTTCTGGGTCGGGTCCCGCCTGGGCTTCACCTTCCGCTGTTGCGGGGCCCGCGGCGGCTCCTTCTCCCCCGGGGGCTCGTCGACGCGGGCGGGCAGAGCGGCCGGGCCCGTGGATCTCGGCTCGTCCCCGCCCCGGGGAGGGGGATCTCGCCGTCCGGGCCGGGGGGCGGCCGGCCTGGCGGCCACGGGGAAGTCGTCCAGGAAGTCCCCGATGCGTACGGGCTCGTCCCGCACGGACTCCTCGGCGATGTTGAGGTCGAAGTCCTCCGGCAGGCCGACGATCCGCTTAGCCATTCGCTACCTCCGAGAGCGATCCGTTGCCGTCGGCCGGGGAGTAGGAGCCGCCGAGCGCCTTCTGGCCGCGGCGGATCAGCTCCTTGACGAGCTGCAGGTACTGTTCGGAGGGGAGCTGGTCGCGCGCGTGCTCGAAGATGGTCAGCCCGTTGATCGTGGCCTCGCGGTGCCGCACGCTGCGCGAGATCGTCGTCTCGAAGACGAGCGCGGGGCCGAATTTTCGCTTCAGCATGTCGTGGATCTGCGTGTCCAGCTTGGCGGACTTGTCGAAGTTCCCGAGCAGCACCCCGGCGAGCCGCAGCTTCGGGTTGTACCGCTGCCGCACCTTCTCGACGGTGCGCGTGAGGAGCTCCAGGCCCTTCAGGTCGTAGCCGGATGGGAAGACCGGGATGATCAGCCAGTCGGAGGCGATCAGGGCGGTGGTCATGAGGAAGCCCAGGTCGGGCGGGGTGTCGATGATGACGATGTCGAACTCCCCCCGGAGGCTCTCCGCGGACCTGGCCAGCCGGACCCTCTGCTCGGTCCGGATGTCGTCGGCGTCGAGGATCGAGTGCTCGTCGGAGTTCGCGATCGCCGCCTGCATCTCGGCCTCCAGCCGCGGGCCGACGGACCCGAGGCCGCGGTGGGCTGGGATGATGGAGAGGTTGCCGCCGAACCGTTCCCCCAGGTCGATGCATACCTCGATCGCCTTGGTCTTCTTCAGGTAGACGTCGGCCAGGGTGAAGTAGCGTTCCCGGTCGATCAGGTCCTGCGTCACCCCGAACGACTCGGAGGCGTTGCACTGCGGGTCCACGTCGATCACGCAGACCTTGTAGCTCAGCTCCGCGAACGCCGCGGCGAGCGAGACGGCGCTCGACGTCTTCCCGCACCCCCCCTTCTGGTTGGCGAAGCAGATGATCTGTGTACTAGCGAACCGCATCCCTCGTTCTCCGTCGTTGCCGGCCTCAATCCGCCAGCAGTATGGAGGCATACCGGTATATTTGCCAATATAGAAAGTTAAGATTCTAGTCGCACAAGAACGCTTTTTCGGTAAGACGCTCGCGTGTGCCGGCATGGCGGCACACCGGCGCACCGCGTGCCCGACGGTCATACCCTCCCCGCCCCCGCGACGGGCGGCCCGGCGCCGGGTGTACCGGTACTCCGGCATACGGGCCAGATCCGGGCCGTGAGGGGCGCCCCGCCGCGACGCCCCTCGCCATTTCGTGCCGAGGCGGCGGACTCGCGGCCCCTGGGCCGCACCGCCGCACACCGGGGATCGATTCTGGGGCCCCTGGCTGCCCCGTGATGAGCCGTTTTCGCCCCCGCCGGACCCACCCCTCCCCCGCGGGCGTTCACGCCCCCAGCGCGAATCCTGACGTCCGGCCCGGGTTCGCCCCGCCCGCCCCTGCCGGTATGCCGGCATACGCCGATGGACCCGGGTTGCCGTGGCGGCCAGGTTCCGGCATCGAGGCGCGCCCTGTGCCGGCATACCGGCACAGGGCGGTGTGGGGGCGATCGCGCCGGACACCGACCGCTCCCACGCCGGTGCGGTGCGGGGCCTTCGGTCCGAACGTGTCTGCCGGAGTACCGGCAGACCGGGTAGTCCACCGGCGGAGGGGTGCCGCGCGTTGAGGTCCCGCTGCCGGCCGCGGCGGACCGGCATGTCTGCCCTGCCGGAGGGCGACCGCCGGCCTGATTCGAGCGGCCCGAGGTCGCCACGCGAAGGGCCGCGCACCCACATTCCTTCCCCCGGACGGTCCCCAATCCGCCGGGGCGAACCCTTCACCGCCCCGGACGGTCATCGCTATGGCGTCCTCTCGGCGCGTATGCCGGCATAGAGGCACTCCGTGGGCCGGTATACCGGCACGCGGGGGAAGCGACCCGCTCGATGCGAGGCATCCTGCGCGTCACAGGGGAAGTTTGTCTGCCGGAGTACCGGCACACGGGCAACCGCCCCTCCGAGGAGTCGTCCTCGCGAACCCCTCCGAATCTCGCCGGACCGGCGACCTCATCCGCCATATGCCGGCATAGAGGCAAGCGGTGGGCCGGAATACCGGCATACCGCTGGAGTGGCAGGGCGGGCTTGCCGCCCTGCGGCTCCCCTTATGTCGGCGCACGATACCGCATCGTGCCTCTGTACGGCGCAGGCCCGGAAGGTCCCAGCCGCCGGCGGGCGGGCGGGGTCCTCCGGTGAGAGGCCACCCCTCGGCGACGGAGCGCCCCGAGAGGAGCCGCAAGGGCCACCCCCGGGGCAGATGCCACTGGCCATGCGTGTGCCGGCATAGAGGCACTCGGCGTACCGGTATACCGGCACTCGACGAACGGGAGTACACCCGCCCCGGGCGGCCCCGACCCTTTGTGTGCCCGATGCCTGGGGGAGCTCTACCTCCATGCCACGCCGGCTCCCCCGGGGCGGCCACGTGCGGGCAACACCGGTACGGTCGCAGCGACCGAGGCGGCGCGGTCGCGACGATACGGCGTTTGATCGATTTCTCTCCGGGGACGCCGATTTCCACGGCGGAACCCAGTGCCTCTATACCCCCACACGCTCGGCCGGGGCGCCGCGAGCACTTCCCGAAGCGGGATTGCGAGTTACTCCTTCTGCCTCTGTACCGGCACACGGATCAGCCCCTCCGGGGCCCGCAGCGCGGCCGCGCCGCGGCAGATCGCCGTGGCTTCGCCGGGAACTGGCGTGACTTCGGCGACTTACGCCCTCCGCGTCGCCCGCGGTGCCGCCGTGCCGGTATACCGGTATACCTGCATAAATGATCCTATTATCAATACCATATCTCCGAAAATTCCCTCTTGCGAGAATCTCGGCTCCCCCATTTGATGGGTTTAAGCATGTTTAAGCAACTGACGTGGAGGATCCGGCGGACGGTGCGCCAGGGGCACCGCATGGAGCAAAAGACTGCGGGCATAAAAAAACCAGCATCCGGGAATGCTGGTTTCGAAAACGGGATGGCTGTCGCCACTTGACCCGACCAGCCTATTCCCACTTCCCCGCACACGTCAACGGCGAAAGTTTCGGTTCGGACGGGGCGAGTGCGCCCCGCGACCGGGAGTAGCGGGGGAGCTGCGGCCCCCTCGCGTCGAGGACTGACAATGAGGAAGACAATGTTGTAGGCGAGCGGCTTCGGGCACAAAAAAACGAGCTGGCAGGCTCGCTTTTCTGCTTTCGGTGAGGCCCCCCGCGGGGGAGGCGACACCACTATGGACTGGCACTTCGTAGTGTAGACCGCCCTTTCCCCCGACGTCAACGGCCAATCAGCGAGGTAGCACGGGCGAGGTGTGCCATGCGGCCGGGGCGATTTTCGCCTCCTTTTCGGGGAGGACGGGGGAAGTGCAACCAAAATCCGGGTATAAGGCGGTCACGCCGATCATCCTTCTGAACGCGGTCGCCGCGTATAACGCAGGCCTCATCTCGTTCCGGGCGCTGCGCGTGTACGCCGCGGTCCTGCACCTGCTGGCGATCCGGGATGCTGCGGGCCGCCGCCGGGCGAAAGCGGGCATGAGGCCCCTGGCCGGCGTCCTGTACCGGCTCACCGAGTTCGAGCCGCTGGTCGGCTCGAAGGGATCGCTGATCCGGCGGGACCTCTCGGCCCTGAGGCGGGCCGGGCTCATCCGGGGCGGGAGCCGCGACCTGGCGGTGGCCGACGAGCCGCTCCCGTTCGCCGGGCCGCTCATCGAGCGCGCCTCGGGCGGCCGCCGGGCGACCCGCCCGATCCCGGTGCCGCGGTCGCTCCTGCGCTTCCTCTCGAGGGAGGCGACGCCGAGCCTCTTCCTCACCGTGGTCGCGCACCTGCTGCGGGGCCTGTCGTTCCGCGGCGGGGGAGGGGAGATCGTCCCGCGCGGGACGGTGAAGGCCTCCTGGATCGCGGAGCACTTCGGGCTGAGCCTCCGGGCGGTGAAGGCCGCCCGGGCCCGGCTGATCGGGCTCGGCTTCATCACGAGGGACACGGCCTCCCTGCAGCGGAAGCTAAACCGCGACGGCGCCTACTTCGTCATCAACCTCGACTTCGGCGCGGGGGCCGCGTGCACGGGATCTGCACCCCTGCCGCTCCCCGGGCGCACCGGATCTGCACCCCCATATAAAGACCTTAAAACTACTTCCGTATCTAAAAACCAGGAGGCTGGTGTCCGGCCGGAAGCCTCGATCCGGGACGTGCGGCCCGAGGACCTGCGCACGCTCTCGCGGGCGGAGGAGCTGTACCGGCAGGCGGTCGCCCGGGGCCTCGTCGCCGACACCGAGGCCGACCGGCTCAACTTCTTCTCGGCCATGATCCGGGCGCGGAAGTTCCGCGAGGCGCCGCGGATCTTCATGGGGATCGTCCGCAGGCGGCTCTGGCACCACATCACGCTCGCCGAGGAGGACGAGGCGCGGGCGGCGCTCGCCCGCCTCAGGGCCCGCGCCGAGGCGGCGGATCAGGCGGCGTGCCGGCCGGCCCCCCCCTGCCCCGCGGGCGGGCCGCCCCCCCGAGGGCGCGGGGCCCGGGAGGGGCTCGTCCCCGTCGGGCGGGCGATTCCGCGGTGGGACCGCGCCGCGGCGTGAGGGGCGGCTCACGCGACCTCGCGGCGTCCCCGGTCCCGGCCCTCCGCCTCGGCCTGTTCGAGCGCCTCGCGGAGGGCGCGGATCTTGGCGGCCGGGTCCTGGCAGGGGCCGCGTCCCTTGACGATCACCTGGCCGCCGGCTACGTCGTAGGCGCACTGGGCCGGGGCGGCCCGCCGCCGCGGGGCGTGGGCCCGGATCTCCGCCAGGGCCTGGTCGCGGTTCTTCCCGTCGCGGACGATCGCGGTGGCCACCTCGACCTGCTTGGCCGGGTCGCCGATGCTCCGCAGCTCTGCGGCGGTCGACGGCGGCAGGCTGCCGGTCTCGACCAGCTCCTGCACTGGCCCGGGCAGGCCCAGCAGCGCCAGGGCCCGGCCGACCGTCTGCGGGGAGAGGTTCAGCTCCTTGGCCACCTGCTCCGCCGTCCAGCCCTCGCGGTCCATCAGGGCCTTGAAGGCGTGCGCCTGCTCGATCGGCTTCAGGTCCTCGCGGACGCAGTTCTCGATCAGCTGGAGCGTCAGCTTCTCGGAGTCGGTCATCGCCCGCTTAACGATGACGCAGTCCAGGGCGGGGATCTCCATCATCTTCGCCGCCCTCCAGCGACGCTCCCCCGCCACGACGATGAAGCGGTCGTGCTCCTTGTCCTCGCGCACCCGGATCGGCTGCAGCTGGCCGCGGCGCTTCATCGAGAGCCCCAGCTCGGCCAGCGCCTCCGAGTCGAACTGCTGCCGCGGCTGGTCGGGGTCCGGCGCGATGCGATCCACCGGGATGGACCTCGCCTCGGCGATCGCCCGGGTCCCGGCGTAGAGGCTGTTGCCGGCGGGCGGGGCGGCCTGGGCCTCCGCCGCGGCCGGCGTGCCCACCCCCAGGCTGTTCCGCATGGCGCCGCCGAGCTTGTCGGTCATCTTGGACATCAGGCGACCTCCTTGAGCTCCGCGGAACCGTCGCGGGCGAGCAGCTCGTCGCACAGCGCCTGCATCACCTTGGCGGCCTTGCTGCGCGGCTTGAACAGGGTGATCGGCAGCCCGGTGGTGACGGCCATCTTGAGGTCACGCGAGACGGGCACGGCGGTCTCCAGCACCCGGCCCGGGTAGGAGTCCCGGATCGTCTGGGCGTAGGCCCGGTGCAGCGGCGACTTGTCGTCGTACATCATCAGGAGGTAGCCGAGCAGGGCGAGCCCCGGGTTGGCCTCGCGGCGGACCTGCACGAGCGACTCGTTGAGGAGCTTCAGGCCCATCGCGCCGAAGTCCTCGGCCTGGAGCGGCACGATCACGCCGTCGCCGGCCGCCATCGCCGCCCAGCTGCCGATCATGATGTTGGGCGGGCAGTCGCAGATGATCGAGTCGAACCGGTCGCGCACCTCGTCGACGAAGTCCCGGAGCACGAGCTGCCGGTCGTCGGTCGCCGGGTTGCCCATGTTGAGGTGCTCCATCCGGTGGGCACCGGGCAGGACGGAGACATTGGCGTGCCGGGTCGGCCGGACGAGGCTCGCGCGGTCCTCGACATAGACCTCCGGGTCGAACAGAGCCGCCACCGTCTCCTCGTATGGGACCTCGGGCACCTCGCCGGTCTCCGGGTCCATCAGCAGCTTATCGGTCAAATTCCGCTGGGGGTCGAGGTCGATCAGCAGCACCCGCTGCCCGCGGCGGGCCAGCTCGCCCCCCCAGTGGAAGCAGGTGGAGGTCTTGCCGACCCCCCCCTTCCTGTTGAGCGCCACGTACGTCCGTGCCGGCATCGCATCCCCTCCGATTCCACCGTGGAACTGGTCCTGCATCGGTGGCTTTATCGGCCGCCGCCCGCGGCGGCCTTCGGCCGATCCGGCTTCCACCTTGGAATCGGGCGGGGCGGGAGTCGAGGATCCCGGGCGGCCGATCCGGGCAGGGGTCGCCGGGCCGCACCCCCCGGTCGCCCCCCGGAGGATCCGGCTCCCACTTCCACCGTGGAACCGGACGCGGCGCATGGGGGGGCGAACAGGGGAGGGGCACAAGATTGACGGGCCGAAGGCTTTGTTGCATAATGTCGGCCAATATTAACGACAGCCTACACTAAGTAACATGCCGCGAACGAAATCCGAGGAACTGCTGGACCTGGTGCATCGCATGGGGGTCGTGCGCCCGCGCGACCTCGAGGGACGAGGGATCCCTCGCACCTACCTCGATCGGCTCCACCGGGCGGGCGTGCTTGAGCGCCCCTCCCGGGGCCTGTACGTCCTGGCCGAGGGCGAACCGACCGAGCACCACGGCCTCGCCGAGGCCTGCAAGCGGGTGCCGCACGGCGTCGTCTGCCTCCTGTCGGCCCTGCGGTTCCACGGGCTGACGACCCAGGCACCCTTCGAGGTCTGGCTGGCGATCGACCGCAAGGCCCGGCTGCCGAAGGTCGAGTACCCGCCGCTGCGGGTGGTGCGATTCTCCGGCGCCGCGCTGGCTGAGGGGGTGGAGGGACACACCGTGGAAGGGGTGCCCGTGCGGGTGACCGACCCGTCCCACACCGTGGCCGACTGTTTCAAGTACCGCAACAAGATCGGGCTGGACGTGGCCCTGGAGGCCCTGCGCGACTGCTGGAGAGGGGGGCGGGCGACCATGGACGAGCTGCACGGCGCTGCGCGGGCCCGCCGGATGGCCAACGTGATGAGGCCGTACCTGGAGTCGCTGGCGTGAGCAAGGACAGGCCCCGCAACATCGCCGCCTCCGTCCGCGACCGGCTCATGATGCTGGCCCGGCGACAGGGGGAGGACTTCCAGCACGTCCTCACCCGCTACGTCATCGAGCGCCTCCTCTATCGCCTGAGCCGCTCGGAGCACCGGGACGAGTTCGTCCTGAAAGGGGCGATGCTGTTCCGGGTCTGGGCTGATCAGCCGCATCGTCCGACCCGCGACCTGGACCTGCTCGGCAGGGGCGACGCCTCGCTCGGAGCGGTCGCCCAGGTTTTCCGTGCCGTATGCGGGTTAGCCGTCGAGGACGACGGGCTGGTTTTCGACCCGGATTCCGTGACCGCCGATCGGATCAGGGAGGACCAGCAGTACGAGGGCGTGCGGCTGGTCTGCCGGGTATTCCTGGGGAAGGCGCGGATCGACCTGCAAGTGGACGTCGGCTTCGGGGATGCGGTCGTGCCGCGACCGGCGAAGCTCACTTACCCCGCGATGCTGGAGTTGCCGGCCCCGGTGCTCAAGGCGTACCCGAGGCCGGCGGTGGTGGCGGAGAAGTTCCAGGCGATGGTGATGCTGGGGATCGCCAACAGCCGGATGAAGGATTTCTACGACCTGTGGTTCCTCGCCAACCGCTTCGCGTTCGATGGACCGGAGCTGTGCCGGGCGATCGGGGCCACGTTCCGAAGGCGCAAGACCGCGCTATCCGCCGAGACCCCGCTGGCACTGACGGCGGCGTTCGGGACCGATGCCGGCAAGTCCAGACAGTGGCAGGCGTTCATCAGGAAGAGCGCGCTCGACGTGGGCGGCACCGGCCTGGAGCAGGTGTGCAAGTTCCTGGACGGCTTCCTCATGCCACCCGTGCAAGCGATCGTCGGCGAGACTCCGTTCGACCAGACCTGGAATCCGGGGGGCCCCTGGTCGGGCGCCTGATTGGCCGCGCCGCGGTCAGTCGACCCGTACGCCCGCAGGTTCGAGGGCCGGCGTCGCCCGCGGTCATCGCCGGTCGATTCCACGGTGGAACCGTTCCCGATGTGCGGGCGGGAGCCCGAAAGATCGTCCCGCGGCCTCGTTCCGCGACATGATCACCCTCGGGATCTCGCCCGTCAGCCCGATGATCCCCTGGGGCTTCCACCGTGGAACCTTCTGTGCGACCAGGGCAGCGGAAAGGGACCTGGAGAGGTCGAATTATCCAGACAGTGTCCGGACTTTTTGCGGGTAGGCGCGGAAGGAGGCCCGCGTCTGCTGACGATTCCAACGGCCGAAGTCCCGCCCGAAGCGTTGGGGCAGGTCCACGGCGAGGCGACGAATTAACCGCTCGCCGTAGCGCCCCGGCAATCCGCGTCGCCGAGGCCGGGCCAACCGGCCGCATTTTCTACGAGATGCCGAGCAGCTTCTTGATGTGGGCCTCGCGGATGAGCCGCAGGAATCCCGCCGCCATCGGGTTCCTGCTCTCCGCCATCTCGCGATAGGACCTGGCGAGCGACTCCTCGGCCTGCTCCAGCGCCTCGGCGTCGAGCCGATCCTGTTCCTCGGGAGTCAGGCCGTCCCAGTGCTTCGCGATCCTGACCTGTATCGCCTTCTCGCGGGCCTGCTCCTGCTTCTGCCGCCTCCTGGCCTCGGCCTCCTGCCGCTGCCGCTCCTGCTCGGCCTGCTCTCTCGCCTTCCGCTCCGCCCTGCTCTCGAAGCCCTTCGGGGGCGCATAGTCTTTGCGGATCGATTCGACGAGGAACCCCGCCGGGCTCGCCGAGGCCCGCTTGTCCTTCTTCTCGAGCAGCCAATCGAGGACCTCGATCTTGGCCTCGATGCGATCGGCGGGATACTCCCGAACCAGCCCGGAAGCGGTTAAGGCCGTGACCCCCCGGGCGATGAGCTCTTGCTCCGGGCCCGTCTGACCCGGGGCAGGGGAGGGGGCGAGCTCGGGCATCTCCTTCGGATCCTCGGCGGCCGGGAGGGCTGTCCCCCCCTTCTTCGTGAACGTCCGGTATTCCGCCCTGGCCTTCGCGCCCGGGATGTAGAGCATGAGCCAGTCGGGCTGCCCGTCGCGATCGGTCCTGGCCTCGAACGCGATATCCTCGAGGTAGCCGGACTTCCGATGCGGGGCATGCACCTTGGCCATCTGCTTGCGCACGTGCTCCCAGTCGAAATACCGCGTCTGCGGGGCATAGGTGCAGTATTCCGAATAGGCCAGCCGCGCCCGCGCGCGGCCGTGCTTCAGCGCCCCGAAGATCTGGTAGCTCACCAGCTCGTAGAACCGCTGCGAGGCGGGGGTGAGCCCCCGGAGGTAGTCGTAGTCGAGGGGGCGCGTGGTGGCGTTGTTGACCACCTCCCGGAAGAAGTCGTGGAGGATGAGGTAGACGGCGTCCGCCGTGCGGCCGTCGGGGAGCTTCTCGCCTGTGAAGACGACCGCGTAGCGGGTGTCGCCGATCTCGATGCTGCGCTCGGCACCGTCGGCGAGCTTGTAGCGGATCTTCGCCCGGATGCCGGCGAAGGCGTTCTGATAGAGGGCCTTCTTGACGTTGCGCGTGGCCTGGCCCTCGTTGACCCCGAGCTCCCGGCAGATGTCGCGCAGGCTCCCCAGCCTGATGACCCGGGGGACGGGGCGGGGCGCGCCTTCGATCCTCCGGTTCACGATCAGGGTGTCGACCTTGTAGGCCAGCGGTCCGGGCTGCCCGTAGCGGCTGTTGTGGCTCACCTCCCAGCGCAGGGTCGTCTGCCCCCGCTCGTCCTCTTCGCGGATCTCGATGACGATGCTGCCCTTCTTCGCAAGCCGATGCACGGGGTATCGCGAGAGGGCCGTCTCCACCCGGATGACATTGAGCGTGCCTAGGTCGGACGGCTCTAGGGGCAGCTGTTCTGCTTGCATTGATGAAGTCCACGGGAACAACAACCGGGCCGTGTTGTTGTCGCTCTGTCAGTCTTCAAAGTCTAGAAAGTCTACGGGCGGTCGGTGTTGTCATAAGGCCGGAACACAGAACGAGTTGCCGAAAAAATCGATTGATAATCCGCGCCTCAAAGGTAGCGATCGCGCTCCCCAAAGGTAGCAATCCCGCCCCCCATAGGTAGCGAAGCCGCTCCCCAACAGTAGCGATCTCGACCCTCAAAGGTAGCGGCGCCGCTCCCCAAAAGTAGCGGCCGGTCTGGGGAGATTTGTGTCACGAGATCCTCAAAGGTAGCGGGCCGCCGACCGGGGAAGATGTCCGGGCAAGCTGCTCAGCAATTATGCCCCAGGATATGGGCGGACTGTGAGTTCCGGCTTGCGAAACTCTACCCCCGCTCGTCGGGGCCCGCGAGAGGGTTCGAGGGTCCTCGAGTCGGCACGTGCACGAGCAGGCGAATCGTGGCAGCCTCGGTGCTGGTGATACGGCGACTGTTCCAGGACCTCGAGATCGACTGGGGGAAGCTCAAGGGACCGGAGATCGACCGGCAGCAGGCGAAGTGCGATTCCGGGAGGGCAGGGGAGCCGGGGCGGGGACTCCCACGACCGACGCTCCGGCATGTCCTGCCGGAGGATCTCCGGGACACCGGTCGACTGCTGGACCTCTATGCCGAGGCGGTGAGGTCGGGCCTCGTGCGCGACAGCGAGCACGCCAGGCTCGAATTCGTCGCCTCGGCGGAGCATGCGTTGGTGGCCGGCACGCGGAATCCCTGCGGGCTGTTCGTGCGGATGATCCGATCGGGAGGGGGTCGATTCGTCACGCTGCGGGATGAGGATGCGGCGAGGGCCCGCATCCACCGCTACTTGTATCGGGGTGATCGCGGCGACGGTATGCGGCTGAAGTAAGCGGGGTGGGCACCGGCACAGGACGGGCGATTCTCGGTGGCTTCATGACTCCTCTCCGGAGTTGACATCTGTATAATAAGCGGATCAAATCGGGGGCCGTCACGGGGGGCTTCGCCATGTGGTCCGACAATGAAACCGACATCGATTACCTGGGGCTCCATCACCTCGTCGGGGCGGTGACGTCGATCATCCGCAGCGAGAGGCTCCTGCCCACCACCATCGGGATCTTCGGCGACTGGGGGAGCGGGAAGTCGAGCCTCCTCAAGATGGTCGAGTCAGAGTTGCGCAGCGATGACGGCGTCCTGGTCCTCTCGTTCAACGGCTGGGTCTTCGAGGGTTACGAGGACGCGAAAACCGCCCTCATGGGCACGATCATCGACGAGATCAGGGGCCGCAGGACCCTCGGCCTGAAGGCGCAAGAGGCGGCCTATCGGCTCCTGAAACGGGTCAACGTCCTGAGGGTCCTCGGTTCGCTCAGCAAGCATGCCATCGCCTTCGCAGCGGGAGGACCCGCCGGTCTGGCGTTCGCGACCGGGGCGGACTTTGTCGGGATGGTCAAGGAGGCCGCGAGCAAGGCGAAGGACATCGACCCGGCGGAGCTGGAGAAGTTCTTCGATGAGGACCCCGGGCAGAATCTCCAGCGCAGCGTCCGGGATTTCCGCTCGGACTTCGAGGAGCTGCTGAACGAGACGGAGCTCAAGACCCTCGTGGTCACCATCGACGACCTCGACAGGTGCAATCCCGACACGATCATCGAGACCCTGGAAGCTATCAAGCTGTTCTTGTTCGTACCCAGGACTGCCTTCATCATCGGGGCCGACGAGCGGCTGGTGAAATACGCCGTGCGGCGGCGGTTCCCCGAACTCCCCGGCGAGCGGGTCGAGGTGGGGCGTGATTACCTCGAGAAGCTCGTGCAGTTCCCCGTCCGCGTCCCGCCCCTGAGCAGGTGCGAGCTGGAAACCTACATGAACCTGCTGTTCTCCAGCCTGGCCATCACCGATCGGGAGCACTTCGACAAGGCGAGGACGGCGGCGGTTGGCTGCGATGATCTGGCCTACCTGAAGGTCACGTTCAATTACGGCATCGCCAAGGAGCTGTTCGGCGAAGTCCCGGACGACCTCGGCGAACGCCTCGCCCTTTCCCAGCGACTGGCCCCCGTCCTCGCGGTCGGACTGAGCGGCAACCCGCGTCAGTGCAAGAGGTTCCTCAATACGTTGCTCATGCGATCCGGGATGGCTGCGGCCAGGAAGATCGGCCTCAAGGATCGCGTCCTCGCGAAGCTCATGCTGCTCGAATATTTCCGGCCGCAGTCGTTCAAGCGGCTGGCCGAACTCCAGGCGGAGCAGGGCGGCAAGCCGGGAGAACTGGCCCTCCTCGAGAGGACGGTCAGGCCGCAAGCCGTCCATCAAGAGCCCGAGGCCGACCCCGTGGGCGTGCCGGGGGATGATCGGGGGGGCGGCGACGGCCCCCGGAAGGCGAAGGCCGAGGTCCCCGCGAAGCGCGCGGCGAAGCCGGAAAAGGCACCGACCGCCGTGGAGAAGCCCTCGCAGCCGGACCTCGGTGCAGAGTTTCAGGTATGGCTGTCGGACCCGTGGCTCCGCGAGTGGGTCGAGTCGGAACCGCTGCTGGCCGACGAGAACCTGGGCCCCTATTTCTTCTTCTCTCGGGACTCCCTGGGGCCGATCGGCGGTGCCGTCCAGCGGATGAGCCCGGCCGCCCAGGAACTCCTCAACCACTTGCTCGGCGAGAGCGAGGGGGTCCGGATGGCCGCGCTCAGGAGGGCCGGCGAACTCAATCAGGCGGAGGCGGCCGCAATATTCGAGGCCCTCGGCGCCAAGGTCGAGCGCGACGAACGAGACGGCGCCAGCGAGGCCCTCGGCGTGCTCATGGAATGGGCCGGCGTGCGGCGGGAGCTGATGGGGGAGCTGCTCACGCTGCTCGGGCGGATGCCGGAGGCCGCCCTGCCGCTGGCGATCCCGCCCCGGGTTTTCGGGCTCACGCAGGGCACCGATAGCGAGGCCGCCGGGAACGAGCTGCTGGAGCGTTGGAAGGCCAACACGAGCAATCCGCGCCTCGCCAAGGCCGCCGAACTCCAGCTCGGGAGGAAGTGACGCGATGGGCACCTCCAGCTCTTACGGCGGGCCGACGGGTGGACCTCCACTGCTGCCCCCCTGGGCCCTCGACCCGGAGCAGACCCAGGAGCCCGGGCCGGAACCGCAAGCGGAGCCGGAAGACCCCGGAGGCGAGGAACCATCAGTCCCCAAAGACCCCGTGACGGATCCTGCGACGGAGCCATCGTCCGGCCAGCAGGATGAAGCAGGGGACGGGCAGGCTCCGGAGGAAACACCGACGGGGAACCAGCCCCCAGACCCGGGGGGCAGCTGGCAGGCTGCCAAGGGCAACATGACCCGTTTCACGGGTGGGGGCGGCAGGACGTCGCTGAAGCGGGCCGCGTCGAACTACGTCGGGGCCAAGGGTGGGGCGAGGAACGCGGCCAGGGCCGCGGCGAGCGGCCGGGCGGGGACGGCGCGGCTGGGAGGTTTCCTGGCCGACGTCCTGCGGCGTGGCATCGACCGGGCCGCTCGCGAGCTCGGCCTCACCGGCGTCGTCGGACGGGCGGTCGACGAGGTTTTCGCGGCGATCGCCAATGCGATCGCGCCCGACGGGGCCACGCTCGAGTCCGCGGCAGCCCGCGCAGCGATCGACGAAGCCCTGGCTCATCTCTACGAGCGATACGTCACCCCCGAGGGAGACGCCGGCACGCTCGATTCGATGGACGCCGACGCGGTGAGAGACTCTATCCGGATTTCCATCGAGTCGTACGTGTATACGAGGTGGTTGGAGGAGCTCAGCCAGAGGATCGAGGTGAGGGCCGTGAGCGCCGCCGAAGCCCTCCGCCTGGAGCGCGAGGTGAAGGACTATGTACGGGAGACCGTCCGGCTCGACCTGGGCTCGGTGGACGTGCTCAGGATCGACTGGGCAGGTTCCGAGGGGAGGGGCATCATCGACCGGCTGTACCGCGAGGCATACGATCTGCTGGAGGCGTCCGAATGAGGCATCATGTCGTCTGTCTCGTCGGCGACGGCGATCGCTACAGGGCCGAGGCGGCCGGCGGGGAAGCCCGGATCGAGCTCGGCCTCGGAATCTCCAGGCCGGATATCTCGGTTCGCAACGATGTAATGCCGAAGCTCCTCAAGGCGGGGCTCTACCCCGACGACGCGACCCTCGACCTCCTCAACCTGGCGATCGCAGCCTATTCGGCGGATTTTCGCGTCAGGCGCCAAACCGCGTACGATCGGTGGACCCGGGACATCATCCTGCACCTGCCGGTCGTCGACGTCGGACTCTGGCGGGAGTCGACCGACACGCTCGTCAAGATGCTCGGGTTCCTGACCGGAGACCACTGGGAGGTGGTCTTCCGCGGCAGGGAGCCAATAGGACCTCCCCAGGGCTTCCGGTCGCGGCGCATGCAGCCCGGCCAGGCCGCCCAGGTCTGCCTCTTCTCGGGCGGGCTCGATTCGTTCGTGGGCGCCCTCGATCTGCTTGAGGCGGGCGGCAGGCCGACCCTCGTCGGGCACTACGGGTCCGGGGGCGCCACGAGTTCGGCCCAGAAGGAAGTCTGGTCGGTGCTGGATCGGTCCCACGAGGGCAGGTACGACCGCTTCGGGTTCTACCTGCTGCCCCCATACGAGTCGGAGACGGACCGGGAGCTGACGAGCCGCGCCCGCTCGATCCTCTTCCTCGCCCTCGGCGTCCTCGTCGCGTCCTGTCGGGCTGAGGAATCCGCCTTGTTCGTACCGGAGAACGGGCTGATCTCCCTGAACGTCCCGCTGACTCCGTCGCGCATGGGGAGCCTCAGCACTCGCACGACACACCCGTATTTCCTGGGGCTGCTCGCCAAGCTGCTCCGGCACCTGGGGATTCGTGTCTCGCTCGAAACCCCGTATCGGTTCCAGACCAAGGGGGAGATGCTGGGGCACGCGAAGAATCGGACCCTGGTCGCAGAGGGGGCCAGGAAGACGGTCTCCTGCTCGCACCCGGACGTGGGCCGATTCCACCGGAAGTCCCCCGGGCAGCACTGCGGGTACTGCGTGCCGTGCATCATCCGCAGGGCCTCGATGAGGGAGGCCGGCCTGGATCGACCGGAAGACTACCTCGTCGACGTGATCGCTGACCCGCCGGACGTGGCGAGCGACACCGGGCACGACCTGCGGGCATTCCAGATGGCGGTGGAGCGGGTCTCGACGAGCGGCCGGGCTCGGCTCCTGTTCGACGTCATCGATACCGGCCCGGTCCCGCCGGGGGAGATCGCGGGATTGGTCGATGTCTACCGGCGTGGCATGGAGGAGGTCCGGCGATTCCTGCGGGGCGGATCATGATCATGGGTGCGACGCGAGGCGACGTATCCGCTGGGTTGATCGATACGCATTGCCACGTCGATCTGTATCCCGATCCGGCGGCGGTGGCGGGGCTGTCGGAGAGGCTCGGGGTCCGCACGATCGCGGTGACGAACTCGCCCTTCGTCTTCGACCATACGAGGGCCCTGGCCGAACGGGCCCGGTACCTGTATCCGGCCGTCGGGCTCCATCCCCAGCTGGTCGCCTCCCGGTCCCACGAGGTCGGGCGCCTCGTCGCCCTGCTCGACTCGACCCGGTTCGTCGGAGAGGTCGGCCTCGACTACACGTCGATCGATCCTGAAGACCATCGGCTCCAGAGGAAGGTCTTCGCGAGGATCCTGGGCGCGTGCGCGGAGCATGGGGACAAGGTGATTACGGTCCACTCCCGCCGGGCCGCCCCGGACGTCATCGATGCGGTCGGTGGCTCGTTTCCCGGGAAGGTCATCCTGCATTGGTATAGCGGGACGGTGAAGGATCTCGATCGCGCCCTGAAAAATGGTGCTTACATCTCGGTGAACACGGCGATGATCTCGTCGAAGAAGAGCCTGGCCCTGGTGTCGAGGGTGCCGGCCGATCGCATCCTCACCGAGACGGACGGCCCCTTCATCACGGTGGGACAAAAGCCCGCCGTGCCCTCGGACGTGAACCTTGTCGTCGAACGGCTCGCGGAGATGTGGCGGGTGGATGCGGAAGAGGCGAGTCACGTGATACGGTCGAACTTCGACGAGGTCATTGCCGGCGATGGGTGATGGGCGCTTGCGCCGCAGGGGCTAGCGGAGGTCCGCGAATGGCACTCCGAGCTCGAATGCCCGCGGCCATTCGAGCCTCCCGTCCATCGGGTCGGACCCATCAGCAGCAGAGCTGGAACCCGGAGCGGATCCGGTCGAGCGCGTCGGCCTCCCACGGGGCGGCCGGCATCGAGAGGCGGGCCAGGCCTCCGTCGTAGGTCGTCAGGGCGATCCCCCGGCGCTGGAAGGCGGCCCGGATCCGTCCGGGAGGGGCGGAGCGGACTTCGGGGCCCTCCGCCTGTGCAAGCAGGATACCGGACCGGAGTGATGGGGCAGGGGAGAGGGGTCGCCAGCCGGTCCCGGCCATCGCCGCTGCGAGTGCCCGGGCGTTGGCGACGCGGGCCTCGAGCCGCAGGCGACCCTCATCCCGGTCGCCATGCTCGGTGACCGCGGCCGCGCACGAGAACAGGCCTGCCAGCCCGACCGTCTCGCCGAACGATTCGAGGGCCTCGCCCTGGAGCTGCCGGGTGAAGAGCAGGAGCGGGTCGTCGAGTTCGCCGGTCGCCACCATCTGATCATAGGTCGTCCGGAGGAATCCTTGGGAGCGTCGCCTGGGCCAGAGGGCGAGACCCGTGGGGTTCCCGGCCCCGAGCCACTTGTGGCAGCCCGCCAGGTAGATGTCGCAGGAGCCGAGGTCGGGGGGCGTGTGGGCGATCGCCTGGGCCCCGTCGAGCACGACCAGCCGGGGCGGCTCCCGGTGCGAGAGGATCTCGACGAGCCCTCTGGCCGGCAGTCGGAAGCCCTCGAAACTCACGTCGCTCAGGAAGAGCCCATCGCAGCCGCGCCTTCGGTAGTGCTCGGCGAGCATCCGGGCCAAGTCCTCGGCGGAGAGGCCATCCTGCAGGATCGCCTGACGGACGGGCACGCGGATCGCTTCTCTTCCGAGCCGCTGCAGCCCCGAGAGCAGGATCGCGACGTAGCCGGGCCATTCCAGGTCGGTGTAGAGGACGCGTCCGCATCGCAGGGCGATCGCCCGGGCGGTGAGCCGCATCAGCTGGGCCGAGCGCTGGGCGGTGAGGACCTGCGCCCCCGGGGGGGCGGCCACCAGGTCGCAGAGGGACCGCTCGAACGCTTCGAGCCCTCTCCAGTCGGCGAGCCCCGGATAGCGGACGCGCACCTCGTCGGACCGATCCTCGGCCCCGCGGCGGAGGAATCGTTCCGCGGCCGCCGATGCGCCCTCGTCCCCACAGAACCGGGCGAAGTCGCGGCAAGCTCCCTGGACCCTCGGACCCATCAGGCCGAGCCGTGCGGTGTCGAGGTACAACTGCGTGGGCATGGGCCGCCCCCGGGACAGCGCGAGGCCGGATCGAAACCTACTGATCAGATCCTATTGGCCGGCCTGGTCCCGGTCAAGGAGGTCCGAGTAGGAGGTGGCGTAGAGCGCGATGCGGGCCCAGCGGTCGCGGGCCAGCTTGAGGCTCGGCCGGTCGAAGCAGAGGATGAAGCGCATGGTCCGGGACTGCTCGTCGAGCTCCTGGACCCCGATCGCCCGGTCGTCGTAGATCCCGAAGTCCGTCAGGAGGTCGGGCTCGGACGCGAGCTCGCTCTCCCGCACCACCGAGACCCAGATGCCCTGGTTGTGCTGCTCCTCGAGCCAGGGCCGGATGTCGGGGGAGGGCAGGGGGTCGAGTTTGGTCCAGAGGTGGTCGCGGAGGATCACGATGCGCTCGATCCGCATGCCGCGCCGGGCCAGTTCGAAGTTGAGCCGCATGCTCTGGCGGCCGGGCGGGTCCTGCCAGTAGTCGCGGGTCTTGACCCAGGCGACCGACCGGTAGGAGTCCAGGCCGGGGCTTTCCAGGAGCTGCTCATAGACGGTGCGCCAGGTCTCGGTGCTGGCGAAGACCACCGTGCCGCGGGCCATAGACTGGACCTGCTCGGTGATCGAGGCGAGCTTCAGCAGCGCGAACTGGCGGAGCACGGGGTCTGCCTGCCTGGCCAGCTCGGCCAGGGCCTCGGCGAAGGCGGAGTACTGGTCGAAGAGGTCGTGCTCGGGGGCCAGCGCCAGCGGGATGCGGAGCTTCTCCAGCAGCTCGGCGCGGCGCCGCTCGCGGACGTCCTCCTGCTCGACGTAGGCGACGAAGAGCCCGGCGAGGACGCTCACGCAGGCGCCGAGGACGGCGATCTGGGCCGGGAGGGGCGCGAAAGTGCTGACCAGCGCCATCGTGAGCGAGCCGACCAAGGCGATGCCCACGAACTTGAAGCTGAGGATGACGGAGCGGGTGCGGGGCTCGTGGCGGGGTTGCGGCATGCTGCGGAAGGTACAGCAGGGGAGGCGGCCGGGCAATAAACGATCGATGTGCGGGGTCGGATCGCGGTGCTCTCCGACACCACCGCCTTGCTTCTATGCATGGTGTGAAGAATTCGGTGGGGAGGCCGGATGACGCGGCAATCCTTTTGGAGGGAACCTTCGAAAGAGGGTGCGCCCCGAGCGTCCCTGCTCGGAGCGATCGTCTCAGAACGGCGCGTCGCTCTGGATCTGACCGAAGATCCAGGTGTGCGCGAGGTCCGCGACCTTCGCGACCAGCGGCAGGTCGTCCCGATTGAACGAGGTGGACTGGCGCCACTGGTCGGTGGCGTCGTCCTTGTAGAGACGACGGAAGGCGACGCTGTAGCGCGTGCCGAGCTGCGTCTCGTTCTCCCAGACGACAGCCTTGATCCGCCCGAGGCGGAACTCCTGCACGGGCCGCCTCGGCTCCTCGGGGGGAGGCGTGTCGGCGGGCAGGGGCTCCGGTCCCTGGGGCTGGGTGGCGTTCTTGCGTACCATCGTTGATGCTCCTCGGTGCTTCATTCGATCGCCTGCATGCTCAACACCTCGGGACAGCCGGGTGAGCGCGCCGCCATGAAATGGCAGGCCGCCCTGCTGCAACGTCCTGGACTGCTCGTTCGAGCGATGGGCTCCACGGGTGGATCGGACGAGAAAGGGGCCGCCCGGGCGATCGCATCAGCGACCATCCGGGCGGCCCCCTCACGCCTCACGCGCGAGCCCCGAAAACCTTCGGCATCATCGGCCTCTCGGCAGTTCGTATACAACCGCCGAGAAGCGAGGTAAACCCAGCAACGGCGAGTAGATGAATTGGGGTTGAAGAGACGAACCACGGAGATACCGGTGACGATCCCCAAAATGACCGATAAGGGGCGACGCTGCCCGTCCGGGGCCCGATCACTCCCGCACGCCTACGCTTGCCTCGCTCTTCGACCGCCGGTCGACCGCGTACCACTGCGGGACCTTGCCGAACTGCCCGCGAGTCGCCTCGGACTCGAAGTAATAAGCCCTCCCCCGGAAGCCGTAGATGAACGCGGTCGGCTTGTCCATCGTCACGCCGGTGATCGGGTCCTTCGCCTTCGTGAACCGCTCGGGGTCGGCGGCGATGCGGCCGCTGTACATCTGGCAGTAGCCGAAGTAGGTCTTGCCGTCGTGCTGGATCGGGATGCCCGTCTGAGCCATCACCGTGTCCTGCTGATCATGTCGCGGCCGGGATTGGTCGCTGAGCGGAGCGTGACGGGTGGGCCCGAGCGGGTGAAGGATCCCGTCTGTGGCATGGATGTGGACCCCGAGCGGGTCGCGGGGGAGAGTGAGTACGAGGGCAGGACCTATTACTTCTGCTCTCCTGGCTGCAAGCGACGATTCGACGAGGACCCGCGCCGCTACGTCGGCCAGGAACCGGGGCAGCAAGGGTGAGCCCATTGACACCGGCAGCTCCGAGGTGCTTCCCCTCGATTTCTCGACGATCATTCCCTCGCCGTATGTCGGGGCTGGAGATGCGGCGCGGGTTCGAGGACATCGAATTCGACTGGGGGAAGCTCACGGGACCGGAGATCGACCGGCCGCGGGCGAGGTGTGAGGTCGAGAGGGCGGGGGGCCGGGACAGGGACTCCCGCGGCCGACACTCAAACATGTGCGGCTGAAAGATCTCCAGGACACGGGTCGACCGCTCACCCTCTACGGCGAGGCGGTTTGGGGGAGCCGGGTCCGCGACGGCGAGCATGCCAGGCTCGAAAACGCAACGGGATGATGAGGATGCGGCCGCGGAGCGCATCCGGGCCTACCGGACACGGGATCCTCGGGTGAGGAGCAGCGCGTGAAGGCGGGACTCGGTCAGTGCCTTTTGATTTTTTCTGATATGGCGATCCCGACGCTCCCGTTCCGAGGCCATCCTGGCGGGGGGACAAGGTGGCGGAGGGCTCTCCTCAGCCGGCGTGCAGATGGTGTTCGCAGGCGCGGTGGTCATGCCCCTCATCGATCGAGGGCGGGAGTGGACAGCGGCCGTCGTGCGGCCCGGATGTGAGGAGTTGCCCCGCGAATCGGCCCGGCCCGCGGAGCAGCCCGGAGACCAGGCCCATCGCCTCGAATCGCTCGTGGCAGCGCGGGCACTGGTCGACGTGCGCGCGCACTTGCCGGGCCAGCGCCGGTTCGAGGGAGCCCTGGGCGTAGAGCTGGGCCAGCTCCAGGACACGCGAGCAGCGGATCCCGGCGAACTGGTACTCGCGGGGCCCCGTGAGGCGGCCGTGGACCGCCCAGGCCGCGATGCCGGCGACCAGCACCATCGCGACGCTCGCCCGCAGGGCCGTCCGCTGGCGTCTCCGCCCGCGTAGCCGCGCCGCGAGGCGTGCGAACTCGCCCTCGGGGCATTCCGTCCAGGTCTCGCCAGCACCGCGGTTCATGCGGCCATCTCCCCGAAGATCCTTCCGCGATGTCTGCCTCGCCGTCGTAAAACATCCGCCGCATTCATCCGGCAACCTCCCTGCAATGAGTATTCCTCGTTCACACAGCGATTTCTGTTAGCCATCGTACACATGTCGCGTTCACGACGTCCCCGGCGAATGCAGGCCATCAGAGGCTCGTTTCTTCGGTCAGGCCCTCGCGGTCGAGGACCGTGATGCACTTGCGTCGGACGCGGATCAGCCCGTCGAGCTGCATCTGGCCCAGGACGATCGTCACCGTCTCCCGCGTGGCTCCGATGAGGCTCGCCAGGTCCTGGTGGGACAGCCGCAGGCCGATCTCCCAGCCCTGGCCGTTGCGCTGGCCGTGCGATTCGAGGAGTTCGAGCAACACGCCCGCGACGCGCTGGCGGTTGTTGCGGAAGAGCAGGTTCCGCAGCCGGTTCTCGATCTGCTTGCGGCGCAGTCCCAGCAGCTTCGTGATCTGCAGCGCCAGGTCGGGACGCTGCTCGATGAGCCAAACCAGGTCCTCGCGGGCCAGCGCGAGGACCGCCGTCGCCTCGGCCGCCTCGGCGAACTCGTCCCGCGGCCCGTCGGAGACCAGCGCCAGCTCGCCGAAGATCTCGCCTTCTTCGATGAACGCCAGGATGTACTCCTTGCCGTCGGGGGTGATGCCCTTGATCTTGACCCTCCCGCGGGCCACGACCAGCACGCTCTTGCTCTCGTCGTCCGGGAAGTAGATCAGCTCACCCTTGCGAAAGGAGCGGATCGCGGCGCGGCGGTCGAGCTGAGCGGCCTGCTCCGGCGTCAGCCGTTCGAACAGGTCGCAGCGCTTGAGGTACCAGAGCTTCGAGTCATTCATGGCCGGGCGATCCGTGGCGTCGTCCGTGTGCTCCACGGCCGCCGTACCGTTCGCGGCGGCGACGTCCCAGCCATCTATCATAGGGAAGTCCTTGGGGAACAACAAGTTCCACCTCATGGGGACCATGCCCGAGGCCACACTCCGGCCCCGGCAATTATCCCGAACGCGGCCCGCGCCGACTGTGAGCCCTCGTACAGACGCTCGCCCGCCGGACGGGCGATAGTCGACTCCCGGGGTCCCAGCCGCGACCGGTCGCCCATTGAGTGGTTGCAGGGCATCGGCGGAATTGGGCCTCCGCCGGGTGAGCGACGGCGGGCCGAGGCGCCCGGGAGGGTCTTCTCCATTGGCAATGACCGATAACATCCGTGACCGTGGCCGCGAGCGGTATCGCGGGGCGAAGCTGGCCATCGCTCTGGCCCTGGTGGCCGTCGCGGCCGGTAAGTTCTATCTCGATCGCGACGAGTGGGCGACGGCCCTGGCCCGGCAGCCGCAGGTCCGGCCGTCGTCGCCCGACTTCGACCTGAGCCGCGCGACGATCCCGCGCGAGGAGATCCGTGCCGGGGGGCCGCCGAAGGATGGCATCCCCGCGCTGACCGATCCCGAGTTCATCGCGGCGGATCGGGCACAATACCTCCGACCCGATGATCGCGTCGCCGGCGTGGTGATCGGCGGCGACGCCCGCGCCTACCCGCTGCGGATCCTCACCTGGCACGAGGTCGTCAACGACACCATCCAGGGCGTGCCCGTGGTCGTGTCCTACTGCCCGCTGTGCGACTCGGTGGCCGCGTTCGACCGCCGGACGCCGGAGGGGGTCAAGGAGTTCGGGGTCTCCGGGCTCCTCTACAACAGCAACGTGCTGATGTACGACCGCGGCGGGCGGTCGGAAGGGCTCTGGTCGCAGCTGAAGGCCGAGGCCGTCTCCGGGCCCCAGGCCGGTCAGCCGCTCCGGGCCCTGCCGGTGGAGCTGACCACCTGGCGCGACTGGCGGGCGCGGCACCCCGACACGACCGTCCTGTCGGCTCGCACCGGCCACCCGCGCGACTACCGGGCCGACCCGTACCGCGGCTACCTCGACCGGCCCGGCCTGATGTTCCCCGCCCGGCCGACCAGCGATCTTCTGCCGGAGAAGGCCAAGGTCCTCGGCGTGTGGTCCGACGGCGCCGCCAAGGCGTACCCCCTCGCCGCGTTCGCCGACCGGCGCGAGCCGACGCTCGTGAAGGACGAGGTCGCGGGGCGGAAGCTCACCCTGCGCTACGATCCCCGGTCCGAGAGCCTGCGCGTGGTCGAGGCCGACGAGGGGCTCCGGTGGATGTACTCCCTCTGGTTCGCCTGGTATGCCTTCCATCCGGAGACGGAAATCGCCATGATCCGGTGAGCGAGGCCGCCGGATCTCCAGGTCAGCAACGGAAGTCCATCGATGTCCCGACTCGAACTCCTTGTGGATCAGATCGGCTCCGCGCGGCGATACAGCCTGAGCCTCCTCGACGACATCGCCGAGGGCGACTGGTTCCGCATGCCGAGCGGGGGCATCACCCACGTCGCCTGGCAGGTCGGCCACCTGGCCTTCGCGGAGTATCGTCTGGCCCTGGAGCGAATCCGGGGGGTCAGGCCGGACGATCCCCATCTGATCTCCGACGGGTTCCTCACGCAGTTCGGGCGTGGGTCGGTTCCTGATCCCGATCCGGCAACGTATCCTCGTCCCGGCGCGATCCGGGCGGTGCTGGATCGGGTCCATCGGCGAGCCCTCGAGGAATTGAATTGAGGGGCCTCCCCGACGAAGTACTCGACCAACCGCCCCTGACCCCGCTGCGCAACTGCACCACGAAATACGGGGTCCTGGCCTGGTGCAGCCAGCACGAGATGCGTCACGCCGGCCAGATCGGCCTGCTGAGGCGATTCTTGGGGCATGGCAAGTTCTACTGACTCCCGCTCGAAGTCCGGACAGCCGAAAGGAGCCATTCGATGAGTGTTGCCGCGCGAGTCCTGGGATGCTGTGTTGCGCTGTCCGTGGTCGGTCGGTTGGGCCCGGCGGGCCCCGTCGTGGCCCAGCCGATGGGCGGAGAGCCGGTCCGGGAGGCCGCCCGGTCCGCGGAGGAGTGGATCGCCCGCTTCCGCGCCGGCTGGGAGGCCACGCAGGAGCACATGCGGCCGCTCGACGATCGGGGCTGGAAGACGCGGATGCGGGTGCTCCAGGGCCTCGTACGCCTCGGGCCCGGTGCAGTCCCGGTGCTCGTCGCGGCGCTCGACGACAACGATCCGGAGGTGCGGGTCCTCGCGGCCCAGGCCCTGGCCTACCTGGCCGATCCGCGCGCGGACGCGGGGCTGGAGCGGACGCTCGCCGGGGACGAAGCGCCGGCAGCCCGGCTGTATGCTGCCGACGCCCTGGGGGCGATCGGCGGGCTGGAGCCGTCCCCGCTGCTGGAGCGGGTCGAGTCCGAAGACGCCAACCGCGACGTCCGGGCGCACGTCCGATTTGCCCTTGAGCGCGACGGCAAGCCGCTGGACGAAGCGATCCGGGACCGACTCCGATCGTTCGACTTGGAGCGGATGGACTCGGCCCGGGTCGGCGAGGCCGCGCCGGACTTCACGCTTACCGACGCACTCGGAAACACCTATCGCCTGAGCGACTTCCGGGGCGAGCGCGCCGTGGTGCTGGTGTTCATCTACGGCGACACCTGACCGGTCTGCCACGGACAAGTTGCGCAGTTGCGCAACCGGCTGGAGGACTTCGCCGCGGCGGGTGCGCAGGTCCTCGTCATCGATCCGCACGAGTCGTATCGGGTCCGGCACATGCTCAAGGAGGCCGGGTTCGACCCTGAGGATCTGCACGTACCGGTGCTCGCCGACCCGGCCAATGTTGTCAGTGCGACCTACGGCGTCGCCTTCCAGATGCAGATCCACACCGAGTGGTCGAACCGGCCGGCCGTGTTCCTCGTCGACCGCGACGGCATCCTCCGGTTCGGCCACCGGGCCAAGGCGTATGACGATCGACCAACGTCCGACGAGCTGATCCAGCAGGTGCAGCAAATCGAGCGGAGGTAGACCCTGGCCCGACGCCGTAATCGGCGGGGAGAGCTGATCCAGAGGTTTGTTCGTGCCGTTGGTTCCCCTTGACGTTCGAAGGGACTGAGCGATGAAACGACCTGATCGAGGTAGGCGGGGCAAGCATGCCGCGCGCCGGGCGGATCTCGAATCCCTGGAACCGCGGGCGCTGCTCTCGCACGGGACCAGGATCGGGCCACTGGGGGCCGCGCCGCCTGAGCACCTCGAATCGCCCGCCGTCGTCGCTCGGGACCTGCACCCTCGTCCTGTCCTCGCGATCGAGACCGTCGCAATGTTCCGGGAGATCGACGGCCGTCGAGTGCCGCCGCTAGTAGGTCGCGGCCGGCCGTTCCTCGCGTTCCCTCGGCCGGTCCGGGGCATCACCCTCCCCGGGAGCCCCCGCTCCCTCCCGCGCGTCGGCATCCAGGCCGTGCCCCTGACCGACCTCGGAGAGGGGACCTATCGGGGCGAGCAGGGGGGGCTCTACCCGGGCGGGAGCAACCGGCGGCCCGCCGAGCACGAGCAGGCCGGGCTGGAGCGGGCCCGAGCCGTCCGGCCGCTCGACCGCGATGGCCGGCCTGCTGACGACGGCCGGATCGTGCTGCTCTCGATCGGCATGTCGAACACGTCGATCGAGTTCGACGCGTTCCGGACGATCGCCGAGGCCGATCCGCACACGAATCCCGACCTGGTGATTGTCGATGGGGCCCAGGGCGGGATGGCGGCCAACGTCATCCTCGGCGACCGGGCGAAGGGCCTGCAGTTCTGGCGGACCATCGACGCGCGGCTCGCCCGCGCCGGCGTCACGCCGGCCCAGGTCCAGGTCGTCTGGATCAAGCTGGCCGACGCGGGCCCGCGGGGCCAGTTCCCCACCCACGCGCGGGTCCTCCAGCGCGAACTGGAGCGGATCACGCGGCTCCTGGAGGATCGGTTCCCGAACCTGCAGCTGGCCTACGTCTCGAGCCGGACGTTCGGCGGCTACGCTCGCACCCCGCTGAACCCCGAGCCCTTCGCCTTCGAGTCGGGCTTCGCGGTGAAGTGGCTGATCGAGGAGCAGCTCGCCGGCTCACCAGGGCTGAACTTCGACCCCTTGCGCGGTCCGGTGGAGGCGCCCTGGCTCTCGTGGGGGCCGTAATCTCTGGGCCGACGGCGCGACGCCCCGAAGCGACGGCCTGACCTATTCCCGCGGCGACTTCGCCGCCGACGGGACCCACCCCTCGCCGCGCGGTGCCCTGAAGGTCGCCCGGCAATTGCTCGACTTCTTCCAGAGCGATCCCACGACGCGGCCCTGGTTCCTCGCGACCTGACGGGCCCGACGCCCCACGCGCCGCAAGTGTGCCGTGGTTCACGTTCCTCCCCCGCCCGAGTGGCCGATCTCCTAGGGTGCCGGTCTCGGCCCGTCATTGACGGCCGGGGCCGTCGACGGGATCGATCACTCGAATCGAACAGGGGAGGGACCGTACGATGGGACGATTCGCTCGTGCGATCAGCTGGGGGATGGCCGTGTCGGCCGTTCTGGCATGCGCCTCGACCGTCGAGGCGACGGCGTCCGAGGTCGCCTGGCGCGCCGACTACGCCACCGCGCTCAAGGAGGCGGGTCGGTCGGGTCGGCCGGTCGTGATCGTGGTCGAGTCGGAGGGTTGCGGCTGGTGCCGGCGGCTGGAGCGGACCACGCTGCTCGACCCCCAGGTCGTCGGCGTGCTCAACGGGGCGACGGTGCCCCTGAAGATCGACGCGAGCGACCTGGGCCACGAGGCCCTCGTCGCGACGCTGGGGGCGGAGGGTGTCCCGGCGATCGTCGTCGTCGCGCCGCCCGGCCGGATCGTCGCCCGCCGGGTGGGGTATCTCGACCGGGTCGGCTTCCTCGGCTTCATCCGCCCCTTCGTCGCGGGTCGACCCCGGTAGGGCCGGGGCGTCGGGATGCGGCGAGTGTGAAGCGGCACACGGAACGAGGCGCCCGCTCCTGGGATGTTCGCGGCGGCGTCGCCCGGAGTGGGGTGATGCTCGATCCGAAGAACCCGCCAGGAGAAGGACAAGTCTTATGCGCAGCAAGAAGCGACTCGCCGTCCCGGTCCTCGTCGTCATGGTCGCGGGAGTGGGGGCCGCACTGTCGGCGGCCCAGGGCAACCGTCCGCAGGGACCGCCGCCCCCCGAGCCCTTCGGGACGTACCTCGTCTACTCGGCGGCGGGCGTCTACGACCCGAGCATCCCGCCGGCAGAGGGTGACCTCGCCCTCTGGTTCCACCGGGACGTGATGGGACGCGGCCCGGCCCAGATCGCCGCCGAGCGGGCGCGGGCGGACGCCTACTTCCAGGCGACCTTCGGGGTCCCGCCGGGCCGCTCGTCCGCCTTCGGCCTCGACCCGAGGAACGAGTACCGCGCCTACGTGGTCTCCGGGGAGAACGTGCCGCCCGAGGGCTGGGTGGTCCGCGACGGCGGCTTCATGGTCACCATCGGCGCCGGCGGCGCCACGCTGAGGGGGACCTGGGGCGGGCCGTCGGGCCGGTGGGTGCCGGAGGGGACCGTCATGGTCTTCGGCGACTACAACATCGCCGCGCCCGGGGTGGGCAACGGCCGGCGCGGGGACCGGGAGATCATCATCCACTACGAATCCGCCGAGCCGATCATCCCCAACCCATTCCAGGAGGGCATCCTGTTCCAGTGCCGCCTGACGAGCGACTCGTTCGACGACTTCGGCGGCGGGCTCGCCCAGGGGATCTCCATCCCCCGGGTCGGCGCCGACGGTCGCCTGGTCGCGAACATCCGCAACGTGCTCACCTTCCCGGGCCTGGGCTTCGACGCCGAGTGAACCGGTGAGGATCGGTCGGCCGCCGGGACCCGTCGAACCCCACGGCCCGACCACCACAAGTTCCTTTCATGGGCTCCATCGCCACCGCGATGGGTGACCATTCCGAGCGGACGGCCCGGGCATCCATCGCCGGCGACGGCGGACGGGCCATCTGCTCGTTGCCATTTCTCGACGCACGCCACTTGCAGCTGCTCTTTGCCACTTCTGACGGCTGTCCGACGGCTCGGGGCTTGAACGAGCCCCCGCCCTCCCGGCACGCTTGCGGTTGCAACACCGCCGCAATCGCACCGGGGAGGGACGAGGGTGTTCGCCATCACGCTGACCGCCCAGTGGGCCGCCTGGGTCGCCGCCCTGGCCGCCCCGCTGCATCGCCGCTGTGCCTGGCGACTGGCCCCCGTCGTCGCCGGCATCCTCATGGCCTCCGGCCGCCGCACCGCCTCCAGCTGGTGGCGGGCCGCCGGCATCGGCCGGGCCTTCCGATCCTACTACTACTTCCTCGACCACCTCGGCCGCAAGGTGACCCAAGTCGCCACGGTCCTGCTCGGCCTGGTCCTCGGCCGGATCGCCCCGGAGGAGCGGCTGCTGCTGGCGATCGACGACACGCCGACGAAGCGATACGGCCCCGAGGTCCAGGGGGCCGGCGTCCATCACAACCCCACGCCGGGGCCGGCCGGATCGAAGTTCCTCTATGGTCACAGTTGGGTGGTTCTCAGCCGCATCGTCCACCACCATCAGGGTGGGGTCGTCGGCCTGCCGCTGCTGGGGCGGCTCTACATCCGGGACAGGGACATCCCCGATCTGCCCGACGAGGTCGAGTGGGACTTCCGCACCAAGCCGCAACTGGCCGCCGAGTTGATCGGCTGGGCGGGGGGCCGGATCGCCGATCCGGGGCGACGGCCCTGGGTCGCCGTCGATGGGGCCTACGGCAACCGGGAGTTTCTCAAGCCGGCCAAGCGGGCCGGCTTCGTCGTCGTCGCCCGGCTGAGACGGGATGCCGACCTGAGCGACCTGCCGCCGCCGCTCAAGCCGGGGCAGAAGCGAGGGCGAGGCCGCCCGCCGATCTACGGCAAGGGCTCGATCAGCCTGGCCAAGCGGGCCGGGCAGCGGCGGGGATGGCAGGAGGTGCGGGCCTCGACCATCAGGGGGCGGGAGGTGATCCGCATGGCCAAGAGCTTCCTGGCGACCTGGCGGCCGGCCGGGGGCACGATCCGGGTGGTGATCGTCGAGGAGCCGGATGGCGAGTGGCGGGCCTACCTCTGCACCGACCCCGGTGCCTCGGTCGAGGCGATCGTCCAGGCGATCCACGATCGATGGGCGATCGAGCAGGGCTTCGCCGACCTGAAGGAGGTCGAGGGGATCGAGCAGGTGCAGTTGCGGCGGGTGTGGTCGAACGTCGGGGCGTTGAACCTCAACCTCTGGGTCCACACGCTGGTCGAGGTGTGGGCCTGGGGCCGCCCGGCCGAGGAAGTCAGGGACCGCCGGGATCGCCCGTGGGACGATCCGGATCGTCGGCCGTCGCACGCCGACCGCCGCAAGGCGTTGCAGCGGTCGATGGTCGAGGAGGAATTCCGGCGGGTCAGGCTACCGCTGCCGTGGTCGGAGAAAATCCGCCCACTGCTGGAAGGAGTGGTCAGGATGGTGGCCTGACGCAGGTCGCCACTGGCAAAGAGCAGCTTGCAGGACAGGCCATTCAATCGTCCCACCCTCGAGACCCTCGCCGCTCTCGAAATAATTCACGCCCCTCCCGACATTCCCTTGGTTGGAGAGCAAGCCGTCCACGGCGTCCGATCGGAAGAAGAGAAGCCTTGTCTCGTGAGCGATCGAAAGCCGAGAGCTTCATGCGGCACCTGGGCCCCCTCCGCGGGGCGCTCGAGGCGTATTGCCGCCGCTCGCTCCGGGACCGGGGCGAGGTCGGCGACGTGCTGCAGGCCGCGGTCGCCAACGCCTACCGAGACTTCGACCTGTACGTCGAGGGCACGAACTTCCGGGCCTGGATCTTCCGCTACATCAACGGCGAGATCCTCAATGCGAACCGCCGCTCCGGGCGCGCCCCGCAGGTGATGGGATCCAAGGTCGAGGTGCTCGTCGAGCCGACGTGGCAGATGCCGGCGGATGCGCCGCTCGTCGAGGCCCTGCGGGACGATCCGGACGCGGTCCTGGAACAGTGCGACGAGGTGCTGGCCGAGGCCGTCCGCGGCCTGCCCCCGCAGGAGCAGGCCGTGGTGCTGCTCCGGGCCATCGGCGAGTTCAAGTACCGCGAGATGGCCGAGATCCTGGGCATCCCGCTGGGCACGGTGATGACCAGCCTGTCGCGGGCCCGCCAGAGGCTCCGGGAGCGACTCGCAGACTTCGGTGGGGAGAGGGGACTGCTCGGCCCGGGCGGGGCTGAGATCGAATGAGGCGTTCCCGGGTCGACCGATCCTCGCCGCTCAGATCAACTGTCCTGCCGGGTCCGGCACAGGTGTCGGGGGAGGCCAACGATGACCTGCGACGAAGCGCGACGGCACTGGAACCTGTACCACGACTCCGAGGGCGACGCCGAGCTGCACCTGCAGGTCGGCGAGCACCTGGCGACGTGCCCCGACTGCGCCCGCTGGTTCCACCAGGAGAGCCGACTCGAGCACCTGATCGCCGAGAAGCTGCGGGCCGGGCCGGAGACCCCGGAGTTGTGGGCCCGCGTCCTCGCGGGCTCCGGCCTCGACCAGCGGGCGGCACCGACCCGCCACTGGGTGTTGGTCGCCGGCGTGGCGGCCTGCGCCGCCACGCTCGCAGCGATCGCCTGGCTCGGGCCGTGGGCCTCCGCCCCGGATCCCGGGGGTGCGGACCTCGCCGAGCTGACCGCCGCCTGGCACGAACGGCTCGTGGACGGTCGGGAGTCGGTCCCGTTCCGCAGCCGCTCGGACCTGGAGGTCGAGCGCTACCTGCGCCGCCGGGTGTCGTTCCCGGTCCGCTGCCCGCCGCGGCGCGACGCGGGCTTCGCGGTCCGCGGGACAGGGGTCTGCGCGCTGGCCGACCGCCCGGCGGCCTACCTCGTGGGTGAGGTCGGCGACTCCCCCGTCTCCATCTTCGTCCTCCCGCGCGAGAGCCTCGACGCGTTCCCGCACCAGCGGGACGCCATCCACCGCGAGGGGACGCACCGCTGCCGCCAGGGGCCCTACGAGATGGCGATGGCGGTCGTCGACCGCAACATCGTGCTCGTCGTCGGGCGGGCGGAGCCCGGCCAGCTCCTTAGGATCCTCGACGCCTACGGCAGCTACCACGAGGCTCATCCCTCCGGACGGCCCCGGCATCTCATCCGGCCCGAAGACGACAAGATCGCCGGGGAGATGGGGCGAGGCCGCCTTGCCGTCCGCCTGGCGCGACGACCTCGCTGGGGGAGCACCGATCCAGGGATCGATCGCCGCGACTTCTCCGGGCTGACGAGGGCGGCCCGGCTCACCGGCAATGCGCCGACGATCCCGAGGGGGGTGTGACGATGGCGATCGAGGAGGCGACGTATCCGCAGGCGGCCTGGCTTGCAGCCGAGGTGCGGGAACTGGCGGCTGATGCGTCGCGAATCACCGCTGCGGGCGGGTGCTGCCCGAGTGAGATAGCGACCTTTACCCGGCGGGTCTCGCGGCTCCTGGCGCGGATGGACCACGGGCCGCCGACGCCGATCCGCCGGTGGTTGGAGAACTTGCAGCGACAAGTCAGCGGGCTCGGGCAGTCTCCCGGGCCGTGGAGGTCGATCAGTTCACACGAAATCGGGCCGGCCCGATACGCCTGGTGCGATTTGGCGGACTTGCCGGGATGGCACGAAGCTCACGCGGGTCGCACGAAGGGTGGCCGACGAATCGCGGCCCGCGATCATCGGAGATAAGTGATGGAACACTCGTCGGCACCGATCGCGGGAGCCGAGCCGGAGTCGCCGGAGCCGTGGGGCCGCGTCCCCTCGGGAGCCGGCCTCGACCAGCGGACGTCACCGGCCCGTCATCAGATGCTCGTCGTCGGCGTCGCGGCCTGCGGCGCCACGCTCGGTCGGAATCATCGGAGACATTCATGATTCGTACTGCTCTCAAGAATCCTTATCTGGTCGTCGTCATGGCCCTGGCCGTCCTGGTCGTGGGCGTGACGTCGTATCAGAAGATCCCGGCCGACCTGCTGCCGATCTTCAAGACCCCGGCCGTGCAGATCGTCACGTTCTACCCCGGCATGCCGCCGGAGGTGATGGAGCGCGACATCATGAGCCGGCTCGAGCGCTGGACCGGCCAGTCGGTCGGCATCGACCACCAGGAGGCCAAGGCGATGCTTGGCGTCAGCATCGTCAAGAACTTCTTCCGCGAAGACATCTCGATGGACTCGGCGATGAGCCAGGTCACGAGCTACGCGGTCAGCGACATGTACTACCTGCCGCCGGGGACCATCCCGCCGATGGTCATGCCCTTCGACCCGACGGCCTCGGTGCCGCTCTGCCTGGTGACCGTCTCCAGCACGGAGATGAACGAGAAGGAGCTCTACGACATCGCCTACTTCGAGCTGCGCAACCGCCTCCAGGCGATTCAGGGCGTCATCGCCCCGGCCGTCTACGGCGGCAAGCTGCGGCGCATCCTGGCCTACGTCGATCGGGAGAAGCTGGAGGCGCGCGGGCTGTCCTTGATGGACGTGCAGAAGGCGCTGCTGGAGCAGAACGTGCTCATCCCGGCCGGCAACGCCAAGATGGGCGAGGTCGACTTCCAGATCTTCACCAACGCCCTGCCCGACACGGTCGAGAAGATCAACCAGACGCCGATCAAGGTCGTCGACGGTGCCATGGTCCTGATGCGCGACGTCGGCGAGGTGCAGGACGCCGGCCAGATCCAGACCAACGCCGTGCGGATCAACGGCGCCCGCCAGGTCTACATCCCGATCTACCGCCAGCCGGGCGCCAACACCATCGAGATCGTCGACGCGATCAAGGACCGGCTGGACCGCATCCTCAACCGCCTGAAGGAGATGAACTCCGACGACCCGAAGATGCAGAGCCTGGTGCTGAGCGTCGTGATGGACCAGTCGATCGGCGTCCGACAGAGCATCACCGGGCTGCAGGTCGCCGCCGGCTTGGGGGCCGTGCTGGCCGGGTTGGTCGTGCTGGTCTTCCTCCGCAGCTTCCGGTCGTCATTGGTGATCTTCCTGGCGATCCCGCTGTCGATCCTCGCGGCGATCATCGGCCTGTTCTACACGGGCGACACGATCAACGCGATGACCCTCGGCGGGCTGGCCCTGGCCGTGGGCATCCTGGTCGACCAGTCGATCGTGGTGCTGGAGAACGTCGTCCGCCACGCGCAGATGGGCAAGCCGCCGGTGCAGGCGGCCCTGGACGGCGCCGGCGAGGTGGCGATGCCGATCTTCGTCTCGACCGTCACGTTCTGCGTCGTCTTCTTCCCGATCGTCTATCTGTCCGGCATCGCCAAGTTCCTCTTCACGCCGCTGGCGGTGGCCGCCTGCGTGGCGATCATCGCCTCGTTCGTGCTGTCGATGACGCTGGTCCCGGCCTATTGCGCCAGCTTCATGAAGCTGGGCGAGGCCGCGCGGGATGCCGGCGGCCACGGCGGGTCGTCGTCGGGCCGTGAGGGGTTCGTGCTCCGGGCCTACGATCGGCTCCTGAGGGGGCTCGTCCGGGTCCGCTACGGGGTCGCGCTGGCGGCGTTCGCCCTGTTCGGTGGTTCGGTGCTCCTGTTGCTGGGCCTCGGCCAGGAGCTCTTCCCCCCCGTCGACGCCGGGCAGTTCACCATGTACGTCCGCCTGCCGTCGGGGACGCGGATCGAGCGGACCGAGGAGACGATCGCGGGGATCGAGGCGGCGATCGTCGACCGGCTCGGCGAGCCCGACCCCGGCTTCGGCATCGGCGAGGAATCGCATCCCGAGTCCAAGCTTCAAATGCTGATCTCCAACATCGGTGTCCTGATGGACTGGCCGGCGGCCTACACGCCGAACACCGGCGTGATGGACGCCTTCATGCTCGTGCAGCTCAAGGACAAGGCCGGCAAGCCCGGCGTCTTCGGGCTGGTCACCGAGCTGCGCCGGGAGCTGGAGGAGAAGTTCCCCAGCGTCGAGTTCGCCTTCGACACCGGCGGCATGATGACCGCGGCCCTGAACATGGGCGAGCCGTCGCCGATCCACTTCCAGATCACCGGGTCGGACTTGCACACCGCCCAGGAGATCGCCCACCTCGTCAAGGAGCGGGCCGAGGAGGTTCCCGGCACGGCCGACGTGCGGGTCGCCCAGCGGATGGACTACCCGGTGCTCAACGTCGAGATGGACCGCACGCTGGCGACCTACCAGGGGGTGACGGTCGACAACGTGATGAAGAACCTCGTCAGCGCCACCAACAGCTCGATCAACTTCGAGCCGGCCTTCTGGATCGACGAGAGCAACGGCAACCACTACTTCATGGGCGTGCAGTACCGCGAGGAGGACATCGACTCGCTGAACACGCTCCGCAACATCCCGATCACCGGCCCCGGGACGCAGCGCCCGACCCTGCTGCGCAACGTCGCCGAGATCGAGCAGACGACGGGCCCGGCGGTGATCAACCACCGCAACATCACCCGGGCCACGGACGTCTACGCCAACGTCCTCCCCGGCTTCGACGTCGGCTCGGTCGTCGCCGCGATCGAACGCCGCCTGGAGGCCGACCCGGAGTTGGCCCTGGTCTCCCTGCAGACCGAGCGGGGCCAGGTCTACGACGTGGCCGGCGCCTACGAGGGCCGGGGGTACTCGATGGAGATGCAGGGCGAGGTCCGCAGCATGCGCGAGTCGTTCGCGCAGTTCGGCCAGGGGCTCCTGATCGCCATCGCCCTGGTCTACCTGGTGATGGTCGCCCAGTTCCGCAGCTTCCTGGACCCGTTCATCATCCTGCTGACCGTGCCGCTGGGGTTCGTCGGCGTCGTGGCGCTGCTGTGGCTGACCGGGACGAACCTGTCGATCATGGCCTTCATGGGCATCATCATGATGGTCGGGATCGTGGTGGAGTACTCAATCGTCCTGGTGGACTTCGCCAACCACCGGCTCGGCGAGGGCCTGGGCGTCCGCGAGGCGATCATCGACGCCTCGAAGGTGCGGCTGCGGCCGATCCTGATGACCTCAATGACCACCTGGCTGGCGCTGCTGCCAATGGCCATCGGCTTCGGCGGCGGCGAGGCGAACATCCCGCTGGCCCGCGCCATCATCGGCGGCGTGCTGGGGGCGACCGTGCTGTCGCTGCTGGTCGTGCCGTGCCTGTACGTGATGCTGAAGCGTCCCCGCCCCGCCCGGGTGGTAGAGCCGGCCCTCGCCTGAGTTCGTGCGCCCCGCGCACCGGATCGAAGCCATCGAGGAGGACGAGAGATGAGTCCTGCGGAACGAATCGCGAATCGGTCCCGAGGAATCGGCGCCGCCCTGATCGCCTCGGGCCTGTCGGCTCTCGTCGCCGCTGGCTGCGGCCATGCCAGCTCGGCCGACCCGATCACCCGGGAAACAGGGGCGACCGCTGGCGAGGACGTCCCGCGGATCGAGACTGTCCGGGTCGAGCAGCGCGACCTCGCCCGGACGATCGAGATGCCCGGCACGGTCGAGGGCTACGAGACGGCCGAACTCTACGCGAAGGTCGGCGGCTACCTGGAGGAGATCCACGTCGACATCGGCGACGAGGTCACGAAGGGGCAGGAGCTGGCCCGGCTCCACGTCCCCGAGATGCACAAGGACCTCCAACGACGCCGGGCCCAGCTCGAGCAGGCACGGGCCGACGTCGTCCAGGCGGAGGCGGCCGTGCGCCAGACCGAGGCCCTGGTCGCCAACGCCGAGGCCGCCCTCGACGAGGCGAAGGCCGACCGGGCCGCGAAGGAGGCGCTCGTCGGCTTCCGCCAGGCCGAATACCGGCGCTACCAGAACCTCGTCGAGCAGAGCGCCGCGCGGCGCGACCTGGTCGACGAGTCGAGGTTCCGGCTCGCCGCGGCCGAGGCCGAGTTGAAGTCGGTCGAGGCAAGCATCCGGACCGCCAAGACGCAGGTCGACTCGGCGAAGGCCAGCCTGGCCAAGGCCCACGCGGATCGGAAGAGCGCGCAGGCGAATGTCGACGTCGCCCAGGCCGACCTCGAATACGTCGAGACGATGCTGCGGTACGCCACGATCCGGGCACCCTTCGTCGGTCAGGTGACTCGTCGCTGGGTCGACACGGGGGCCTTCATCCAGTCGGCCGAGGGCAACAGTCCCGCCGAGCCGCTGCTGACAGTCACGCGGCTCGACCGCGTCCGCATCCACCTCGACTTGCCCATGGCCGAGGTGCGGCTGCTCGACCTGGGCGACCGAGCGGTCTTGGACCGCGTCAACGTCCTGCCCGACGCGTCGATCGAGGGGGAGGTGACGCGCTTCTCGCCCGCCCTGAACCTGGGCTCTCGGATGATGCGGGTCGAGATCGATCTGGAGAACCCCGGGCATCGCCTGCGGCCGGGCTACTACGGCTACGTGACGGTGTACCTCGACGAGCTCTCCGACACCCCCGTCATCCCCTCGTCCGCACTGCTCAGCGACGGCGAGCAGAAGTACGTCTACGTCGTCAGCGACGGCACCGCCCGCAGGCGACCGATCACGACCAATTACGAGGACGGGATCATCGTCGGGGTCGCCTCCGGGCTCGACGGCGGCGAGCAGGTCGTCCGGGCCGGCGGCGCGCAGATCACCGACGGCCAGAAGGTCGTCCCCGTCCTCGCCGAGGCCGGAGGGGAGGCGACGGCCGGTTGATCGGGACGATCGGACCCGGGGCGCCTCGCCTCGATGCTGGTCTGCGGATCGTACCCGACGACCCGCGGACCGGAAGAGGGACCACGTCCGGCGATCCGATTGCCCGGATGATGCGGCCTGCGTCGAGTCGATCGCCCCGGCCGATTCAACCTGTTTCGCCACTGCGTCGATATACGAGCGTAGATCCGTCTGCGCCGAATGAGCGGCGGCCCGGTCGCCGGACGAGGGCCCCCGGTCACGCCGCTCGGTGGCCGTCGCGAAGGATCGCGACGGTCGGTTCCCGGAGCCGATCAAGGAGGGATGGCTCGATGTTCGCCAGGATACGACGGAGTCGCCGGAGCTGTTCCGGAGGGATGGTCCTGGGCGTGCTGGCGTCGGCGGCGCTCGGCGCGGACGAGATCCCTCCGCCGGTGCTGCCGGGTCCTCGCCCGGTCATGCCGGCGAGCGTCCCGGCGCCTCCCGGCCCGCAGGAGTTCGGGGGACCCGAGGGGCCGTCGGTCCCGGACACGGTCCCCTCGCCGATCCCGGGTGTCGGCGGGCCGGATGCCCTCGGGTCCGGCCTCCCCGACGCGATCGACCCGGAGGATGGGCCCCCGCCGGTGGAGATCAACCCGCTGATCGGCCCGGTCCCGCCCGGCATCGAGCCGGCGCCCCCGGCCCCGCGGCCGATCTACCCGATCGACCTGGTCGGCGCCCTCCGGCTGGCCGGGGCGCGGGACCTGGAGATCGCCATGGCCCGGCAGCGGATCGCCGGGGCGATCGCCGCGCTGCAACTGGCCCGCGTCCAGTGGCTGCCCAGCATCTTCTACGGGCCGAACTGGGTCTGGCACGACGGCCAGATCCAGGACAACGAGGGCAACGTCTTCCAGGCCAACCGCAGCTCGGCGTTCATCGGCGGCACGGGGTCGCTCGGCCAGGGTGTCGCGGCGCCCCCGCCCGGCGGCGGGCCGGCGCAGGTGTCGAGCCTGACGTCGATCCTCCGCTTCTCGGACATCATCTTCGAGCCGCTGGCCGCGCGTCAGGTCGCCGAGGCCCGGCAGGCGAACCTGGCGGCGACCACCAACGACACCCTCCTGGAGCTGGCCGACGCCTACTTCGACCTCCAGCGGGCCGCCGGCCGCGTCGCGATCGCCCGCGAGGCGATCGCCAACGCCGAGGACCTCGTCGCGCTGACCCGGACCTATGCCCAGGCCGGGGCGGGACTGGAGGCGGACTATCGCCGCAGCCTGACCGAGCTGGAGATCCAGCGTCAGAACCTGGAAGAGGCGGCCGGCCAGCTCCGGGCCGCCTCGGCCGAGCTCGTCCGCCGGACGAGGCTCGACCCGCGGATCCTCGTCGCCCCGGTCGAGCCGCCCGAGACCGTGGTCCGGATGGTCGAGCGGCAGGTCCCGCTCGACGACCTGATCGTCACGGGGCTGACCAATCGCCCCGAGCTGGCCGAGGCCCAGGCGCTGGTGCAGGCCACGCTCTACCGCCTGAAGCAGGCCCGGCTGCGGCCGTTTGTCCCCAGCCTGGTCACGCGCTTCTCGGCCGGTGGGTTCGGCGGCGGCCCCGGCGACTTCTGGGGCAACTTCGACGGCCGGAGCGACGCAGACATCAACCTCTTCTGGGGCCTGACGAACTTCGGGCTCGGCGACCGCGCCGTCATCCGCGGCCGGGCCGCCGAGCAGCGCGAGGCGGTCCTCGCCAAGATGCGGACGCAAGACCGGGTGGCCTCGGAGGTGTCTGCCGCCTACGAACTCAGCGCCGCGGCGGAGCGGCAGCTCTACGAGGCCGCCCAGGCGCTGCCCGAGGCCATCCGCTCGCTCGATCTGAATCTCACCAACATCCGCCAGGGTGCCGCATTGCCCGGCGCGACCCGGCCGATCGAGGTGCTCCAGCCGATCCAGGCCCTAGCCCAGGCCCGGCTCAACTACCTCGACGCCGCGCTGGCCTTCAACCGGGCCCAGTTCCGGCTCTACCACGCGCTGGGACGGCCGCCGATGCTCCCCGGCCCGTCGGTCCCCCCACCTCCCGGCCCGGCCCCCTTGCTCGCGCCGACCCCGACGTTCCGCGCCCCGGCGAATCTCCACATCCGGGAAGGCCATCGGCGACAGGCCAGGTGAGCATGGCCCGATCCCGAGTTGGCGGCCCCTATCGGGATCGGCCCATCGCCGCCCGCGAGCGTCACTGCGGGCTTGTTGCGAGTCGGAGCGGTGCGGCGAGCATCGCCGGCGCCAGGCAGGCCCGGTCGTTGCACGCCTGATAGTCGATCCGGAACGTCAGGTGATCCGGCACGCCGTCGGCATCCTCGGCCAGCAGGACTCGGGCCGTGAGCCGGACCTTGCCCTCGTAGACCGGCAGGGGTTCGGTGCTCCCTGCGAGGACCATCGGCTCGCCCTCGGGATATTCGACGGTGGCCAGAGTGGCGCCCGGACCGGGGGCCAGCGTGACGACCGTCGGCCTCGCCAGATCCGAGCCGGACGGGTTCGCGTAGAGGTGCCAGCCCGGCGCGACGTCGAGGCTCAGTGCGACCTCGAACGTCCCTCCCGGGACGATCGACGCCGGGTCATCGAGGAGGGTGGCCGCGGCGGTCAGCACCTCATCATTCGCCGGGGGGGTCTGGGCATCACCTCCCTTGGCGGCCCTCGCGGCGGCCTCGGGCCGGGCATCGAGGTATTCCTCCAGGCCCACGACCATCATGGGGACGCCCGCCGGCGCCCGCGCGAGGATCGGGCTGAAGGCCTCCAGCGCGCGGCCCGCCTGATCGAGATACCGCGGCTCGCCGGAGGCCTCGGCGAGGGCGACGAGGACGCAGATTGCGACGCTGTTGCCGCTGGGCAGGGCGCCGTCGATCGGGTCCTTGGGCCGCGCCAGCAGGCTCTCGTGATCGTCGGCTGTGAAGAAGAAGCCCCCCGACTCCGTGTCCGCGAAGTCGGCGATCATCCGATCGACCAGCTCCCGGGCCTGCTCCAGGCGCCCTTCGTCTCCCGTGGCGGCATGGAGCCGCAGGAGCCCGTGGGCCAGGAAGGCATAGTCGTCGAGGTAGGCCGCCAGCTTGGCCTGCCCCTGGCGATAACTCCTCAGGAGGCCCCCGTCGTCGGTCCGGAGGTTCGCCAGGAGGAAGTCGGCGGCCCGCTCGGCGGCCTCGCGATAACGCTCCTCGCCGAGCACGCGATGTGCATCGGAGTAGGCGGCGATCATCAGGCCGTTCCACGAGGTCAGGACCTTGTCGTCGAGCCGCGGTGCCTCGCGTACCCGCCGCGCCTCCAGCAGCCGGGCCCGCAGCGGCCCCAGCCGGGCCTCGAGGAGCTTGGGCGTGAGGCCGAGGGCCTCGGCCTGCTCCGCGAGCGGCTCCGGCAGATGCAGCACGTACCGCTCGCCCTCGAAGTTCGGCTCGCCGTCCAGGCCGTAGACGCGGGCGAACAGCTCGAGGTCCTCGCCGCCGCCGAGGACCTCCTCGACCTGGTCGCGCGACCAGACGTAGTAGGCCCCCTCCTCGCCGTCGGTCTCGGCGTCGAGGGTCGAGTAGAAGCCGCCCTCGGGGTCGGTCAGCGTCTCGGCGACGAAGGTGAAGATCGCTTCCGCCTCATGCCTCCAGCGCTCGTCGCCCGTCTGCTCGTACGCCTCCACGAACACCGCGGCGAGCTGGGCGTTGTCGTAGAGCATCTTCTCGAAGTGCGGCACGGCCCAGGAGCGGTCGGTGCTGTAGCGGTGGTAGCCGCCGGCCAGGTGGTCGCGGATGCCGCCGCGGGACATGTGGTCGAGTGTCTCGACGACCATCTCCAGCGGGCCTGGTCCCGCGAGCTGGCGAGCGATGACACCTTGGCCCGGGCCCCCCTCCGCGCGGCCTTCGCCGCGCCGGTGCTGATCGAGGAGGAAGATCAGGTTCGAGGGTTCCGGGAACTTGGGATGATTCGGATTGTTCGAGGAGTAGCCGAACCCGCCGTATTCGGGGTCGAAGCGCCCGGCTAGGGCGGCCACGCCGTCGTCGGCCATCGATCGTGAAAGGGGGACCGTGTCCCCGGCCGCGTTGGCCATCGAGCGCCGGACGATTCCGGTGAGCCGGTCGGCGTCCCGCTCGATCGCGTCCCGCTGTTCCCGCCAGGCCGTGGCCACGGCCGCGAGGATCTGGGGGAAGCCGGGCATGCCGCGGCGCGGTTCCGGCGGGAAGTACGTGCCGCCGAAGAAGGGACGGCCGTCGGGCGTGAGGAACACCGACATCGGCCAGCCGCCGCTGCCGGTGATGGCCTGGACGGCGGTCATGTAGATCTGATCGACGTCGGGCCGCTCCTCGCGGTCGACCTTGATATTGACGAAGTGCTCGTTCATGTAGGAGGCGATCTCTTCGTCCTCGAAGCTCTCGCGCTCCATGACGTGGCACCAGTAGCAGGAACTGTAGCCGATCGACAGGAAGATCGGCTTGCCCTCGGCCTTCGCCTTCGCGAAGGCCTCCGGACCCCAGGGATACCAGTCGACCGGGTTGTGCGCGTGCTGGAGCAGGTAGGGGCTCGTCTCCTCCGCCAGTCGGTTCGTCGGCCGCTCATCGGCCTCGGCGGCCCTGGGCTCGTCGGACGCGCCGAGGCCGACCGGGCCGCCGGAGGTCGCCATCCAGAGGCCGGCGACGAGGGCGAGGGCGAGGGCGAGTGAGGCGAAGCCGATCGAGCGCCATTTCCATCGATTCATGGGGGAACCTTATTTCATTTCATCTCGGCGAGGATCAGGGTCACGTCGTCCTGCGGGGGCCCCACCCGGAAGGCCTCGATCTGCCGGGCGATGCAGGCCCCCACGTCGAAGACGCTGCCGGCACATGTGACGGAGGCGAGGCGGATCAGGCCCGCCTCGCCGAGCAGCTCCCCGTCCGGGTTCGCCGTCTCCGTCAGGCCGTCGGTGAAGAGCAGCAGGCGCTCGCCGGGGGCATAGTCCAGCTCGCCCTGGATCGGTCGCCCGAGCCCGCCCTCGCGGACCCCGATCAGGAGGTTCTGGCTCGCTAGCTGCTCGATTCGTCCCGGGCTGCGGCGCATGAGCAACGGGGCCGGATGGCCGGCGCCGCTGTAGGTGAGCCGCCGCTGGTCGAGGTCGAGGTGGGCGGCGAAGAAGCTCAGTTGCAGCTCGGTCCCGGAGAAATACCGCCAGAAGAAGCCCTCAAGCCGCTCGACCATCTCCTCGGGCCGGAGGCGGCCGGCGATCAGGCCGCGCACCTCGGCGCTGATGCGGGTTGCCAGCAGGGCGGGGCCGAGGCCGTGGCCGACCACGTCGTAGATGGTCAGGTAGCAGGACGCCTCGTCGGGGAAGACGATCTGGCAGTCATCGCCGCCGACCCACTCCATCGGCCGGTAGCGGACGTCGATCTCGATGCGGGGGTGGCGGACGGGCCGCGGCAGCAGGCTCTCGTGGATCAGCGCCGCGAGCTCGAGGTGCTTCCTCCAGGGGCATCCAAACGCCCGCGCCGCCCCCTCGGGCCTCGACTCGTGCTGCGTGACGGGAGATGGGATCATCGCGGGGTGCCTCTGCCTCGGCCGCGGGCGCCGTCAGGCTCGCCGGGGGGACGCGATCGCCCGGAAGAAGCCGGCCGCCGCCCAATCGTGGAACCATCGCCGCAGGTCCGCGACGAGTCGGTCCGGGGCGACCGCATCCGCCTCCATCGCCGCGCCGATGGCCGGGCCGAGCGGCTGGCCCCCCATCAGGGCGTTCAGCAGGTGGTATTGCGGCCGGGACAGCTCGTGGAGCCGCACCACGAAGTCCCGCCGGGTCAGGGCGAGGAACGATTCGGCCGGCCCTGGCGGCGTCGCGTCCTCGCCCCGACGCAGGGCCGTGTAGTAGGCCCCGACAGGGTGGCTCAGCGCCAGCGTCCGCAGGCAGGGCGCGGCCTCGAGGCGGACCTCCGGCCAGCGATCGGCGGGCACGACCAGCAAGTCGGCGGCGTCGAGGAGCCGCTGCCCCTCGACGCCCGGCCCGTCGTAGACCTCGCCGATCGCCCACTCCAGGGCGGCCAGGTCGACGAGCAACGCCGCCCACCCCTCGTCCGGGGGGCGGGTCTCGTCCAGGTGGCGCGCGAGGTGCGCCCCCAGGCGGTTCAGCGTGTAGCTGCGCGAGGGGTAGTGTATCAGATAACCGACGGCGAACTCGTCGAAGAGGTCCTCGCCGATGGCCCGGATCAGGACGGGGAATTCTGCCCGGAGGCACTCGATCAGGCGGGCGTAATAGGCCCTGGCGTAGACCTCCAGGCGATCGACGCTGCCCAGGGCCCTCGATCGCGTGATGACCTCCTCGACCCGGTCTCCGTCGACGTCGATGTGCCGCCGGGCCTCCTCGGCGCCCATCCCCGCGAGGACGCCGCCGGGATGGGTGATGACGGCCTGCATCCAGTGCTGGAGCCGGTCGAGTGCCAGCGAATCCTTGATCATGCGTCGCCCCTCTCGCGGTTTCGACGACCGGTAGCTTGTGCGGGCCGCCCGGCGTTCAGGAGACTTCCACGACGGTATGGGCCAGGGGATGGGGCACCGCCTCATCGCCCGCGAGTCGCTTCGAGACGTGGTCCGTCGCGGCCGGGCGGGTGGGCAGTTCCGCGGCCATGTAGTCGCGGGCCTTGAGCACCTCCGCGTGCACCGCGGGGAACGGGGGTATCTTGGCGTCCCACTCCAGCAGGGTCGAGACGCCTCCGGTGAGTTGATGCGCCAGGCGATACAGTTCCCAGACCGGGTCGACGACCTCGCCGTCGTGGGTGTCGACGATGTGGGTCCCGCAGTCGGTGTGGCCCGCCAGGTGGAACTGGACGACCCGCTCGTGGGGGACCGCCCGGATGTACTCGACCGGGTCGAAGTCGTGGTTGACGCTGGAGACGTAGACGTTGTTGACGTCGAGCAGCAGCCCGCAGTCGGCCTCCTCGGCCATCCGGGCGAGGAACTCCCACTCGGGCATCGTCGAGGCGGCGAAGGTGACGTAGCTGCTCGGATTCTCCAGGACCAGCGGGCGCTCCAGGATGTCCTGGACGACCCGGACCCGGTCGACGACGTGGGCGAGCGTCCGCTCGTTGAGCGGGACGGGCAGCAGGTCGTGCGTGTTGCGGCCCGCCACCCCGGTCCAGCAGAGGTGGTCGGAGACCCAGTGCGCCGTGACGCCGTCGGCCAGCCGCTTCAGCTTGCCGAGGTACTCCCGGTCGAGCGGGTCGGTGCTGCCGATCGACAGCGAGACGCCGTGCATCACGATGCGGTAGCGCTCGGCCAGCTGGTCGAGGACGTACCGCGGCCGGCCTCCCGAGTCCATGAAGTTCTCGGAGATGATCTCGAACCAGTCGACCGCGGGGTGGTGCTCGAGGATGTAGGGGAAGTGGACGGTCCGCAGGCCGACGCCCAGTCCGAGGTTGTCGTGTCCGAGGCGGGGGCGGGTCATGGGGCGATCCTATGGGGGTCAAAGGTGCGGGGCGGGGCGCGATCGGTGATCCATCCGTGACGCGGTCGTATCCCGACCGTCGCCCCGATCGACCGCCGGGGGCGGAGGGGGCCGGCCGGGACATCGCCCCGGCCGGCCAATTTCGGGCCGATCGGCTCCGGGCGGAGCCGGGCCGGGTCAGGACTTCGGCTTCGGGGGGGCCGGGCCGACCTCCTTGCCCTCGGCCTTCATCAGCTCCTCGAACTTCTTGCGGGCCTTCTCCCAGGTCTTGTCCTCCGTGATCGGGACGGCGCAGGCGCCCTTGCCCTCGCAGGTGTTCATGCCGGGCTTCTCGCCGCAGCCGCCCTGGCCCTTGCACTCGTTCATGCCCTGGCAGGAGTGCGGCTCCGCCGTGGCGCAGGTGCCCATGCCGGCGCAGTCGTTCTCGCCGCCCTTGCCCTTGCCCTTGCAGGTGTTCAGGCCGCGGCAGACGTGCGGCTCCTCGAGCAGGAGTCGCGGGTTCGTGTCCTCGTCCTGGACGCCGGCGGCGCGGGCGGCCCCGGCCACCAGCCCGCCGAAGGCCGCCATGGTCAGCCGGGAGAAGTCGCGGCGGCTCAGTTCGCGATCTGACATGGGATCTCCTCTCGCTTGGTGCCTCGCATCCGCGGCCGGTGCCGCCGCACGCCCGGCGGCGTTCCCGCTTCGGTCACTTCGCCGGACCGTTCGTCGATGATTCGAGCAGTGCTCGAGGGGCTACTCCCCTCATTGGGAATGTCGAGAACGGCTGGTTTTATTCATTCCCGGCCACGGTATATCTCCCCCGGTCGGCTGCGGTTGTTCATCTCCCTGCCGCAAGCCGCCTCCTGGGAGCCCTTCTAGCATCGCCGCGGATCGCGCGGCGTTCTGTGAGCCCCGTTACAGAGCCGCCCGGAGAATTCGACGATGATGTTGCGGCGGGTCGGGGGCATCGCGTCCCGGGGGCCCGTGAGGTTGGGTCCCAATCGGAAGGAGACGATGGAGATCGACATTTCGCTCAATTCGCCGCGGTCGGCCGGATGGGCCGACCGGGCACGGCGGGCCGCGCCCGTCGTGAAGCTCGTCTCGCTCGGCGCGATCGCGCTCAGCCTGCTGCTGCTGGCACGCCGGTTGCCGCTCGGGGCCCTGCTCGATGCGATCGGCGGCTGGGTCGCCGGCCTCGGGCCATGGGGGCCGGTCGTTTTCGGGCTCGTCTACGCGGTCGCGGTCGTCTTGATGGTGCCCGGCTCGGCGTTGACGCTCGCCGCCGGCGCGCTGTTCGGGCTCGTGGTCGGCACGATCACCGTGTCGGTGGCCTCGAACGTCGGGGCGGCCTTGGCCTTCCTCATCGCCCGCTACGTGGCGCGCGACGCGGTCGCCCGGCGCGTTCGACGCAATCCCCGGTTCAATGCGATCGACCGCGCCATCGGGGAGGGCGGCTGGAAGATCGTCGCGCTCTTGCGGCTCTCCCCCGCGGTGCCCTTCAACCTGCAGAACTACCTCTACGGGCTGACGAGCATCCGCTTCTGGCCGTGCGTGCTGGCGAGCTGGGTGGCGATGCTGCCCGGGACGTTCCTCTACGTCTACCTCGGCCACGTCGGGCGTGCGGGCCTCGAGGCCACGGCCGGCGGCGGGGCGTCCCGGTCCCCGGCGGAGTGGGCGATGATCGTCGTCGGCCTCGTCGCGACGGTCGTCGTGACGGTCTACGTGACGCGCCTGGCGCGCCGGGCGATGCGCGAGCAGACGGATCTCGACTCACAGGATGATCGTGAGCGGGACGATGTGGGTCGGTCCGGGCGGGCGCGGGCGGCCGGGTGGCCGTGGGGTGCGACGGCCCTCGCCCTCGCCGCGATCCTCAGCCTGGGCACCGCCGTCGCGGCCGAGCTTAACCCCGAGCTGATCAGGCGGGCGCTGGCGCGGATCGGGGGCCCCTCCGAGGTGGAGCTGCGCGAGGCCTACCGGCCCAAGCCGTCGGGGCCCACGTTCGATCACTCGACATTCGACGAGCTGCTCAAGGCCCACGTCCGGGAGGGTGGTTGGGTCGATTACCGCGGCCTCGCCCGGGATATCGGTCAGCTGGATGCCTACCTCGCCCGGCTCGCCCGGGCGCCGTTCGACGCGATGGGCCGCGACGAGAAGCTGGCGTTGCTGATCAACGCGTACAACGCGTTCACGCTCCGGCTCATCCTGGAGCTTTACCCGATCGACTCGATCAAGTCGATCCCGGCCGACAAACGCTGGGATGCGGTACGCTGGCGCGTCGGTACCCACACCTGGAGCCTCAACCAGATCGAGCACGAGCAGATCCGGCCCAAATTCCGGGAGCCGCGCATCCACTTCGCGCTGGTCTGTGCCGCGGTCGGTTGCCCGCCATTGCGGCGCGAGGCCTACACCGCCGGCCGGCTGGAGCAGCAGCTCGAGGACCAGGCCCGCTACGTGCACACGCACGACCGCTGGTTCCGGCTCGCCCCGGGCGGGCGCACGGTCTGGCTGACGAGCCTCTACAAGTGGTACGGGGGCGACTTCGAGCAGGTGGCCGGGTCGGTACTGTCCTTCGCGGCGCGATACCGGGCCGACCTCGCCCGCCTGATCGCGGCCGGCCGCGCGCCGGCCGTCCGCTGGCTCGACTATGACTGGTCGCTCAACGGGATCGAGAACGCGGAGGGGGCGCGGTGACGGAGCGCATGCTGGCCGAGCCTCGGGACGACGGAGCGCTGCTGGGCCTCTGGCCGCCCGACGAGCACAACCAGGCGCTGGTGGGCAACGTCCACCCGCCGGACTGGGCCAACCCCACACCGAGCGGCCGGTACAATCTGGTCGTCGTCGGTGCCGGGACGGCGGGCCTGGTGACGGCCGCCGGCGCGGCCGGCCTGGGGGCGAAGGTCGCGCTGGTCGAGCGGCACCTGATGGGCGGGGACTGCCTCAACGTCGGCTGCGTGCCGTCGAAGGCGCTGCTGCGTGCGGCGCGGGCGGCGGCCGACGTGCGCGACGCGGGGACGTTCGGCGTGCGCGTCCCGGAGGGCACCTTGGTGGATTTTGCGGCCGTGATGGAGCGGATGCGGCGGATCCGCGCCGGGATCAGCCCCCACGATTCGGCCGCCCGGTTCCGGGACCTCGGCGTGGACGTGTACCTTGGCGCGGGGCGGTTCACCGGGCCCGATGCGCTCGAAGTCGACGGTCGGAGCCTTCGATTCGGGAAGGCCGTGATCGCCACCGGCGCGCGGGCCTCGGCACCCCCGATCCCCGGCCTGGAGGAGACCGGCTACCTCACCAACGAGACGGTCTTCTCCCTGACCGAGCTGCCGCGGCGAATCGCCGTGATCGGCGCCGGCCCCATCGGCTGCGAGCTGGCCCAGGCCTTCGCCCGCTTCGGTGCCCGCGTCACGCTGCTCGAGGCGCTGCGCCAGATCCTCGGCCGCGAGGATCGGGACGCGGCCGCCTTGGTGGAGCGGTCGCTGCGGCGGGACGGCGTGCAGATCAACTGCTGCTGCAACATCACCGAGGTCCGGGTGGAGGGCGCCGAGAAGGTGCTCACGCTCGAGTGCGAGGGCGCCGTGGATGAGCTCCGGGTCGACGAGATCCTGGTCGGGGTCGGCCGTGCGCCGAATGTGGAGGGCCTCGGGCTCGAGCAGGCCCGCGTCCGATACGAGCGGGCCGGGGTGACGGTCGACGACCGTCTCCGGACCACGAATCCGCGGATCTACGCGGCCGGGGACATCTGCAGCCAGTACAAGTTCACTCACGTGGCCGACGCGATGGCGCGCATCGCCATTCAGAACGCGCTGTTCCTCGGCCGAGCCAAGGCCAGTGCGCTGACCATCCCCTGGTGTACCTACACCGATCCGGAGATCGCCCATGTGGGGCTCTACGAGCACGAGGCCCGCGAGCGGGGCATCCCGGTCCGGACGTTCGCCCAGAAGCTGGCCAAGGTGGACCGCGCCGTGCTCGACGGGGAGAGCGAGGGCTTCGTGAAGGTCCACGTGCGCGAGGGGAGCGATCGGATCCTCGGGGCGACGGTCGTGGCACGGCATGCCGGCGAGATGATCTCGGAGCTCACCCTCGCGATGGCCGGCGGCCTCGGCCTGAAGGCCCTCGGCCGGACGATCCATCCGTACCCGACCCAGGCCGAGGCGATCAAACGGGTCGCCGATGCGTACAGCCGAACGCGGCTGACGCCCTTCGTGAAGGCGTTGTTCGAGCGTTGGCTGGCCTGGGTCCGCTGATATCTCGCGACCCCGGCTGTCACGGGGGCAAGCTGCACACCGCTTTCCTCGTGTCATGGGATAATGCTCTCCGCTCGTCCCCCGGCCTCGTCCGAGAATACCCCCGAATCGAGGATCTCGATGGCCGTTACAGCCGCGAGGTGTGACGAACATCGATCATACCGATAGCGGCCTTCCGGTGGCATGGTTCGCGTGAAATCTGTTCAGAAGTGGCAGAGGAGCAATTCTTTGGAACACTGAGGGAGGAAGGGATGAAGACAGTAGTTTTAAGCGGTGGAGTGGCAGTCCTGATCGCGACATCGGGCGTCGCTCTCGCACAGACGGAGCAATCCGCTGAACAGCGACAGGAGCAACAGCAGCAAGGCCAAGAGTACGAGCGAGGCCGGCTCGGCGGCGCGGAAGACGTGCAGTCCGTTCTCGAGCAGTGGCCGGAGAAGCAGCGGAAGACTGCGCAGGAGCTAATCCGCAAGTACGGCAATCCGGAGGGGGTCACGGACCAGATGCTCGTGTGGCGGAAAAACGGGCCCTGGGAAAAGACGGTTCTCTTCCGAGAGGCGGTCCCGCACAACTTTCCGATGCCGCATCAGGACTACGTGGAGCAGTTCACAAAGCTGGACGTCCCGCCCGACAAGTTCGATGAACTGGCCGAGTTCGACGGCAGTGTCTACCCGGACCGTACGAAAGGGGTCATCTCTGCTCGATGTGACAAGGAGCCGATGAACATCCTGGCCCTGAACTTGGCGAATGACATCGTCCAAGGGAAGCGATCGGTCGAAGATGCACGGGATTTCTACGCGAAGACGGCGAAGGATTTCATGCAGGGGAAGACGTCGCCGTACGTGGAGAAGCTGCGGTTTTCCGCGGAGGGGAAGACCGGAGATCCCGACAAAGCGATCGCGGAGAAGCCCGGCTCTTAGCCACTAGCCCGGATGGGCCCCGGTCGCGGGCGGTATGTGACGCCCCCACCTTGGGCCGGTGGTCTAATAGCCGACCTGCGCCTGATCCGAGCGGCGTGACTTTTGCCTCGTTCCCTCGTGGTCCGACGGAGAGGGACGAGAAGCCATGGACTCCCATTGCGAACGGTCGATGCCGGTCTCGATCGTGATCCCCACCCTCGACGAGGCGTGCCATCTCGGCGCGACGCTCGAGGCCGTAGGGCGGATACGCGGCGAGGTCGAGGTCATCGTGGCGGACGGCGGCAGCCGGGACGAGACCGTCCAGATCGCGCGATGCCGCGGGGCAAGGGTCGTCGAGTCGGTGCGGGGCCGCGGTGCGCAGCTCCATGCCGGCGCAATTGCCGCACGCGGGTCGGTGCTCTGGTTCCTGCACGCCGACACGCTGCCGCCGGCCGACGGGGCCGAGAAGATCCTACGGGCGCTGCGCCATCCCTGCGTGGTCGGCGGCAACTTCGCGATCGTCTTCGACGGGCCGAGCCGCTGGGCGGGATTCCTCACCCGGCTCTATCCCCGCCTCCGTTGGCTCGGGCTCCGCTACGGAGATTCGGGGATCTTCGTGCGGCGTGAGGCCTACGATCACGCCGGCGGCTTCCGGCCATACCCGATCTTCGAGGACCTCGATCTGATCCGGCGCCTGCGCAAGCTGGGCCGGTTCGTCCGGCTTCCGAGCACCGTGGTGACCTCCTCGCGGCGCTTCGAGGGGCGGAACTTCGCGCCCGTCTTCGCGTGCTGGAGCTCGCTGCAACTGCTCTACTGGCTCGGCGTGTCGCCGCACGTGCTCGGGAAGTACTACAGCTCGATGCGACGTGGGGACCGGCGGTCGACCCGTTCGCCAGGCGCCTGAGAGGGGGAGCGGCGGAAATCGGTCGCACCGTCTTCCTCGCTTCGTGATCGGCTGGGCCGTCCTGACCCTTGTCACCGCGATTGTCTGGGGCGTGAGGAGTTCTTACCCGTGGGAACGTGACCGGATCGGAAAGTGGCCGAGGAGGCAGCCGCCCCGGGCCAGGTCATGGCAAAGCATCCTCACTTAGGCTTTCTTGAGGATTGGGCCTCGCGAAGATTCCCACCCCAGCGGCCCGGTCCCCGGGGCCCAATGGCCAGGGGCGGCTGGCACCGTACTCCGGAGAGGAGGACTGCGCATGCTAGGGCTCGGCAAATCGAGGCCCGTGCCGGAGCACGAGGCCGAGGGCGAGATCGAACGCGTCTACCACGAGATCAGGCAGACGCTGCGCGTCACCGGCGTGAACCTGAACTTTCGCACGTGGGCGGCCTACGAGAAGTTTCTTCCGGCGATGTGGGACGCGGTGCGCCCGAACGCGCAGACGCGCGCCTTCGAGGATGCTGCCGACGGCCTCCGCGAGCAGGCCGTGAGATCCTCCGAGGGGCTGGGGCGGCTCGGAGCGGCCTCGGCGCTGGCACTCGGCGAGAGCCAACGCTACCACATCCGGGGGGCACTTGATCTGTACCACTACGTCAACCCGAAATTGCTGCTGCTCACCTCGGCCGTGCGGCTCAGCCTGCAGGGCGAGCCGATCGGGGAGGGGGACGGCCGTGCAGCGCCGGAAGAGCGCATCGAGCCGGGGCCGCCGGGGGCGATGCATTCCATGGAGATGGAGTCGGAGAAGCCCAAGGACAAGACGGTCCGGGCGCTGTTCGGGGACATCACGCGGACGCTCGCGCTGTCGTCGATCAACAGCGACTACCGCACGTTGGCCCTGTGGCCCGATTACCTGGACGCCGCCTGGGCCCGGATCAAGCCGATCATCGGGCGTGACGAGTACCGCCGGTCGGCCGACTCGCTCCGGGATCGGGCACGCGCGCTCGCCCGTGCGCTGCCCCATCCGATCCCGCTGACCGCCGAACGGTTGGGGGAGCTCGGTGAGGACGTGGGCGGGATCCAGGAGACGACCGAGCGGTTCGAGCGGCTCCTGCCGGGGCTGATCCTGAACGTCGCGCTGTTCTCGCTCGACTGGCGGACCCCGGAGGAACTGGTGCGCTCCCCGTTCCCGGCTGCGGCGAGCCGCCTGATACGTGGAGGGATACGATGAACTGGAGGGAGTACCAGGCCCTGCAGCGGGTGTCGGAGCTGGGCGAGCGGTTCTTGAGCTACGTCGACGAGGGCCGGGGCGATCCGGTGCTCTTGCTCCACGGCATCCCCACCTGGGGCTATCTCTGGCAGGGCCTCCTGCCGGCCTTATCCGGGCCGCATCGGGTGCTCGTGCCCGACCTGCTCGGCTTCGGCTACTCGGACCGGCGCGATTGCTTCGATCGGTCGATCGGGCGGCAGGCCGAGCTGATCGACGCCTGGCTGGGAAAGCTGGGGCTGGAACACATCCACGTGGTGGGGCATGACATCGGGGGCGGGGTGGCACTACGGCTCGCCACGCTCTTCCCCCGGCGCGTCTCGCGCCTGGCGCTGCTGAATAGCGTCTGCTACGACTCCTGGCCGATCGAGGGCATGCTGCAGTTCGGCCACCCCGGGGCGTACCGCAGGCTGTCGGCGACCGCGGCGCTGCGGCTGCTCAAGCTGATGCTCAGGCAAGGCTTCGCTCGCTCGCCGGACGACGAGCTGCTCGAGGGGCTGCTCGCGCCGTACGCGACCGAGGTCGGCAAGCTCTCCCTGATACGAAACGCCTCGGCCCTGAACACGAACCTCACCACCGAGGTGAGCCCCTTGCTGACGCGACTGGAGCTGCCGGCGCTCGTCCTCTGGGGCGAGAACGACGCCTTCCAACCGGTGAAGTACGGCGAGCGGCTGGCCCGGGACATCTCCGGCGCGCAGCTGGTCCGTGTGCGGGAGGCCCGCCATTTCGTCATGCTTGACAGGCCGGATGAGGTCGGTGGACACCTCCTCTCGTTCTTGGGAGGAGCCGGGGCCGAGCCGTTGCCCGCCGGGGCGGGAGTTCCCTGAAGGCCGCCCGAACCGCTCCCAGCTCTCTTCTGGCCGAGGTCACCGGCTGGGATTCAGGGGACCCGTGACCTGTCGGGAAGCCGCAGGAGAGTGTCCAGGTCGCGCAGGGAATAGAGCGCGAAGCAGGCCCCGAGCATGGGCCAAGCGGCGAAGAAGAGCAGATTGCCCTTCTCGAACGGCTGGAGGTACTGCCTGAACGAAGAGAGCGTCGATACGGCGTGGAACAGCAGGACAGTTCCGTAGGTCAGCCGCCTGCGGACCCCGAGCACGAACCCGATCAGCAGCACCAGCTCGGCGGCGCCCAAGGCGTACATCACCTCGCGGCCCAAGCCGTCGAGGAAATAGAAATGCTCGTAAACGGAGGCCGCATGGGTCGGGCGGACGAACTTGTCGATGGTCCACATGAGCATCACCAAAAACACGGTGATGCGGAGCAAGAAGAGGGAGGCCGCAATTCGTCTGGCGTTGTCCATAATCTTCGAACTTAAATATCATATAACGTATACTTAACAAATTATTAATTTCAGATGCGGCCCGGGCCAGTCATGCGAGCAAGGTTGGGAACCGCCTGCGACCGTCGCTGGCCAGAACGTGCAGGCCCTCCCGGGACCTCCGCATGGGAAGGTGGGATTCGGCCTCCGCGCCGCCGGCCGACGCCCCGGCAGATGGCCCCCGCCACGACGATCTGGACCAGCGGGACATCCGTCAGCATGGCCACGGCGAACACGGCGCGCTGGGGGAGGTACTGCCGCAGCTCGGTTGCGGCCCCGGGCGGCAGGGTCAACAGCTCGCGACCGACGAGGATCCCGAGAGCGAGGGCCCCGAAAGCCACCAGGCTGGTACCGAGCCCCCGGAGTCGCCCGGGAGGTAGGGTCCGGGCCGTCCAGATCACCGGGGGCGCGAGTGCCAGGGCCCAGAACCCGTGCACCGCCGCCAGGGCCTGCAGCGGCGGCAGGCAGCCCCACGGGCCGCAGAACGGGTGCGTGTAGTCGCCCGGGAGGTGGCGTAGGGAGAGGACGCCGTAGGCCAGCCCGCCCCAGGCGAGCACGCCCACCCCCAGGCGGGTCGTCCGCGACATGGTGATCCCTCCGTGATGGGTCGATGGTCCCTCACTGATGATCGCGGCAACTCGCGGGGCCTTCTGTGAGTCACTTCACAATCGCATCTTCCCCGCGACGACGATCATCCTGCGTGAGGCCCTTCACAGAATCGGGGCCGGATCGCGGGTAGGCTGACACCCACAATCCTGAGTTGAGGGGCCTGCTGTGTCCGGGCGGGTCGAGGAGTGCTCGGCCCCAACCGGCCCCGAGACTCGCGTCCTTCCATGGAGGGGCCCCATGCTGGTCTTGAGCCGGAAGGTCGGGGAACGGGTGCTCATCGGCGGGTCCGTCGTCGTCACCATCGTCGCGGCGCAGGGAAGGTCCGTGCGGCTCGGCGTCGAGGCGCCGCGCACGGTCGAGGTGCTGCGGGAGGAACTCGCCGCGGGCGCGAAGGGCCCGGAGGCGAGGCCCGGCGCCGCAGGCGGCGAGCACGAGGGCCGGGCACGAGAGGTATCCCTTGACGGGAGGAGGTCGCGGGCGTGATCGGACCACGAGACCATCCGTCGCCACCGGTCGCCCGGGTCGCGGTGCTGATCCCCGCGCTCAACGAGGAACGGTCGCTCCCGCTCGTGCTGCGCGACCTGCCACGCGACCTCATCACGCAGATCTTGGTCGTGGACAACGGGTCGGACGACCGGACGGCCGAGGTCGCACGCGCCGGTGGCGCCTGCGCCGTGGTCGAGCCCCGCCGCGGCTACGGTTCGGCCTGCCTGCGCGGGCTCGCCGAGCTGGGCCGCTGGCCCGGGGGCCCGCCCGAGGTGGTCGTATTCCTCGACGCCGACTACAGCGATCACCCCGAGCAACTCCCCGCCCTGGTGGGGCCGATCCTCGGGGGCTCGCACGACCTCGTGCTGGGCTCGCGGCTGTCGGGCCGGCGCGAGCGGGGGGCGATGCCGCCGCAGAGCGTCTGGGGGAACCGCCTGGCCTGTGCCCTGATGCGGTTGCTGTTCGGGGCCCGCTACACCGATCTGGGCCCGTTCCGGGCGATCCGCTGGGATGCACTCGAGCGGCTCGGGATGCGCGACCGCGACTACGGCTGGACGATCGAGATGCAGATCAAGGCGGCCCGGATCGGGCTGCGGGTGACCGAGGTCCCCGTCTCATATCGCCGACGTGTCGGGACCAGCAAGATCAGCGGTACCGTCCGCGGCACGGTCCTGGCGGGCTCCAAGATCTTGCTGACGATCGCCCGGTACGCCCTGGAACCGCGGGTTCCCGCCTCGCGTCCCGCGGCCGACTTGCAGGACGCTGCTGCACGATGACGCGAAGGCAGGGGAATCATGGGGCGGAGGCCGGACCGGGCCGGCGCCGGCTGCGGCGGGTCGGGGTCGCGCTGCTGCTGGTCTACGGGGCGGTCGCCTGGTTGAGCTTCTCGTTCCGCTACGGCGAGGGGCATCGGGAGCGACCGATCCTGCTCGTCCTCGGCCTGCTTACCTTGGCCTGGGCGGCCTATGCCCTGGCGCTGGCGACGGTCTTGCGCAGGCGCGAGCGCACCTGCGGCGGCCAGGGTGGTCGGCTGCTCCTCGTCGTCGGCTTCGCCGCGGCGTACCGCCTGGTCCTGCTGCCGTCGGTCCCGATCCAGGAGATCGACTATTACCGCTACCTCTGGGATGGCCGGGTCCTGCTGGCAGGCGTGAGCCCGTTCCGGCTCGCGCCGGCCGAGGTCGATCGCCTGGGTCCTTCGGCGGGGGAGGGCGCCCCGGCGGGCGTGCTCTGGCGGCTCTCCCGGAGTTCCGAGGCGGTGCGGACCATCTTCGAGCGGGTCCACCACCGCGAGGTGCCGACCGTCTATCCGCCGATGGCGCAGGTGGTCTTCGCCGCCTCGGCGCTGGTCACGCCCGCCGGGGCGCCCCTGTGGGCGCACGTGCTCGTCCTCAAGGCGATCCTGATCGGCTTCGACTTGGGCACGCTCCTGCTGCTCGTGCTCCTGCTGCGCCGCCTGAATTTGCCGGAGGAGTGGAGCCTCGCCTACGGCTGGTGCCCGCTGGTGCTGAAGGAGGTCGCCAACACGGGCCACCTCGACGCGATCGCCGTCTTCTTCACCGCACTGGCGATCACATGTCTCGTGGGGATCGGCGGCCGCCGGTCCCGGGGGGATGAGCGGGCGAGGCCACGCCTCGGGATGGCGGCCCTCGGCCTGGCCGTGCTGGCCAAGAGCTATCCGATCATCCTCCTGCCGCTGGTCTCGACATTCCTCGCCGCCCGGATCCGCCGGCGTGCGGTGGTCCCGCTGCTCGTGTTCGCCGCAGTGATCGCGGCGGGCTATCTGCCGTTCCTCGCCGGGCCAGTGGCGGACGGGGGCGAGTCGGCGCACCATCCCTGGTCCGGGCTCGGCACGTTCCTGTCGCGCTGGCAGAAGAATGACTTCCTGTTCATGCTCGTCCACGAGAATCTGCGGCCGCCGCTCGGGGATCGGCCCGACCACTGGTTCGTGGTGGTCCCCGCCGCCTGGCGATCATCGCTGCACCGTGCCGCAGGGTTCGGTCCTCCGGGATGGACGGGTCCCGACCGGCACGAGCCAGCGTTCCTGCTCGCCCAGGCGGTGATGGGGCTCGTCCTCATGGCGCTGGTCGCACGCTGGTGCGTGCGGGTGGCACGCCGACCGGGACCGGAGGAGCTCCTGCGGTCCGTGGCCCTCGTCCTCGTCTGGGGCTGGCTGCTCAGCAGCACGCCCCACCCGTGGTACCTGACCTGGTGCATCCCGTTCCTGGTCTTCGAGAGGCGCCGGAGCTGGTTCCTCCTCCCGGGCCTCGCAATGGCGTACTACCTGCGATTCGCGCTGGAGTACCACGCGCTCGGCGGGGGCGAGGCCGCGGTCGAGGCGGCGCTCCACCGGTTCGACTACGGGGCGGTCTGGTGGGAGTACCTGCCGTTCTTCGCGGCGCTACTGGCGGAGTCATGCTGGTCCCAGCGCCCGCGGCGTCGCACGATCCCGTCTGGGTGGCGCAACCGCTCGGGTCGGGTGCCTCAGCTCCCCTCGGACGGCGCGTACGGTCGCGCGAATCCGGATCCCTCGGAGGGTCCGGCCGATGGCGTCGAGGGTTCGACCGTATAGGGGCCTTCCCGGGCCGGCCCGACGTAGGCCCGTCGCTGCTGCATTCGGGAGCATCCCTGGGCCAGGGCGATGAGCACGATCGCAAGCGCGAGGAACCGGATGGGCCTCATGGCCACGTCCTCCTTCGTCCTTGAATGATGGGTCGGCGGGATCGAACGACGACCCCCCGGAGATGGTCGATGTCCCTTCGGAGATCGTCTGCCGTGCGGTTGACGCTCCGTGTGATGGCTCACATAGAGCGGCGGCGACGTGACCACCCTCGGCTCAACTCCCCTCGGAGGGGCCTTCGGGGGCGGAGCCCACCGGGGCCGGCTCGGTCGTCGGCGTTTCGGGCGGGGCGAGGTCCGACGGGCCTTCGCTCGTCGGTGCCGGAGCCGCACCCGGCTCGCTTGAGCCCGGCTCGGTCGAGCAGCCCGGAGAAAGGAGGATCGAGATCATGAGCATGACTGGAAGGCCGAGGGCACGCCCGCGCATCGGATTTCCCTCCGGTTGCGAGTGAGATTGAGTCGACCACCGGGCGGAGATCCTACCGGCCCGGCGGCCCGGGTTCTGTGGTTCGCCTCACAGACGGCCTCGGGTGGGCGTGGCAGAATTCGAAGCCCTTGTGCTGGGCGATAAGCCGTCGGGAACGGAGCCCCCGCCCCGGCCATCGGGTGGCCGGGATCGCTCGTCCGGTCGGCCGACCCGGCGACTCCCGAGTGTCCGAAGGGATTCCCGTCATGAGGACTGCGGCCGTTGCTATGGTACCGAGCGCCCGTCGCATGGGCTTCACGCTCATCGAGCTGCTGGTGGTCATCGCGGTGATCGGGGTCCTGGTCGCCCTGCTCCTGCCCGCGGTCCAGGCGGCCCGCGAGGCCGCCCGCCGGATGCAGTGCACCAACAATCTCAAGCAGATCGGCCTGGCCCTGCACAATTACGAGGGGGCCCACGGGGCCTTCCCGCCGGCCGGCCAGGGGAGTTACCTGGGCAGCACGCCCGCCGGCGTCGAGTTCGGCGACGGGCTGGGCGTCATGCCGCGGATCCTGCAGCAGATGGAGCAATCCAATGTCTTCAACGCGATCAACTTCAACCTGGACTACAACCATCTCTCGGGGGCGAACTTCACGGCCTTCAGCGCCGTCGTCGATGCCTACCTCTGCCCGTCCTCCGTCAGCATCAACTCGGGCGGCCGGGACACGCCGGACCCCGGCGACCCGATGTCCCGGTCCTCCGGGACCGGGTATGGCGTCCAGGACTACGGCGCGGTGTACTACACCGACATCGACCCGCTGGGCCGGGCCGGACAGCCCGGCTCGAACGAGGTCACGCCGCTGCGGAACAAGCTCGCCCACGGCATCGGCCTGATGAACCGCGGGATGACCCGCATCGCCGCGGTCACCGACGGCCTGAGCAGCACCATCGCCGTCGCCGAGGACGCCGGCCGGGACGCCCGCTTCGCCAGCCCCTACACGGAGGGCTACATGAACCCCGCCCGGACCGACGTGAGCCGCCCGGTCCCCCCCGGGCAGCGGCGGTTCTGGCGCTGGGGTGAGCCCGACGGGGCCTTCGGCGTCTCCGGCCGGATCAACAACGAGGCTCGCCCGATGCACGAGGATGCACCGTACACGTTCCCCGCGGCGACCGCGGGCAACCAGGCCGGCGCGAACGACGAGATCTTCTCCTACCACCCCGGCGGCGCCAACGTGCTCTTCGGCGACGGTCACGTGGCGTTCCTGAAGGAGACCACCGATGTCGTCGTCCTGCGGCGTCTCGTCACACGCTCCGGGGGCGAGGTGATCTCGGGCGATGCGTATTGAAGAGGGTCAACTGCCCTCCCGGGGCCCGCGGGTGGTGGAGGGCCGCCCCCCGGAGCCCTGCGAGGGCTTCTTGCGGGCCGAGCCGTCCTCCGGCGTCGACCTGGCGGCGGGATCCGAGGACGTCGACGAGCGACGCGCCGACCCTTCGCTGCCCGGGCGGGTGACGCGCCCGTTGTCGTTGTCGGTGCTGCAGCCGTGGAGGAGCAGCATCGCAATCAGGGGCAAAGCTAGTCTGATAGACCTCATAAGTCGATTCTCCTTCATGGAGTTTCCATTCCAGGGAATAGCTTATAGAGCATGTTTGATCGTTCTTTTGTGTGGCCCCTCACAGACCTGCCGCAGGAGTCGCGCGAAACTCTCACGTCTCCCAGGCCGGGAGGTGGGCGCCGCGCGTTCCCCGTGGTGTCTCTCCCCCGCGCGACGGCGTGGGGCGAGGCAGAGGGTGTGCTGGAGAACAGGAGTGAATGATGGATAAAGTGAATCCCCGTATCGATACGGACCTGGCGGTTCGCGAGCGATACACGGGCGCGGCCCGCGCGGTCGAGCCCGCCCTCTGCTGCCCGGTGCGGTACGATCCGCGCCTCCTCGATGTCATCCCCCGGGAGATCCTGGAGCGCGACTACGGGTGCGGCGACCCCACGCCGTATCTGCGCCGGGGTGACACCGTGCTGGATCTCGGCTCGGGCGGCGGGAAGGCCTGCTACATCGCGGCCCAACTTGTCGGCCCCGAGGGCTCCGTCATCGGCGTCGATTGTAACCGGGAGATGCTGGCGCTGGCCCGCCGGCATCGAGAGGCGGTCGCGGAGCGGCTCGGCTACGCGAACGTCTCGTTCCGCTGCGGGCTGATCCAGGACCTCCGCCTGGATCTCGAGGCCCTCGAGGAGGAGCTCGCCCGCGGCCCGGTGCGCGACCGCGAGGGCTGGCTCGCGCTGCGGTCGCTCGAGGAGCGGCTCCGCCGCGAGCGGCCGCTCGTCCCGGACGGGAGCGTCGACTGCGTCATCTCCAACTGCGTCCTGAACCTCGTGCGCAAGGACGACCGGGTCCGGCTCTTCTCGGAGATCTTCCGCGTGCTGCGGCGCGGCGGCCGGGTCGCCATCAGCGACATCGTCGCCGACGAGGACGTGCCGGAGCACCTGCAGGGAGACCCGGAGCTCTGGTCCGGATGCATCTCCGGCGCCCACCGCGAGGACCTGTTCCTCGAGGCGCTGGAGCAGGCGGGGTTCCACGGCATCCGGACCGCCTCCCGCCAGCGGGAGCCGTGGCAGGTCGTCGAGGGGATCGAGTTCCGCTCAATCACTGTGCTGGCCTACAAGGGCAAGCAGGGGCCGTGCCTCGAACGCAAGCAGGCGGTGATCTACCGCGGGCCGTTCAGGAAGGTCGAGGACGATGACGGCCACGTGTTCATCCGGGGCGAGCGGGTCGCCGTCTGCGACAAGACGTTCCACCTGCTCCAGCGGGAGCCGTACGCGGGGCTGTTCGAAGCGGTCGAGCCGCGCGTCGAAGTCCCCCTCGAGGAGGCGCGCGCCTTCGACTGCCGCCGCTCAACGCGGCGTCATCCGCGGGAGACCAAGGGGCTGGACTATCGGGAGACGACGGACCCCCCCGAATCCGCCTGCGGCCCGGACGGGGCGTGCTGCTGATGGGGAGGCTCTCGGCCCTCGCTCCCGTGGCGGCCGCTGTGGGCAGCGGCGAACTGTGGTGCACTTCACCGACAGCATTCCTCGCTTCGCCGACGATGCAGCCGATTCGCGCGAGCGGCCGGCGCTCGCCGCGCCAATCGGGATCGCAGGATTCGAGGAGCGAAAAAGACGATGAGGGCATCCACTTCGCGGTTCTCCGCGGCGCTGCTCGCCGCAGCCTCCCTGGTCGCGTCGTCCCCGGCGTGGGCGCAGAGCGGCACGCGCCAGCCGAGCCGACCGGCACAGCCCAGCCAGGAGCGGTCGTATCCGCTCGCCCTGCGGGGCTACTGTCCGGTCTGCCTGGTCAACATGAAGCGATGGGTGCCCGGGAGCCCCGAGCACGAGGTGATCTACGACGGCCACGTCTACCGCTTCCCCGGCGAGGAGCAGAAGCGGATGTTCGAGGCCGACCCGGCGAAGTATACCCCCGCGCTGCACGGCGACTGCATCGTGTGCTACGCCGACATGGGCCGCCGGGTCCCGGGCGAACTGAACTTCGGCCAGTTCCATCGGGGGCGTCTCTTCTTCTTCCCGAGCGATCGAGAGCGGCAGAAGTTCCGCTCCGATCCGGCGACCTATGCGGATGCGGACCTGGCCTTCGGCGGCAACTGTGCCGTCTGCCGGATCGAGATGCGCCAGGAGGTCCCGGGCAAGCCGGAGTACGCGGTGCACTACCGGGGGCTGCGCTACCTCTTCCCGGGGCCAGAGCAGCGCGCGATGTTCCTGGCGGACCCGGAGAAGTATGCCGATCGGCCGCCCGAGGGGAGCGGACCGGCCGGCGACCGCCGGTCCTCGACCGGGGGACCTTCAGAGTCACGCGTCGTCTCCGTCCGGGGCCGGACCTCCTGCGCGGGATGCGAATTCGGCGTGAAGCCCCTGGAGGATCCGGACGTGCTCGGCCTGGCCGTGGTCGCGGGCGACGAGATCTACGTGGTCGAGGGCGCGCATGAGCGCTATCCGGAGCTCTACGAGGACCGCTTCGCCGGGCGGCGTGTGCAGCTACGCGGCGTCGCGCTCAAGCAGGATCGGAACGTCACTTGGGTCCGGCCGAGTGAGGTTCGGATCATGCCCTGATCTCGGTCCCGGCGGGGAAGATCGCCGTGGGTGAGATGAACTGCCGGGGCAGGTCGGCCGAGCCGCCGCAAGGTCCGCCGATCCTGCCCGGGCCCATTGGAGTGAGGATGGAATGGTGTCATCGTTGAGCCTCTTGCGTCAGAGGCATCCGCTTGCGGACCCGAAGGAGCAGCGAGCGATCCTGCGAGCGAACGGCCGCTTCCGCCCGTTCGCCCGGAGCCTGGCGGATGCAGGGCTGTGGCCACTGCGGGCCGATGGCATCCGGGTGCTGCAGATCAACGTCGGCAAGAAGTGCAACCAGGCCTGTGCGCACTGTCATGTCGACGCCGGCCCCGACCGTCGCGAGGTGATGACCCGCGAGACGATCCAGGCCTGCCTCGACGCCGTGGCGCGGGGGCGGATCCCCGTCGTGGACATCACCGGCGGGGCGCCGGAGATGAACCCGCATTTCCGCTGGCTCGTCGCCGAGGCCCGCGTCCTGGGGACGCACGTCATCGATCGCTGCAACCTGACCATCCTACTCGCGTCCGGCTTCCGCGACCTGCCGAAGTTCCTGGCCGAGCACCGGGTCGAGATCGTCGCCTCGCTCCCTTGCTATCTCGAGGAGAACACGGACAAGCAACGCGGGGACGGGGTCTTCGGGCGTTCGATCGCGGCCCTGCGGGAGCTGAACGCTTTGGGATACGGGCACGCGGGCAGCGGACTCGAGCTGACGCTCGTGTACAACCCGGTCGGCCCGACGCTGCCTCCCGATCAGGCCACGCTCGAGGCGGCCTACCGGCGCGAATTGGGCGAGCGCTACGGGATCGTGTTCTCCCGGCTCTACACGATCACGAACCTGCCGATCAGCCGCTTCCTCGAGGACCTGCTCCGGACGGGCCGTTACGAGCAGTACATGCAGGTCCTGATCGACGCGTTCAATCCCGCGGCCGTGCGCGGCCTGATGTGCCGCACGATGCTCTCGGTCGGATGGGATGGACGCCTCTTCGACTGCGACTTCAACCAGATGCTCGACCTGGAGCTCGCCGGGGGCCAGCCCCGCCACATCGCCGGCTTCGACCCGGACGTGTTGGCGTACCGGCCGATCGTCACGGCGCAGCACTGCTACGGCTGCACGGCGGGCTGCGGTTCGAGCTGCCAGGGGAGCATCGTCGGTGCCGATTCCCCGCCCGACCGGCGAGGCCCCGGGACCGCCCCATCCGAACACCCGAATTGAGGGAGGAACTGATGCAACTGGAGATCTTGCAAGAAGAGAACGCCCCGGTCGAGGCCCGGCGGGAGATGCAGCGGATCCGAGAGCGGTACGGGTTCGTCCCGAACCTGATCGGTCTGATGGCCCACGCACCGGCGCTCTTGAAGGCCTACGAGGGCCTGCAGCGTCTGTTCGACGAGACGTCCCTGTCTCCCGTCGAACGTCAGGTCGTGGTGCTGACGACCAGCGCCGTGAACGGGTGCGAGTACTGCGTCGCCGCCCATTCGCTGGGGGCCAAGATGGAGCAGGTCCCGCCGGACGTCGTGGATGCGATCCGCGCCGGCCGGCCGATCGCGGACGGCCGCCTGGACGCGCTCCGGACGCTGACCGCCGACATCGTCGGCTCGGGCGGCTGGCCGTCGGAGGCCACGATCGAGCAGTTCCTGGCGAACGGTTATGCCCCGCACCAGGTGCTCGAGGTGGTCCTCGGCGTCGGGATGAAGACCCTCTCGAACTACACCAACCACATCGCGCACACACCGCTGGATCCGCAGTTCTCGCCGGCGGCCTGGACGTCCACCGCTCGTGCCACACGTTGACGAATATCGGTAAATCTTATGGTCACAACGATCCTCCTCATCTCCGGCCTGCTGCTCGCGTTCGCCAACGGCGGGAACGACAACGTCAAGGGCGTCGCGACGCTCTTCGGGAGCGGGACGACGGACTACCGGCGCGCCTTGTACTGGGCGACGGGGACGACGCTGATCGGGTCGTTCGTGGCCGTGCTGATCGCCCAGACGCTGCTGGCGCGGTTCAGCGGCAAGGGCCTCGTCCCGGACGAACTCGCCGCGTCCCCGCACTTCCTGGCCGCGGTCGGGATGGGGGCGGGCCTCGCTGTTGTCCTGGCCACCCGGATCGGGATGCCGATCTCGACGACGCACGCGTTGGTGGGCGCCCTTGTCGGGGCCGGTGCGGCCGCGGCCGCGTCGGTGCACTGGGGGACCCTGGGAGCCGCGTTCTTCGCCCCGCTCTTGCTCAGTCCGGTCCTGGCGCTCGTTGCGACGGCCGCCGTCTATCCGGTGTTCCGCGCCATCCGGGTTGGACTCGGGGTCGGGAAGCAGAGCTGCTTCTGCGTCGGCCTCGAGCCGGTCGAGATCGTGCCGCTGCAGAGCCCCGCGGCAGCCTTGGAGCGGAGCCGACACCTGACGCTCACGCTCGGCACGACGGTCACATGCCATGAGCGGTACGAGGGGCAGGTGCTGGGGGTCAACTGCCGCGCCCTCCTGGACGCCCTGCACTACCTCTCGGCCGGGCTCGTGAGCTTCGCCAGGGGGCTCAACGACACCCCGAAGATCGCGGCGTTGATGCTTGCGGCCCCGAGCATCGGCACGGCCCCGAGCATCATGGCCTGCGGCGTGGTTATTGCCGCTGGCGGCCTGACGAGCGGTCGGCGGGTGGCGGAGACGATGGGCCGGCGCATCACGCCGATGAACGCGGGGCAGGGATTTACGGCGAACCTGATGACGGGCCTGCTCGTGATCGGGGCCAGCCGCTTCGGCCTGCCGGTCTCAACGACCCACGTCTCCTGCGGATCGCTGTTCGGCCTCGGCGCCGTCACGGGCGGCGCCCGCCGCGCGCAGGTCGTCAAGATCGTCCTGGCCTGGGTCGTCACGCTTCCCGTTGCGGCGACCCTGGCCTGGGGCAGCTATCAGATCGTTTCCTTTGGGGGGTGAGAGGTTCTGCAGCTATTGGTTCGCTCCAGGGGGAAAGGAGGAGCGCCGCGCCTTTGGACCCCTCTGCAAAAGAAATAGTTCCGCGGCCGAAGATGGGCCTCGGATCAGCAAACTTGAAGCAACCACGATGGACGAGACATACGAAACCTGCCTGATCCGGCTGCGGCCCCGTGACGACGTGGTCTACATCAGCCAGAACCGGTCGGTCCTGGCCACCGGGCGGGACGGCTTCGTCGACGGCGGGCCGGAGCGCGGGCTGTTCGTCCACCAGACGAGGTTGCTGTCCCGCTACCGCTATCTCGTCGACGGCCAGCCGCCGCAGCCCCAGGCGCTGTCGAACGTCGAGCAGCACTCCTGGCTTGGCTACTACATCACCCGGCCGCCCGATCCATGCGGCGGCGACCAGTGCAACACGCTCGGCCCCGGCGATCCGACCGCCCGAGGGACCGTCGAGCTCCGCATCTCCCGGGTTCTTGGCGATGGCCTGCACGAAGATGTGGACCTGACCAATTTCGGCCAACGATCGGTAGCGTTTACGTTACAGTTGGATTTGGATGCCGACTTCGCCGACAAGGACGAGACAGCGGGCCGACGCCAGCAGGACGGGCGGATCAGCCGCACGTGGCGCCGGGTTGGTGAGGGGGTCTGGGAGCTCAATCTGGATTACCGCGAGGAGCACTCCTACGACCACCAAGGCAACGCCGGTGTGGCCCGGATCCACCGCGGAGTCAGGATCCACATCGAGCGGGCTGACTCCGCCCCGGCCTACGAGCGGGGTCAGATCCGCTTTCCGATCGAACTGGCCCCGCATGGAATTTGGCATTCATGCATTAATGTAGTTCCGATCATCGAGGGTCGGGTGCTGCCGGTACTCTACCCCTGCCGGGCGCTCGCGGGCACACACAACGATTACGACCGGTGCCGGCAGCGGTTCCTCCGCGAATCGACCGCCTTCGCCGCCCCGACGAGCCGGACGCTGTCGCACGTCGTCATCGGCACCCTCGAACAGGCCAGGCGCGACTTGGCGGCCCTACGCCTACACGACCTCGACCAGGGTGAGCGAGCCTGGACGGTCGCAGCGGGGCTCCCCGGGTACCTGGGATTGTTCGGCCGGGATACGCTGACCGCGGCGTGGCAGGCCGCGTTGATCGGCCCGGAGTTGATGCGTGGCACGTTGGCGGAGCTTTCCCGTTGGCAGGGGTCTGAGGTCAACGACTGGCGCGACGAGCAGCCCGGGAAGATGCTGCACCAGGCGGACACCGGGCCGCTGGCATCACTGGGTTTCAACCCGCTCGCACGCTATTACGGTTCGATCACCACCTCGGGGTTTTACCCGGTCGTGGTCTCCGAGCTATGGCACTGGACCGGTGACAAAGAGTTGATCCGGCCCCTGATCGGGCCGGCCCTGAAGGGGCTGCGTTGGCTGGACGAGTACGGCGACCTGGACGGCTACGGCTTCTACGAGTACCTCACCCGTTCGGAGCAGGGGCTGAAGCATCAGGCCTGGAAGGATTCGGGCGACGCGATCGTCCACGAGGACGGCTCTGCGGCCCAGCCGCCCATCGCCACCTGCGAGGAGCAGGGCTTCGTCTACCTAGCCAAGCTGCACCAGTCCGAGGTGCTCTGGTGGCTGGACGAGAAAGCCCAGGCGAGGCGGCTCTATGCGGAGGCCGAGGAGCTCAAGAAACGCTTCCACGACGCCTTCTGGATGGAGGAGGAAGGTTTCTTGGCGCTGGGGCTCGACGCGCACAAGCGGCAGATCAGTTCGATCGGGTCGAATGCCGGCCATTGCCTGGCCACCGCAGTCGTGGATCAACAGGCGGCGCGCCGCATCGCCGATCGGCTGCTGGAGGACGATCTTTTCAGCGGCTGGGGGGTCCGGACGCTGTCGTCACGGCACCCCGCCTATGATCCGTTCAGTTATCATCGCGGATCCGTTTGGCCAGTCGAGCAGGGAACGTTCGCGATCGCCTTTCAACGCTACGGGCTGCACGGTCACCTGCAACGCCTCTGCCATGCGCTTTTCGAGGCAGCTGCGATTTTCGATGCATTCCGATTGCCCGAGGTGTTCAGCGGCCACCAACGGGACGCCGATCACCCGTTTCCCGCCCACTACCCCGGCGCCAATGCGCCCCAGGCCTGGTCGGCGTCGGCGGTATTCTGCCTGCTACAAGCGCTGCTGGGGCTCTATCCGTACGCCCCGCTCGACGTCCTGCTGATCGACCCCCACCTGCCCGAATGGCTGCCGGAGATCACGTTGCAGAAATTGCGGGTGGGGTCGGGTGCCACGACGATCCGCTTTTATCGCAGGCAGGACGGGTCGAGTGGCTACGAGGTGCTCGAGAAATGGGGCACCTTGCATGTCGTCCGGCAGCCCAGCCCCCGGTCCCTGACGGCCACCTTCGCCGAACGGCTGAGCGACGCCTTGTCGAGCCTGCTGCCGGGCAGATGAACGGGAGGATGATGAGTGGCTATGAGCCGATCGCGTACCCCGGAAGAGAGCGGCGTTGCCCGCGCATCGGCCGTCGCCCGGCCGACCATCAGCACCCGGCTGAGGGCGCTCATGGCACCGGATCGAATCGAGACTAGGCTTGGAGCGAAGGGCGCCGGATCGTGGACACCCGCGTCTCGCGACGATCGTTTGGGATCTTCGATGACGCTGGAGGTCGGGCAATGGCGGTGATTTCGAACTTGGAACGATTCCTGCCGTATCCGCCTGTCGAGCAGCACGGCGTGATCGGCGACCGGCGCACCGCGGCCCTGGTCGCCGCCGACGGCACGATCGACTGGCTCTGCCTGCCGGATTACGACGGCCCGAGCCTCTTCGGGGCGTTGCTCGACGCCGAGCGGGGCGGCTATTGGCGGGTCGGCCCCCCGGGGCCGGTGTCCGGCCGACAGCGTTATCTCGGCGAGAGCGGCGCACTCCTGACGAGCTGGTCGAGCGGAGACCACGAGCTGGAGCTCACCGACGTCATGGCCTGGCCCGGGGATCGGTCGAGTGATGAGGGGAGGCGAGCGGTCATTCGGCGACTGAGCGCCACCCGGGGCGATTCGCCTGCGGTCCTCGGTATCTGGCCTCGAGTCGACTTCGATCGGCCGATCGCGTGCGAGCCAGCATCCGGCGGCCTGGTGCTGCACCTCGCTGAACACAACCTGGGGCTGTGGGCCAGCGGGTCGGTCGAACCGACCGAAGGCGGTGCCTGCGGAAGCTTCCACCTGCGCGAGGGGGAGGAGTTCTGGGCCGTGCTCGTCCTCGGCGAAACCCCCGATCGATGGTCGGTCGATCGGGCCCGAGACGCGATGGAGGAGGCGATCCGCTACTGGACCGGGTGGCTCGACGGGCTCACTTACATCGGGCCTCGCCGGGAACGGGTGCGCCGCACGGCCCTGACGGTCCACCTGCTCGGCTATGCCCCGCAGGGGTCGCTGGTCGCGGCGCCGACGACGTCGCTCCCGGCGCGGATCGGGGGCGACCAGAATTGGGACTACCGCTACGCGTGGGTCCGCGACGCCTCGCTCTCGCTGGCCGTGCTGGCGCTGCTCGGCGACACGGAGATGGCCAGGCGCTACATGGACTGGCTCTCCGGGCTGGGCTCCTCGACCGATGCGCCGCTTCAGGTGCTGTATGGGATCCGGGGCGAGGCGGACCTGACCGAGCGCAGCCGGGCGGATCTCGAAGGCTACCGCGGCTCGCGGCCCGTCCGGTTCGGCAATCACGCCTACAACCAGGTCCAGCTCGACTCGCTCGGCTACTTCAACGATTGCGCGCTCGTCTACCTGGAGCAGGGAGGCCGGTGGCGCGAGGAATACTGGCGACTCGCGAGCCGCGTCGCCCAGCACGTCGCCCGCACCTGGACCCGACCGGATCACGGCATCTGGGAACTCGATCGGCAGCGCCATTACGTGAGCAGCAAGGTGATGGCCTGGGTGGCCCTGGAGCGGGCGAGCCGGATCGCCGAGCGGATCGGCCGCGAGGACGAGGCCGCGGCCTGGCGGCCCGTCATGGAGGCGATCCACGCCGAGGTCATGGACCGGGGCTGGAGCGAGCCGCTCGGCGCCTTCCGCCAGCACTACGACGGCGAGGGCCTCGACGCCTCGGCCCTCTTGATCCCGGTGATGGGGTTCCTGCCGGCCGACCACCCGCGGGTCCTGGCGACGACCGAGCGGATCGTCGAGCGGCTCGTGATCGACGGCTTCGTCTACCGATTCGAGCCGCGAGAGACCTTGGGACCCGCGGCCCAGCCGCTCGGTGACCACGAGGGGAGCTTCCTGCCCTGCACCTTCTGGCTCGCGACGGCCTACGCCAAGGCCGGCCGTGCGAATGATGCGGATGCGGTCCTCGACCGGGCCGAGGGGGTCACGGGGCAGCACGGGCTGCTCGCGGAGGGCTTCGACCCCCTCTCGGGCGCCGTGCGGGGCAACAGCCCGCTGCTCTTCTCGCACGTGGAGTACGTGCGGGCGGTCGTGGAGACGGCCAAGGCCCGGCCGCTGGACAAGGCGCGCCTGATGGTCGGTCGCATGAAGGAACGTGTCACGAAGAGCCTCGGACTCGGGGACTGACTACGATCGGGGGACCCATTGAAGGGGCGATTTCGACAATCGGATGGAGGACAACGATGATGGAGACGAACGCGAGGGTGCTGAGTCGACAGCTGAGGACCGGGTCCGGGCGGTTCCTCTCGAACCGACGGACGATCGCCGGCCTGGCGCTCGGGGCGGCGGGGTCGATGGGGCTCATCTCGCTCTATCAGATGGGCCTGATCGAGCACCTGCCGGAGCCGCCGCTCCCCTGGCTCGATGCGGATCGGGTGGACGCGGCCCCGGAGGCCTACCAGCGCATGGGGCTGCCGATGCCCGACGCGGCGCTCGGCCTCGTCAGCTACGGGACCACGGTCGCGCTGGCGGCGATGGGCGGGGCGGACCGCACGACGGAGCAGCCCTGGATCCCGCTGGCGATGGCCGCCAAGGTGGGGGTCGACGCCGTCCAGGCGGCCAAGCTGACGTGGGAGCAATGGGCCGAGCACCGGGCCTTCTGCTCGTGGTGCCTGCTCGCCGCCGGGCTGACCTTCGCCGCGGTGCCGCTCGCGATCCCGGAGGCCCGGGCCGCGTTACGCCGCCCGGGCGGCCAGGCGGATGGCTACGAGGAGATTGCGCGGGAGGCGGGATCATGGACCTGAGCGGGGCCGTCGTCGCCGGGCTCGTCGCGACCTCGATCATGACCGTGCTGATCTACGTGGGGCCGAAGATGGGCATGCCGCGGATGGATATGCTGGGCATGCTCGGGACGATGTTCACCCAGAAGAGGGCGGTGGCTTATCCGCTCGGGACCGTCCTCCACTTCGCGATAGGCGTCCTCTTCGCCGCGGCCTACGCGCTGCTATGGGGCCGGGGCCTCGGGGATGCGACGTGGCCGTGGGGGCTGGCCTTCGGCGCCGCCCACGGCGTGATCGCGATCGCGGTGCTGCCCCTGATGCTCCGGATGCACCCCCGGCCGCCCGGCATCCGCATGACGCCCCTGACGGTGGCCGGCATGATGATGGGGCACCTGGTTTTCGGCCTGGCGGTTGCGCTGGTGTACGGAGCCCTCAAGGCGAGCGGCTGATCCCCGCGGATCGGACTGATGAGGCCCGTGATAGTGAGGGAGACTGGCCCGATACTTCAACACAAGCGCGAGCGTCAGCGCAGAGAGGGCAGAGTTGACGCTGGTCGTGATCGCCAGCGGGAGGCAGCAGCCCTCGATCAGGTAGTGGGCCAGGGCGTAGAAGAGGGCCATGAGGCTGCTCGCGCTCCACAAGAGCCAAGTCAACAGCGAGTGATTGTGGCTGTCCTTCGTGCGGTGCAGCGTGACGATCTGGGGCGCGAAGCCGAAGAGCGACGCAGCGACGGTCGCGATCTGCAGCAAGTCTGCGAGATGGATGATGGTCTGTGGGTGCACGATTCGCGATTCCCCGGCAAGGTCTCCGTCCCGGCCACAACGACCCGGTGCCGGGGCCAGTTTGGGTACGATGCGCCGAACGATCACGCGGATTCACGGTCGTCTCCGCCTTGGCCGCAGGCATGGGTTTCGAACCCGGCGATCCACCGACTGCGCACCGCCTCGGCCACGAAACCCACGAGGGCCTCCGGGTCATCTTCGCCGGAGTGGTCGAGGCAAATCTGCTTGAGCGAGTCCCCATCGACGACCCGACGGAGGATGTCCCAGAACTCGCGGGAAACGGCGCGGATGCGGGGTATGAAACCATCGGTGCGCGAGACCACGATTCGGTAATCCCCCCTGCGCAGTATGTATCCCGCCTCCAGCGAGCCGCTGCGGACGAGGCTCCAGATCTCATGCACCGGGTAGGGCGACGAGATCAGCGACAGCGAGCGGCTCGGCAGGAGCCGGATGTCGATCTCCTCCGAGGCCATGACCTGAGCAAGGGCGTCGAAGTCGAAGGGGCCGTTGTCGGCCGCGTGGTAGCTCCAATACCAGCACCATTCGAGCTTCGCTACGTCGGCGACGTACTCAAGGTGCGCGGCTTCGGGCCGTGTCGGGAGGATCTCCTGCAGGAACTCGCCGAACCGGGCGCCGTAGGCATTGAGGTTCCGCGACGTCGACGGATGCCCGGCGATGTAGTGCGAGGCGAGCAGGGTGAAGTAGTTCTCGCCGACGAGCGAGCGGGTGACGGGATAGGTCTCCTCCAGGGCGCGGTGCAGGCTGCCGCGGTAATTCCGCACATAGACCGCGATCGAATCGTGCGCGGACCGGTCCGCGGGCCCGCGTACGAGGGCCGCCAGCTCGGGCGTCGGCTCGCCCCGCAGCAGCGCGCGGGCGAACAGGTCTTGGGTCTCCCTAAGGCTCGGCATCGGGACGCGAGAGGATATCGGAGGCTCGCCGTGCCTGATCTCGGAGGACGGAGAACGGCGGCAGGTCGTTGTCCCACTCGACGAGGGTAGGTATCGGCCCGATCAGCGAGGTCACTTGCTCGAACAGGTCCCAGACGGGATCGGCGACGGCCGAGCCGTGCGCGTCGAGCAAGAGGCCGTCGCGCACCTCATGTCCCCCCAGGTGGGCCTCGCGGATCCTCCCTGAAGGGAGCGACGAGACGTACCCGAGCGGATCGTAGCCCAGATTCTCCGAGCTGACGAACACGTTGTTGATATCCAGCAAGATGAGGCAATCGGCACGGACTGAGACGGCGGAGAGGAACTCCGCCTCGGACATCTCCGAATCGGCGAAGGTCAGGTAGCTCGAGACGTTCTCGACCAGGATCTGCCCGCCGAGGAACTCCTGCACCGCCTCGATTCGCCGCGCCACGTGGGCGATCGTCTCCTCGGTGTAGGGCAGGGGGAGCAGGTCGTGGAAGTAGTGCCCGTGGGCCGAGGTCCAGCAAAGGTGCTCGGAAACCCAGGCTGGCTCGAACCGTTGAATGAAGGTCCGGAGCTTCTCGAGGTAAGCGAAGTCGAGCGGATCAGTAGACCCGATCGAAAGCCCGACGCAATGCAGCGTGATCGGGTAGTCTTCCCTGACCCGTTCGAGCGACCTGAGAGGGAAACCTCCGTCGGCCATATGGTTGTCGATGAGCACCTCGAACCACGGCACGTCCGGCCGCGAATCGATGATCTCGTACGCGTGCGCCGCCCGGAGACCGATCCCGGCACCCGAGATCGAGTCCCCGGTCGCCGCGCCGAGCTGCGCGTCAGGCCGCATCTTCCTCCGAGTCATCCTTGGCGGGGACAATCTTGGCCACCCTGCCGCCGATCTTCTCGCACACACCCTCGGGGACGTAGACCCACTCCTGCGGGTCCTTGTCCTTCTTGGCCATGCCGGCACAGGCGTGCGAGCCGTCGAGCGAACCGCAGTCGTTCTTGCCCTTGAGAGCGACTCCCGCACACTTCTCCCACTCCTCGGGCGCGCCCGGAACGGCCTGCGCCTCGCTGGCAACAGCGGCAGATCCGAGTGCGACGATCCCCAGCAAAGTTCTCCTGAACGCACAGTCTCTCGTTCGCGTCGTCATAGGTAATTCCTCCTAATGCAGTGTCGAAAGTGCTATCAGTGTACAACATCGGAACTCGTGGAAAACAAGGAAAATAAGGGATAAATCGATGAGAAAATTGATGCAAGTTGTGTTAGCTGTCTCACTGATTTTCCGGGCCGACTGTGCTTGGGCCGACATCGAGGGCAGGAAGGCGGCGGCGGTTTCAGGCACCGAAGCAGCGATAGCGCTCCCGGGCGCCGAAGCCTTCCCGGAGGAACTCATCGAACGGTTCTCGAGGCGCAGAGAGACCCTCGGGACGAATTACGTCCCGCGCACGAGGCACGTTCGATCGGACGGCCGGGCACGCTATACGAACCGGCTCTTCCTCGAGGCGAGCCCGTATTTGCTCCAGCACGCGCACAACCCGGTCAACTGGTATCCGTGGGGCGACGAGGCCTTCGAAGTTGCACGCAAACTCGAGCGGCCCGTCCTCCTGAGCGTGGGCTACTCGACTTGCCACTGGTGTCACGTGATGGAGGAAGAGTCGTTCGAGGACGAAGAGATCGCGAGCTTTCTCAACTCCCACTATGTCGCGATCAAGGTCGATCGCGAGGAGCGGCCCGACATCGACGCGATCTACATGGCGGCTGTCCACGCGATGCGGGGCAGCGGCGGCTGGCCGATGACGGTGTGGCTCACGCCGGATAAGAAGCCGTACTTCGGAGGGACCTATTTCCCGCCCAGGGATGGTGACCGCGGATCGCGCTACGGGTTTCTGACGCTGCTAAAGCGGATGCACGGGGCCTTCAAGGAGGACCCGGAGGGCGTCGCAAAGGCGGGCGCGCGCCTTCAGGCCTTGGTTGAGCGGTCGCTGAATCCAACGCCCGACCTCACTCTTCCTGACGCCCAAGTCATCCGGAATGCCGTGCAGTACTACATGACGGCCTTCGATCCGGTGCACGGTGGCCTGCGCCGGGCGCCGAAATTCCCGAGCAGCTTCCCCGTCCGGCTCCTGTTCCGATTCAGCCGAAGGAGTGGTGACGGCGAGCCGCAGCGGCGTGCCCTGTACACGCTCGAGAAGATGGCGCGAGGCGGCATGTATGACCATGTGGATGGGGGATTTCACCGCTATTCGACCGACGCGCGATGGCTGGTGCCGCACTTCGAGAAGATGCTCTACGACAATGCGCTCCTGGTCGTGGCGTACCTCGAAGCGTGGCAGGTCTCGGGGAGCGAGGAGATGAAGCGGGTGGCGCGCGAAATACTCCGCTACGTCGAGCGGGAGATGACGGCGCCCTCCGGCGGCTTCTACTCGGCGACCGACGCCGATAGCCTCACGCGCTCCGGGCATCGCGAGGAGGGCTATTTCTTCACCTGGAGGCCCGAGGAGATCGATTCTTTGCTCCCTTCCCGCGAGGCGGAGCTGGTGAAGCGACACTTCGGCGTCACGCCCCGAGGAAATTTCGAGGGCAGGAACATCCTCCACGTGGCCACGCCCCTCGCCGACGTCGCGAAGCAGCTGCACCTCTCCGAGCAAGACGCTCGACAGCTGCTCGAGAGCGCCCGGGCGAAGCTGTACGAGGCCCGCTCGAAACGCCCATCTCCGCTCCGCGACGAGAAGATCCTCACCGCATGGAACGGGCTCATGATCAGCGCCTTTGCCCAGGCGGGCCTCCTGCTCGACGAACCGCGCTACGTCGAGGCGGCCGCACGGGCGGCGACCTTCGTCCTGGAGGAACTCCGTCAGGGCGGGCGGCTCTTGAGGAGCTACAAGGACGGGAAGGCCTACGGGGACGCCTTCCTCGACGACTACGCGTTCTTCATCGCCGCGTTGCTCGACCTCTACGAGTCTTCGCGGGAGCCCAGATGGCTCGGGTTGGCGATCGATCTGGAGGAATCGCTCCGCCGCGACTACGAGGACGATCAGAATGGGGGATTCTACATGACGAGCGATCGCCACGAGCAGCTGCTTGCACGAGAGAAGCCCACGAGAGACGGAGCGATTCCGTCTGGAAATGCGGTGGCGTTGATGAATCTCCTGCGGCTGCACGAATTCACCACGAAGGTCGAGTATCATACCCGGGCGATGAAGGCACTGCGAGCGATGTCCGGCTCGGTGCGGAAGCAGCCTGTCGCTCATGCAGAGTCGCTCCTCGCCCTCGACTACCACCTCGACGACGTGAAGGAGATCGTGATCGTCGCGCCCCGAGAGGACTCGCTCGGGCTGTCGACGCTGATGTCGGTGTTTCGCCGGACTTATCTGCCGAACAAGATCTTATCGGTGGTCCCCGCTCGAGAGCAGTTACCGTCGCACGCGGCGCTGGTGCCCCTGGTCGCGGAGAAGCGGCCGCTCAAGGACAGGGCGACCGCGTACGTCTGCACGAGACGCGTCTGCAAACTGCCCACGAGCGACCCCGAAGTCTTCAGACAGCAAATTGTTCAGGCGAAGGATTACGAATCTGCTCGCTGAGGAGCGAGCCATGCCTCGGACCCCCTCTACACTTGGAACCGGACGAATCGCCCGTCGATCCCGACGGCTGGCGCATAAGGAGATCGATGAAGGATCGCGAGCACGACCCGGCAACGCTGGATGCGAGTTGTCGGCGGCGTCTGCTGCCGACAATCGCGGAGCACGTGGCGCGTCTTGCTGCCTCGATTCGTTCGAGCGACCCGGTCCACCGAGAGGCCGGAGACGCTCTGACGGCGTGGATCGCGGCGAACTTCCGGCCGGGCCGGTCTCTGCCGGTTGTCGCGGTCTGCACCGGCAACAGCCGCCGGAGTGTGCTTGCTGCGGCGATGGGGAACGTCGCCGCCGCCTACTGGGGGCTGCCGGAGGTCCGCTTTCATAGCGGCGGAACCCACCCGATCGCCGTCGATCCGCGCACGGTCGCGGCCCTGAGGGCGATCGGCGTGGAGGTCGAACCGACGGGAGCGGAGGCCCCGACAGCCGGGTGGCGCGGCGGCAACGCGGTGTACCGTTTCTGCTGGGGCACCCCGCGGGATCCGGCCGACGCGTCGGAGCTGGCTTCCGTCGTGTTCTCGAAGCACTACAACCATCCGGGCAATCCGCAGGCGGGGTTCGCCGCCCTGATGGTCTGCGACGAGGCCGACGTCGCCTGCCCGGCGGTGCGTGGCGCGTCCCTGCGGCTGTCGATGCCGTTCGCCGATCCGAAGGCGCACGACGGGACCCCTGATGAAGCCGCAAATTACGCCGAGCGTCGGGACGAAATCGGTCGACTTTTGTTGTGGGTCATGATGCGGGCCCGTCACCGCCTCTCATGCCGGTGATCCGGCGAACGGTGAGGCGACCACCCCGGCAGATCCCTGCGGCGGCGGCTCCCCTCCCGATCGGCCCTTGACTCCGTACCAAGGTACGGGCCTTAGAATGCTTCGGAGAGGGGAAAAGCAATGGGATATCTCAGGACAGGAGAGCTCGCCAGACGAGCCGGGGTGAACGTGGAGACGCTCCACTTCTACGAGCGGAAGGGGCTCCTCCCGGAGCCGCCTCGGCGGGCCTCGGGGTACCGGGAGTATCCCGCGGAGAGCGTCCGCCTCATCCGGTTCATCAAGAGGGCTCAGGAACTGGGGTTCTCGCTGAACGAGATTCACGAGCTCCTGGCCCTGCGCGTCCGGCCGGGCGTGACCTGCGCGCAGGTCCGGGAGAGGGCGGAACGCAAGTCCGCGGAGGTACGGCGCAAGATCGCCGACCTGAAGGCCATCGAGCGGGCCCTCCGGAAGCTCACGGCGAGCTGCTCGGGGCGCGGACCGGTCGCGATCTGCCCCGTCCTCGAGTATCTGGAAGGAGACATGCTATGAAAGATCCGGATGTCGCCCTCATTCTCGACCCGGCATGCCCGAACGTCCCGCAGGCCCGGTCGAATCTCCGCAGCGCCTTCGAGGCCATCGGGCGGACGCCGCGCTGGCGGGAACTCGACCGAAACGCGCCGGGCACGCCGCCGGAATGGGCGCGGTTCGGATCGCCCACGATCCTGGTCGACGGCCGCGACGTGGCGGGCACGGAACCGACCGAGGCCGGCAACTCGTGCCGCCTCTATCGCTCCGGAGACGGGCGGCTCGCCGGCGTGCCGAGCGTCGAGCTGCTCGCGGCCAAGCTGCAAGGGCCAGCCACGGCATCGTCGTGGAAGAGCACGCTTTCGGTGCTGCCCGCCCTGGCGGTCGCCTTCTTGCCCGGCGTCACGTGCCCGGCGTGCTGGCCCGCCTACGCCGCCTTGCTCTCATCGCTCGGGGTCGGATTCCTGCCGACGACCCCGTACCTCTTGCCCCTCACGCTCGCGGCCCTCGCCGTCCCGCTCGCGGTCCTGGCCCTGCGGCTCCGGCGCGGGCAGGGCCTCGCGCCGCTCCTCATCGGCGTCGCCGGGGCCTTGCTCCTCGTGGTGGGCCGGTTCGCCCTCCAATCGGGCGGCCTGTTCTACGGCGGGGCTGCGATGCTCGTCGTCGCCTCGGCCTGGGACGCGTGGCCGAGGTGGAGAAGATCAACATCAAGCGCGGCCGGGCCCTGCCCGGCCTGCTCCGCCGCCCAAATAACAAACGCCAGGAGGCAACGCGTATGACAGCAACAACGAAAAGGAAGGTGGAGATCTTCACAGCGGGATGCCCGGCCTGCGAGGAGGCCGTTTCCCTTGTGAAGAGCCTTGCGTGCGACTCGTGCGATGTCGAGGTGCTCGACATGAAGCAACCGGACATCGCGCAGCGGGCCGAGCGCTATGGCATCCGCTCCGTCCCCGCCGTCGTCGTCGGCGGGAAGCTCGCTCGGTGCTGCTCCCGGCCGGCCATCGACGCCGAGGCGTTGCGCGCCGAGGGCCTCGGGCAGCCGGCCCGAGCGAGCTTGGGAATTTGAGTCTAAGGAGACTTTCCCCGCGAACGGGCAGGGTGCCGGACCGGCGGGGTGAGGCGAATCATGGCGCCCGGGCGTCATCCCCGAGTAGAACTCACCGCGCGTGCCAGTGGCCGCTCCCTTGGAAATCCTCGGCGAATGCAGGGGAGAGAGACAAGATACCAGTCGAGCGCTCTGATGAGCAAAAGAGCCTGCATCCCGTTCGCACCCGTTACGCAGCTGGCAGCAACGTTTCTCCTGCTGCTCGCACCGCTTGTCGGTTGTGGGTCGAACTCGTCGTCGGGCACCGAGACTGGCAGCGCAAGAGCGGCGGGCGATGTCTCCCCCGCTGTACTCCAGTGGCAGCACAACATGCTCGTATTTGGCTCCCGGCACTGCAGTCGCGAGACGATCCAAACGCAGCAGACTTGGGAAGGCGGGGTCTGGTATTACGACGGGGCGAGGGCGTTCTATCAGATCGCCGATTACTCGGGCGACAGGCGATGGGAGGAATGTGCGCGTTACGTGATCGAGATGTATCGAAGCTACGTGCTCGAGAACCAGGGGCAGGTCCCCGGCTGGCGCGTCTTCCCCCACGGCCTCCTAGAGCACTATCGACGGACCGGCGACGAGCGGTCACGAGACGCCGTGCTCCTGCTCGCTCAGGGGTCGGCGTTCGCGGCAAGCTCCGGGGGCCCCGACAGTGCCCTGAGCCGTGAGACGGCGTACATCATCAATGCCTACCTCGCCGCGCAGGAGCTCGGCGCCCCCGGCCTCGAGCTTCCCCTCGAAACCGCCGTCTCTTACGCACTCGGGCACATCCGGGCATGGATCGACGGGACGGCGGCGTCGGCGAAGCCGTTCATGATCGGGCTCACGCTCGAGGCCCTGATCAACCTGCACGGCCGGACCGGGGATCCGCGCGTGCCGGACGCCGTCCGTTCCGCGCTGAACTGGCTGTGGGATACGGGCCACCTCGCAGCAGGGCACACCTTTCCCTTCATTCTCTGTCGGGAGGGGGTCCGGAGCGAAGAGTGCCGTACGCTGCAGGACAGCCCGGCGCCCGACCTCAATCTACTGATCGCCCCCGCGTTTGCTTGGCTCCACTTCGTTTCCGGCGACGAAGAGTCGGCTGTTCGAGGGGACAGGGTTTTCGAGGGGGGCGTGTTCGGGGCCGATCTCAGCGCCGGGAAACGCTTCACGCAGAACTATCGCTGGAGCTTTGACTACCTCCGTTGGCGCGCCGGCATCACGAGCTTTGTCCAGCAGCCTGGAGCCGCCGCGAACGTTCAGCTCGCGCGCCCTTCCATGAGCGGGAGGTGACACCCCGAGTGTTCGTTCGTGTGGCCTCCTACCTCGAGCTTGCCGAGGTCGAAGGCTGAGCAGCTATGGCCGGCCTCTCCCAAAAGGAACTTGGATTTGGCTAGCGGAAGCCCTCGAACGGCCCCCGGAGCGCGGCGAGCCGTCCTCCGCACATTCCAGCCCGAAGACGGCCAGCGGCGCCTCCCGCAACCGTGCCCGGTACCGGTCGCTTGCACTTTGCGCGATTTTCTTACGACCGACCGCCGAAAACGCCGGGAAATCCAGGGGTACAGCCCATTAATGCTCGTTGCAGGAGCCCACATGGGGGCACAGAAACTCGCCGATCCCTCGAAATCCCCGGAAAAACCGCGATCCGGCGCGTGAGAAAATCGCGCAAAGTGCAGGGTCGCCCGAGACGAGCAGGTATTGGCGGATGGTCTTTCCCAGCACGTCGGCCAACACGACGGACCCCACGCAACCGTCTTCGATGGCGATCTCACCCGCGGTGAGGTGCTCCGCGCGGCATTCGGCATCGAGTGCCTCGCGGAATCCGGATAGCGATCGGAACGCCCAGCGCGACTCGAGGAGGCGCGTGCGGAAGTCGAAGTTTGAACCGCTTTTCCGGATGCTCGTAGGCGGCCATTCGAACGGCCGACGACTTCGGCCGGGAATCCGGCAGAATGGCACCTGGTCTCAGTGTTCCCGAAGACCGCCTTGCCGTGAGCCAATGACTGGACTTGCGCGAAGATTTCGCCTTGACTCCGTACTAGGGTACGGGCTGTAGGATTGGCGGGGAGAGAGGACGACCATGGGAAGCCTCAAGACTGGAGAACTGGCCCAGCAAGCCGGGGTGAACGTCGAGACGTTGCGTTTCTACGAGCGCAAGGGGCTCTTGCCCGACCCGCCCCGGCGTCAGTCGGGCTATCGGCAGTATCCGGAGGAGAGTGTCGACCGGATCCGGTTTATCAAGCGTGCCCAGGAGGTGGGGTTCTCGCTCGACGAGATCCGGGAGCTGCTGGCCTTGCGCGTCCGTCCGGGGACGACCTGTTCCGGGGTGCGCCAGCGGGTTGAGCAGAAGATCCGGGATGTGCGGCGGAAGATCGCGGACCTGGAGGCCATCGAGCGAGCGCTGACCGAGCTGACGGCCTCGTGCTCGAGCCGAGGACCGATCAGCGAGTGCCCGATCCTGGAGAACCTCGACGGAGAATTCCCATCTCCCCGCGAAGCGAAGGCGAAGAGCCGCCGACCGTGAGGGAGCCCTTTTCCGGAACCATATACGGGAGCAGACCGATGATGGAAGAAGAGCGGAGCGAGTCCTCGGGAGGGAGCCGGATTACCCTGCTCGCACTGGGCGTCGTCGGGCTCATCGCCCTCGCCGTGGGTGCCTACGCTGCGAAGGGGCCGCTGGGAGGGGCGCAATCCGCCTCGTCCAAGAGCGCGGAGCCGACGGCGGCTCCGGATGTCGCGATGCAGACGGTCGCCATCCCCGTCGAGGGCATGTCCTGCGCGGCGTGTGCGGCGAGCATCAAGAAGTCGCTCAAGGCCGTCGATGGGGTCGGGTCGGCCGAGGTCAGCCTCGAGCGTCGCGAGGTCGTCGTGCGCTATGCGGGAGAGAAGACGACCCCCGAGCGCCTGACCTCTGAGATCAACGAACTCGGCTACAAAGCATCCCTCCCTGAAGAGGCGAAGAAGGCCGACGCTGCCGAAGCCGCGCCGCCCGAGTCCCGAGTGAAGACGGCCACGATCCCGGTCCAGGGGATGGCGTGCGAGTCGTGCGTGGAGACCGTGGAGGGGCTGCTCCGCTCGCTGCCCGGCGTCGAGGACGCCCGGGTGAGCCTCAAGGAGCAAGAGGCGCTGGTGCGGTACGTCGATGGGGAGGTGACCCCCGAGCGCCTGGCCGAGGAGATCCGCGCCCAGGGCTTCGACGCGGGGACCCCGAGCACGGAGGGCAGGAAGTGACGCTCGAAGAGTTCCTCCGTACGTCCGGCTCGAGCCTGCCCGAGGGCTCGGTCCTGGCCCTGGGCGTGGCGTTCGTCGCGGGGATCCTGGCCAGCGCGGTCTGCCCGTGCACGCTGCCGGTCGGGCTCGGGATGGCGGGCGTCGTCGGCGCCACGGAGAGCCGGTCGCGCCGGGCGGGGTTCCTGATCGCCCTGGCCTTCTTCGCGGGGATCGTGGCGAACCTGACGCTGCTCGGGGCCGTGGCCGGTCGGCTCGGGGCGATCCTCACCGAGTCGTTCGGCCGGTACTGGGCGCTGACGATGGCGGTCGTCTCGTTCGTCGCGGCGCTGGTGGCCTTCCGCGGCCCGCGGTTGGATGTGGACCAGCTCGCGGCGTTGCGCAAGCCCGGGCTGCCCGGGGCGTTCGGTTACGGGTTCATCTTCAGCCTGGGCACCTCGGCCGCCCCGCTCCTGCTGCTCCTGGCGGTGGCGGCGAGCCAGGGACAGCCGGGATACGGAGCCCTGCTCGCCTTCATCTTCGGCCTCGGCCGCGGCTTCCCGTTCCTGCTCGTCGGCCTCTTCGCCGGGGCTCTGGTCCGCCTGACCCGCATCGGGCTGTGGCGCCGGGCGATCCAGGGGCTCAGCGGCTCGGCCCTGCTCTTCGTGAGCGCGTATTACACCAGGGCGTTCTTCGCCCTGCTTTGAATGGGGGGACGTGATGGCAACCGAAACGGTCCAGATGAAGGTCTCGGGGCTCATGTGCTCGTTCTGCACGATGAGCGTTGAGAAGGCGCTGAAGCGCCACCCGGGCGTTAAGGGCGTGATGGTCAACCTCGTCCACGGGGTGGTCCTGGTCGAGGCCGATACGGCGCAGATCAGCCGCCCGGAATTGGCCGAGGCCGTCGAGAAACTCGGCTATAACGTCGCGTCGACCGAGGTTCAGCAGTATGCCACCGATGAGGCGCTCCACTCGTTCATCAAGCGGCGCGGCCTCATCGGCATGGCGCTGGCGCTGGTCGATCTGATCGTCGACCCGCTGAACCTATTCGCGCTGCCCGAGCAGATCCGGGCCTATTTCAGCCTGGCGGTTGCTGCCTTCGTCCTGCTCTGGGTCGGCTGGCCGATCCTCAAGAAGACGCTGCTGGCGCTGCGTCAGCGCGTCATCAACGCCAACGTCCTTCTCTCGACGGCCGCCTGGGGCTCGTTCGTCGTCGGGACCGTTTCGTTGTTCGACCCCCGCTGGCCGAACTTCCTGCCGGTGGCCGCGTGGCTGATGGCGCTGCACCTGTTCTTCGGCTACTTCAAGCTCGATACCCGCAAGAAGGCCGCCGAGGCGGTGCGCAAGCTGCTCTCGCTCCAGCCGCCGCGGGCCCGGGTGCTGCGCGGCGGGCAGCCGGTCGAGGTCCTGACCAAGGACGTCGCCGTCGGCGAGGTCGCCCTGGTGCGCCCCGGCGAGCGGATCCCGCTCGACGGCGAGGTGGCCGGGGGGACCGCCAGCGTGGACGAGTCGAGCTTCACCGGCGAGTCGGTCCCGGCGACGAAGACGCCCGGCGACGAGGTCATCGGCGGGACGCTCAACCTCGACGGCGCGCTGCAAGTCCGGGTGACGAAGGTCGGCGCCGACAGCTTCCTCAGCCAGATCGTCCGGCTGATGACGCAGATCGTCGAACGCAAGCCGCCGATCGAGCTTTTGGCCGACCGGCTGATGAATTACTACGGTCCGGTGGTCTTCACCGCCGCCGCCCTGGCATTCCTCGGCTGGATCCTCGTCACCGGCAACTGGATCGCGGCGACGCTGGTGCTGCTGACGGTCGTCATCATGGGCTACCCCTGCGCACTGGGGATCTCCACACCGATGCTGTCGGCCATCGCGGGGGGCAAGGGAGTCTCGATCGGGCTTTTGGTCAAGGCCAGTGAGGTCTTCCACGGCCTATCGGAGGTGGACACGATCGTCTTCGACAAGACCGGGACGCTGACCCACGGGCGGCCGACGGTCACCGACATCGTGCCGTTCGGGATCGAGACCGGGGAGCTGCTGGGCCTGGCCGGTTCGGTCGAGGCCCACTCGGAGCACCCGCTGGCGCAGGCGATCCACTTCTATGCCCAGCGGGATGGGGCGCCGGTGCGGGAGGTCCGCGACTTCCGCGCCGTGCCGGGCAAGGGCGTCTCGGCGACCCTCGATGGCCGGGCCGTCGCGCCGGATCTCAATGGTTCGGGCACCGCAACCGCCGTCGAGGAGGTCGAGATCCTGGCCGGCCGGCCGGCCTTCCTGGAGGAGCGGGGCATCCGCCTCGCTGAGGAGGTACGGGCGCAGATCGACGCCCTGGCGGCCGAGGGGAAGACGGTGGTGGTCCTCTCCCGTGGCCCGGAGGTCGTCGGCCTGATCGGGCTCCAGGATCAGCCGAGGCGCAGTGCCGAGGGCCTCGTCGCCAAGCTCCGCCGACGCGGGCTCCGGACGGTCATGCTCACCGGCGATTCCCGTCCGGTAGCTGAGGCGATCGCACGGCGGCTGGAGATCGACGAGGTCCGCGCCGAGCTGCTGCCGCCCGATAAGGTGGCCGCGATCGACGCGCTGCAGCGGGAGGGCCGCAAGGTCGCCATGGTCGGCGATGGGATCAACGATGCTCCGGCGCTGGCCCAGGCCGACGTCGGCATCGCCATCGGGGCCGGCACGGACGTGGCGATCGAGTCGGCGGGCGTGATTCTGATCGGCGAGCACCTAGAGGACGTGCTCAACGCGCTGGACCTGGGCAAGGCGAGCTACCGGACCCTGACGGCGAATGTTGTGATCGCCGTGCTGTTCAACATCGGCGGGATGACCCTGGCGGCCCTGGGGCTGATCACGCCGCTGTTGGCCATCGGGGTGATGATCCTGAGCATCTTCGCCATCCTGCTCAACACGCTGCGGGTCCGGGCCTTGCCGTTCGAGCGCATGTCGGAGGCCGAGGCCGGGCCGCTGGCCGAGGTCGAGTTCCTGGTGCCGACCATGGTCTGCGAGGGCTGCGCGCAGAAGATCAGCGGGGCGCTGGGGGCGTTGCCGGGCGTGCGGGAGGTCAAGCCGAAGGTGCCGCAGAAGCACGTCACGGTGCGGTACGAGCCGGCGAAGGTGAAGGAGGAGCAGCTCAAGGGGGCGTTGGAGGAGACCGGATTCACCGCCGTCGAGGCGTGAGCGGGTCACGTCCGCGCCACCGCGACGGGGTGAGGACCACGACCATCGGGAGGTGTTTCAGCCATGGACGACGATCGGTTCGATGGGGCGCTTGCACGCGGCCCGCAGGTCGAGATCCTGGTCGATGGCCGCCCGGTGCGGGCCTTCGCGGGCGAGAGCGTCGCCGCGGCGCTGCTGGCTGCCGGGCAGCGGACGCTGCGGACGACGGCCCGCCGCGGGGAGCCGCGGGGACTCTACTGTAACATCGGCGTCTGCTTCGACTGCGTCATGACGATCGACGGGCGGCCGAACGTCCGGACGTGCCAGACTCCGGTGCGAGACGGGATGCGGGTCGAGTCCCAGCAAGGCGAGGGGACATGGGAGGTGGGACGATGACCGCATCGCGGCCACTGGTCATTGTCGGCGCGGGCCCGGCCGGGCTGGCGGCGGCCATCGAGGCCGCGCGGGCGGGGCTACCGTGCACACTGCTCGATGAGTCACCCCACCTCGGTGGCCGGATTTACCGGCGGCCGCCCGAGGTATTCCAGGTCCAGGACCCGGAGGGGCTGGGGAGGGATTTCGCCCGGCGCGAGCGGCTCCGCGCGGAGTTCGCCGAGGTCGCCGACCGGGTCGAGGTGCTCCGGGGGACATCGGTCCTGGGCATCTGGGAAGGTCCCGAGGTCCTCTGGGCCACGGGTGATGCTTCGGGCCTGCTCCGCCCGGAGCGGCTCATCCTGGCCCCCGGGGCGTACGATCGGCCGGTGCCGCTGCCCGGCTGGACCTTGCCGGGGGTGATGACGGCCGGGGGCGTCCAGACGTTGCTCAAGGCGATGCGCACCCGTCCCGGTCGGCAGGCGCTGGTCGCCGGCACCGGCCCGCTCCTCTTGAGCGTGGCGCATCGGCTCCACGAGGCGGGCGTGGAGATCGTCGCCGCGCTGGAGGCCGGGAGCCCGTCGTGGCAGACCGGGGCCTTCCCGAGCGAGTGGGGCGAATGGGATTTCCTCCAGGATGCGCAGGGTGACTTGGAGGGTTTGACCCGAGCCCGAGTCCCAATTCTCTTCAATCACACCGTCTTCGACGTGCAGGGCCGCGATGGGGTGGAGCGGGCGTCCTACGGGCCGATCGACCCCGAGGATTGGCGGCCCGTCAAGGACCGGGCCCGGAGCGTGGACGTCGACCTGGTCGTCCTCGGCTTCGGGTTCATCCCGGACACGCACCTGACGGTCCTGGCCGGCTGCCGGCACGAGTACGTCCCGGAGCGAGGCGGCTGGGTCCCGGTGCGGGATGAGCGGATGGAGACGACGGTGCCCGGCCTCTTTGCCATCGGCGACGGGGCGGGGGTCATGGGCGTCCAGGCCGCCTTAGAGCAGGGGCGGATCGCCGGGATCACCGCCGCCGAATGGGCCGGGGCGCTCTCGGATGCCGAGGCCGCGACGCGTCGCGCCGGGCCGCTCGAACGGCTCCGCGTGCTGGCCGAGTTGCATGCGGCCCTCTCCCAGACCTCCCGGATCCGACCCGGGCTGATCGAACTGATCGCCCCGGAGACGCCCGTCTGTCGCTGCGAGGAGATGACGCTCGCGGAGGTCCGAGCGGCGGTGGATGCCGGGGCGAAGGACCTGCAGGCCGTGAAGCTCGGGACCCGCCTGGGGATGGGCCCGTGTCAGGGCCGCAACTGCGCCCCTGCGATGGGGATGTTCCTCAGTCAGGTGACGGGGCGCCTGCCCGAGGAGATCGGGCGGATCAACCCCCGCCCACCGGCGAAGCCTGTGACACTCGGTGCCCTGGCCCGGATGGGGAGCCGCCCAGGCGGCCGCGGTTGATCCCCTGGACGCCGTCGGTGGAGGTGCCTCATGACGCGATCGCCGGATGTCGTGGTGGTCGGCGGCGGCGTCATCGGCGGCGCCGTGGCTTACTACGGGTATTAGCCCGATTGCTGCGAAGTTACACCCTAAGGCGTCTCATCAACCCGTCATTAGCATGAGTATCCGGAACTTTGATTGTTGAGACGGGTTGTTGGGACTGAAATCGCCGGGAAATCGGCCCTCCCCGGTGGTCTCGGGACCATGCTTCACCAAACGGTCGTTTGATGGGATGGCAACAACTGGTTGCATCAACAGGACTTGCGGTATGGCCGGGAGCCGAGGGCTTAGCGTGTAAATTCGCAGCAATCGGGCTAATACCCTTACTACGCCGCCAAGCGAGGGCTGCGAGTGACGCTCGTCGACAATCCGAAGCGGGGTCGGGCCACCTCCGCGTCGGCCGGCGGCCTCTGGCCCCTGGGCGAGTCGGTCGGCCTGGGCTGCGGGGTGATCTTCTACAAGGCGATGGCCGGGATGGGGACGCTGCCCGAGGGCGTGCACGGCCCGGGTCAACTCCCCCGCGTCTTCCTTGACTTCGCCCTGCGATCCAACGCGATGTTCCCCGCCCTCTCGGGGGAGCTGCGTGAGATCGCCGGCATGGATATCGAGTGGGAGGAGACCTCGCTGCTGTTCCTGATGTACGACGAGGGGGACGAAACGTTCGCCCGGCCGCTCTGGGAGCGCTGCCCCTGCGGCCGCGACCTGACCGAGTGGCTGACGCCCGAGGAGCTGGCGAAGGCCGAGCCGGCGGTGACGCGGGAGGTGCGCGGGGCGCTGCGGTTCGAGGGCGACAACCAGGTCAACCCGTACAAGCTGGCCGATGCCTACCGTGTCGCGGCTCGGAATCTCGGGGCCACGGTGCTGACGCACACCGAGGTGACGGGGCTGCGGATTGCGTCGGGGCGCGTGACTGCGGTCGAGACAACGGACGGCCCGATCGCCTGCGACGTGGCGGTCAACGCGGCGGGGGCCTGGGCGCCGCAGGTCGGTCGGATGGCCGGGCTCGAACTCCCGGTCCACCCGGTGCGCGGTCAGATCCTCGGCACGGAGACGCTGCCGAACGTCCTCTCGGCCTGCCTGTCGACGACCGACTGCTACCTGGCCCAGAAGGGGCACGGCGAGGTGATCATCGGCAGCACGACCGAGGAGGTGGGCTTCAACGTGGGAGTGACGCCGGAGGCGCTCAAAACCCTCTCGGCCGGAGCCGTCCGTGCCGTGCCGTTCCTGGCGGACGTGCAGGTCAAGCGTGCCTGGTCGGGCCTGCGGCCCGGGTCGCCGGATGAGCTGCCGATCTTGGGGCCGGTGGCGGGACTTGGTGGCTATCTCAATGCCTGCGGGCACTTCCGCACCGGGATCGTGACCTCCCCGCTGACGGGGCTCGTGCTCGCCGAGCTGGTCGCCGGGGACCGGCCATCGGTCCCGGTGGAGCCCTTCCTCCTGGCCCGCTTCATGGCGGCGGACCGGGCCGGGACGCAAGGGGGGCGGTCGACGCCGGTCGGCCGGGCATGAGCATGGCGAGCGATGGGATCATGGCGGATCGGACGGCGAGCGACCGGCGGGAGCGGCTGCTGCGGGTGCTGGCCGCGGCCACGTTCCTCATCTTCTTCCAGGCGTACATGGTCGCGCCACTGATCCCGCGGCTGGCCGAGGTCTTCGGCGTCTCGGGCCGGGCGGTCGGCCTGATGGTCCCAGCCTACATGATCCCCTACGGCGTCGCGACGCTCTTCTACGGCCTGCTCTCCGACCGCCTCGGCCGTCGGCCCATCCTGGTGGGGTCGCTGGTGGCCGCCGCCCTGGCGGTGGCGCTGCTGTCGCTCGGCTATGACATGACGCAGCCGCTGCTGGCCGGGATTGTGACCATGCTGGGGGGGAGGCGCGGGGGGCAAGCGATGGGGCTGAACGTGGTCACGCTCTTCACCGGGTTCGGGCTGGGGAGCCTGCTCTTCGGCGAGGCCTTGCGGCTGGGGTTCGCCGCGACGCTCGTGCTGTTCGCCGCGGGGCAAGCCCTGGCCGCCCTGGTGGCGATCCCGCTCTTCGGCGCCGAGGGGCCGCCCCGAGGGCCGCGGCGTCCTGAGGAAATGGTATTCAAAGAAGAAAGAAGAGATTGAGGATCCATGGCACAAGGCTCCGAGAAAGCGATGGGCGAGGTAGCGAAGCCGCTGCGGTCGGGCGAGGTGGCGCGGCGGTCGGGCGTGAACGTCGAGACGCTGCGGTTCTACGAGCGCGAAGGGCTGTTGCCGGAGCCACCGCGGCGGGAGTCGGGCTATCGCAAGTATCCCCCGGAGACGGTCGAGCTGATCCGCTTCATCAAGCGGGCACAGGAGCTGGGCTTCTCGCTCCGCGAGGTCCAGGAGCTGCTCAGTGTGCGCAACGCGCCGCGGGCCAAATCGGGGCCGGTGCGGCGACTGCTCGCGGCGAAGGTCGTCGAGATCGAGCGGAAGATCCAGGATCTCCAGGTGCTCAAGCAGGTGCTCGACGAGCTGCTCGGGAGGTGCGACGGCCGCCGCTCGGCAAGCTCCTGCCCGCTCATCCGGTCGCTTTGCCGCGAGGATTGAGGTGCTCGCCTCTAACTCCCTTGACCGGGCGGGAACGCCCGCCGCGATCCAGGGCGAGCGGGATACGCTCGTCGGTTTTTCGCTTGACTCCGTACCGCAGTCCGGGCCGTAGGATCGGTGCAGGAATGGGTGGGCACCGGATCGAGCGAGAAACAACGACCAAGAAGGAGGAATCCCATGGCCCGACCAAACCAGACGTGCATCGACGCCTGTAACCGGTGCTTCCAGGAGTGCCAGGATTGCGCCTCCAACTGCTGCATGCAGGACGGCAGCATGGCGCAGTGTGCCCGGCTCTGCCTGGACTGCGCGACCCTCTGCGCGACCTGTGTCACGCTGATGAGCCGCGGCTCGCAGTTCTCGGCCAACGCCTGCCGGGTCTGTGCCGAGCTCTGCGACGCCTGCGCCGCCGAGTGCGAGAAGTATCCGGATCGCGATCCCTGCCGGCGTTGTGCGGAGGCGTGTCGCCGCTGCGCCGATGAGTGCCGCAAGGTGGCGGCTTAACAATCCGTTCGGTCGGTCGGGCGAATCCACGCGTCTCACCCGACCGGCCGCCTGATCGGCGTCTCTGACGGCGCTCATGGCGCTTGAGCTTGCATTTCGTCCGAATGGGTGTCGGATCGCGATCACCCCGGCCACCGAATGCGCCGGAGACCTTTACGAGGCCGTTACCGCATGTCGGATCCTGGAACGCAGTTCGCAGGCGACAGGGTAGGGGGGAGCTGCCTCGTTTCGGCGCCATTTCCCCGGGCGTGGGAGGAGCAGTCATGAGCACGATGAGCACCGATCGAAGGGGGCGCGACGGCGAGGGCGGGGCCACCTACCTCCGCAGGGGGGACTACAGACTGGCCTTCCCGCCGGACCGCACCGCACTGCTGGTCATCGACCCCGTCAACGACTTCCTCTCGGAGGGCGGCGCGGGCTGGGAGATGGCCAAGGGCACCGTGCGCAAGCACGATGTCATCGGCCACTTGAAGCGCGCCATCGCGGGGGCCCGGGTACCGCCCAGATTGCTGCGACAATATCCCGTAAGCCCGGCTTCCGAGCACGGCCCCACGGTGCAACAGATTATGGGGAAACAGGTTATGGCTCCGATGAGCCGGCTACGAAATCGACCGTCTCCTTGGCCCATAGTTGACCAGGAAATGCTCTGACTTACTTGGCCCATATGTGCGAAAAAAATTGCTGAACGACCTTTTCGTAGCCCACCCCTCCTGCCACAAGTTCCAGGAGGGGCGGGACATCCTGCCTCCAGGTCTCCAACGAGACGCCCTGAACCCTTAAAGGATATTTTCGCAGCAATCTGGTCGCTACCCGGGGCCCGGGAGCGGGGCATCCCGGTCCTCTTCGGGCCGATGGCCTATACCGAGGAGGACTACCGGGACGAGGAGCTGCAGCGCCGCAGCCCGATCAACCGGGTGATGTTCGAGAAGAAGATGTTCCTGGCCGGCAGCTGGGGCGCCGACTTTCACCCCGAGCTGCGGCCGCGCGAGGGCGACGTCGTGCTCCTGCCGCACAAGGGGATCGACGTCTTCGAGACCGACCTGCCCGACCACCTTCGCCGCCGGGGGATCACGCACCTGGTCATCGCCGGCATGACGGCCAACCTGTGCTGCGAATCCACGGGCCGGCACGCCATGGAAGAGGGATATGACGTCACCTTCCTCTGGGATGCGATTGGCGCGGAGAACCTGCCGGCCTACGAGGCGTCGGTCCTGGTCAACTATCCGCTGATCGCCAACGCCGTCCTGACCGTCGAGGAGTTCCTGGCCGCCGTCGACGGGTCGCGTCCGCCCCGTATTGAGGCGGGGGATACGGTCCGGGGCTCCGACCACCTGGAGATCGGCGAGGTCGAGCGGGTGGTGGAGGCCACCGATGAGGTCGAGGCACACTTGGTCGTGCCGCGCGGGCTCATCTTCCCGAAGGAGACCTACATCCCGCTCGATGCCGTCGTCCGCCGCGCGGGGCGCGACGTCTTCATCAACGTGCCTCGGATCGTCGTCGGGCAGATGCCCTGGGGCGAGCCCCCGAGGCGGGACGATCGCCGGGCCAAGCAGGGCCCGCGCGCGGCGGAGGTGGAGAAGCTCTACGGCTCGCGGTCTCCTTCGATTCAGGAGGGAGGGGAGAAGCCCTCGTGACCTTATCACGGAGAGCTGGGGCCGATAGGATCACGGTGCCTCCGTTGGGATAACCGTTCACTATCGCGACGATTCGATCGCGATCCGCTCGACCTCGTCGAGCGTGACGGCATCGTTGGTACGGTCGTAGAGCTTTGTCGTCTTCGGCGACTCGTGACGGGCCGGGTGCCGGAGCGGAAGGACCCGCGTGCGGTGGATGCGAAGCTCATCGATCGCTACGGGATCGCGGTCTTGAAATGAACGCGGGCGCGGAGGAAGAGGGCAGGGCAGGGACTGCTGAACTCGCCCTCGGTCGCTGACCTTGTGTGGCTAGGGATGCTCCCTGACGAGCTGGTAGAGGAATTGGTGGTCGTCGTTGAACAGCCGCTTGTAGCTCAGGAGCACCACGCCGACGGTGCCGAGCGCCGTGCCGGACGCGATCAGGAACATAATGATGATCTGGTACTTCACCGCCTCGATCGGGTCGACTCCGGCTAGGAGCTGGCCGGTCATCATCCCGGGGAGGCTCACCACCCCGGCGACCATCATCGAATTGATGATCGGGATCATCCCGGTGCGCACAGCCTGCTGCAGGGGCCCGCGAGCGGCCTCCCATCGGGTCGCTCCCAGCGCGAGCAGGGCTTCGACCTGCGGCCGGCTCCCGCCCAGCTCCCCGCCCAGCCGATCCAGCCCGAGCGAGATGCCGCTCAGGGTATTGCCGAGGATCATGCCCAGGAGCGGGATCGCATATTGGGGGGAATACCACGGCTCGACGGGCACGATGACGAAGACGGCCAGGGCCCCCATAAGCCAGGAACTCGCCCAGATCGAGATGAGGCTGGAGAGCCAGATCCCGGGATAGCGGACGTGTACCCGCCGGACGGCGGAGACCCCGGCCACAACGGTCATCGCGGCCAAGAGTCCCAGGATGATGTACCAGCGCCCGACACGGAAGACCCACTGGAGGACGAGCCCGACGAGCAGGAGCTGCGCCACGGTGCGGAACCCGGCGACGAGGAGCCGCCGCTCGATGTCCAGGCGGAGCATGAGCGAGATGCCGCCATTGACGAGGATGAGCAATGCGGCCAGGCCAACCTGCCAATACGAGAGTTCGATGTAAGGCTTGTCCATCGTCTCGTCACCGTTCCGATACCGTGCCGCCTGCGCTCATATGGAGCCTGCGGTCGGCGAAGCGGCCGGCTTGTTCTGGGTTGTGACTGATCAGGATGATTGCTCGTTCGCCAGGTGCCTCGGACCACCAGCGATCCAGCAGTCGCTCCGCGGCCGCGACGGTGGCCGGATCGAGGGAGGTCGTCGCCTCGTCGAGGAGGAGGACGGTCGGGTCGAGCTGGATGGCGCGGAGCAGGGCGACGATCTGCGCCTCACCCCCCGAGAGGTTACGGTTCGATTTCCGCAGGAAGGCCGCGTCGCGGCCGAGAGCATCGAGCAGGGCCACGATCCGCTCCCGGTCGAACTCTCGGCCGCGGTGGGCCCTCAGGGAGAACGGATACCCGAGGTTCTGTTCCACGTTCCCCTCCAGCAGCGCGGGCCGCTGGTGGACGTACAAGACCTCCTTACGATAGGCCGGCAGGGCGTCCCCGCGGATCGGCTCGCCCTTCCACTCGATGCTCCCCTCATCGATCGGATCGAGCAAGCAGAGGGCCCTGAGGAGCACGGTCTTGCCGGAGCCGGATGGCCCCCCCAAGGCGATACGGTCCCCGGGGCGGACCGCCATGCAGATGCCGTGGATCAGCCATTGGTCGCTGCCCGGCTTCCGTCGTCCGAGTCCGCAAGCCTGGAGCACGGGTTTACGGCGATCCATAGATCGATTGCTTGGCGATGAACCCGACCACGCCGGCCGCCACGATGACGAGCGGTTCCGGGACCTTCCTGACTTTGAGGAGCACGGCGAGCGTGAGCAGAGCGATGAGCGCCGTCGGGAGGTCGACGATGGCCCTGCGGCCGAGCACGAAGGCCGCGCCCGCGATGGCGCCGGTCGCCGCCGCGGTGACCCCGTCCACGAATGCCCGGATCGGTCGGTTCTGGGCGAACCGGCGGAAGTAGGGGGCCGGGATCACCGTGAACAGGTAGCAGGGGAAGAAGACCCCGACGGCTGCCACCGTCGCCCCGAGCGGCCCGGCGACCATGTACCCGATGAAGGCGACCGTGATGACCACGGGCCCCGGGGTGATCATGGCGACGGCCACCGCGTCGAGGAACTGCTGCTCGTTGAGCCAATGAAATTCCTCGACGACGCCTCCGTGCAGGAACGGCACGATCGCCAGTCCACTGCCGAAGACGAACGCCCCCGCCGCGGCGAAGTAGAGGAAGATCGTCCCGAGCGAGCCGGCGGTTGCTGTGCCATGGAGCCCGGTGAGCAGCCAGGCGGGCAGGGGGGCCAGGCCGAGTGCCGTCGGCGTTGAGACAGCTCGGGGCCACCCTCGGAGCAGCATCACCCCAACGCCGCAGAGCAGGAAGATCCAGACGATTTCCGTCTCCGTCCAGGCGGTGGTGACGGCGTTCACGGCGAAGACCGGCCAGAGCAGCCGGTCGGTGCCGATGGTCTGACGGACGAGCTTATAGGCGCTCCGGGCGATGATGGCGATGACGGCGGCCCCGATGCCGTAGAAGGCCCCCTGCATCCAAGGCAGGCCACCGAAGCGGAGGTACAGGGCCGAGAGTGCAAGGACCATCAGGAACGACGGCACGACGAACGCGATGCTAACGAGCGTGGCCCCGAGGATTCGGAAGCGGATCCAGCCCAGATAGATGGCCAACTGGGCTGCAAGCGGCCCCGGGGCGAGCTGGGCCAAGGCGAGCCCCTCGGCGAAGTCCTCCCGGGAGATCCATCGCCGTTGCTCGACGAGATCGCGTTGCATGTAGCCGACGAGCGCGATCGGCCCGCCGAATCCCACGGTCCCGAGGCGGAGAAAGTACGCGCAGAGCTCCCGGAGCGAGTAAAGGTGTATCGCAAGATGCGCGACCGGCTCAGGGGCCCCGATCCTGCCGAGCGCCTCCCCGTCTTCGGCCTCCTGATCCGGATCATCTCTCATCCTCGAACTCCGCGAGCTTGTGTCGGCACCAGAGGTATAGCGCGTCGTACATCGGCGACTCCAGCTCGATCTTTCGGTGGTCATCGTTCCCGACGAGCAGCGAGAAGCCGTGGGCGATCGCCTTGAGCCCCCAGCCTTCGAGCGCCGTCTCGACGTCAGTGGCGATGTCAGCCGCATGGACGATCCGGGCAAGCTCGGCCAGGGCCGGGTCACCCGCGAGGCCGTACTTGAGCAGGATGCTCTCGAACGAGCAGCGTCCATCGACGTGCCCGAGCTCCGCCCCAGGCACGTCGTAGGGGACGGCCCTCTCCCGCTCGGCGATCGTCATCACCTCATCCGCCGGGACGAAGAGGAACTCGGCCTCCGGGTCGACGAAGCGGCGGATGAGCCAGGGGCAGGCGACGCGATCGACCTTGGCATTCTCGCGGGTGACCCACTTCATGGCACATCCGTCCCTCAGTGCCCCGTGGTTTCCCGCGAGGCGGCGGCCTGAGCGTCGAGGGCCGCCTTGAACCCCCGGGCCAGTTCCTCGGCCGGTCCCTTGCCCCAGAAGTGGGTGAAGTAGTATGCAGGCTCCTCCCCGATCATGTGATTGTGCAGCGCGACGACGTGGATCCCGGCCTTGCGGAGCGCGCGGAGGACGGGCTGCACCTCGCGTGCGGTCATGGCGAAATCGCCGTCGATCGCGGCCAGCTCGTCGCTGCCGGAGAAGGCAGCCCAGGTCGTCAGGCCCATCGATCCGCCGAACTTCATGCCATGCATCGACGCCTCGCGGCCGATGGTAATCTTGACCATCCCGTCCTGCGACTGGCCTTCGTGGCCGATGATCCGCTCGACTTTGGCCGCGTCGATCGTCCCGTGGCGGGGAGTTTCTCCCGGGAAGGTGTCGGCGGGAGTGCCCCGCTCGGAACGGACCTGCTTGATGGCGTCCCAGACGGCCTTGACCCCGCGTGCGAGCTCCTCGGGGTTGCCGTGGCCGCCGATGTGCATGAAGTAGACCTTGGGCTCGTCGAAGAAGAAATGGTTGTGCAGGGCCGAGACCTCCAGGCCGTTGGCGAAGGCGGCGTCCATGGCGGGCGAGACCTCGTCCTGGAAGACGACGGTATCGCCCATGACCATCGCGCCGTGCTCGGTGGGCGCGAAGGCGGCCCAGGAGCCGAGCCCGGCGAAGGGCTTCAGCGGCATCCCGTCGACCGTCACCTTGACATCGTCGCGGGCCCAGCCGATCCGCACAACGCCGTCGTCGGTCGTGGTCGCCTCGGTGGCCGCGGCTCGGCCGATCGCGTCCGCGTCGAGCCGCCGATCTCCCTGCTGCGCGGCGGCGGCGAGGGCGGTGACGAGGGCGAACGTGCTGAGGATCCCGGACAGGGCGAGTTTCTTCGGCAGCTTCATGGTGTATCTCCCTGGTGAGTTGGAATTGCGGGCATTCACGCGTGGCCCGCGGGGTCGTGGCTATGATCGAGGCTATGGGCGAGTTGGTCAACCCGCGCAATGGCCTCACCGAATGCTTCCCCGGCCCCCAACGGGACCAGGTCGGCCAGGTGCCGGAGCACGCCGGGGATGGAGCCTTCTCTGGCGAACAGGTCGGCGATCTCGTCGGCCGGGAGGCGCCCCGTCTCGAGGCGACGGCGGAAGGACGCCAGCGGAGTGGGGTCGAACCCCCATCGAGGTAGCACTGCCTCGGCCCGGTCGAGCACCGCCGCGGCCCGCTCGCGTACGGTCTCCGCCGCGAGCCCGAAACGCGCGACCTGGCCGAGGTCGTAGATCCGGGTCTGGTCGCTGGCCCGTCCCCGCAGCCCCTCGTCCAGCAGGAGCTCCAGCCAGAGCAGGAAGTCGTTGCGGAAATCGTCCAGCCGCCAGCTCATCTCGAAGGGCTTGAGCTCCAGCCGCCCGCCCTCCTCCGGGTGCTCCTCGAGCGCCCGGCCGTAAGTGCTGCGCCGGTACGTCCGCATCGACTTGCCGACCCGGCCGCGGATCTCCCACAGGCCCCCCCCGTAGAGCGGGGAGGCGAGCGTCAGCGCCGTCAGGGCCGGGGCGTAGTAGTTGACCTTCGCGTGGAGGTCGCGGTCATCGAGCCGCGCCGTCAGCTCGGGCGGCAGGCTCACGTTGACGTCGGGGCCGTAGGTGAGCATCACCTGCATGGCCCATTGCCAGAAGTCGTAGCGGCGCTTGTTCTGCGGCCCCTCGAAGTGGGTCTCGGTCGGGTGGTGCGAGATCACCGCCGCCCGGTAGCCGTGCCGGACGAGCGACGACTGCATCCGCTCGAACAGCGCGCGGAGCAAGCCGAGGCACTCCTCGATCGAGGTGCAGAGGGGCGTCCTGATCTCGACCCCCTTGGGCAGGAGGTCGATCGGGTTGTAGTCGGGGTCGGGGACGTGGTAGCCCTCGACGACGTAGGGCATGAGCTTGCGGTGCGGCGGCTCCAGTTCCAGGCCGTCGAGGGCGGGCAGGCCGTCCAGGGGGATCGACTCCAGGACATCGTTCACCTCCCGGAAGGTGAGGTCGCGGTGCCACAGCGGCAGGAACGTCTCCGCGTCGACCAGCAGGAACTCCGCCTCCAGGCCGAAATAGAAACCTCGTCCGTTCTCGCGGGTCATCTCCGTCTCCTCGCGGGTGCGTCGCCGATGCGAAGGCCGGCCATCAGGCGCCTTCGGTAACCGCCCCGATCGTGCCAGACCGATGGCCGCAATGTCATCTTAAATGATCATTAAAAAGCCCTAATGACACGTGGCCGAGCGGGCTCGGCCGCCGTCACCGCGCGAGCGCCCCGGCCCGGCCCTTGACGTGGTCCGGGTACTGGTAGCGGCCGACGTTGTCCCGGACCCACTCGAAGTAGAAGCGCATCCCGCGGTCATCCCCGTTCTTGCCGTAGCCGCCCATCTCCGGGTGCGGGCCGGTGCCGCTCTTGCCGGTGATCCCCTGGAAGTAGGCCGAGTGGAACAGCAGCGTGGCGTTCGGGGCGGCCCGGTACTGCTCGAAGTAGCCGCGCATGATGTCGAACTCTTCCGGCTGGTAGATCCCCTCGTCCTCGTAGGGGTCGTGGCGCTGCATCTCGACGTTGACCACGAAGCCCTCCTTCGGGATCCCGGCCTCCTTCTGGATCAACCGCACCTGCATCCCGGGGTAGCTGTCGGCGGTGCCGGACTTGTAGGTGGGACAGACGCCGGCCTCGATGTCGGGCGCGACCGCCGAGAACCACGCGGTGAGCCTCGCCTTCTTGTCCGCGCCGTTCGGCTCGCGGAAGAGGTCCATGTCGATCCGCTCGTGGTTGTACTCGTGCATGAGGTCGACGAAGACGTTCTTGAGCCTCCGGTCGATGAGGAATGTGGCGGTCTCCTCCACGGCGCGCCGGACGGCCGCCTCGTCCTTGAATTCCTGGTCCTTGCGGGGGGAGAACAGCCCGACCATGACGACCATGCCCCGCGCGTCGGCCTCGCGCACGAGCCACTCCAGGCGCCGGGCGAAGTCCTCCTTGAGGTGCCCCTCAGGGGTGTAGCCGTTCTTGCCCGCCTCGGCGTCGGGCCAGCCGCCGTTCGAGCCCTGGAGGTAGACCCCGAGGAGGTTGATGCCGTGGGCCGTCATCGTGTCCAGGGCGTTGACATGCCGCTCGGTGACCGCCTGGCTCATCAGGGCATTGCCCGCACGCAGTCCCCAGAGCTTGACCGGCTCGCCGCCCAGATAGGGCCGGTCGTCTCGGACCTCGAACTCCTTGGTCGGGGCCGGGACGCCGGCATCCTCGCGTGCCCATGCCGATCCGCACGGCGCCAAGCCCGCCGTCAAGGCGGCGAGCGCGAGCGATCTACCGAGTATCATGGCGTGTCTCCTGCGGGAATCTTGGCTTTAATGCCCCTAATGCCCCACAACGCCGGACACGGAGGGACGCCCCCGGTCGTGCGGTTCCCCGCCCGGCTCGAGCACGGGCAGGACCAGCATCACCTTTGTGCCGCGCCCGACCACGCTCTCGATGTGGAGCTTCCCCCCGTGGGCCTCGGCGATGGCGCGGCAGATGGCGAGCCCCAGCCCCGTGCCGCTCGCCTCCGGCCCCCGGGCCGGGTCGACGCGATAGAAGCGGCCGAAGACGTGGGGCAGGTGCTCTTGCGGGATACCGATGCCCGTGTCCGAGACGACGGCCCGCGCGTGCGGGCCGAGCCGCCCGACGCCCGCCGACACGCTCCCACCGGGCGGGGTGTATTTCACGGCGTTATCCAGGATGTTGAAGAGGAGCCTCCGCAACTGATCGGCGTCGCCCACGACGATGGCTGCGGCCGATGGCTCCACGCGCAGGTCGATCTCCTTCTCCTCGGCGACGACCCGCATGTGCTCGGCGGCGTCCCGGACCAGCTCGTCGAGCCGGACCGGCTCGCGGGCTAGGGGCACGAGCCCTGCGTCCTCGCGGCAGAGGAAGAGTAGCTGCTCGGCGAGCCGGGTGAGCCGCTCGATCTCCTCGAGCATGTTCTCCAGCACGCGGCGGTACTGGTCGGGGTCGCGGGGGGCGCGGAGCGCGACCTCGGCCTCGTTACGCATCACCGTCAGGGGCGTGCGGAGCTCGTGGGCCGCGTCGGCGGTGAAGCGCCGGATCTCCTCGAAGGAGCGCTCGAGCCGCTCGATCATCCGGTTGAGCGTCCCGGCCAGTCGCCCGAGCTCGTCGCCCGAATTGGGCGCGTCGAGCCGCCGGTCGAGCCGCGTCGCGGTGATCTCGTCGGCGGCGGCGGCCATGCGGTCGACCGGCGCCAACGCCTTCCGCGCCAGGAGGTAGCCGCCCCCCAGGGCACCGAGCAGCGCGAGCGGGCCGGTCAGGAGGATGACCGTGAGCAGCTCGGCCAGCTCGTGGTCGGTCGGGGCGAGCGACGCGGCGGCCTGGACCACCACCGGCCCGGCCGGCGTCTGGAGCCTGCGGCCGACCATACGCCAGTGGCCGAGGTGCTCCAGGGTGACGTCCGCGGCGGTCGCCCGCTCCGAGCGGGCCAAGGCCGGCGGGACGGGCATCGCCCCGGGTCCGAGGCGGTCGCTGCGGAAGAGGACCTGTCCTTCGAGGTCGGTCACCTGGAACTCGTAGCCCTCGTGCCTGGAGAAGCGGCGGGCCAGCCGCTGAAACTCGCCCGGGGCCCGGATCCGCCGGGCGTCCTCGGCGATCTCCGCCAGCTCCTCGACGAGTCCCGCATCGGTGCGGGCCAGGAGCTCATGGCGCATCATCAGGTAGACCGCGCCTCCGAAGACTGCGAGCACCGCGGCGAGCACCGCCCCGTACCAGAGCGTCAGCTTCCAGCGGATGCTCAGGCGGTTCATGAGTTGTCCCTCAGCGCGTAGCCGACGCCGCGAATGGTCTGGATGAGCTGCCGGGCCGGCGGCCGATCGACCTTCTTACGGAGCTGCGTGATGTAGACGTCGATGACGTTGGTGGGGGCGGTGGTCGTCTCCTTCCAGACGTCGCGGGCGATCATGTCGCGGGTGACGGTCGCGTTCTTGTGCCGGAGCAGGTACTCCAGGAGCTCGAACTCTCGCTTCGTGAGCTCCACTTCGACGCCGTCCCGGACGACCCGGCGTGCCAGGAGGTCCACCTCCAGGTCGTCGGCGCGGAGGAAGAGCTCGCGCCCCGACAAATCACGGCGCAGCAGCGCCCGGAGGCGGGCCAGCAGCTCGGCGAAGGCGAACGGCTTGACGAGGTAGTCGTCGGCCCCTGAATCGAGCCCCCGCACCCTGTCTTCGACGGCGTCGCGGGCCGTGAGGATCAGGACGGGCTTGGCGAACCCGCGGGCGCGGAGGTCGCGCAGCACCTCCAGGCCACTCCGTCCGGGCAGCATTAGATCGAGCACGACAGCATCAAAGCTCCCGGTGGTGGCATGGTAGTAGCCCTCCTCGCCGGTGGCCGCGGTGATGACCTCATAGCCCTCCTCCTCCAGTCCCCTGCGGAGGCTCTGGAGCAGCTTCTTCTGGTCCTCGACGATGAGTACTCTTGCCATGGTGACGCCTCATCAGTCCATTTTCCGGTTCGATGCTTGATAGTCACCTTAAAAGGTAATTAAAAATCCTTAACCCACGCCGCCGAGGCGCCGATTCACGGCGCGGTGAAGAGGGGCACTCCCTTCCTGCCGTAGAGATTGACAGGGAGTCTAGAAAGTGAGTTTCCTGACCAGCCGTCGGGCCATGAGGTGGATCATCGCCAGCTTGACGAACGCCTCGCTGCTGGCCGTCGTCCCCTCGTAGTCCTTGCTCAACCGGCGGCTCCGC
>NZ_RYZH01000014.1 GCF_003977685.1 Tautonia sociabilis | reverse complement strand
CCGCATCGCTGGTGGGCGTGGTCTGGGACGGGCAGGCCGACCGACGCCGACGGCGAGGGGGAGGTGCCGGGGCCCCGAGCCCACCGAACCTGCACCGGCAGCTTGACAGTCCCCCTCTCATAGATGGGTTCGTTCCGCGTGCGGCGTTCCCGCGCTCGCAGCCACAACAGAGTGCCGCTCGCCTCGGCTCGGCTCGGTTCGGCCTGCCTCCACGCACACGATCACACACGAACTTCTCGGCCAATCAATCATGAATCCAAACACGTTCGGTGTCGCGTTCAGACCGGATCTGAAGCGACGATTGAAAGTCATCGCGTTGCCTTGCCAGTAGGATCGGGGGATTGGGGGAGGCTTGGTCAGCGCGGGTGGGAGGAATCGGATGGGGGCCGGAGGAGCCGAGTCTCTGGTCGTGATCGAGGAGGGAGAGGGAGCCGGGGGGGATGGCGGTTGATCCCTCATGATCGGCCGGTCTGGGAGCGGAGGCCGATGGCGGCGGGCAGGGCGATCGGGCCCGACGGCGGCTCGAGGTTGCAGGGAAGGGCGACCTGGGCTCGTTCGGACGGCCCGAGCTCCAGGATGCCCCGACGCGCCGAGCGGCGCAAGGACCTGAGCCGACTGGACCGGGGCGGCTTCCGCTCAGCAGGGCCGGCTTGCGGAGGAGGGCGGGCGGGGGTATCGTCCGGGGCCCGAGTCGGGCAGGATTTGGCGGGGTTCCCCGGTCGAGAGCGAGAGAGCGAGGCCGCCCATGAGGCTTTGTCGGTTCGCGCTGGATGACGACGTCCCGCTGACGGGGTTCTTCCTGGACGATCGGGTGGTGCCGATCGACCAGGCGATCGAGGCGTTCACCGAGGCGATGCAGCTGGAGCTGCTGATCCACGACAGCGACGACCTGATGGCGATGCTGCCGCCGAAGGGGGCCTCGCACCGAGCGGCGTGGGAGCTGGCGCGGTGGATCGAGGGGCTCGACACCGAGGCGCTGGGAGAGCTGGCGATCGCAAGCGAGGAGGTGAGGCTGCTGCCGCCGGTCGACCGGCCGGGAAAGGTCCTGATGCTGGCGAGGAACTACCCGGAGCACAGCGTCGAGGTGGGGGACATCGCCGCGGAGCGGGCCGAGACGTTCCCCTATGTGTTCATGAAGCCGGCCTCGACGGTGATCGGGCACGGGGACGAGGTCGTCATCCCGTCGATCTCTCCGGACGGGATCGACTGGGAATGCGAGCTCGGGGTGGTGATCGGCGCGGAGTGCAAGCGGGTGTCGGAGGCCGACGCGCTGCGGTTCGTGGCCGGCTACACGGTGCTCAACGATGTGAGCGATCGCGGGTTCCGGCCCAATCCGGGGCGGAAGCCGCGCGAGCGGGACGCCTTCTTCGACTGGCTGCACGGCAAGTGGCACGACACCTTTTGCCCGATGGGCCCCTGCGTCCGGTCGGCGGACAGCCTGGCCGACCCGCAGCGGCTGGCCGTCCGGCTTTGGGTCGACGACGAGCGCATGCAGGACGGAAACACCGCGCAGATGATCTTCCCGGTGGCGGCGATCGTCTCCTTCATCAGCTCGATCGTCACCCTCCAGCCCGGCGACGTCATCGGCACCGGCACCCCCTCCGGCACGGGCAAGGGGCGGGGGCGGTTCCTGAAACCGGGGCAGGTGATGACGGCGGAGATCGAAGGGATCGGCCGCCTGGTCAACCCGGTGGTGGCGGAGCTCGGGGACTGATCCCGGTTTTCTTCGATGACCGACCGTTGGGCCGGGGAGGCCGAGGTCGTGTCGCCCCCGGTATCAGAGGCCTCCCGGCTGGGGTCGACACGACCCCGGCCTCCCCGGGACTCGACGGATCCGCGATCGGTGAACGCCGGTTCGAGACGCAAGCCGACGGGTCTCGGCCGGATCGGCCCGGGCGGGAGCGCGTTGCGAGGAGGAGGGCGCCGAGATCGAACGGGCCCCGGCACCGGAGGCGAGGCCGATTGTCAGGCCGAGGCGGGGTCGTAGAGCATCGGGAAGAATGGCCCTCCCATCGGCTCTCCCCGGGGGATGGGGGGGACGCCGTCGAGGAGCACGTCGTCGGTGTCGGAGCGGACGCCGTCTCGGAAGACGTTGATGACGGTGGCGCGGCGGGGGCGGTCGGTGCGGTTGGCGAAGGAGCCGTGGACCATCAGGGGATGGTGGAAGGTGGCCTCGCCGGCCTTGAGCTCGACGGCGACCGGGTGGGAGAACCTCTCCCACTGGCGGTCGTCGAGGACCTGCCGGATGGCCTCCATGTCGCCGGCCAGGCCGGTGATCGGCAGCAGGGGCCAGCGGTGGCTGCCGGGGACGTAGTGGACGCAGCCGTTGTCGATGGTGCTGTCATCCAGCCCGATCCAGCATGTCAGGTGGGCCATCGGGACGGTGCGGGTCCAGTAGGAATAGTCCTGGTGCCAGGCGACGACGCCGCCGTGCCGGGCGGGCTTGCAGAAGAGCTGATCGTGCCAGAAGCGCACGGCCCCGCCGAGGAGCTGCGCGGCGGGGACGGTGAACGCCGGGTTCCAGAGCAGGTCGTGGAAGCCGGGCTTGATCCGCCAGGCGCCGAGCGCGTGGAAGAGGACCCGATTCGGGTCGGCCGACTCGTTGGTGTGGTACTCGTACCAGAGCTCCCGGCCGGGGTGGTTGGGATCGAACCACTCGGCGAGCTCGGCCCGGAGGGCGTCGACCTGGGCGTCGTCGAGGATCCGGACGCCGGCGAGGTAGCCGTTCTCCTCGAAGAAGCGGACCTGGTCGTCGGAGAGGCGGAAGCGGTCGGGATCGCCCGAGAGCTGGGCGGCGAAGAGGGAACCGACAGGGGAGGACGACTGGGAGAGGTCAGTGACGGTGGCCATGGTCGGGCTCGGCGGGCGGGCTCGGGAACGATCGGGGCCTCGGCCTCGGCCCCGGACCCGGGGCCGTCGACCGCCATTGGAGCACGACGACTCGGCCCGGTTCAAGGGGAGGGACCGAGCCGAGCCGAGCGGATCAGTACGGTACGGAGCGGAACGGAATGAAACGGAGCGGAGGCGAGCCCTGGTCGGGGCGCGCCTCCGAGGAGAGGGATCGAGCCGGGGCGATCAGTACTGATCGGCGCTGATAACCTCGCCTCCCCGGGTCGTGCCCAGGGCTCGCCAGGTGTAGAGGTTGATGGTGTTCTTGATGAAGCGCACGCTGCCGTCGGCGAAGCCCATGTTCACGCCGCCGGGGTGGCGGCTGCGGAAGGCATAGGTCGGGGGCATGACGCTCGTCGCCGCGACGCAGGGCGGATTGTCCTCGAGCGGGTACTTGCAGTAGCCCGCGCTGTTCTGCACGTCGGGCAGGGAGCTGTTGGGGGTCAGGTAGGTCGAGGTACTGACGGCGTCTCCCCACCAGGTGAAGCCGCGGAGGTCTCCGCCCTTCCCCTTGATGACCTCTCCCACCAGCAGCGTGTTGCTGGTGCCGTCCCGGATCGAGGCGAAGTCGTAAACGCGCTTCCGGGAGGGGTAGAAGTTTTGCGTGTCGTCGGAGTCCGAGAACGGGGCGCCCTGCCACTGGGCCACGTCGGGATAGATGCCGACGGTGTAGCCGCCCGGCACGGTCCCCAGGGACTGATAAATGTCGGCGTTGCCGAAGTTGCAGGTGTAGTTGTGCCAGGTGACGCCGGAGTAGAGCGACGGGTCCGAGGGCATCGCCCCGTCGGACGGGCAGATCAGCGCATTGATCAGCGTGGTGGTGACCGTCCGATTGTGGACGCTACCGTATCGGATCCCGTTGCGGGGGCCTCGGGCGACGCCGCCGCCGGCCTGAGGCTCCATGTAACGGCCATCCATATTGTAATGATTGTACAATGCCTGTTGTTCAATGTAGGGGAGGACGAACAACTGGAACGTTCCGTAGACGGCGGTGCGGTGGCCCGGAGGGAAGGAGCCGGTGGCGCTGGCGTAGTTGTGGAGGCCGAGGGCGACCTGCTTGAGGTTGTTGGTGCACTGGGCGCGGCGGGCGGCCTCGCGGGCCGACTGCACCGCAGGGAGTAACAGGGCGATGAGCACGCCGATGATGGCGATCACCACCAGCAACTCGATGAGCGTGAAGCCGCGATGACGACGCGTCATGGCTCTTCGTCCTCGACTGGGAGGAAGGAAGGGATGGAACGCGATCCGACGGGGGATCGACGACGGAGCGGGGAAGCGCCGAGGGCCACTGCGATCGCTCTCGCGATCCGGCAGCCACGCTCGGGATCGGTCACGGGCTCGCTGGGGCCGATCCGGTCGGAGTGCCGAGCGGGAGGGACGCGCGCGGCATGAGTTTCTGCCCGGGGTCGGCTTCGAGCGCGAAGTCGAATTCGTTCGGCCCGTCCTCGGTCACTTCGACGCGCAATTCCGACTCGACGTTGTACTTCGAGGGGATGAGGTCTCGGGGGTAGATCGGGCCGAGGCCGGGCATGGCCTCGTCCTCTTCCACGGTCATCTCGTCCGAGGGGCTGGAGATGCGGACCTGGTAGCGACCGGGGACCAACCCCTCCGCCCGGGGGATCGAATAACTGCCGCCTTCGATGAGGGAACCGCCGGTGATGCTGTCGGTATTGGTTTGCTCGGGGTAGAACTGGATCGTCCCCTCGGCGAGCGGTTCCCCCTCAAAGGTGATGTTTCCGCGGACCGGCATCCGGTTCAGCCCGTCCCCCCCGCCGCAGCCGGCCGAGAGGACCGAGGCGGCCACGGCGACCAGCGCCCTGCGGAAAGCGGCTCGGCCCGATGGCTGTGCCATTCGTTCGTCGCTCCTGATCGGGTCGCATCCCGAGGTGTTCGCAGGGCACCGGCCAGGCGGGGCCGGGCCCCGGGCCGGTGGTCTGCCGCGGGGCCGGGGGGGCCGGGATGCCCGCCCTTCCGGCCCGGATCACGGCGGGGGGAGGCCTCGGTCACGCCCGTCGGCCTCCCTCGGTGCTTACGGGGCGTCGCGACCGATGGGGGGCGCCCCGAGCCGGCGGACGGACGGACTCCAGGAGCCTGGAGAAGCACCGGGAACACGGCCGATCCCCTCGGTCTGGTTTGGGGAATCGCGCCCCGTTGGGGGCTTGTGTGGCAGTAGCCGAATGACGTCCGCCCCAATCCGATCGGAGTGCGGCGGGGCGGCGTCCCGTTCGGGAGGAATGCTCCGGCTTCGGGGTCACACCCTGTGTCGATGCCATTGGGAGAGGCGACCGCGACGAGACAACGAATCGAACGACCTCGATGCGCCGCAATCGTCCTCGACAATGCCCGACTGGCCCGGTCGAGTCAAGAAAAATGGAACAAGTTCGTCGCGGGCTTCCGCGATCGCCCGCGCCGCCAGGCCGGCGTTGCAATTGGGGGGTGGGACGGTCAGCATGGCGGGAGCGGGCTGCGTGCCTGGGAAAATCGCGCCGGCGGCCCGCCTGCGCCATTCCATCGTGAAGCGAAGAAGACGATCATGGCTGAATCACTCGGATATGAGCCCCCGCTCGACCGCCTGCTCCGCCTCGGCGACCTCGACCTCGGCGACGAGTGGCGAGACTACCGGGCACTGGGGATCGGTCCGGAGCACCTGCCGGAGCTGATCCGGATGGCGACCGACGCGGAGCTAGTCACGCTGGCTGACGAGGAGGACGCCGACGAGGCGGCCTCCTGGGGGCCGCCGCACGCCCTGAGGGCGATCGCTCAGTTGGGGGCGGTGGAGGCGGTCGGGCCGGTGCTGGAGGGGCTCAGCCGGCTGGTCGACCTCGACGACCTCTGGGTCGAGGACCTCGGCGACGCGATGGCCCAGATCGGGCCGGGAGCGATCCCGTCCTGTGCGGCGTACCTGGCCGACGAGTCGCGCGGCGAGCACTGCCGGATCATCGTCTCGGAGGCCATCGCCAAGATCGCCGCCGCCCATCCGGACGCACGGGGGACGTGCATCGAGATCATCGCCGGGCAACTGGCGAAGCACGAGGAGGGAGCGAGGGAACTGAACGGGTTCCTCGTCTCGGCCCTGATCGACCTGAAGGCGGTGGCGGAGGCGCCGACGATCGAGGCCGCCTTCCAGGCGGGCTGCGTCGCACCCGCGATCGCGGGAGACTGGCCGGAGGTCCGCTTCCAACTGGGGCTCGGGCCGAAGCCGGAGTCGAGGAGGTTCCAGGAGAACTGGCGAACGCCCCGGCTCGGGAACCCGATCCCGGCCAGGCGCCCTGACCTGAAGACGCTCAAGCGGAAGCAGAAGCAGTGGAAAAAGCGGAAGCGGTGAGCGGAGGGATCGAGGGGAGAAGCAGTCGAGATCGAGCGGTCCCGAACCGATCGGAGGGAGAGGAGCCTCGACGAGGGGAGATCGGGAGGGGAGCGCCGGGGAGAACGGCCCCCCGGATCCGTCCGGTCGGACGGGATCCGGTCCCGGATTCGGGATCGGCCTGGGGGGAGGTTCGGGACGGTCGGGAGCGGGGGCCTCGAGGGAGAAGGGCCGAGGCCCCGGCTCGTCGGGAGGGGCCGGCTTACTGGGAGGGGCCGGCGAAGCGGAGGAGGCCGTAGTCCTCGTAGCGGTGGAAGCTGGGCTGGGTGAGGGGGGCGGAGCTGAAGAGGAGGGGAGAGGTCCCCTCGGGGCCGTAGTCGTATCGGCAGAGGGCGAAGCGCCAGGAGTCTCCCTCGGCGGGGCGGCCCCCGGTGGGCTCGAAGAGGGACCAGGGGATGCGGCCCTCGACGCGCCACGAGCGGTCGACGTCGCCGGGCTGGTCGAGGGTGCCGTCGACGGCGGCGACGGCGGAGAAGCCGTGCGGGGGCTCGGAGGCCAGCTCGTCGAAGGGGTGGCCGCGCCGGGGGAAGCGGAGTTCGAGGATGACCGAGCGGGGGTTGACCTGGAACTCGTAGTAGCGCGGGCCCTCCTCGGAGGGCTTGAAGAACAGCTCGAAGACGTCGCCGAGCCAGAGGCGGTCGTTGCGCTCGGTGCCGAAGGCGCGCAGTTCGGCGTCGGTCATGGTGGCGGCGAAGTAGAGGGCCTCGTCGTCCCAGACCAGTTGAGCCCGGGTCCCCTCTCGGGGCTCTCCGGCCCAGAAGGCGGCGAAGTCGGTGATGGCGTCGGCCTCGGCGGCCTGCCAGGCGGGGTCGTCCAGGACGCCGTCGATGGTGGGGGCGGTCTCCACTCGTCGACAGACCGCCTCCCGGGTGACGGGGGGTTCCTGGACCGGGGGGGGGACAGAGAGGGCGAGCAGGAGCGCGAGCATGATCGGGGCTCCTCGAGGGGACGGACGGGGACGCGATCGAGGATTGTACGAGGAGGGCCGGCGGAGGGGAACGCTCTCCGGGGCTCGGACGCAAAGACCGGGCCGATCGGTCCGTCAATCCGGGTGGCACCAGGGGACGGGCCCGACGTCCCCGAGCGACGGCGGGCTCGGGTTCCGGTCCCGAGGGGCCCATCCCCCCGGGGCTCAGGGGGGCCTGGCCGCCCGAGGCTCCCCGATCGTCGCTCCGATCCCCCCCGACTCCCTCTCGGCCATGCTTGACTTCACGACGAGGCCGGGGGATAGTCGAATCATCCCTCCGACGATCCCTCCCTCGGGCCGAGGCGCCCGAAGGGAGCCCGTCCCGCCGATCTCCCCCGTCGACCGCCGCGATGAACGACCGCCCGTCGCTCTACCTGCTCGACGCATACTCCATCATCTACCAGGTCTTCCACGCCATCCCGCTGATGACCGGGCCGGCCGGGCAGCCGACGAACGCGGTCTTCGGCGTCTTCCGGGACGTGCTCAACCTGATCCGGGACCGGCAGCCGACAGCGATCGCCGCGGCCTTCGACGGCTCGGGGAAGGTCTTCCGCTCGGACCTGTTCGAGGACTACAAGGCCAACCGCTCCGAGATGCCGGACGACCTGCAGCCGCAGATCCCCCTGATCCGACGGGTGTTCGAGGGGTTCCGCATCCCGGTGCTCCTGTTCGAGGGGGCCGAGGCGGACGACGTGATCGCCACCCTGGCGCGCCAGGCGGTCGATCGGGGGATGGACGTATTCATCTGCACGTCCGACAAGGATGCCAGACAGTTGCTCAACGAGCACGTCTTCATCTACAACCTGCGCAAGCAATCGGTGCTCGATGTCGCCGGCCTAAAGGCGGACTGGGGCGTGTCTCCCGGCCAGGTGGTCGACCTGCTGTCGCTGACCGGAGACGCCGTGGACAACGTGCCGGGCGTGCCGGGAATCGGGATCAAGACGGCGGCGCAATTGCTGGCGCAATTCGGAACGCTGGACAACCTGCTGGAGAACATCGCCAAGGTCTCCGGCGCCAAGCGGAAGGAGAACTTGTACACCCACGCCGACACCGCCCGGCGCGCCCGGGAGCTGATCGCGCTGAAGACCGACCTGGCGATCGAGGTCGACTGGGACGCACTGACGAGAGACGGCGTGGACCACGCGGCGTTGAAGGCGCTGTGCATCGAGTGCGGCTTCCACCGCTTCCTCGACGAGCTGGGGGCCGACTCGGCCAAGCCCCCGGAGGACGAGTGGCCGGTCGACCGCTATCAGGTGGTGGACACCCCCGAGACGTTCCGCACGTTCCTCTCGGAGCTGGAGGCGCAGCCGCGGTTCAGCTTCGACACGGAGACGACCGGCCTGGACCCGCTTCGGGCCGAGCTGGTCGGCATGTCGTTCTGCTGGAAGCCGGGGGAGGCGTTCTACCTGCCGGTTCGGGGTCCAGCGGGATCGAAGACGCTCGACCCGGCCGAGACGATCGCGGCCCTGCGGCCGATCCTCTCGGATCCGGCTCGGGAGATCGTCGGACAGAACATCAAGTACGACCTGCTCGTGCTGGGCCGGCTGGGGGTGGAGCTGTCGGAGTCGATCACCGACACCATGGTGCTGAGCTACCTGCTGGAGAGCGGCGAGCGGAACCACAACCTCGACGAGCTGGCCCGCAGGCTCCTGGACCACACGATGATCCCGATCAGCAGCCTGATCGGGAAGGGGAAGGGGCAGACGACCATCGACACCGTGGCGGTCGACCGCGTGGCCGCCTACGCCGGGGAGGACGCCGACGCGGCCTGGAGGCTCGACGCGATCCTGACGCCGAAGGTGCGCGAGCAGGGGCTCTGGCCCCTGTACGCCGACCTGGAACGGCCGCTCATCGCCGTGCTCGCGCGGATGGAGGCGGCCGGGGTGGCGGTGGATGTGGCCCTCCTGAACCGGCTGTCGGCCGAGTTCGCCGAGCGGCTGTCGGGGATCAAGACGGAAATCTACGAACTGGCCGGGAGGGAGTTCAACATCAGCTCGGCGCCGCAACTGCGGCAGGTGCTCTTCGACGAGCTGAAGCTGAAGCCGATCAAGAAGACCCCCGGCGGCGAGCCGAGCACGGACGCGGAGGTTCTCGAGGCGCTCTCGAATGAGCACCCCCTGCCCCGCCTGATCGTGCAGCACCGGCAGCTTGAGAAGCTGAAGGGAACATACCTGGACGCCTTGCCGGCACTGGTCCACCCGGACGGCCGGATCCACGCCTCGTTCAACCAGGTGGTGGCGGCGACGGGGAGGCTCAGCTCGTCGGACCCGAACCTGCAGAACATTCCGGTGCGAACCGAGGACGGCCGGCAGATCCGGCAGGCGTTCGTCCCGGGGGAGCCGGGGTGGGTGCTGCTGACGGCGGACTACTCCCAGATCGAGCTTCGGATCCTCGCCCATTACTCGAAGGACCCGGAGCTGGTCCGGGCGTTCGAGGAGGACCGGGACATTCACCGCGTGGTCGCCTCTCGGATCTTCGGGGTGCCGGAGGAGGAGGTGACCAGGGACCAGCGCCGGATGGCCAAGACGGTGAACTTCGGCGTGATCTACGGCCTCAGCGCGTTCGGGCTGGCCGGTCGGCTGGGGATCTCCCAGGCGGACGCGGCGGCGTTCATCGACGCCTATTTCCGGCAGTACGAGGGGGTTGATCGCTTCATCACCCAAACGCTGGAGGCCGCCAAGGCGGCCGGCCGGGTGGAGACGATCCTCGGTCGTCGCCGGGCGATCAGCGGGATCAAGAACACCACGGGACGCTCCCGGAACCTGGCGGAGCGAACGGCGGTGAACACGGTGATCCAGGGGTCGGCGGCCGACTTGATCAAGCGGGCGATGCTGGAGGTCGACCGGAGGCTCCGAGCGGAGGGGATGCGGTCCCGGATGCTGCTGCAAATCCACGACGAGCTGGTCTTCGAGGCGCCGGCAACCGAGCTGGCTCCCTTGGCCGAGCTGGTCCGGAAGGCGATGACCTCGGCGCTGGAGCTGGACGTGCCGCTGCAGGTCGACCTAGCGAGCGGGCCGAACTGGCTGGATGTGGCGCCCATGGCCTGACCGCCTCGGGTCGGCGCCCCGGAGCGAGGTCGACAGAAAACGACGCGACCGGGTGAATTCCCGTTGATTTTGACCAGGAGATCGAGTAGAGATGAACACAGTGTCCGCAGGTCTCTCGCACTCGCACCATCCCGGCCCCCCTCCCGCCATCGAGACGTTCCCCCGCGATAGAATCGCTTGATCGTGCGGATCGGCCGGCACCTGGGGCCCTGCGACCCCGAATCTCGACCACGATCCTTGCCCGACCGGCCTCGCCCGCGGCTCTCTCGCTTGCCCGGACGAGACTGGGCTGCCCTGTCGTGCGGTCGGCCCGGGAGCCGTGGGCGATCCCGCATCGAGACCCCCTCCGAGCCCCCCACCGGACGAGTGCCGTTTCCGTCCCGACATCCCCGAATCCAACCCTCGACCCCTCACGTCTCCCCCCGCAGCCGAACCCACCGGCCCGAGGACGAGTCCGACCGCCATGCCCCGCTACGCCCGACGCCCCTCCGGACAGCGACGCCCGCCGGGACCGTGGAAGAACGGCCCCGTGCCGGTCGTCGGCCTGATCGGCGGGATCGGCGCCGGCAAGAGCCTGGTGGCCGCCGCCCTGGCCGCCAGGGGGGCGGCGGTGCTCGACGCCGACGCGATCGGCCACGCCTTGCTCGACCAGCGCCCGGCCCGCCAGGAGGTCGTTGCCCGCTTCGGCGAGGACGTTCTGGCTCCTCCCGCCGAGGAGGGGGAGGCCCCCCGGATCGACCGCAAGGCGCTGGGCCGCCTGGTGTTCTCGGAGGAAACCTCGCTGCGGGCGCTCGAGGCGATCCTCCACCCCCGGATGCGGAAGACCTTCGAGAAGGCGATCGCCCGGATCTCCCGGAGACGAGAGGCGCCGCTGGTGGTCCTCGACGCGGCGATCCTGCTCGAGGCCGGCTGGGACGACCTCTGCGACTCGGTCGTCTTCGTCGACGCCCCCGCCTCCTCCCGTCGGGAGCGGCTGGCCCGCTCCCGGGAGTGGTCGGCCGAGCAACTCGCCGCCCGGGAGGCCGCGCAGTGGCCCCTGGACCGAAAGCGAGCGCGGGCCGATCGGGTGGTCGTCAACGACGGCTCGACCGACGAGCTGAAGGCCCGGGTCGATCGGCTCTGGCAGGACCTGACCCGTCGCCCTCCCTGGCGAGGGCGAACCGAGGTCGAGGACGAGCCCGATGACACCAGCCGGTCCGACGCCACCTCACCGGCCGACCGCCTCAGCTCCCGGCGTCGTGCTCCCCGGTCCGGCGCCCCCCGGACGTCCCCACCCAAGGGACGCGGCCGGCGCCCGAGATGACCGCAACCCCCTGGAGCACCGGACCGGCTCGAGACAGCCCGGCGATCGACGGACTGTTTCAACCCCCGTTCCCCGACCTGACCCGACTTGATCTGACCCGATCCGATCCGACCCGACGACCCCGACCGAGAACATCCCCGTACCGGACCCCAACGATCCCCGCGCCGCCCGCGGCCCCACCCTTCGACCCGTCGATGGGGCCCTCGGCGATGCCCGCCACCCGATCACGCCCCCGTGTCGCTCGGACCAGGCGGCCCCCGCCGCCCGGCCGAGCTGTTCAGGAGACCGACCTCATGGCCAACGACACCCGTCGCCGGGAGCCCAATCTCTCCTCCCCCCGCTCCCGCAAGTCGTCGCAGGCCGAACAGGCCCCCCCCCCGAGCGACGCCGAGACCCAGGCCGCCGCGGCCGAGCCCGCCCCGGCCCCGCCCTCCTCGTCCTCCCGGCGCGAGGCCGCGAAAGACTCGGTGCGCTACCGAGAGTCGGGCCGGGACCGCGAGGGCTCCGGGGGAGGATCCGGCACCGGGCCCACGCTGCGCGAGCGGCTTCGGGGACGGGAACGCCAGCGGGCCGACGCCGACCGCAACGGCGAGGCCGATGAGCGCCCGTTCGGGCACGGGCTGGAGATCGAGGAGCCTCGCGACTTGATCGGCTCGTCTCGGGCCGACGGCGGCGGCGGCGCGATCGAGGACGAGGACGCCGACCTGGCGGAGTTCGTCGAGGCGGCCGCCGAGGACGACGAGGACGACGCCGGCTTCCCCGCCGACGAGGCAGACGACCTCTTCGGCGAAACCGAGATCAACGACCGCTACGAGGACATCAAGCGGGGCGAGATCCACCTGACCGAGCTGCAGAAGATGACCATGCCGCAGCTCATCGCCACCGCCAAGCAGGAGGGAGTCACCGAGTACACCGGCCTGAAGAAGCAGGACCTGATCTTCAAGATCCTCAAGGAGCGGGTCAAGCAGAACGGCCTGATGTACGGCGAGGGGACCCTGGAGGTCCTCCCCGACGGCTTCGGGTTCCTCCGAAGCCCGGACTACAACTACCTCCCCTGCCCCGACGACATCTACGTCTCGCCGAGCCAGATCCGCCGCTTCGGCCTGAAGACCGGCGCCATCGTGGCCGGCCAGATCCGCCCCCCGAAGGAGAACGAGCGGTACTTCGCCCTGCTCCGGGTCGAGGCCATCAACTACGAGGACCCGGACAAGCTGTCCGAGAAGGTCAGCTTCGACGACCTGACGCCGCTGCACCCGCTCTCCCGAATCAAGCTGGAGACGACCCCGGACGAGATCAACATGCGGGTCGTCGACCTCGTCACGCCGATCGGCTTCGGCCAGCGCGGGCTGATCGTGGCCCCGCCGAGGACGGGCAAGACGATCCTGCTGCAGAAGATCGCCAACAGCGTGCTCACCAACCACCCCGACGCCTACCTGATGGTGCTGCTCATCGACGAGCGGCCCGAGGAGGTGACGGAGATGGAGCGGTCGGTGCACAGCATCACCGCCGAGGTGATCAGCTCCACCTTCGACGAGCCGGCCTCGCGGCACATCCAGGTGGCCGAGATGGTCATCGAGAAGGCCAAGCGGATGGTCGAGTACGGCAAGGACGTCGTGATCCTGCTCGATTCGATCACCCGGCTGGCCCGGGCCTATAACACCGAGGCGCCGCACTCGGGCAAGATCCTCACCGGAGGCATCGACGCCTCGGCGCTGCAGAAGCCCAAGCGGTTCTTCGGCGCCGCCCGGAAGATCGAGGAGGGGGGGAGCCTGACGATCCTGGCCACCGCCCTGGTCGACACCGGCAGTCGGATGGACGAGGTGATCTTCGAGGAGTTCAAGGGCACCGGCAACATGGAGTTGCACCTCGACCGCCGGCTGGTCGACCGCCGGATCTGGCCGGCGATCGACGTGAACCGCTCGGGCACCCGCCGCGAGGAGAACCTGATGTCCAGCGACGAGCTGCACCGCGTCTGGCTGTTGCGCCGCGTGCTCAACGACATGAACCCGGTCGAGGCGATGGAGCTGCTCGTCGGCCGGATGAAGAAGTCGAAGACGAACGTCGACTTCCTCAATATGATGAACCTGACCTGACCCCGTCTCCCCTCCGCCGCTGGCCGAGGGGGGGCTCCTCCCCCCCGGCCATCCTCCCTCAGCCCGTAGCCCACCGATGCCCACCTTCGAAGGCGACTTCTCCCCCCCCTCCGGCCGCTTCGCGATCGTTTGCGCCCGGTTCAACGCGATGGTCACCGAGGCGTTGTTGGCCGGCTGTCGAGATGCGTTCGTCCGCCACGGCGTGGCCGACGACCGCCTCGACGTGGCCTGGGTCCCCGGGTCGTTCGAGGTGCCGATGGCGGCGAAGGCCCTGGCCGGGACCGGAAGGTACGCCGCGGTGATCACCCTGGGATGCGTCATCCGGGGGGAGACCGGGCATTACGACCATGTGGCGGGACAGGCGGCCGGCGGAGTGATGTCGGCGGGCCTGGAAACCGGAGTGCCCGTGATCTTCGGCATTCTGACGACCGACTCGGTCGAGCAGGCGCTGAACCGATCGGGCCTGAAGGCGGGGAACAAGGGGGCCGAGGCGGCGATGGCCGCCATCGAGATGGTGAACCTGCTGGCCCAGATCCGGGCCGATTCCGTTGCCGGGGCCGGCTCGGGCCGATAAGCTGCGCGAGCGAGGGAACCGCCCCGCCCCGAGCGAGACACCGGAGGTCCAGCCCCATGTCCGCGTCGACGACGCCCCCTCCCCCTCCCCTGATCCCGACAAGCTTCTACGCCCGGTTCGCCCTGGCCTGCCCGAAGGTCGAGGGCATCCCGAGGGCCGGCAAGGGACGCCTCCTCGACCTGCCCGACGCCTGCATCCTGCCGGCGCTGGCCGAGATCGACGGCCGATCCCCCTGGGCCGAGGTCCGGGTGGGCTGGAACGCCGGGGGCCTGGGGATCGCCGTCGAGGTCTCGGGCAAGCCGGGGACGCTCTCCCGCGTTGCCGACCGACCGGAGGAGTCCGACGGCCTCCAGCTCTGGATCGATACCCGGAATACCCGAGACATCCACCGGGCCAGCCGGTACTGCCACCGGTTCATCGCGACGGTCTCCCCCGGCGAGGGGAAGGCACTGGTGGCGGAACTCCGCCAGGCGAAGATCGCCCGGGCCTCGGCCGACTCCCCGACGGCCGACCCGTCGGAGCTGCTCGCCTCGGCCCATCGGACTCGGACCGGATACCGGCTCGAACTCTATGTGCCGGCATCGGCGCTGCATGGGTTCGACCCGGAGACGAATCGGAGACTGGGCTTCTCTTACCGAGTCACCGACCCCGACCGGGGGGATCAGCACCTGACGGTGGGGAGGGAATTCCCCGTCGGGGAAGACCCGAGCCTGTGGGCAACGCTGGAGCTGATGGAGGGCTGAGGTCCGTCGGCGGATGGCCGATGCCGGATGATCGAGGCAGCGGCTCTCGGATCGATCGGCCGGCTCGCCAGGGATCAGCACTCAGGAATCGGTCGACACGAAACGGCCCAGCAGGCCGAGCCGCCCCCCTGAGGGGGGAGTAACCGGGGCCTCGGCCCCGAGAATCACAGACCACCGACCCGAAGCCATCGACCCGAGGAGCCTCCCGAACGGGGCCAGGCCATGTCCGACGATATCCGGAACTTGCACGAACCTCCCGCCGGCAGCCCGAGGCCGAGGCCGGGGCAGAGCCTCAAGCCCGAGCCGGACGAGCACCCGCTGGACGCGGAGATCAATCGGGCCCTCGACTCGGCCACCGGCCGCCCCGTGGACCCGGAGGTCGAGCTGAAGCGGCAGTGGGACGAGGACCTCGAAGCCGAGCTGGAAAAGGCGCTCGAGGGCTTCGACCCGGAGAAGGTCCCCGGCTCGATGAACCGCCGGGCCCGCTCCGAGCACGTGCCGGCGGGCGCCTCCCCCGGCTCTCCGCGCGGGCCGCAGCCCTCGAAGGGAACACGCACCGGAACGGTCGTCCGGGTGCGGGAAAACGAGATCATCGTCGACCTCGGCACCAAGAGCGAGGGGTTCATCCCCGTCTCCCAGTTCGGCTCGAACAAGCCGCTGCCCAACGTGGGGGACTCGATCGAGGTGATGGTCGACCGCTACGACCCGACCGCCGGCCTGACCCGCCTGAACCTGAAGGGAGCCGCCGTCGAGGCCGACTGGGAGAGCGTCCAGCGCGGCATGGTCGTCGAGGCCCGCGTGACCAAGGCGATCAAGGGAGGCCTGGAGGTCGAGGTCGACTGCATGCGCGGCTTCCTGCCTGTGGGGCAGATCGAGCTGGGCTACGTCGCCGACCCGGAGGTCTACGTCAACCAGCGGTTCCAGGTGATCGTCACCGAGGCCAACCCCAGGGAGAAGAACCTCGTCGTCTCGCGCAAGGCGCTGCTTGAACAGCAGCGGGCCGAGCTGCGCGAGAAGACCTGGGCCGAACTGCAAGAGGGGCAGGTCCGCAAGGGGACCGTCCGCTCGATCAAGGACTTCGGCGCGTTCGTCGATCTGGGAGGCGTGGACGGCCTGATTCACGTCTCCGACCTGGCCTGGAGCCGGGGGGTGAAGGTCGAGGACGTGGTGAAGATCGGGGACGAGGTCGAGGTGAAGGTCCTGAAGATCGAGCGCGAGAAGGACCGCGTCGGCCTGGGCCTGAAGCAACTGGCGCCGAGCCCCTGGGACACCGTGGAGCACCGCTACGGCAGGGGACAGGTGGTGAAGGGCAAGGTGGTCAAGCTGATGGAGTTTGGCGCCTTCGTCGAGATCGAGCCCGGGGTGGAGGGACTGATCCACATCTCGGAACTGGCCCCCGGTCGCGTGCGTCGCGTGCGGGACGTCGTGCAGGAGGGCCAGGATGTCGACGCCCGGATCCTGGACATCGACGCCGAGCAGAAGCGGATGAGCCTCTCGATCAAGCCGACCGCCAAGGATGAGCCCCTGGCGGCCGACGAGGAGCCCGACGGGGAGGAACCCCCGAAGCCGAAGAAGGTGCGCAAGGTGCCGCTCAAGGGCGGCCTGGGCGACCGGGACGCCGGCCTCTTCGGCTGATCGTCCCCGAGGGAAGCGCTCCGCACTCGAGCCGGCTCCCGCCCCTCGCCGCTTCCCTCGCGGCGGCGGCGGCCGGCCTCCCTCAAGACGGCTCGCACGATCGGCTCCCCAGGGCCGGTCGGGGAGGACGAGCCCGGCTTCCTGGTCGCGGCCGAGTCGGGGATCAACCGGCGATCGGCGGGCCGATCGGGCATCGCGGAGCCGCTCGGCTCCCGGCCAGGGCTGGGAGCCGGGCGGAACGATCGGGAGTCGATCGGAGGGCTCAGCGGCGGAGGCGCTCGCCGTCGAGGCGGGTGACCCGCTGATCCCGAACGAACTTGTGGCAGTTGATGCAATTGATCGTTAGGTTGACGTAGTTGAGGGCGGCCCCGTCGATGTCCTGGGCCTGGCCCTCGGCTTCGAGGGCGTCGGTCAGCCGAACGAACTCCTCGGTGTAGCGCACGTAATTGATGTTCGGATTCACGCGCCAGAGCTCGTCCTCGGCCAGCTTGCGCAGCGCCTGGGCACCCTGGACGACCTTGGTGAAGTCGGCGGTGGTCAGCCCCTCGAGCACGTCCTTGGAATAGTCGAGCTTGGCCTGCATGAACATGGGCAGCGTGCGGTCCTGCACCTGCGGTTCGTCCTGCATCCGCCCCCGGACGGTCCCGGCAACGGCCCCGGCGCCGGCCAGGCACGCCAGCGCGAGCGCGGCGGCTCGGTATCTCGTCCTCATGGTCGCGTCTCCCCCAGGTTCGGCCGCTCGCCCCGGCGCGGGGACGCCCCGAGGGGGGCGACCGGCCCAACCTTGAGCATAGCGGACGACGCCGGGTGGGGTCGATGGCCGAGAACCGGCCGGACCCGGTGTCGGGTCGGCGGGAGGCCGCTTCAACCGAAGGAAAACGGACCCTCGCACACGCTCTGCGACACCGGCCGGCGCATCGAGGGAGTCTCGCGCTGCTGGAGATCCGGGGGAAGCGACGAGGGATCGCCCGGGCGGCCAATCGCGATCATGGCGGCCACGGCGAACTCGTCGGGCACGTTCAGCGCGGTCCGGGCCTTCTCGAAGTCGAAGCCGGCCATGCCGTGGACGACCAGGCCCATCATCGCTCCTTGCAGCGCCAGGTTCTCCCAGGCGGCACCGGCGTCGAACAGATGGACGGGATTCGGCGCCCCGGTGTTCGAGAAGAACCGGTGAGCGAGCACCACGACGAGCACGGCGGCGCGGTCGCACCAGGTCTGGTTGCCCGGGGAGAGGAGGTCGAAGAACGTCGGCCAGTGGGCCGAGCCGTTGCGGGCGAAGAGGAATCGCCATTCCTGCTCGTTGCGGGTCGAGGGGGCCCAGCGGGCGGCCTCGAAGAGGCGCATCAGCTCGTCCTGGGAGACGGGCTCTCCGCTCATCGCCCGGGGAGACCAGCGCTTCAGGAAGATCGGCTCGATGGGATGGTCCGCCTTGCGGACGGTCAGAGGGTTGGGATGCTGCCCCATGGGCGGATCGTGCCTCCGGCTTCAGGTCGGGTGGAGGTACTCGGTTCCTGCTCGACGATCCGGGCGAGTCGCCCGGTCAGGGCTCGGAGCGAGACGGCCAGTCGAGGGCCAGGGAGCGAATCTCCTCGGGGGTCAGGGCGCGGTCGTAGACGGCCACCTCGTCCAGCTTGCCTTCAAGGCCGGCGACGCCGTCGATGCGGCCCCCCAGGACGAGCGCGTGCGGGCCTTCCAGCGAAAAGGATGGTCGCTCGGCGTCGATCTCGGGATCGGGATCCCCGTTCAGATGGACGCGAACGCGGGGGCCGTCTCGGACGAAGGCGACGTGGCACCACCGCGAGATCGGCAACTCGGAGCGGCCGACGAGCAGGTCCCCGTGGTCTTCGCCGTTGGAGACGAAGAGGCGGCCGGTCAGGGTGTCGGCGAGCGAACCGCCGAGGCCGAGGTGGTCGCCGGGGGAGCCAGGCTTCCCCTCGGGCCCGATCGAGGCGAGATAGCCGGTGACGGGTCGGGCGTCGGGAGGCAGGCCGTTCCAGAACCAGAAGGAGACGGTCCAGGACGAGCCATCAGGGAGGGGCCCGGCGAGGAGCCGGCCTCCGGCGCAGTGAATGGCGCGGTTGGGGCCCTCCCCCTCGTCGGTGAAGCCGGGGCCCTCCGGGCCGTCGAGGCCGAGCGCGATCCCCGGTTCCAATCGGGCGGGAGGGCCTCCTCGAAGGTCGGCGGCTCCGGTCCAGGTCAGCTCATCGAGCCGGAAGTAGGCGATCGGCTCGGTCGCCAGCACGGCCTCGGCATAGAGGCCGCCTTGCGGAGCGATCGGCCGGCGGGAGCGGCCCGAGACGCGCTCGAGGAGCCCGAGCACCGCCTCGACAATCTTCGGCTCCGCCTGCACCTCCAGGCCGGCCGTGCGGGCGGGCCAGGTGGTGTAGCCGCCCAGGGCGTGCTGCTCGGGGGGAGGGATGTAGCCCTCGGCGCCGTTGGCGAGCTCGACGTTGATGGTCACGGGGGTCGGGCTGCTCGCCTTGAGCTTCAGCCCGGTGATGCCGTAGACCTCGTTGGGGATGGCCGTCAGGCCGAGGTCGCCGATGCGGATGGCCTGGAGCTTCAGTTCGCGCTCGGGGGAGTCGAGGAGGTGCTGCTGTTCGAGGGCGTAGACCTCGGGGATGGAGGTCGGGGCCTCGCCCTGCATCGATTCTCGGACGGATCGGGCCCAGGAGCGGCGGCGATCGTCGGGGAGGCGTCGGCCGAGGGTAAGCGTGGCCTCGGCCATGGCGAGGGAGACGTCGTCGCGGTAGACGATGCCCGAGAGGGCCCCGGCCGCGACGTCGGCGACGGCCTGGGCGTACGAGACGACATCCCGAGACGGAGCGGGGGAGCCGTAGTCCATCCACATCAAATCGCCGCTGGTCCCCTGGGACATCGCGACGACGACCTCCTCGCCGCCGCCGAGGCGATCGGCCAGGATGCGGGAGACGTGGCCGAAGTAGTCGGCCGAGACGGCGTCGGCGCCGTAGTAGTGCATCGAATAATTGGCGAAGACGCCAATCGAAGCGCCGTCTTCCCCCCGGAAGGCGATGAGCGACAGGGCCGGGTCGACCGGGCCGGAGGGGCCGATGACATCGGGGTTCTGGTGGCCGGGATGCATGTTGGCCCGGACGGTGCGGTCGCCGAAGGGGTCGGCGGGCATGCGATCGGGCCGGTAGATCCAGCGTCGGCAGAAGGTGTGCGCGCGGTCCTCGACGACCGCCCAGCCGACCTCGGCCGGCCGCAGCCGGGAGGAGGCGGCGGCGATCGCCTCGGCGATCTTCCCGGGCAGCTCGGCCGAGTAGGCCGGATCGACCGGGCAGCCGAGGCATCCCATCGACGCGGGGGCGGAGTGGGTGTGCGTGGCGGACACCATCATGCGATCGGTCGGGATCCCGGTGCGGTCCCGGGCGAGGGCCTTGGCGCGGTCGATCAGGTCTCGGGGCATCATGCAGGTGTCGACGACACAGAGCGCGATCCGGGTCGAGCCGTCGTCGAGGACGAAGGCCCGGGCGAACAGGGGGTCATGGACCTGCGTCGCGTCGCGACGGAGAAAGCCGCCGTTGACGATCGCCGGCAGGTAGTCGGGAGACACGTCCACGGCCGCCGCTCCGGCCGAGAAGTCGCCGGCGATGGCCCTCCCCTCGACGCCGAGCAAGGCCGAGACCGCCGCCGAGGCGAGCAGGGCACTCCGGATCAGCTCAAACATCGTTCATCTCCCGAGGGAACACGTCCGCCCGGCTCTCGGGCATTCGCCAATCGGCTCGGAGCCCCTCGGCCGACGGGGTTCCGGAGTGGTTCTTGATTGTGACAACCCTGGAGGTGGGTCCTTCCGGGCTCGGGATCGACGCGACACCGGCCAGCCTCTCCGGTCTTGAGCGCTCCATCCGAGTCGGGCCGTCCGTCCGCTCGAACTCCCGCATCGGAGGGCTCCCAAGCCGGGCGGCGCGAGAAGGCTCGTTAGCCCGAGACTCCGGCCGGGGCTCCCGAAACCTCGCCGGGAACCTCGGCGAAGCTGTCAAGGCAGCGGCGGAGGGCGGGGGCGAGGGCGTCGAAGCGCTCGGATTCCAGTGTGAACTTCGCCTCGTATTCGAATCGATCACCGCGAAAGCGACGTTCGAGGACGGTCATCGAGAAGGGGCCGCGCTGGGTGCGAGCGACGGTTTCGACGGCCTTGCCGGCGCCGGGCTGGTCGATGACCTCGCAGGAGAGAACCTCGCAGCCGGGCTCCTCGTTGCGGAGGAGGTCGGGGAGGTCGATCGCGAGCCGATCGGGGTCGAAGCCTCGGGCGGGGCGGGCGATGACGAGGAAGTTGTCGGACCAGATGCCGTGGGCCGGGCCGTTGGCGAAGAGCAGCGCGAGCTGGCTGGGGGCGAGCACCGGGGCCCAGCCGTCGGGCAGGTCGACGGCGAACTGGAACTCGTCCTGGACCCATCGGTTCCGATCGGCACCCGGGTCGGCCGGGCGGGCGCCGGTGTCGGGAGGGGAGAACGAGGCGCCGTCGACGAGGGCGTCGAAGGCGTCGAGGGCGGCGTCGAAGCCGGGGTCGTCGGCATCGGCGTTGAGCGTGAAGGCGTACATCTGGCGGTGGGCGATCCGTCTCACGGTGACTTCCCGCCAGGAGCCGCCGAAGGGGGGGCGGAACTCGGTAACGGTGACCAGCCGGGGCCCGTCTCCGGCGTCGACGAGCTCATTGCGGACAAGCTCGCCGGGAATGCGGCCGCGCTCGGCATTGGCGGCGATGCGGGTGCGGTACTCGTCGAGCGACTCGGGGGCCAGGCCCAGCTCGCAGCCGACGGCGCCGGGGCGGTCGGGATCGCGCTGGGGGATCTTGGCGACGAAGATCAGGTCGTCTCGCTCGGCGAGGACGACCTCCCAGCCGTCGGCGAGCGGGCAGGAAAGCCCGTATTTCTCCGACGAGAATCGGGGGGGTGACTCCTCGACGGGGTCCGCCTGGGAAGCGGTGGCGAGGGCGGTCAGGGCGATGAACATGGGCAGGGCCGTCCCCATCGGCGCTTCTCCTCGGATGGCTCTCGCGAGGCGATCGGCCTCACAGATCCCTGATGAAATCCGACGCATACGATCGGACGTGCTTGCCGTTGAGCACGTGGAAGGTGCGCAGCCGCTCCAGGAGCTGGCCGCTGAAGCGCTTGAGCGGCAGGTGGACGAGCTTCCGGCCGTGCCGGCGGGCCAGGCGACGCCAGGAGGCGGGAGGAGGCTTGGGGCTGACCAGGGCGACGTGTCGCTCTCGGGAGTGCAGCAGGCCGCCGCCGAGAAGGCGCTCCTCCAGCGTCTCGAGGCGGGAGAGGCGGGGGTCTTCCCAGATGTCGGGGATCAGCCGAGGGGGGAAGAGGAACAGGGCGCCGCCGTACTCGGCCTGGGCGATGCCGGGGCCGACGAGGTTCTCCATCGGGTCGGTGGCGAAGAAGGCCAGCGTCGATTCGTTGGCGTGCTCGGCGAACCAGGTGGCCCGGTGGACGTAGACGCGAGGGTCGGCGGGCACATCGAAGAGGAAGACGACGGCGTCGATGGAGCCGCGGCTGGGGGGGATCACCTTGACGTAGAGATCGCCGGAGTGCCAGTTGCGGAGGGTTTCCCGGATGTCGATGCCGTCTCGGACGCTGGTGGTGAACTTCTCCGAGCGGGCGAGGTCGGCGCCGAGGATGGCCCGGGCCTGGTCGGCGACGTGACGCTGGAAGCTCTCGATGCGCTGGTCCTCGGGGGGCCAGGAGCACATGCCGAAGGGGTCCCAGCGCTGCTTCCACGTCTTCCGGTCGGGCTCGGGGGGCTTGGGGCGCAGCTCGCAGGATCGCCAGGAGATGGCCTGGCCGGGGAGTCGGCTGGTGAGGGGGGCGGTGCCCCAGGAGGGGACGTCGCCGCGGCCGTCTCCCATGCGGAGGGGGGGCTCATCCCACCACCAGGGGCGGTCTCCCCGGTCGAAGGCGTCGGCGTAGGGGTAGTGGCGGGCGGTCTCGGCCAGGGCGAGGGCGAAGTCGTCGCCGGCGGTCTGCTTGGCGGCGATGATGAGGGAATAGAGGTCGGGGGTCAGCCGCCGCTCGATGAGCGACAGGTTCCGGACGTATCGGAAATAGACCGACAGCAATTGCGGCGTGATCCGCTTGGCCACCTTCGGGCGATCCGCCCGCAGGCGTTCCCGGGCGGCCAGGAGCATTTCCTTGACCCCATCGACGGAGAGGTTGTCGTCGGGGGTCAGCTCGCGGCGGCCGCGCTCGTAGAGGGCGGTGATGTAGGGAAGCTCGCCGAGCAGGAAGATGAGGGTGTTGGGGTCCACCCGGCAGGTGCGCATCTGGGGGAGGAACCACTCGGGATCGGGGTCGGGAGCTCCTCGGACGTAGGCGTCCCGGATCCAGGGCCAGTCCATGATCGAGCAGACGAAGAGGATCGACTCGTGCCGGGCTTCCAGATCCCGGAGGCGGTTGGCCATCCAGGAGTGGCGGCGGGCCTGGGATCCGTCGGGGTCGGGCGGCGGCAGGGCGGGGAGGATGGCGGAGGCGAAGCCGGCCACCTGGACGCGCTTCAGGGCGTAGGGATCGGGATAGATGCCGGTGCGGCCCTCGAAGTTGGGGGATTCCAGGTCGATGAAGGCCCGGGGGATGCGCTCTCCCATCGCGGTCCGGACGGCCGCGATGACCGGCTGGCAGGGGTCGATGGGAACATACGTGAAGCCGTCGGTCTCCCCTTCGGCGTCGCGCTGGAGCACGACGGAGATGGACGGCAAGGCGTCGACCGCCTCCTCCACGTCGTCCCGGAACGAGGGGGGCAGCGGGACAGCCAGGCAATCATAGGGATGCGCCAGCACCTCCTCTCGGACCCGGATCGCGCAGTCTCCCGAGCCGTGGATGACCGGGAGGGCCCGGATCTTCGGGCCGATGGCGAGGACGGCTTCGGACTTGGATGGTTGTAACCCCACGATTCCGCCCCCATGTCGAGTCGGACGAAGCGATCGACCCTCAACGAGGCAGGATGAGGATGATCCCGATCGCGAGCCAAGCGGTCTCGACAACGCGGCCCGCCCGATCGATCCAAGATGATTCGGGGGCCCATCGCTTCCTCACGGCTAACGCGAGCCAGGAAGCCGCGACCGAGCCCGGGATGACCCAGACTGGCACTTCCATCGAGCCGTACATTCGTCCTGCCGGTATCGCGAGGAATGCAGCAGAGGCGGCGGCCGTCGCCCGGAATCCCGGTTGCTGGGCCAGTCGGTCCCAGCCCGGCCTCGGTGGCACGGCACGGTGGAGCAAGATCGCGACCGTAAGGGGAATGAGCACACGGAGCCCAACATCTGCCGTGTCGTTTAGGAATTGCGCGGCGACGTTCGTCGTCCCGAAGAGCGCCAGGTCCAATCGCATCCACCACCATGAGTATTCCGGGGCGAAATGACCCATGAACTCGCAGAACGAGATCACGTGGTACCAGAGGGTTTCTACCGCGAGGTGGATGCCAAAACCAATCGACGCCTCCACCGCCGCGGTCGTGATCATCAGGTCGAGGAGCCGTATACCCCTCCCGCACGATGTCGACTCAGAATCAGCAATCGAGGCGGCACTCGGGACACGCGATCGACTGTCTCGGAGATCCATGTGCAACGTCCTCCTGACCCAGGCTGATATCCCCCGACCGTTCAGTCGAACAGGATTCCCCGGAGTTCGAGCACGAAGCCGGGGAGCACGTCCTCGCCGTCGATCCGCTCGGGCCTCTCCAGCGTCTCCGGCCCGCGGCCGGGCCGATAGATCTCGACCGTGCCGTCGATCGGGTCGATGAGCCAGCCGAGCCGGGCGCCGTTGGCGAGGTATTCTCGCATCTTCTCGCGGAGCTTCCGCTTGGAGTCGGAGGGGGAGCGCAGCTCGGCGACAAAGTCGGGGCAGATCGGGGCGAAGACGAGGCGCTGCTCGGGGGTCAGCGCGAGCCAGCGATCACGGGAGATCCAGGAGGTGTCGGGGCTCCGCTCGGCCCCGTTGGGCAGCGTGAATCCGGCGGAGGAATCGAAGACGACACCCTCATCGGCCCCCAGGCCGTCATTCCACAGGACGACCCTCGCGGTGAGCAACCCGTTCCGCCTCGACGACTCGCCGCCCGCCGGGTACATGATCTCCAGGTTTCCTCCGGCCGTCCGCTCGATGCGCAGTTCGGGGTTCGCGGCGCAGATCTTCCAGAGCAGGTCGTCGGTCAGCTCGACCTCGGGGGCGAACCGGAGGGTCAAGGGGGAGGGGTTCATCCGCGGCAGGTCGCCCTCAAGCCTCGGGTCTCCGCCCTCGTCGACGGGGCCGAGGAGTTCGGGAGAGTCGTCGCGGGGGACGGTGTGCGAGCGGGCCTCAGTAGGCATCGTCGTCGTCCTCGTCGTCGTCATCCGCGTCGGGGTGGAGGGGGTCGTCGGGGGAGAAGAAGAGGTCGCCGAGGCCCATGGGGGTCGCCTGGCCGCCGAGGGCGCGGCGGCGGCGCTGGGCCAGGGATTCGAGGTCGGCCGCCTCCTCGCCGAGGACGCAAAGGATGGCCTCGGCCCAGGCGCGATCTCGGCCAAGGGGGTGATTCGGGTCCTGGGCCATGCGCTTGATGGCGAAGCGGAGGACGTTGATGCCGTCCCGGGGGGAGAAGTCCAGGCGCAGCTCGTGGGCCTTCTGGAGGAAGTCGACGGTCAGCTCCAGCAGCTCGGAGGGGGCGAAGGGGAGGTGGTACTTGAGGATGGCCAGCTCGTCGTCGCGCTCGGGGAAGCCAAGCGCGAGCTGGGGCTGGAGGCGGCTGAGGATGTAGTCGGGGACCTCGTAGGTGGATTCGTCCTCGTTCATGGTGACGCAGCAGCGGAAGTCGGGGTGCGCCTTGATGGTGACGCCGGCCACGACGCTCTCGACGTAGCGGCGGTGGTCGAGCAGCGGAGCGAGGCTCGCCCACGACTTCTCGTTCATCCGGTTCCCCTCGTCGAGCACGCAGACGCCCCCGACGATCATGGCCGTGACCAGCGGCGAGGCGTGGTAGGCGATCTTCCCTTGCTCGGAGAGCACGGGGGTGACGAGCAGGTCCTCGGGGCGGGTGTCGGCGGTGCACTGGTTGATGTAGAGCGGCTGCTCTCGGAGCCGGGAGGCGGCCATCGCCAGCGTCGTCTTGCCGATCCCCGGAGGCCCGACAAGCCGGGGAGCCAGCGGCAGATCCCGGTCGTCGACCACAAGCCAGCAGGCCAGCAGTTGCCGGAGGATCTCGTCCTGGCCGATCCACTCCTGCTCGGTCGTGTCGGGAGTGCTCAGGTGGAGCGTCACGCCGCCGATCTCGACCGCCTTCGCCTGCCGGGCTGATGACGCCATACGATGGGGTTCTCCTCGGGGGTGGGCCGGGCCTCGGAGGGAGGACCGGGCGATTGCTTGGAGTCTAGCGGAGGGGGGCTCGGAGGGCGAGGGGCGTGAGGACTCCCGGATGGGCTGAGGACCGGGGACCGAGGACGGGAAACGATCAGGATGAGGGACGACGGCCGCCGGAGCAGCGAGGGCGATCGGCGTCCCTCCCCTCGGCTCAGCTCAGATGCCGAGCTGGGCCAGAAGGTCGAGGAACCGTCGGACCACCTGGGTGGCGAAGGGGGCTTCCGACTCGGCTCGAACGGCGGCCTCGTCGAGTCGGGCTCGGGTGGCGGAGAGAAGGCCCTCGTCTCGGCGATCGTGGAGGGCTCGGGCGAGGGCCGAGGCGCTGGAGGCCAGGTGGGCGGCCGTCTCAGGCGGAGCGGAGGGATCGAGAGCGCGGCCGAGCTCGTCGATCAGCTCGGCCAGGCGGGCCCGCTCCTCGGGGTCGAGGTGATGGGCGTCGCGGAGTAGCCGGGCCGACTCGATCAAGTCGGCGCGGAGCGAGGCCAGAGGCTCGGGGTCGGCGGGCTGGGACATCGGCGGCGGATCCTCGGCTCGAGGCGGGGAACGGGGAGGCCCGACCCTCGGGCTCGTGAGCCTCGGGCCGGGGCACCTCCCCATTATCCGGGGATGGCCAACGATTCTGAACCCCTGGTCCCCACGATCGCCCCACCCGGCCGTCGGGTCATCGGGCGGGGTTCTCGTACCAGATCACGCCGAGGTTGTCGCGCTCCTCGCAGGTGAGGACGTCGAGGTCGCCGTCCCCGTCGAGGTCCAGCAGCCGAACGAGGTCGTACTTGGCCCCCCGCTCGGTCCCGCTCAGGGGGAAGACGAGCCAGGGGACCTCCGGGCCGTCGGCCTCCCGGTCAAGAAGGACGACGCCTTGCTTGCCCGAGGCGTTCTCCGTCGAGACGACCAGTTCGATCCGGCCGTCACGGTCCAGGTCGCCCCCGGCAACCGACTTGCCCGTGCCGACGCCGGGCCCCAGGGGGATCACCGTCTCTTCCCAGCCGTCGGCCGCCTTGCGGAAGCGCACGACGCCGGCATCGAGGGACGCGCCAAGCAGTTCAAGGGGGCCGTCGCCGTCGGAAGCGACGCAATCCAGGAACATCATCTCATGGGACGAGCCGCCGATCGGCCGCTCGACCCATCTCGGCTCGTCCCGGCCGGGCCGGCGCTCCAGCCAGAAGACGCCCCGGCGCGGCCCCTTGCGGTCGGAACAGACGAGGTCCTGGTCGCCGTCGCCATCGAGGTCGATCGGGAGAATCGACATCACCCAGCCGGCGGGCCGGATCGAGTGCCAGCGCCACGAGGAGAGGTCTCGGGGGTCCTCGGGCGCCTCGAGCCAGCCGATGGCGGCCCCTTCCCCCTTGCCGCCGAGCACCAGGTCGATCCCGTTCCGGCCGTCGACCTGGAGCGGGACGCACCACATCCACATCTGGAGGCCGACGGTCGCCGGGATCGCCCGGGTCTGCCAGGAGTCGGGATCGAGCATCGCGTCGGGATTGGCGGGATTCCAGTGGACGGAGACGGTCCGGGTCCGGCCCTCGGCGCAACTGACGACGTCGGGGAAGCCGTCGGCATCGAGGTCGACGATCACGGCGTCCTCAGGGGACGGCACCGAGCCGACGGTCACGGCCGGCCAGGGGGATCGGACGGGATCGCCGTCTCGAAGGGGATTCAGGGCGACCCGGATGACGCCGCCTTCTTCCCAGCCGGTGGCGATGTCGAGATCGCCGTCGCCGTCGAGATCGGCGAGGCGGACGCCATCGGCCCCCCGGGAGGAGGCATCGATGGTGTGTCTCGGCCAGCCTTCGGGGCCAGGAGGACGCGGCGGGCTGTCGTCCCCCGCGATCGCTGGCCAGGAGGCGCAAAGGATGATCGTCTCGAGGAGCCTCAGCATCGCGGTCGGGCCTCGGGAGGGGCTCGGATCGATCCGGCCTCCCCAGGGACTCGATCCGGTCGAGGCAGGGGGAGACCGATCCCCCGATCTTATCGGACCGCACGGCGGGGCTCGACCCGAGGCCCTCGGGTCCCGGGACGCCCGTCGGCTCAGGCCGACTGGGAAATCGGGGAGTCCTCTCCCGGGGCAGGCAGTCCGCCGTCCTGGAGCAGTTCCTCGCGATAGATGGCCCGGCCGTCGGGGGCCTCGACACCGATGCGGACGGCGTTGCGGTCGATCCGGATGATCGTGACCCGAATCTCCTCGCCGATCTGGAACCGCTGACCCAGCTTCCTGCTCAGGACCAGCATGGCGGACTCCTTCCTTCCCGGATCGGAAATGGTGGTGAGCGGGCCGATTGGCGGTCGGGGCCTCCTGCCCGCCAACATTCCCTTGCAGGTCCCGTGCCGATCGTGACGATGGGAGGGGAGGATCGATTCCGAAGCGGCCCGATCCAATGGTTTCGCGGCGAGCCGAGGCCGAGGGCCAACGCGAGCTGGGCCGGGTTCCATCGGGGACCCGATCCGCTCCGATCGGAACTTACAATCATGCGATGCGTACCGACGGGCCGATCGTGTAAAGTTTACCGCTCGTGCGGCCTGGGCTCGGGAGGATGGGCGTTTTGGATGCGATGGGCGAAACGAGATGGACCCGGTTCCTCGGCCCGGCGGCCGTGGCGGCGCTGCTGACGGCCTGGCTCTGGCCGATCGGGCTGGGGGGGGCGATGCCGGTCGGCGGGGACGTCACCCAGTTCCAGATCGGCCTCATGGCGGTGCTGGGCGAGGCGATCCGGGACGGTCGGTTGCCGCTCTGGAACGACCGCTGGGGCTTCGGCTTCCCCGGCGTGGCCGAGAGCCAGATGGGCGTCTACTATCCCCCTCACGCCCTGATGTTCGGCCTGTTGCCGGTTGAGGCGGCGTATACCGCGAGCATGGTCATGCACGTCCTCTGGGGAGGCCTGGGGGCGCGCTGGGCGGCCCGACGGTTCGGCGCTTCGGAGGCCGGGGCGATCCTCTCGGGGATCTCCTTCGGGGCCTCGGGATTCTTCCTCATCCACCTGCCGCACCAGTGGGCGTATACGGCGGGGAGCTGGGCCCCCTGGGCCTTCGGGCTGGCGTGGTCGATCCTCGGCGACGGCGGCCGTCGGACCCCTTGGATCCTGGCCGCGGTGCTCGCGGTGCAGATCCTGCCGGGGCACTTCCAACTGGCCTTCTGCACGCAGGTGGGCCTGCTGGTCCTGGCGATGGGGACGGTGCTCGTCGCGCGAGGGGGACGGCTCCGGGCGTTGCGGAGGGCGCTCGCCGTCGTCTTGCCGATCGCGGCGGCCTTCCTGCTGGCGGGAGCGCAGGTGGTGCCCACGGCCCAGCTCGCCCATCTGGCGGAGGGGCAGCGCGACTTCGAGTACCTCTCCGGGTTCGCGGCCACCCCGATCCATCTGGTCAACCTCGTGGCTCCCGAGCTGTTCCATCGGTCTCCCCTCTGGCGAACGGTGGCCTGGGACCCGTTCCACACCTCTCCGGAAGAGCTTCGGCTCTACGTCGGCCTGGTGCCGCTGTTCCTCGCGCTGGGGGCGATCGCCCGTCCCGGGCCCGATCGCAAGCCGGTCCGGGTCCTGATGGTCATTTTGGCGGTTGCCTCCGTGCTGGCGCTCGGGCCCTATGTCCCGGGGTTTGAAACCTACTGCCAATGGCCGGGGTTCTCGTTCTTCCGGGGACCGGCCCGGTGGGGGATGATCGTCTCGCTGGCGTTGGCCCTGCTCGCTGGGCTTGGCCTGGATGCGATCCGGGACGGTCGCTGGCGGCGCCCCGGCCCGGAACTCATCGCGTTCGTCGTCGTGGCGATCGTCTGGATCTCGGCCGTGCTCGGCGCCTTCGAGGCGTTTCTGAAGCTCGGAGAGGAACCGGGGCGATCGGGGGCGCGGGCGGCGGCCGATCGGGTGTTCGCGATGCGTCCCTGGGACGACAAGCGGACCGTCTCCAGCGTGCTCGCCGAGGCGAGACGACCCCGGAACGACCCGCTGACCCTCGCCCGGCACTCCGGGGAAGGGATCGGCCCGGTCCCGGCCGCCGGGCTCCGGCTCGATCGCGAACGAATCCGGATTTACCGGAAGGAGCTGGAGACAACCGCCGTCGTGCTGACCCTGCTGTTCGCGACCGGCCTGGCCCCCCTGGGCCGTCGCCGAGGGGTCCTCGTCGGCGTGCTCCTGGTGCTGACGATCGCGGACCTTGGTCTGCTCTCGCGACGCCGCCCGATCGGCCTCGCCCCGATTCTCCCGTTGACCGAGCAGAGCGAGGTGCTCGGCCGGCTCGCCGCCCTCCCGGAAGGGACGCGGTCGGTTGACCCGATGCAAAACCTCGCCCAGGTCGCCGGGGCGGCGCCGGTGCTGAGCTATCGGACGCTCGACCTGCCGATCCAGACGGGGTTCCGCTCCCTCGTCGATCGGTTTCCCCGGAACGACCGGGAGGCCCTCGCCCAGCTCGACGCCCAGCGGACCCTCGGTGCTCGGGTCCGGGTCATCGGGCCGATCGGGCCGGGGGTCGAGTCCCTCGCCGATCGCTTCGAGCAGACCGGCCGGCTGGAATCGGCGGAGATCGTCGCCGACCCCGCGCTGACCGGCTGGCTGTTCGGCCGGGACTATGCCCGGACCGCCGACGGCCAGGCCGGCCGCTATCTTTTCCTCGACCTTGGGCCGACCCCCCGCTCCTGGCTCATCACTGCCGAGGACTCGGAGACGATCGCTCGACTCGGGTCCGGGTCAGAATCGCCTGAGGAGGTGATCGCCGCCCTGGGCCGAGCCCGCCCCCTCACCACCCGGACGACCGCCCCCGAGCACCTGGAAATCGACGTCGACGCGGACGCCCGCTCGGTCGTCGTCATCTCCCAGCTCCATTATCCTGAATGGCGAGCCACCCTCGTCGGCCCCGATGGCCGGCCGAACCCCGAGACGGTCGATCGGGTCCTCGGAGGGTGGCAGGGGATCGTCCTCCCCGGACCCGGGCGGTGGACAATCCGACTCGACTACGAGGGCCGAGCCGAGCGGATCGGGCTGGTCGTCTCGGCCCTCTCCTGGGCAGGATGGGGAGGAGGGCTGTTCTGGGGTTCTCGGCGCAAGGGCGGGTGAGAAACGGATCGAGAGGGAGGCTGGGACTCCGGTGTCTCGATTCCGGATTCCGGAGCCCGCTCGGGACGACACCGTCGATGCCGACGAGCCCGGGGCCGCCTCGCTCCTCGAGAGCGGCGAGTGATCGGCCCCGCTCCGATCCCATCCGAACCGTCCGCTGATCGCCGAGGTCTCCCGGCCCCCTCGCGTCCGGGAGATCGTTCCCAGGTCGGCCGCGGAGCGCTGGGGCGGACCGCCTCCAGCCGCCTTCCCTCCTCCGGAATCCGGGAGCCGCCGTCTCCCGAACACCACCCCCCACCGGGATCCCTTCCGATGACCGACGTCGCGATTGTGGGCGCCTCCGGCTACACGGCCCGGGAACTGATCCAACTGCTCGTGCGACACCCGGGGGCCCGGGTCCGGATGGCAACCTCCCGGCAGGACGAGGCGCCGAGGCTGGACACGCTGCACCCGAGCCTGACCGGCCGGATCGACCTGGCCTGCGAGCCGTTCGACCCGGATCGCGTGGCGTCGGCCGCCTCGGTCGCGTTCCTGGCGCTGCCGCACGGGGCGAGCATGGCGGCGACTCCGGGCCTTCGAGCGCGGGGAGTGAGGGTCATCGACCTGAGCGCCGACTACCGGCTGAACGACCCTCGCGTGTATGCCGACTGGTACGACCACGAGCACACCGACCCCGCCGGGCTGGAGGAGGCGGTCTACGGACTGCCCGAACTCTACCGAGAGGCGATCCCCCCGGCCGGGCTGATCGCCAACCCGGGCTGCTACACGTCGACGGCGATCCTGGCGCTGGCTCCGCTGGTGGCCCGGGACGTGATCGAACGGTCGGGGATCATCATCGACGCCAAGAGCGGCGTCTCGGGGGCGGGGAGGTCGCCGAAGTTGACGACCCACTACCCGGAGTGCAACGAGAGCCTCTCGGCCTACGGCGTCGGCCGGCACCGGCACACGCCGGAGATCGAGCAGGTGCTCGGCGACATCGGCCGATCGTCGGGAGGAGGCGAACCGGTGGAGGTGATCTTCACCCCCCACCTCGTGCCGATGGACCGGGGGATCCTCGCCACGATCTACGCCGAGCCGAAGGGCCCGGCCTCGGAGCACGACCTGATGGACCTGTACCGGTCGTACTACGAGGACTCGCCGTTCGTCCGGGTCGTCGGACGGCTGCCGGCAACGAAGGACTCCGCCTTCTCGAACTTCTGCGACCTGACGGTTCGCGTCGTCAGGGGCCGAATCCTGGTCATCGCCTGCCTGGACAACCTGATCAAGGGAGCGGCCGGGGTGGCGGTGCAGAACTTCAACCTGATGACGGGGCACCCGGAGACGACGGCGCTGCTGTAAGCTCGGCCCGGGGAGGCCGCAGGCGACGGCGATCCGATCGATCGGCGAACGGCCGATGGCCGATCCCGGTCGGAGGGTCGCCTGAGCTGGGGCCGGAGCGGAAGGCCGGGGTCGGGGCGATCCCGGTCCCGGCAGACTCCTGTCGAGGGGTCGACCCGACCCCGGCCTCCCGCCGATCCCACCGTCGAGCGTCCGCGAAGTTCGGGCTCAGTCCTCGGCCCCCTCGGGGGGGAACTCGTAGCGGCCGACGACGACGGTGACGTTGTCCTTGCCGCCGCGGTCGAGCGCGAGGTTGACCAGCGCCTGGCAGGCGTCGGCGGGTCTGGGGTGGGCGTCGAGGACGAGGGCGATCTCGGCGTCGGAGACAAGATCGGTGAGACCGTCGGTGCAGAGCAGCAGCCGATCCCCGTCGGCGAGGTCATGGCGGGAGAACTCGACGAAGACGTCGGCGCCGCCGACGCCCAGCGCGTTGCTCAGCACGTGTCGGACGCGCTGGACCTCCGGGGAGTCGGGATCGGCCTCGCCGAGATCGATCATGAGCTGGGCGAGGGTGTGGTCCTTCGTCAGCCGTTGAAGGCTGTTCTTGCGGTAGATGTAGGCGCGGGAGTCTCCCACGTGGACGACGCCGAGGGACGGGCCGACCGACTGGCAGAGGGTCAGGGTGGTGCCCATGCCGTGCAGCCGGGGGTTGGCCCGAGACTCGTCCCGGAGGGCGCGGTGGATCAGTTGCATGAAGACAGTGGCCTTCTGCTTCCAGTCCTCGATCTCCCTCGGGTTGGTTTTCAGCGTCCACTTGATCTCGTGGCCGCCCAGCTCCCAGCCGACGAGCATGGCCAGCAGGCTGGCGAGGTCGCCGAAGCGGTGCCCGCCGATGCCGTCGGCCACGGCGGCGGTGTAGGCGTGCTGGCGGTGGTCGATCAGAAGCTCGCCAGGGATGCTGGAGGTCACCAGGTCGCGCTCTCGGCGGCGGCGGACGACGAGGAACTGGTCCTCGTTGATCTCTCGGACCTTCCCCGGGTCGGACTTGCCGGCGAACTCGGCCCGGACGAGCTGGGCGGGCTCGGATTCGTAGTAGAGCCCGGCCAGGCGGTTGATGGGGAGGTATTCGTCGGTGTCGGTGTCGGTGTCGGTGTCGGCGCCGGAGTCGGGGTCGGGCGTCGGTCGGGAAGTCCGGGTCGCCATGACGGCCTCCTCGGGGTCGGTCCTCCGCGCCGCGGGAGATCGGCGGCGCCGCCCCCGGATTTTATCCGGCCAGTGCCGGGAACACCCCGGAATTCTCTCCTCCCCTCCCCGTCATCCCCATCATTGCGGAGAAGGGAGAACGACCAGGCAGGAGGGATCGGGCCTCGTCCCGTCCTCCGAGACGTAGACCTCCTCCAGCGCGGGGCTGGCCCACAAGCCGAAGGAATCGTTGCCGGTGGCGTACATCCGCTGGTCGGGGTGGAACGAGGCGAAGAGGCGGGCGAGCAGGAAGACGAGCCGGTGCTCGTGGACCCGGGGAAGGTCCCCCATGCGGACCGGCTCGGCCAGGTCGAGGCCGGCGGCCTGATAGGCCCGGCTGGTCAGCTCGACGCAGTAGAAGCGAGAGTCTCCCAGTTCGAGCTTCGAGTCGAAGGGGACCTGTTGCTCGTAGACCGTCCGGCAGTAGGAGACGGCGCCGGGGATGGCGGCCCGGTACGGCGGCTTCGGGCGCTTGATGCCCAGATGGCCGACGTTGTCGAGCACCCAGATGCCGAAGGGCTGGCGGCGGGCGCCCCCCATGCTCGTGTCGTAGACGACCGGCTCGCCGTTCTCCCAGGCGAAGAGGCCGGTGTGCGTGTATCGGGAGTCGGCGATCCGGGCGGCGACCCGGGAGAAGGGGAAGAGGCCGCCGAGGACCCGGGCGTCGGCCTCTCGGAAGAGGATGTCGCCGGTCTGGAGGTGGTCCCGGGCGAAGGCCTCCCAGGCGACCATGTCGGGGTTATAGGGAATCTCGGGGAGCCGGCCGGTGGCCCGGGCGAGGTTCGCCTCGGGGCCCCAGAGGTTGTCTCGCCACCAGAACGGGGCGAGCGAGTCGGTGTATTCGCCGGCCCCTCGACAGCCGGCCAGCATCGCCAGCGCCAGGGCGATCGGCGCGGCGAGGCCCGGAAACCGGCCGCGATCGTCCCGAGTCCCCATCTCGACCCTCCTGGTCGCCGGCGGACGTCGCGCGAGTTCGTCCGCGCCTGACAGGGATCGACCGGGGGGGGCGGCCCGCTTGAGCGGTCCGGGCCGGGTCGGATCGGTCCCCTTGTCATCCGCCTCCGGCTGGCCGAAGATTGAACCGGGACGGGCGGTGTCGGGCCGCCCGACGCACCGAGCGGAGGAGCCGGATGGACTCGACTGCCAGGCCGGCCAGCCCGTCGCTGACGATCATCGCGACCCTCGGCGTCATCGCGGCGCTCTACCTGCTCAAGCCGATCCTGATCCCGATCTCGGTCTCAATCCTGCTGGCCTGCCTGCTCTCACCCGCCACGCACCTGCTCCGCCGCCTGCTGCCGGTCGGGCCGTTCGGCGCCGCGGTGATCCTCTTCCTGCTGCTGGCGCTGGCCGGGCTGTACGCCGCCAGCCTGACCGCCGAGAGCCTGGTCCAGGCGGCCCGCACTTTCCCTTCGGACGTGGAGCGGCTGGCCTCCCGCCTGAGCGAGCGCGTCAACGACGCGGTGCGCGACCACCCCTACCTCGCCAACATCCTGCCCGAGCCGGGGACGATCGACATCCTCGGCTACACCAACCGGGAGCTGCTGCTCAACACGCTCAACTACCGGCTGACCGACCTGACCGCCTGGGTCGGCCACGGCGTGGTGGTGCTGTTCCTGGTGCTCTTCCTGCTGGCCGAGGCCGAGCTGATCGTTCCCCGAGTGGTCCACCTGATCACCGTCGAGGCCGGGGAGTCGATGGCCCTGGAGCGGACGCTCAAGAACGTCACGCGCAAGGTCCGCGCCTACCTGCTCGCCCGCACCGTGCTGAACATCGGTCTCGGAGCGGCGACGGCCGTGGCCCTGATGCTGCTGGGGATTGATTTCGCCGTGCCGCTGGGCGTCTTCGCCGGGGTGACGAACTACATCCCGTACATCGGCAACGTGGCCGGCGGCTCGCTCGCGGTGCTGGTCACGCTGGGCCAGCGCGGCTCGATCGCCGACGGGCTGATCGTGGCCTCAGTCTTCCTGGCGATCGTGACGGTCGAGGGGTATCTGGTGATGCCCTACGTCATGGGAAGGTCGCTCGACCTGAACGGGACGACCGTGCTTATCGCCTGCTTGTTCTGGGGCTTCCTCTGGGGGCTGATGGGCCTGATCCTGGCGATCCCAATCACCGTGAGCATCAAGCTGGTCCTCCAGCACCTTCCCGCGTCTCGGCACTGGGCCGACCTGATGAGCCGAGCCCGGCCGGCTCCCCAGCCCGAGGAGAAGCCCGAACCCGCCATCGAGCCGGCCACCGAACCCGGGCCGGATCCCGAACCGAAACGAAACCGGCGCCGGTTGCTGGCCCGGCGGCTTGGCCGGGGCTAGAATCCGGGACCGTTCCGGTTCCGAAGGAGGATCCCCATGGACGTGACGCTCGAAGACCGCGCCCTCTGAAACCATGAGCCCCAGGCCGTCAGGCTGACGGCGAAGCCGCGGCCCCGGTTCAAGCGGACGATCGGCCGGCTGACGCTGATCCCCTCCAAGGGAGGGAATTTCGAACGGACCGTGGGCGGATCGCTCGTTGATTCGAAGGTGCAGACGGGTCGGTTCCCCGACGAAGACCAGATCCTTGGCGAGGTCGCCCCTCTGCTCTTGGAGTGAGCGAGAGGAGGCCCCCGGGAGCCGGCCCGATCGGGGAGGACAGGCCGGCCCCGGAGGAGACCCGCTTTGAGCTTCGGACGACGGAAGCGACTGACCGATTACGCCAACTGCGCCGGGTGAGCGGGCAAGCTCCCCCCCGGGGGGATCGCGCAGGTTCTGCGCGCCTTGCCCACCATCGCCCCGAGCCGGCCCGAGGACCTGCTCGTCGCCACCGAGACGAGCGACGACGCGGGGGTGTACCGCATCGCGCCCGACCTGGCGCTGGTGCAGACGGTCGACTTCTTCCCTCCTCTGGTCGACGACCCGTACCTCTTCGGCCAGATCGCCGCGGCCAACGCCCTGTCGGACGTCTACGCGATGAACGGGCGTCCGCTGACGGCCATGAACATCGCCGCCTTCCCCGACGATCAGTTGCCGTTGGAGCTGCTCGGCCAGATCCTCGCCGGGGCCGGGGAGCGCGTCGCCAGGGCCGGCGCGACGACCGTCGGCGGGCACACGGTTCGGGACGCCGAGATCAAGTTCGGGCTGAGCGTCACCGGCCTGGTCCACCCCGACGAGGTGCTCACCAACGCGGGAGCCCGGCCCGGAGACGTGCTCGTGCTCACCAAGCCGCTGGGCACCGGCGTCATCACCACCGCGGCCAAGCGACGGCGATGCCCTGCCGAGGTGCTCGACCGAGCCGTGGCGAGCATGATCCGCCTGAACGCCGACGCCCGGGACGCCCTCGCCGAAGTGGGCGGCACCCACGCGCTGACCGACGTGACCGGCTTCGGCCTGGCCGGGCACGCCCGGGAAATGGCCGTTGGCTCGGGCGCGACCATCGCGATCGACCTGGCGGCCCTGCCGCTGATCGAGGGGGCCGAGGCGCTGGCCGTTCCCCGCAACTTCACCCGGGCGAGCAAGACCAACCGAGAGGCCGTGCAGGATGGCTGGGAGCTGTCCCCCGGCGTCGACCCCCTCCGCCTCGAATTCGCGCTCGACGCTCAGACCTCCGGCGGCCTGCTGATCGCCGTCTCCCCCGAGCGGGCCGACGCGCTGATCCGGGCCCTTCGAGCACGGAACACGCCGGCCGCGGCGGTCGTCGGCCGGGTCCTCCCCGCCGAGCCGGGGGTGTGGCTCCGGTTCTGACCGGCCAGCGACCGCTTGACGGGCCGGGGTCCGGGCGGCATCGTCGAGCCCGGAGCGACGACGGACCCCCGCCTCCGGAGCCAATCATGCACGACGACCTGACCCGGCGCGGCTTCTTCAACGCCGCGGGCCTCTCGATGATCCTCCCCGGCGCCGCCGTCGCCGACCGGCCGAGCCCGGCGGCCATCCCGCACGCGCTGGGAGGCCCCGCCCCGGAGCCGGGGCCAAGACCAGGGCGGCCGAAGGTGGCCGCCCTGGCGTCGACGTATTACTACCTGTCGCACGCCTACCACATCGTCGGCCGGTTCCTGGACGGCTTCATCCTGCACGACGATCGGGGGTTTTACCGGCCCGAGGTCGACATCGTCAGCCTCTACATCGAGCAATTCCCCGACGGCGTCGCGCCGTCGGCCATCGGCGACCTGGGCCGGGCCAAGGCGGAACAGTACGGCGTCCGGCTCTGCGCCTCGATCGAGGAGGCGCTGACGCTCGGGACCGGGGAGCTGGCGGTGGACGCCGTGCTGCTGATCGCCGAGCACGGGGACTACCCGCTCAACGACAAGCTCCAGAAACTGTACCCCCGAGGGAGGTACTTCCGGGCGGTCCTCGACGTGGTCCGGCGATCGGGAAGGGGGGTGCCGGTGTTCATCGACAAGCACCTCTCCTACGACCGCGCCGAGGCGGCCGAGATGGTCTCCTCGGCCAAGGAGCTGGGCGTGCCGCTGATGGCCGGCTCCAGCCTGCCGGTCACCTGGCGGCTGCCGCACCTGGAGGTGCCGCTGGGAAAGACCTGGCAGGACGCGCTGGTCGCCTCTCGGGGAGAGATCGAGATCTTCGGCTTCCACGCGCTGGAGACGCTTCAGTGCATGGTCGAGCGTCGGGACCGTCGGGGCCAGCCGCAGGGGGTGGTCGCCGTGACCTACCTCGAAGGGGATGCCGTCTGGGAGGCGGGTGACGCCGGCCAATGGTCTTGGGAGCTGCTCGACGAAGCGCTCAGCCGAAGCCACACCCAGAACCCCGGCGACGTCCGCCAGAACACCAAAGACTTCGTCCACCCGCCCGGGCGGCCGACGTTCCTCCAGCCGGTCGCGTTCCTGGTCGAGTACGCCGACGGCTTCAAGGGGACCGTCCTGATCCTCAACGGCCACATCGACGATACGAGCATCGCCGCCCGGGTTGTCGGCGACGACGGCCTGCCGGTCGACGTCTCCACGCTTGTCTACCTGCCGGCACCGCCGGGGGCGGACTTCTTCACCCCGCTGGTGCTTCGGATCGAGGACTTCTTCCGATCCGGGAAGCCCCCCTACCCGGTGGAGCGAACGCAATTGACCGGCGGCGTCCTCGATGCGGCACTGGAGAGCCGGATCCGGGGAGGCGTCCGGATCGAGACGCCCGACCTCGCCTCGATCGACTACGAGGCTCCGGCCGATTCGGGCGATCTCCGGGCCCCGGTGGCCAACCCGAGGCCGAACCCGTTCTCCTGAGGGAACGGACCGGGGACAGGAGGGATGCGTCCCCGGGTCCACCCGCGGCCGTCGCCGACAGGGGGGGAACATCGTGTCGATCCGGGAGCGGCGGGGGGCCTATCGGCTCGCCTTCCGCCGCCGACGGCCGCCGACGAAGCTGTCGAAGACATACTTGCCCAGGTCGTCGGCCGAGCAGTAGGCGGCGACGCCCTGAGTGACTCGGGCCATCTCCTCGACGAAGTTGACCAGTCCCAGATAGAAGTAGTCCTCGATCAGGGCGAAGGACGAGACGCGGATCCCGGCCGAGGCGCATCGCCTCGCCTCGGCCAACGTGGCCATCGCGGTCTTTTCGGCCGGGGGGTAGATGAGAACGGCCTCTCTCCCCTCGATGTGAGCCGTCGGCTCGCCGTCGGTGATGACGATGATCTGCTTGTTCTCGGCCCCCTGCTTGGTGAGCATGCTGCGGGCGAGCTTCAGGCCAGCGTCGATGTTGGTGAAGTGCTGGACCTGCCTGGGCAGGGGCCGATCGAGGCTGATCCGGAGGTTCACCCTTGGGTCGAACAGTCCGACCGGCTTGGGGGCCGAGTTGAGCAACTGGCGCTCGGTCATCCGGTTGGCCAGCGTGTAGAAGCCGACCATCTCCAGCGAGTCGGTCGGGTACTGCGCCCGGACCATCGCCTGGAGCGCCAGGGCCACCTTCTTGGTCATGCCGTACTTGCCGAAGCGGCCCATCGAGCCGCTCATGTCGATGAGCACGACGGTGGCGGCTCGGGTCTGGTGCTCGGTTTCGTAGACGACCCAGTCATCGCGCTCGATGCCGATGGGAACGCCGCCTCCCCGGCGGACGAAGGCGTTCTTCATCGTCTCCAGCAGGTTCAGATCGGCAAGCGAGTCGCCGTAAACATAGGGCCGGGAGTCGTCGTGGCGGACGGCTCCCGATCCCTTGTGGGGAGACTCGTGCTTGCCGATCGTATCTCGGTTGAAGGTCTGGAACAGCTCGGTCAGCGCATTCCGCTGGATGCGGCGGACGCCCTTGGGCGAGACGGCGAACTTCCCCTCCCCGTCCCGCTCGATGAGCCCGTGCCGCTGGAGCAGCTCGACGATCTCGGGGGTGTCGTCGTCGTCGAAGCGGTCGAGCTGGCGGAGTACCTGATCGCCGTGGTGCAAGAGGTACTCGCTCAGCTCGTCGAACGCCTTCTCGGCCGACTGAGGCGTGAACCGCTGCGACCCGTCCCACTTGGAGTATTCGTACTGCGGCATGGGTCTCTCGACAGGTGAGCGGCCGGCCGAACGGGAAGGGGAGGAGCGGATCGGAGCGGGGAGACGGCTCAGCGCTCGTACGACGCCACGCCCGCCTTCACGTTCTTGTTCAGGCGATTGTGCACGTGCAACCCTTCGAGGATGAACTCGGCGGCCGAGGCCAAGGCGGCGTGGTGCAGGTCGGGGTCGGAGAGGGAGGGGAGGGAGTCCCGGGAGAGATCCTCGGCCTTCTTCAGCAGGCCGGGAATCTTCTCGATCCGCTGGAGCAGCTCCCGGGTGGAGAGGGTGTCGGCCAGCTCAACCCCGCCGCCGTTGTCGAAGTACTCGACCGCCTGGCGGAATTCCTTGGGGTTGAAGCGCTCGGAGAAGACGTTCTTGATCGCCTCGCCGACGATCCGGTGGATGAGCACGTCCTCCGAGCCGTCGTCCTCGGCCATCGTCAGCTCGATCTTCCCTCGGGTGCTGGGGACGACGTGAGCGAGGTCCCCCACCCGGGGGACGACCCAAGCCTCTCCGTTGAGCAGCGCCCGGCGCTCGGCGTTGGAGACGACGTTCTCCAGGTTGGCGATCGACATGCGGACCGAGACGCCCGAGGCCTGGTTGACGTGGGAGGAGGAGCGGGCCAGCCGGGCGGCCTCCTCGACCACCTCCTTGACGAACTGGGGCACGGCGACCTGCGCTCCGGCGCGATCGACCCAGGCGTTCTGGTCGTTGATCGCGATGCCGATTTCCCGGGTCAGCGGGTAGTGCGTGCGGATGACCGAGCCGATGCGGTCCTTCAGCGGGGTGACGATCCGGCCTCGGTTGGTGTAGTCCTCGGGGTTGGCGGAGAAGACCATGCACAGGTCCAGCTCGAGGCGGACGGGGTAGCCCCGGATCTGGACGTCGCGCTCCTCCAGAACGTTGAACAGGCCCACCTGGATCTTGGGGGAGAGATCCGGCAGCTCGTTCATGCAGAAGATCCCGCGGTTGGTCCGGGGGATCAGGCCGAAGTGCATGGTCAGCTCGCTGGAGAGGTAGCGGCCCTCGGCGTGCTTGATCATGTCGATCTCGCCGATGAGGTCGGCGATGGTCACGTCGGGGGTGGCGAGCTTCTCCTGAAAGCGCTGGTCGCGCCCGACCCAGGCAATCGGCGTGTCGTCCCCCATCGCCTCGATCTTGTCGCGGGCCTCCCGGCTGACGGGATGATAGGGATGGTCGTTGACCTCGGAGCCGTCGACGATGGGGATGGCGTCGTCGAGCAGTCGGACGAGCTGCCGGAGCATCCGGGTCTTGGCCTGGCCCCGGGTGCCGAGGAAGAGCATGTCGTGCTTGGAGAGGATGGCGTTCTGGATCTGGGGGACGACCGTCTCCTCGTAGCCGAGAATCTCGGGGAAAAGCGGCTCGTTGCGCCGGATCATGGCGATCAGGGTGCGGCGCATCTCGTCCTTGACCGACTCGAGTCGGTGGCCGCTCTGCTTCAGCTCGCCCAGGGTCCGGGGTCGGTCGGCTGCCATCGGTGGGTCGTCCTCGGGGCCGGCGCGGCGGTGGGAAGGGCGTGCCGCCCGGGGGAGAGGTCCGGGCGGGAGGGTCCCACGGTCATGCTAGGCAGGGCCCCGGGCCGAGTCAATCAACGCGGCGAGCGGGCCGGAGTCGGCTCGTCGTCGGCGCACTCCTCGACCAGCTCGGGCTCGACCTCGGTGTCGAACAGCCGGCTGACGCTCTCGCGCTGGTGGATGGAGAGGATCGCCTCGGCGAACAGGCGGCTGACGCTGACCCGCCGGCAGTTGGGGGCCAGCGGCTCGGGCCAGTTGCCGATTGTATCGGTGAGCACCAGCGTCTTGATCGGGCTGTTGCGGATCTTCTCCGCCGAGCCCTTGGAGAAGACGCCGTGAGAGACGCACGCGTACACGTCCTTGGCACCCCGGGCCTTGCAGGCGTGGGCCATCTCGATGAGCGTGCCGCCGGAGATGGTGAAGTCGTCGACGATCAGGACGTTCTTTCCCTCGACCTCGCCGATGATGTCGAGGATCTCGGCCCGTTCCTCGTGGTCGGGCCGGGTCTTGTTGCCGATGACGAGGTTGCAGCCCATCAGGTCGGCGTAGCGCTGGGCGGGCTTGGCGAAGCCGACGTCGGGGGCGGCGACGACGAGGTCGGGCAGCCTGAGCTTGCGGAAGTAGGCCGTCAGCACTGGGCCGGCGTAGAGGTGGTCGACGGGGATCTTGAAGAAGCCCTGGATTTGCGGGCTGTGCAGGTCCATCGTCAGCACACGGTCGGCGCCGACGGCCTCCAGGGCGTCGGCGATGACCCGGGCCCGGATCGAGACGCGGGGCTCGTCCTTCTTGTCCCCCTTGGCGTAGGAGAAGAAGGGAATGACGGCGGTGACCTGCGTGGCGCTGGCCCGCTTGAAGGCGTCGATCCAGAAGAGCAGCTCCATCAGGTTGTCGTTGACCGGCTGCTCGGTCCCCTGGACGATGTAGACGTCCCGGCCCCGGACGTTCTCCAGGACTCGGACGAAGATGTTCCCCTCGCTGAAGACCTTCGTCTCCGACTTCGCCAGCGACACGCCCAAGTGCCGGCAAATGGAGCGGGCCAACCCCTGGCTGGCCGAGCCGGCGAAGATCTTCATCTCGCCGAAGGGGTCGCGCTCCTTGGCGGAAGTGCAGATGAGCGAGCGGTCCATGAGGGGCCTCGCGGCGTCGACGATCGCGGAGCGGGGGCCCGGAGCGTCCGGCGTCGCCCCGGGAATCGGGAAGAAATGGAGTATACCCGGCCCGTCGGCCGCCGGACCAGCAGAAGCGGCCGATCGGCTCCAGGGCGATGCCGGCAGGCGACGGCGCGGCTACAATCATTCCCCAGGTCGGCCGGATCGCCCGGCCCGGCTCCCTCCTCCATCCACCCCACCGACCACCCCCGACCGGAGAGGCCACCGACGATGACCACACCGAACGCCCCCCGGGCCGTCGCGGCGGCCGTCGCCCTGCTGGCCGTCGCCGCCGGCATGGCCTGGCTGACCCGGCCCCAGGACGGGCCAGACCCCGCCCCCGGAACCTCCCCGATGACCACCCCGATCCGTCCCGCCTCCTTCCAGCCCCAGCAGGGCATTGGAGCCAAGCAGGATCTGTTCGAGGGCGCCGTCGCCTGGCTGAACTCGGCGCAGCCGATCCGGTCGCAGGACCTCATCGGCAAAATCGTCCTGCTCGACTTCTGGACCTACTGCTGCATCAACTGCCACCACGTCATCCCCGACCTGGAGAAGCTGGAGCGGAAGTACGCCAACGAGCTGGTCGTCATCGGCGTGCACTCCCCCAAGTTCGAGGCCGAGCGCGACACGGAGAACATCCGGAAGAAGGTCCGCGAGTACGGCATCAAGCACCCGGTGATCAACGACGCCGAGATGACCATCTGGCGACGCTTCGGCGTCCGCTCCTGGCCGACCCTGGCCATCATCGACGCCCGGGGGAACTTCCGGGGCTCCGTGGCCGGCGAGGGGCACTTCGAGCGGCTCGACGAGTTCATCGGCACGCTCGTGGCCGAGCACCGCGAGAAGGGAGAGCTGGACGAGACTCCCTTTGTCGTCTACGCCGAGAGCGACCGCCCCAGCGACGGCCCCCTGCTCTTCCCCGGCAAGGTCCTCGCCGACCCGGCCGGCGACCGCCTGTTCATCTCCGACACCGGGCACCACCGCATCGTCGTCACCAACCTCAACGGCGAGGGCCAGTTCATCATCGGCACCGGCCAGCGCGGCCTGACCGACGGCTCGTTCACCGAGGCCCAGTTCAATCGCCCCCAGGGCACCTGCCTGATCGGCGACGCCCTGTACGTGGCCGACACGGAGAACCACGCGATCCGGAAGGTCGACCTCTCCTCGAGGACCGTCGCGACGATCGCCGGCAACGGCACCCAGTCTTACCGCCGCAACGGCACCTTCCGGGGAACCGCCGAGGGGCTGAACAGCCCCTGGGACCTGATCCAGGTGCCCGGCCTCGCTCAGTTGATCGTGGCGATGGCCGGACCGCACCAGCTCTGGCGGTTCGACCTGAACTCCGGCATCATCGGCCCCTGGGCCGGCTCGGGCCGAGAGGACATCATCGACGGCACCTACGAGAACGCCGCCTTCGCCCAGCCGAGCGGCCTGGCCACCGACGGCACCTTCGTCTACGTGGCCGACTCGGAAGTCTCGGGCATCCGCCGCGTCTCCCTCTCGGGTAAGCAGACGCCTCAGGTCGACACCGTCGTCGGCATGGGCCTCTTCGAGTTCGGCGACATCGACGGCACCGGCGATGAGGTGCGCCTCCAGCACTGCCTCGGCCTGGCCTTCGGCGACGGCCTGCTCTACATCGCCGACACCTACAACAACAAGGTCAAGGTCTGCGACCCCAAGGCCCGGATGGTCCGCACCCTGGTCGGCACCGGCGAGGCCGGATCGTCCGACACCGCCCCCAGCTTCTACCAGCCGGGAGGCGTCTCCCTGGCGGGCAAGACGCTCTACATCGCCGACTCGAACAACCACCTCATCCGAGCCTGCGACCTGGAATCAAAGCAGGTGCGCACCGTCTCGCTGACCGGCATCTCCCCTCCCGAACCGCCGAGGAAGAAGCCGACCTTCAGCCTCGCCACAGCGATCGACGCCCCCAAGGCCGAGGTCGTCCCCGGCGACTCGATCACCGTTGAGCTCTCCCTGGCGATCCCCGGTTTCAAGCTCCAGCCCGATGCCCCCGTGCTCTTCCTCGTCGAGGCCCCCGACGCTCCCGACGCCCTCGGCCCCGCCGTCTCCCCCACCGGCGAGACGGCCTCTCCCGAGGGGAACTCCCTCACCATCCCCGTCCCCCTCTCCCGCCCCTTCGCCGCCGGCGAGGAGCTGACGCTGAAGGTCTCCGCCTCCATCTTCGCCTGCGCTGAGAAGGGCGGCTTCTGCACGGTGAAGCAGTACTGCTGGACCGTCCCGGTCGCCTTCACCGCGGGAGCCGGCTCGGCCGTCCGGCTCTCCCCCGAGCACCCGGCCACAACGGCCGAGTGATCGCTCGGACACAATCCCCCTCTTCTCGGTCCGGCCTCCGTTTCCCTCGGAACGGGAGCCGGGCCTCCCGAGCCGACGACTGGCCCCTTCCCTTGCCCGTCGAACACGCCAGGCAAGGCGGTCACCACACGCCGCAAGCCTCTTAGATCGAACCCGTTACGTCATCCGATCGGCTTCGCTCCGGCGGCGGATCCGGCGTCGATCGGCGCCGGGAGGCCCTCGGTTTCGCCGCTCGGGCCGGAACGATCGGAAGCGCGGAGCAACCGTCCGGAATCGCGATCGGCACGCTCCGGAACGCTCCGGAACGCTCCAGGGAACCCCTCGGGCACTCGAACGCATTTTCTTTTGGATCAACGATTTGCACCGAAAAAACGACAGCCGGAACACCTGATCGTTGGCTTCGCTCCGTTCGGATCGGAGACTCCGGACGGTTGCCCGGAGCCGGACGGCATCCCGAGTTGGAGGGACGAGCGTTTTCCTCCTGTCCCGATTGCCAACGAGCCGCGACGGCTGTTCGGACTGACCGACGCCGCCCGTTGCCAACGGAGCGGGAGCAGGGGCGCCGGTCGGACGTCGGCCATCGGTCTTCCCGTATGATCGGGAGGAACGCGACCGGCGGTCAGTCCGCCCTGGGGGACGCTCGCGGCGGAACACCCGAAGGGAGCTGAGCGCCCGGGCCGCGCTCCGGCCCGCCGAGACGATGGGGTCGGCGGGGGTTTGAGGGAGTGATCGGGAGGGTCGCTCGAGATGGGCCGAGAACCGAGGGACGTTCGGGACTCGGGGGAGGCGAGTAGGCCAGGGGCCGGCCGTCGGCGGCGGGCTGGAGGCCGGTCGCAGGCCGATCCCACCGATCTCGGCCAGCGGCCGAAGTGACGGGCTCCTGGTGACGGGACTCGGGACGTGGCCTAGGGTACTCGCAACGGACCCGATCGTCCGGCCCGGCAGGTCGGGTCGCGCGGCAGCGCGGGCGGGTGGGAACCGTGATCCTCGACATCGCCTCCCCGAATTCGGAACGCTGAGCAGGCGCCCGACTCGGGCCGTCGCTCCTGTTCGGAACGGGCACGGCCCCGTCGGGAAGAAGAAGCGAGCGAGCCCACGACTCCCGCCGGATGCGAGAGCGGCCACCGAGATGACCCCCTGGGGAACCCAATCGTGCGACCGACTCGGACGGGAAACGAGGGCGATCCGGCGGTCGGATTGCTCCAGGAGTTGGCAATCGCGTTGGGCGGAGACGAGGGGCTCGCCCGGGAGATCCTGCTCGACTATCTCGCCTCGGCCTCCCAGTCGGTGAGGCGGATCGGAGAGCTGCTGGCCTCGGGCGACCTCCAACGGGCCTCGGCCGAGGCGCACGGGCTCAAAGGCAGCAGCGCCACGGTCGGAGCCCAGGAGCTCTCCGAGGCGTGCCAGCGTCTGGAAACGGCGGCCGCCGACCAGGTGGACCAGGCCTTCGCCGAGGTCTGCTCCCAATGGCATCGTCTGCGTCCGTTCTTGGAACGCTTGGGAACCGGAACTCCCACCGTCTCGCCCCAATCGCAGGAGTGTTGACCATGAGCGAGGCCCGCCTGGCGGTTCCCCCTCGGCAGAAGAACCCGAGCCCCTTGTTGGTGGTCGACGATCAGGTGGTGGATCGTCGCGTGATCTGCCATCACGCCGAACGGCTGAGCGGACTGCCGGTGATCGGCTGCGGCGGAGGCCGGGAGGCGCTGGAGGAGATTGCTCGGCACCGGCCCTCGGCCGTTCTGACCGACATGAGCATGCCAGACATGGATGGTCTGGAGCTGATCGAGATTCTTCGAGAACGCTATCCGGGGCTTCCCGTCATCGTCTTGACGGCGCACGGTTCCGAGGAGCTGGCCGCCCGGGCGCTTCGGGTCGGGGCCGCCTCCTATGTGCCCAAGCGTCTGCTGAACTCGGAACTGGGAGAGGCGCTCCGAACGGTCCTGAAGCTGGCCCGAGCTTCTCGGACGCTCGACTTGCTGCTGACCCACCTGGAGCGCTGGGAGAAGCACTTCCTGATTCCCAACGATCCAACCCTGCTGCCGCCGCTGGTCGATCACTTGACGAGGGACCTGGATGCGGCAGGAGGATGCGATGGCACGGGGAGGCTTCAGGTGGGAATCGCCTTGCAGGAGGCGCTCAGCAACGCGTTGTATCACGGGAACTTGGAAGTCAGTTCCGATCTGAGGCAGGAGGGCAACGAGGAGCGGTTCCACGAGCTGGCTCGGGAACGGGCGGGGTGCTGGCCGTTTGCGTCGCGTCGGATCGAGGTGGAGGCGAAGGTCGATCGCACCCGGGCCTGGTACTCGATTCGGGACGAGGGACCGGGCTTCGACGTGAGCCGGCTGAACCGTCCCCCCGACCCGGAGGACCTGCTCCGGGTCGGAGGCCGCGGTCTCATGCTGATCCGGGCGTTTATGGACGAGGTGCGCTACAATGAGTGCGGCAATGCCGTGACGATGGTCAAACACCTCGCCGGACCCTCAGGGCGAGGCCAGCCGGAGGACTTCGTCCCGGGTCAGGGCGCGATGGTGGAGGCGGAGGTCGGCGAGCCGGCCGCGGAACGGAGCGTTCGGGCCTGAACCGATCCGAAGCGGGCCGCCGGTGGTCAGAGAAAACGCTCCGGAGCCGGCCACCGTCTCGGAGGCGACCGGGGTTCCATCGACGACCAGGTGGAGGGTGTCCCCCGATCGGATCGCCGCGACGTGATGCCAACCGCTGGGGAAGCGGCGGCCCCACTGGACCGACGCCCCCGCCCGGAACGAGAACACCTCTGCCGAGGGAAGCGTGGAGACGAACAGCCGGCCGCCATGTTCGGCCATCGTCCAGGCGCGTCGATAAACCACGTCAGGGGTGTGGTCCAGTTGCGTCAGCAGCCGCCAGCCCGCCTCCCCCTCAAAGCGGTAGATTTGCGCCAGCGGCAACGTGCCGGCCATCAGCCGGCCGTTGTGGACGAGCATCCCCATGACCTCCAGCTCCTCACCGAGCCGGCCGAGGTCCTCCCACCGCCCTGACTGGCCAAGCCGGTAGACGCGGCCGCTCCGCCAGGTGGCGACGTGAAGCCGCCCTTGATAAACGGCGAACGAATACGTTTGCGTGTTGATTTGAGGGTCGCCCACCGCGCCGAGATCGGACCAGCGCTGGCCGTCATACTGGTAGACGTGGCCGAGGTCGTAGCTGCCGGCGTGGAGCAGCCCGTCGAACGGGGCGATCGCCTGGACGCGGTGGCCGTCGGGGGGTTCCAGCGCCGTCCAGGTCGATCCTCCCTCGTAGCGGAAGAACCCGGCCGGCTCGTAGAGCGAGCCGGCGTACAGTGAGCCCTGGAAGACGGCCAGTCCGCTGACGGCGATCGACGCTCCCAGGCGTCCGCAGTCGGTCCAGGAGGTGCCTCCCTCGTAGCGGAAGACTCGGCCGCCGGGGGTGGAATTGGGAGACTCGGGCAGGCTGGAACCGGCGACCCGGTAGCGCCCGGTGCCGGCGTAGAGCCGCCCGTTGTAGACCGCCAGGGCCGTCACCGCGTTGCTGCCGTCCGGGGCGCCGCAGTCAACCCATTGGTTCTCGGTGCCGCCGACGAAGCGATAGACGTGGCCCGAGTCTCCCTCGGCCGGCTCGCAGGTCCCGGCGAACAGTTGGCCGTCGTGAACGGCCAGGGCGCAGGCGAAGAGGGTTCCCTCGCCCGGGATGCCGGCGGAGGTCCACTCGGACTGGCGGTCGTCGTCGATGCCGAACTGGAGGTGCCGGTCATTGGCCTGGCTGAAGGTGACACCGGCGTTGGTCTTGATGCCGAGGATCAGGCCTCGGCGGGTTTGCGGGTCGTACTGACTGAGCAGGTCGCCCAGGGGGGAATCGACCTGCTCCTCGGTGTAAACCCAGGCCGAGATGGTCAGATCGGACACTCCCGGATCAAGCGCCGGGAGCGGGGGCACCCGCAGGCTTCCGCGACCGTCGAAGCCGACCGCCCGGCCCGGCTCGCCGCCCGGCCCGGGGGCCGCCGGATCAACCTCGCCCTCGGGGACGGCGTGGAGCCCGTTGCCGGAATGGTCTCGGAAGTCTCCCGACAGGGGCCAATGGGCGACGAGGCCCTGGTCGAGGTCGTCCGGAGCGCTGGCGAGAAGCAGGAGACCGAGCAAGACAGTAGGCATCATGAGGGAGTCTCTCGAAAAGAAGACCAAGGGAGCGATTCCCAGTCGATCGGCTTCCTGAATCCGGCCTCCGTCGACTCGCGTTCTCGAACCAGGGGCTCTTCGACCGACGGCTCGGACGCCGCGGCCCGAGGGGATCGAGGCCCTCGGACCGGCTGGACTGGCCGAGGCGGCCGGATCGAGGGCGGTGCGATCGCTTCTCCGCCGCGATTGGCCCAGACCAGCTCGGCCCCCGATCCGATCAGGCCAGCACCCCGCCGATCGGAGAGCCCAGGCAGAGCCGCACGGGTCGACCGAGGGCGTCAACCAGTTCCGTCTCGGGGTCGACGCCGAGGCAGTGGTAGATGGTCGCGGCGATGTCGGCGGGGGAGACGGGGTCTCGGGAGGGGTAGGCGGCCCAGCGGTCGGAGGCGCCGTGGACGGTCCCTCCTCGGATGCCGGCGCCGGCGAGGACGGTGCTGAAGCAGTGGGCCCAGTGGTCTCGGCCATCTCGGCCGGCGCCGGCGCCGCCGACGACGGACTGGCCGACCTTGGGAGTGCGGCCGAACTCTCCGGTCCAGACGACGAGGGTTTCATCGAGCAGGCCTCGGGCCTCCAGGTCGTCGAGCAGGGCGGAGAACGCCTGGTCGGCGGGGGGCATGAGGCGGTCTTTCAGGTCGATGAAGTTGCGGTTGTGGGTGTCCCAGTAGACGCTGACGTTGGTGATGCCGTCGTTCTGCCAGAAGACCGTGACCAGCGGCACGCCGGCCTCGACGAGCCGGCGGGCCTGGAGCACCGCCTGGCCGTGGGCGTGCATGCCGTAGCGATCTCGGAGGCGGGGGTCTTCCTTCGAGAGGTCGAACGCCTCCAGGGCGCGGCGGTCGGTGAGCAGGGCGTGGGCGCGCTCGTAGTGGGCGGCCATCGCGTCGACCTGGGGGGTCCGCTCCAGGTGCCGGGCCTGCCGCTCGACGAGTTGGAGCAGCCCCTCTCGGGCATCTCGGCGGGTGGGGCCGACATCGGCCGGCAGGCGGAAGTCGCCGACGTCGTAATCCGGCCGGCTCGGGTCGTGATCGATCGAGAACGGGTTCAACGCCGGCCCGAGCCAGCCGGCCCCCTGGCCGTGGCTCTGCTCGACGAACCGGGGGGCGCCGTCGGTGCTGACCGGCATGAACTGGACATACGGCGGCAGGGGAGAACGCCTCTGGAAGTGGTCGAGGTGCTCCAGCACGGCGCCGTAATGGGGCCAGTCCTCGTGGAACGGCCCGCCGCCGGGGCGGGGGATGGGGCGGCCGGTGAGCAGTTCGTGGGTGGCGGTCGTGTGGTTGACGTCTCGGTGGTGGACCGACCGGATCACGGCGAGCTTGTCGGCCCGGGTCGCCAGCCGGGGGAAGTGCTCGGAGATCATCAGACCCGGCACGTTCGTCTCGATCGGCCGGAACTCGCCGCGGACCTGTTCCGGCGCCTCGGGCTTCAGATCCCACGTCTCCTGCTGGGCCGGGCCTCCCCACATGAACAGCAAAATGCACGCCTTCGCCCGGCCGAAGCTGGACGAGGGGGGAACGAACGGGGCCGACCTCGCCCTCGCGTCGAGCAGGGTCGGCAGGTTCAATCCCAGCAGGCCGAGGCCGCCAGCGCGGAGGAACTCTCGCCGAGATCGGGAGAGGCTCGATCGGAACGAACCGCACCCCGAATTCCCGACCATGACACCCTCCCCACGATCGATCACCGTTCGTCCAACAACGATTCAACTTAACCGCCCGCGCCCCGGCCCGCAAGGCGGGGAGGCCGGGGGAGGGGGCGACGAGGTCGTGCGGATCGGAAGCGAGCGGCGGGAGGACCGCCGATCGCTCCCGGATCCGGTCCGGAGGAGCACCGAACGAAGGGCCGATCGGCACCGCCCGGAGGGAGGGAAGGGAGGCCGGCCGGTTCACTCGGCGATGCCGAGTTCCTTGAGCTTCTCGGCGGTGTCGGCGCCGGCGTTCTCGGTGTTGATCATGGTGTCGATGGCGCGGATGATGCCGTCCTTGTCGATGTAGAAGGTCACCCGGCGGGCGAGCGGGCGATCGGGCATGAGCACGCCGTACGCCTTGGCGACGGCGCCGCCCGGGTCGCTGAGGATGGGGTAGTCGGCGCCGACGGACTTGGCGAAGGCGGTGTTGTCCTCCACGGTGTCGGTGCTGGCGGTGAAGTAGGCGACGTTCAGGTCCTTGAGCAACTCGCCCTGGGTGGCGTAGGCGGTGCACTGCTTGGTGCAGCCGCCGGTGAAGGCCTTGGGGAACCAGGCGAGGACGACGGCTTTCTTGCCCTTGAAGTCGGCCAGCGAGTACGTCTCGCCGTCGGAGCCCTTGAGGGTGAACTCGGGGGCCTGGTCGCCGACCTTGGGCATCTCCTGGGCGGCGGCGGGCCGGGCGATCACCAGGGCCAGGCCGGCGGCCAGCAGCGCGTGTCCGATCGATCGCGTCATGGAAGTCGACTCCCTCGGGGTGCCGTTGCGATTCGGTAGGGGAGGCGGAAGCCCCCGGCGGGGCCTCTCCCCCGGCCGGGCCCCGCACCGAGTTCCCGTCGGGCGGGCGGACTCGGCCCCTCCTTGTTATGGCGAGGAGCCGCCGGGGATGCAACGGGACGGCTCCACGCGGTCGGCCTCCGGGGCCTTGGCCGTGATCGCATTCCCGCCTCTCCCCTGGAACCGAGGGGGACGGTGATCGTATACTGAGAGCGAGCGAAAAATCGCCTCACGATCGACGACCCGCCGTCCCGCAGCCCAACTCGGCGGCGCATCGCGTCCATCCCCCCCTCCCTTCGCGTCCGCCGACGCAGGAAGTGACTCATGGCCCCACGACCACCCCGGCGAGGCGGTGGCCCTCCTCCTCGACGCGCCGGCCAAGGCCCCGGCGGTCCTCCCCGATTTCAGCAGGGCGCACGGCCCGCCGGCCGCCCCGGCTCGAAGCCCGCCGGCCGGTCGGGAGCTCCTCCCCGATCCGATCAAGGCCCCCGGGCCTCCGGCCGGCCCCCGGCCTTCCGCACGTCGAGCGGCCCCCGGGCCGACTCCCCTTCCCGAGCCGGAGAACGGCTGAACAAGGTGCTCGCCGCCGCCGGGCTCGGTTCGAGGAGGGCGGTCGAGGAGCTGATCCTCCAGGGCCGAGTCACCGTCGATGGCCAGGTCGTGCGCGACCTGGCGACGAAGGTCGACCCCGGGTCGGCCGCCATCGCGGTTGACGGCGAGCGGATCCGACGGGAGAAGACCGTCTACCTCGCCGTCTACAAGCCCAAGGGGTTCATCACCTCGAACGCCGACCCCGCCGGCCGCCCCCGGGTGATCGACCTGGTGCCGGGACTGCCGCAGCGGGTCTACCCGATCGGCCGGCTGGACGAGGACAGCACCGGGCTGATTCTGCTGACCAACGACGGCGAGCTGGCCAACCGGCTGGCGCACCCGAAGTTCGGCGTGGAGAAGGTCTATCGCGTGCTGGTCGCCGGCAAGCCGGGGCCGGAGGTGCTGGACAAGCTTGTCGAGGGGGTCTGGCTTGCCGAGGGGAAGGCCCGCGCCCGGGCCGCTCGCTTCGTCAATGAGAAGTCGCACCACGGCGAAGCGACGATGATCGAGCTGACCCTGGCCGAGGGGAAGAACCGAGAAGTCCGCCGGATGCTCGCCAAGCTCGGCCACAAGGTCATGCGGCTGACTCGGATCTCCGTCGGGCCGGTGACGCTCAAGGGGCTCTCCGCCGGCCAGTGGCGCCACCTGGAGCCGGGGGAGGTGGCGCTGCTGCGTCGCGTGGCCGACGGCGAGGCGATGCCCTCCCGGGGGCCGAAGCGTCGCGAGCCCTCCCCCAGACGATCCCGAGCGATTGGCGGCCCCTGCCCCGCCCCTTCGGGGCCCCGAGGGGGGCTCGGCCACCTCGTCGGCTCGGCCGATGCGCCTCGGAGGGGAGGCCGGCCGGTCGTCGTCCCCGGCGCCGGCCGGGAGCGCGACCAGGGCCGAGGAGGCCAGGGCCGACGCCCCGGCGGCGTCCCCCGCCGAGGAGCGGTCGGCTCCTTCGCCCCTCCCCCGAGCGGCCCCCAGGGCCGTCGCCCTTCCCGAGACGGGGACGACGGGCCGGATGAGATCCTGGTGGCCCCGATCGGGGTCGGCGGAGACTCCCCTCCCCCGAGCCGGGGCCGTCGCCCCGGCGGTCCCCCCCCCAGGCGTCCCGCAGGGCCCGGCCGAGGTCGCGGTCGCGGCCTCGGGTCGGGAAACGCCGGCGGGCCTCGATCGCGACGGGTCATCGGCCTCGGCGCCGCCCCCGTGATCGGCGACGACGGCCCCCCTCCCCGTCGACGATCGGCCGGCCCCGGCGGGTCCAAGCCCCCGGGAGGCCCCGTCCGGAGACGGCCGAAGCCGTTGCCCAAGGCGAGGCGATCGAAGCCGTCGGACGACGAGTGAGCCCGCCGGATCGAGCCCGATCGGGGAGACGCCCTGGAGCGTCCCCCGGCCAATCGCTTTCGGGATCGAGCCGCCTCGATCCCGGAGCGGCCATTGATTGGTCCTCCGCGATCCGGGTCGGACCGGACTCGACTCGCAGGGGCCTGGCCTCCTGACAAGCGGGGGGCCGAGTTGACCCGCCTCCCGGAGATCGCGAACGATGCAGGCCGTCGCCCCGGAGTGTGCCCGACAGCGGTCGGTCGAGGTGATCGAGAATGTTCGGATCGCCCGGGACACGTATCGGATGCGCCTGCTCGCGCCGGAGATCGCCCGGGCGATCCGGCCGGGCCAGTTCCTGATGATCCGCCCCACCCGCCCCGGGACGACCGACCCGTTCTTCGGCCGGCCGTTCGCGCTGTATGACACGATCTTGGGGGCGTCAGGCAAGCCGGAGGCGGTCGATCTCGTTTACCTCGTCATCGGCCGGGGCACCGCGTCCCTGGCCGATCGGATGGCGGGGGATCGCCTGGAGGTCTGGGGGCCGCTGGGGAACGGGTTCGGGCCCCCTCCGGAAGATGGGGGGCCGGTGACGTTCGTCGCGGGGGGAATTGGCCAGACGCCGTTCCTGGCCCTGGGGCGCTGGTGGCTGGGATCGCGCGGGTACGGGGATCCTCCCGAGCACTGGTCCGGCGCCCGAGCGGGCTCGGCGGAGTTGCTCTACGGCGTGCGCACCGCCGAGCTGGCGGCCGGGGTCGAGGACTTCCGGGAGGCGGGCATCGCGGTGACACTGGCGACCGACGACGGCTCGGCCGGGCATCACGGGTTCGTGACCGAGGTGCTGGAGGATCGGCTCCGGAAGGGCCGACGGCCGGCGAAGCTCGTCGGCTGCGGGCCTCCGGCGATGCTGGGGGCGCTGGCGAGGATCGCCGAGCGGGAGGGGATCCCCTGCGACGTGTCGCTGGAGAACCAGATGGCCTGCGGCTTCGGGGCCTGCTTCAGTTGCGTCGTGCCGATGCGGCAGGCCGACGGCTCGGTCGACCTGCGCCGGGTCTGCGTCGAGGGCCCGATCGTTCCGGCGGCCGAGGTGGCCTGGCCGATCGGGGACGGGCACTGATCCTCGAGCCTCCCAAGGGCCATCGGGCCGGAGGCTGAGGTCAGTCGCCGGCCCGGGAGCGGATCTGGTCCCGGAGGCGGGCGGCCGTCTCGTAGTCCTCGTGCTCGACGGCCTCGTCGAGCTGCTCCTTGAGGGTCTTGGGAACCTCGAAGTGGTGCCGGACCTCGGCTTCGAGGCGCCGCAGGCGCTCGACGAAGGCCAGGTCGGACGACTCCAACTCCTCCGATCCGGCCAGGAACTCGGTTCGGCCGAGGTCCTCGGCGGGAGACTGCTCTCGGCAGTGGCGCTCGAGGCGATCGATCCCCTCTCGGATGGCGTCGATGGCCTCCTCGGGGCGGGAGCGTTCCAGGGCCATCGCCGCGGCGGCCTGGGTGCGGTCGAAGAGGATGCCGCCTCGGAGCCGCTCGTGGCGGTCGACGTAGTCGGGCGTCGGGCCGAAGTCGGCGATGAAGTCCATGAGCGAGAGGCTATGGTCCGCGTCGCGCAACGCCCGGTCGTAGTGCTGCAGGGCCAGCATCGCCACGCGGCGGTGGTAGAACTGGACCAGCTCGCGGTCGGCCTCGGAGCACTGCTCGGCAGACATGGTCCAGGCCGAGGGGCCGGAGTCGACCGGAGCGTTGCGGCGCCGGCGACGGATCCGGGACCGATGTCGGAGGTAGTCGAGGTAGGTGGTGAAACCGCGCGGGCAGGCGCCGTCGGGTCGGCCATCGAGCTCCATTTGGAGGATCCCCAGATCGATGCGGACCTGGACAACCGTCCGGCCGTCTCGGGCCCGGACTTCCCGGGCCTCGACCTCGTCGATCTCGGGGTCGTAGGGCCAGCCCCGGAGGGCCTCGTCGATGTCTCGCCGCATAATCGCTCCCGGTTCGGCGGCCATGGGGTCCGGGTCCGTGGCGGATCGCGGGCGATGCCATCAGCATTCTACCAGATCGGGCGACCCAGGGCATCGCCGACCGCGCAATTCGGGGCGAGAGGAGGGTTCGTTGACACGGCGGCGGCGGCCCCGGAAAATGCTCGCCGGCCTCCTCCCCCGCCGCCGATTTCGAGGCGTCCCCAGGGGCGCACCCCCATGTTCACGACCATGCCCGGCCTGGCGCAGTCGATCGAGCGCCTGATCGACGCGACACCGATCATCGACCCCCATACGCACATTCATTGCGACCGGCCCTCGGCCCCGGATCTGGCCGCCCTGCTCGGCTACCACTGGGTGCAGACCGAGTTGATCGCCGTCGGCATGCCGAAGGACGACCTCGACCCGGCCCTGCCGGTCGACGAGCGGATCCGGAGGATGATCCCCTACCTGGCCCGGATGCGCAACACGGCGATGTCGTGGTGCGTTGACCGGATCCTCTGGGACCTTTACGAGTTCGCCGAGCCGGCCGTCACCGAGTCGAACTACAAGGACCTGCTCGACCGAGTGGCCGCCAAGGGGGCCGACCCCGGCTGGCCCTCCCACGTACTGCGGGACCGCTGCCACATCCAGACCTTCGTCACGAGCCTGGGGAACCGGGGAGAGGCGAGCAGCTCGGTGGCTCCCGATGCCCTGTTCATGCTCGACGCCCACTACCTGTTCTGCCCCGGCGTCGCCACCGACCTGGAGCCGTTCTTCACCGGCCGGACGACCAGGAACGCCTACGTCGACGCCCTCGTCCAGGTCCTCGGCGACCGTCCCTCGACGACCGAGCACCTCAAGCGGCTGCTCCGCGACTGGCTCGACCGGACCGTGACCGGCCCCGTCCGGTTCACCAACACGTTCATCCCGATCGAGCAGCGCTTCCGGGAGCCGGACGAGTCGCGCGCAAGCTCGGCGCTGGCGCAGGAGGCCGCCGGCCGGCAGCCCTCCGAAGCGGAGCTCGACGCCCTGGTGAACCTCGTCACCTGGACGCTCCTGGAGTGGCACCACGAGCACCGGAAGGCGGTGCAGATCGCCGTCGGGGCCGAGTATTTCATCTGCGACGGCAAGTCGATCCCGCGCTTCCAGCCGAACTGGACCAGCGAGATGGCCCGAGCCTTCCACCGGTTCGGCAACGCCCGGTTCGACCTGATGATGGCCTCCGACGTGCTCGCGCAGGAGGTCTGCGTGCTGGCCCGGCAGTTCCCGAACGTGTACACGTCGGGCTACTGGTGGCACACGTTCTTCCCCGCGATCATCGAACGGCACTTCGGTATGCGATCGCAGATCGTGCCGATGACCAAGTTCTGCGGCTTCCTGAGCGACTCCTACTCGGTGGAATGGGCCTACGGCAAGCTCCAGGTGGTCAAGCGGGCGATCGCGTCGGCCCTGGCCAAGCACGTGGAGGCCGGTTTCGCGAGGGAGGAGGACCTGCCCGACCTGCTCCGGCAGGTCCTGCATGATTCTCCCCGGGATCTGTACGAGTTGCACCGCTGATGCCGGCCCCGGAGAGCGTCTCGGTTTCGGTGGTGATCCCGACGCTCCAGGAAGCCGGGGAGATCCGCTCCTGCCTGGAGCACCTGGCGGCCCAGGGGGCCGACGAGGTGGTGGTGGCCGACGCCGACAGCCCGGACGGCACGGCCGACCTCGCCCGGTCGGCCGGGGTCCGGGTGGTGTCGAGCCCTCGGGGCAGAGGGATCCAGCAGAACCGGGGGGCGGCGGCGACCTCGGGGGACGTGCTCCTATTCCTGCACGCCGATTGCCGGCTCGACCCCGGGGGGATCGCCTGCCTGAGACGGTTCGTCTCCCGATGCCCGAAGGTCCCCGGCGGCTGCTTCCGGATGCGGGTGGACGGCCCGGAGGCGGGGTTTCGGGCGATCGACGCGGCGGCCCACCTCCGCGCCGGGCTGATTGGCCTGCCGTACGGCGATCAGGGGATCTTCGTCCCCCGGCCGGTGTTCGACCGGATCGGAGGGTTCCCCGAGGTCCCGCTGATGGAGGACGTCTTCCTGGCTTTGAGGCTCAGGAGATTGGGGAGGATCGCGCTGCTTCCGAGCCGGATCCACGTCTCTCCCCGGCGGTGGCGGCGGCACGGGCTGCTCGGGCAGTCGCTCCGCAACTGGGGCCTCACCGCGGCGGCGGCGGCCGGGGTACCGACCGAGGTGCTGGCGCGCTTCTATCCGATGGTTCGCTGACTCCGAGCCGAGGGCCGGCGGGGGACCGGTCATCCCTGCCGGGGACGGCTCCTGGTATGATTGGAGGGAGGCCCCGGGAAGCCCATCGTGTCCGGGGTCGGAGCATCCTCGTGCCGGGGCAGCGTGCGGCGATCGGGCCGGGCTTCGCCTTCCGGGCAGATCGAAGGGAGCCAGTCCGTTGATCGAACGCCCCGCCTCCGCTCCCGCCGCCGCCCCGCGGGGCCCTCAGGCCGAATACGAGCATCGACGCGACGCCCGGCAGGCGGAGGCGTCCCGGCTGGCCTCCCGGCACCGGGCGATCGCCGATGCCCGCCTGGGGGTGTCGGCGATCGCGCTGGTGCTGGCGGTCGTGGCGTTGGGGCCGGGATGGGTGTCGGCCTGGTGGCTCTTGGCGCCGGCGGCGGCGTTCGTCGGCCTGGTGATCGCTTACGACGCGATTGGCCGGCGTCGGCGCCGGGTGGAGCGCCGGGTCGCCTTCTACGAGGCGGGACTGGACCGGCTCGGCGACCGCTGGCCCGGCCGGGGAGACTCGGGAGAGCGGTTCCTGACGCCCGACCACCCGTTCGACGCCGACCTCGACCTCTTCGGCACCGGCTCCCTCTTCGAGCGGCTCTGCACCGCCCGCACCGGGGCCGGCAAGGCCACGCTGGCCCACTGGCTCCTCCGACCGGCCGACCCGGCGGAGATCCGGGCGAGGCAGGAGGCGATCGCGGAGCTGAAGGACCGGCTCGATCTCCGGGAGGACATCGCCCTGCTGGGGGACGACGTCGAGCGCGGGCTGCACCCGGCCGCCCTGATCGCCTGGGGAGAACAGCCGCCGGGGTTCCGTTGGGCGGGCTGGCCCCTCGTCGTCGGAGGGCTGGCGACGTTGAACCTGGCCGCCCTGGCCTCCTGGATCGGAGGACTCGGCGGCTTGCCGCTGTTCGGGAGCATCGTCGCCACGCTCATCCTCGGCCGCCTCGTCCGCCTCGACCTCGGCCGGACCATCGGCGCGATCGACGAGCGGGCCGACGAGCTGCGCCTCCTCTCCTCGCTGCTGGAGCGGATCGAGCAGGAGCCCTTCTCCGCTCCCCGGCTTCGCACCATCCGAGCAACCAGCGGAGTCGACGGCGAGCCCCCCTCGAGGGAGATCGCCCGGCTGGCCCGGCTGGCGACGCTCCTCGAGTTCCGGCGCAACCAGTTGTTCGCCCCGATCGCCTTCCTGACGCTCTGGACCACGCACCTCGCACTGGCGATTGAGCGCTGGCGAGCCCGATCGGGCCGATCGATCGAGCGCTGGCTCGACGCCGTCGGCCAGTTCGAGGCGCTCTGCGCCCTCGCCTCTTACGCCTTCGAATGCCCGAACGACCCGTTCCCGGAGATCCTTCCCGAGGAGGAGGGACCGATCGTCCAGGCCCGATCGCTCGGGCACCCGCTGATTCCGAGCGACCGTGTGGTGCGCAACGACCTGGCGCTGGGCGGCCCCGACGGCCCGCGAGTGCTGCTGGTCAGCGGCTCGAACATGTCGGGCAAGAGCACGCTGATGCGATCGCTCGGGGTCAACGTCGTGCTCGCCCTGGCCGGCGCCCCGGTGCGGGCGGCGTCGATGCGGCTCTCCCCCTTGCAGCTCGGGGCGACGCTCCGCGTGCAAGACTCGCTCCAGGCCGGCCGTTCCCGGTTCTACGCCGAAATCACCCGGCTCCGAACGCTCGTCGACCTGGCCTCCTCGCCCCCTCCCCTGCTCTTTTTGCTCGATGAGATCCTCCACGGCACCAACTCGCACGACCGCCGCTCCGGCGCCGAGGGGGTCATCAAGGGGCTGCTCGATCGGGGGGCGATCGGGCTGGTCACCACGCATGACCTGGCCCTGGCGGAGATCGTCGCCAGCCTCGGCCACCCGGCCGAGAACGTGCACTTCGAAGACCACCTCGAAAACGGCGAGATCCGGTTCGACTACGTCATGCGGCCGGGGGTCGTGCGGAAGAGCAACGCCTTGGCGCTGATGAGGGCGGTGGGGCTGGAGGTCTGATCCCGGGCCGACCGGGAGCGGATCGGGCTCGGACCGGTCGAGGGCCGATCGTTCCGGCCCCTCGCGGTCCCCGATCGCCCCCCGCCCCGGGGCTCGGCCCCTCACGCCTCGGCCCCTTGCTCCCGAGCGACGTCCGGGCCGGCCATCGGCCCGATGGGCAGGTGCATGAAGGTCCCGGAGGCGGTGGCGATAAGCCGGCCGTCCTCGGTGCGCAGCTCGCCTCGGACGACGGCGGTGCGGCGGCCGGCGTGCTGGACCTCGCCGTCAGCGATGAGCACGTCGCCGACTCGGGCGGCTCGGACGAAGTGAACGTTCAGTTGAATGGTCACGACGTGGTGCCCCGGCGGCGACGAGGCCGAGGCGGCTCTCCCGGTGAAGGAGTCGAGCATGGCCGCGGCGACGCCGCCGTGCATCAGGCCGAGGCTCCTGAGGTGATGCTCCCCCACCCGGAGCATCACCCGGCCGGGCCCGTCCGGGCGAGCGGGGGGGATCGGGACCATCCCGAGCAGCTCCCAGAAGCCGCCGAAGGAGAGATCGGCGGGGGTCGGGGGGAGGGGAGTCGGATCGTCTACGGAAGGCATCGCGGGGCGTTCCTCGGGTGGATCGGACCGTCGCGCGGCATTCTACGGGCGTCTCCTCCCGATTGCACGCCAGGTCGATCGGGTCCGCCCGGGCGGCACCGCCGGGCCGGTCCCTTCCCCCAGGACCCTCCCCGCGCTCCGATCTCCTCGGCGCCTCCTCGGCTGGGTCCGAGGTCTTCCTCCCTCCCTCCCTCCCGGCGCGCCCTCGCTTCTTCGGCAGTGAGATGGGACAATGAGCGCGTTCGGATTCCTCCCTGGTCCGAGATCGATCGAGCCAGGGCCCGGCCCGCCTGACTCTCCGGGGAGCGACCATGACGAGGCAATGCGCGCTGATTGCCCTGCTCGCGACGATCAGCCTGACGGCCCCAACGTCGGCCGCCGACGGCCTTCCCTCCGGCGATGCGAAGCAACTCGGCTTCGATCCCGATCGGCTCTCGGCGATTGAGTCGGCTCTTCGATCTCGGGTCGACGAGGGCAAGATCGCCGGCGGCTCGGCACTGATCGCTCGGCGAGGGAAGGTGGCCTATCAGGTCGCCGTCGGCATGGCGGATCGGGAGGCCGGCAGGCCGATGGCGATCGACACGATCGTCCGGATCGCCTCGATGACCAAGCCGATCACCTCGACGGCGGTGCTCATCCTGGTGGACGAGGGGACGATCGCGCTGGACGACCCGCTCTCGAAGTACCTGCCCGAGTTCGCGCACCCGACGATCCTCAAGCCCCGGCCCGACGCCCCGGAAGGCTCCCCCGCCTTCGAGATCGTCCCGGCCGAGGGGGAGATCACGATCCGGCACCTGCTGACCCACACCTCGGGGCTCTCTTACCGATTCGCCAACACGCCGCATCTGGTCGACCTGTATGTGAGGGCCGGCGTCTCGGACGGGCTGTCCGAGACGAGCGGCACCATCGGCGACAACACCTGGCGGATCGCGCAGGTCCCCCTGGCGTTCGAGCCCGGCACCGCCTGGCAATACAGCCTGGCGACCGACGTGCTCGGCCGGGTCGTCGAGGTCGCCTCGGGCCAGACGCTCGACGAGTTCTTCCGCACGCGCATCTTCGAGCCGCTGGGGATGGTCGACACCTCCTTCGTGCTCCCCGAGGAGAAGCGCGACCGCCTGGCCGCCGTCTACGAACCGGCCGAGGGGGGCGGCTTGCAGCCGCTCGACGGGCACCCCGAGCAGCATGGCCCGCTGGTCTACTCCGCTTCGTACCCGACCTGGGACGATGGCTCGTTCTATTCCGGGGGCGCCGGGCTCGTCTCCACGCTCGGCGACTATGCCCGCTTCCTCCAGATGACCCTGAACGAGGGGGAGCTCGACGGCGTCCGCCTGCTCCGCCCCGAGACGGTCGAGGCGATGACGACCGACCAGGTCGGCGCCCTCGGCGTGCCCAACTGGGGCCACGGCCAGGGCTTCGGCTTCGGCTTCGGCGTCGTCAAGGAGAACAGCGACCTTCCCTGGGCCGCCGGGTCGTATTCCTGGGGGGGCTTCTTCGCCACGTACTTCTGGGTCGACCCGGAACATGAGCTGGTGGGCATCGTGTTCACCCAGTCGTATCCCTCGCAGGCCGGCGGTCTGAACGAGGAGATTCTCAGAGGCCGAGGACAACGCCAGCTCCAGCATCATCAACGCCGCCGAGTCCCTGGCCACCCAGGTCTGCCGGGACTTCCGCCTGGACCCGACACGATCCTCTGGGTCGAGCACTACCGCGACCGGGCCCAGCTCGGTGACCGACCCAGTTCAAGGAACAGTTCAACCTGGCCACCTTCGACCGAGCCCCGGACGGTTCCTTCCACAAAGTTGACTGGCGGTCCCTGAACAAGGCCGCCGTCGATCGCCTCATCGGCCAAGCCATCACGGAGCCCCAGACCTGATGACTTCGAGGCCCAGTGGGTAGCCGCCGCCTCGTCCAACTCCTCCTTTTCGACAAGGAGAGTCCGCCTGCCAAGGCCGGGAAACGCACCATGGGGGCGGTGAAGCCTGTCCAGACCTGGCCCACACGGCTCCAAGCCGGCTCATTGAGCTTCGCCATCAATCTCCCAGAAAAATCACATTTCAATCATATATTAGAATATATATTTATATGGGCCCTGCGTCTCGGCTGGCTAAACAAGGGTTGTACCGATCAGCCAGGCGATTTTTTTGTTGACAAGCGAGGGGTCGGCGTGCATGTATTGCGATTGGCTGTCGGCGTCCATGGTGATTTACTGATCGGTGCGCAAAGGAGATCAAGTTCTCCGGCCAGCTTCTTCCAGGAATTGCTGGCGAGGCTGGCTCCAAAACTTGACGTTCTTTGCGCACCCCTCAGTAAGCCATACAAGCCGGTGGCCGTCTCGGAGGCTATCAATATGAGCGATTCGCCGAGGCAGTTCCGTTGGCTTTGCAACGTCATCGGGACAGCTATCCTCGCCTTATTGAGCATGGCGACCATGGCGAGCGTTGCCGCCTACCGATTCGGCTCCGTCGGCAATGCTTTGTCGTTCGTACGTGGGGAGCGTGTGCTCATCGAGAGCAACGCCTACGCTCTGGGTTCCATGCCTGTTGGCGAGAGGCGGTTAATTCGCTACAGGTTGACGAACCTCACAGGCCGTCCGGTGAACGTGGTCGGGTCTCAGGCTCCATGCTCCTGTACGACTCTCCGCAGGATGCCTACCGTCCTGCCCCATGCACGGGCTGAGGTCATCGAGCTGGAGTACAGCCCAATTCCGGTGCAGGCGGGTCGAAACTACACCGGAGAATTGAAGGTTTTTCTCGACGACATGTATTTGCGTCAAATAGAACTAAAATTTACAGCCAAGGTCACAGCCGAGCCGGCTACTCACTTAACCCGGCTCGATTGAGGCGTGGCCGGGCTTCGTCGCCCGGCCCGGTTTCGATTGGCCCTCCGTCTGAGAGGAGTCGGAATGGAACTCGTTCTCCGCCTTGCGTCGAGGACCGTCACCGTCTTCTCGGTCCTTGTCCTGGCCATCGCCCTCGTCTCGCCCGCTTACGCGGGAACGCAGCCGGCTCCCGTCTGCGATGACGAGGACTGCTACCCGGTTCGGGTCAACCCCGATGGGAGCTTCCGCTGTACGGGCGGCTGCCCCGCTAGCTGCGGTTGCTCGGCCTCATCCGTCCCGGTGGCGGGCGGCGGGCACGAATACAGCTGCACCTGCCTACCCGTATTGCCTTGACGCAAAAGTGGGTCGCCGGGATGTCCGGACGGGCAGACCGGCGACCCACGAACATGCTCGGGGGAATTCAACGGCCCGGGGGTGCATCATGAGGCTTGCTCCAACATTTGTCCTCGTAGCGGTGGTTTGCCCGGTCGCCGTGCAGGCGGGGCAGGCAGAAGCCGACCGTTTCCTTCGGGAATATCCCGAAGCGGCCCGACGTATCCAGGAGCGTTACTCCCAAATCAAGGGGGAATGCCGGATCACCGACGTCACCTCCAAGCGAATGAGCCCGGCAATATTCGCGTTTGATCACGGTTTCCGCAAAGTCGAGTTCTTCGCGGATCCGAACGCGAAGGGCCGGTCAGGCTCTATGGTATACTGCCTCGGACCTGACTCCGGGTTCGGATTGCGTCGCGAGAACACCAAAGCCCCCTACCGAGTGTTCTGGCTCGGCCCAGCGAGCGAGAATCAACGCACTTTCAATTTTCAATTTGGAAAGTACATCAACGCACCGCACTCCATCTACTGGACTCCTCTGATTGACCTCGTCAAGCCCGGGGATGTTCGGAACGTGACCGCGGAAGAGGTGTCCATGGGCGGGGAAACGCTGCTCAAGGTCTATTTCGAGAGCGGTACGAAAGAGGCCCCGGACAAGACCTGGCTCGTCCTCGACCCGAATTCGTGGGTCATCCGGTCGTACGAGAATCTGGCCGGCCAGCCCCCCGGTGCCACGCGGACGACGAAAATCGAGGTGGAGTACGACCCCGGCCGTGGCGGCATCCCGACGCCCAAGCTCGTCAAGTTCACCGACCCCAATCTCAAGTCGGAGGTCTGCGAGTTCCGCTCCGTCACTTTCGACCCCACCCCAAGGGACGAATTCTCGATGGAGTTCTACGACCTCCCCGACATCGCCGCGACGCCGCCCGTGCGTCGCTTCGGACTGATCCCTTGGCTCGTCGGACTTGGCGTGTTGGGGCTTGTCGTGGGACTCGCCTTGAAGTTGGCTGCGGGCCGGGCGAGGGCAAGGCGAGCGATGGCCTAAGTCACCATCAAGAACAGGGGGATGGCCATGAAGGTGCGACACGGCAACCGTTGGGAGCATGGCTTCACACTCATTGAGGCACTCGTCGTCGTCGTCATCATCGGCATCCTCATCGCCCTGCTCCTCCCGGCAGTCCAAGCGGCACGTGAAGCCGCCAGGCGTGCCCAATGCACGAACAACCTGAAACAACTCGGCATCGCCGTCCATGCGTATCAGGGGGCCGCGGGGTGCCTCCCCATGGGCCGCTCCTATTGGAGCGACCCCTCTCGCCAGGTCCCGGGCCTCCCCTGTGCCTCCTGGATCCCCGACAAGAGCTTCCTCGGAGCCCTGCTTCCGCACATTGAACACGCCCCCCTCTACAATGCCATTAACCATGATTTGTCAATCTATGCCCGTGAGAATCGCACAGTGTGCTCCGTCTCGGTTAACACCTACGTGTGCCCTGACGACACCGACGCGTTGGGCCTCCGGCCCGGCCATTCGGTCTACGCCGACGGGTTCAACGGCAACAGCGGCGAGGCGATGATGCTGGCTTCGACCAGCTATTGTGCCGTGCGGGGGTCCGACAGTTGGGAGGCTTACCCGGACCCGGCCTTGGGGTGCCGAATCGAGCCGGTCCGCCTAGCCGCTGCTAACGGGTGCATTACCGAGACGGCTCCCATCACGCCAGGTTCCATTACGGACGGACTGTCTACGACAGCGATGGTGGTCGAGCGGTCGATAACGGCGTTCAAGCCCCAAGACGTCGCTCGCGGCACACGCCCGAGCTTCTACTCCCTGACGGGGTGGTGGTTCTCGGGGATTACTGACGACACGATGGCCACGAACTTCTATCCTCCGAACGCATTCAAAAGGTTGCCCGTTCGGGCCACCAATGTCGATGCCTGGCTCTCGGGACCCTCAAGCCTCCACCCGAGCGGGTTGAACGTTCTGATGGCCGACGGTTCCGTTCGCTTCGTCAAGGAATCGGTCAATTCCTGGAATTTGGATCTAGAACTCGGAATCCCGGTCGGCCCCAACGGTTCGCCTATCCCTCCCCCTCCAGCCGGGATCTGGCAGGCCCTCGGCACCCGAAACGGCGGCGAGGTCGTTTCTTCCGATTCCTATTGACTCTCAACAATGCTGGCCGCCGTGCAGGTTAGCAACTTCGTTGCCCGGTTCACCGCCGAGGTGTCCGCACCCTCCGCGACCACTGCTTCAGGCTCCTACAATTCCGAATACATCCTCGAGTGGGGCACCATCGGCAGTCGGGACGCCCTCCTCGTCTCCGGCTACAGCTTGGAGGAGGACATCCGCAGGTCCCGGGAGGCCGGGTTCGACCACCACCTCGTCAAGCCGGTCGATTTCGACTCACTGCTAGCCTTAATCGGCCGGCCGCGTTGACCGACAAGGGAAGGGTCCAGGAGAGGCAGTAGGTCATGGCCGCACGGTCACGACCGTCTCCGACCGTGATTGCGTGTCAGGGACGGCTTCCCATGTGGTCTCCAATGCTTCGGTGGCCCGGACCATGAAGCCGTGGACGAACCTGAAAGGGTGTACGAAAAGCCAATGCTACTTGGGTTCCAGACGTCCGAGCATCAAACCGATCATGGCGATGTAGTTCATCGCTGCACTGGACTCCGGCCGGCGCTCGTAGTCCTTGCTCAGCCGCCGATACGGCCCCAGCCAGGCGAACGTCCGCTCAACGATCCAACGCCACTTCGCCACCTTGAACGGCTCGCCCTTCTTCCGCTCCGGCTTGGGGACGACCTCCAACACCCAGCCGCCGAACTGCTTCGCCCACTCGGCAATCCCGCCGTTGTCGATGGCGTCGGCCAGGATCTTCCTCAGCCGGGGGAAGCCCCCCTTGATCCTCGCCAGGACCGACCGGGCCCCGTCCCGGTCCTGGACGTCGGCGGCGTGGACCACCACGGCCAGGATCAGCCCCATCGTGTCGACGAGCAGGTGCCGCTTCCGACCGGAGACCATCTTGTGCGGGTCCTTGCCCCGCGGGCCGCCCTGCTCGGTCGTCTTGGTGCTCTGGGTGTCGATGATCGTTATGCTGGGGCTGCGCTTCCGCCCGGCCCTGCGGCGGACCTGATCCCGCAGGGTGTCGTTGATCCGCCGCCAGAGGCCGTCGTCGCGCCACTTGCGGAAGTAGTCGTAGCAGATGCTCCAGGGGGGCAGGTCGTGGGGCATCATCCGCCAGGAGCAACCGCCCCGAACGATGTAGCGGATGCTGTTGATGACCTCCCGCAGATCGACCGATCGGGGTCGCCCACCGGGTCTGGCTGGCGGGAGCAGGTCCCTGAGCCGCTTCCACTGGGCGTTGGTCAGATCGGAAGGATAGCGATTGCGTTTCATAGGGGAATTCTAGGGCCGATCTAGCTTTTCGTACACCCTTTCAGGATCACCTACGAGGCGATCGCGGACTGACCGGGTCCTTCGCCTGAGATTTTCTCTGGACACTCTCATGGGCCATAATGGTCCTGGAAGGAGTGCCCGAGATGACCAAGAATCGCAGTACACCTGAGTCGCCCGGTCGTGGCCGCTTCTCGGTCGGGCGGAAGACCGAGGCCGTCGTCCGCCTGCTCCGGGGCGAGGACCTCGACACCCTCTCCCGGGAGCTGGGCGTCACCGCCGCCACGCTGTCCTCCTGGCGGGAGGCGTTCCTCGACGGCGGCCGGGCGGCCCTCAAGAGCCGCCCGGCCGACGACCGGGACGAGGTGATCGCCCGCCTCCAGGCCAAGGTCGGGCAGCTGACGATGGACAACGAGCTGCTCGGCCTGAGGTGCCGGCAGGCGGAGGGCGGCCGCCCTTTTGCGTCGAGGAGGCGGAGCAGCTGAGCCGCTCCGCCTCCCCCGGCACCGGCAAGCGGTATGGGATGCAGCGGGTCTGTCGCATCTTCGGCCTGGCCCGCTCCACCGCCTATTACCTCAAGGCCCGGGAGGCCGTCCCACCGGAGCAGCGACCGGCCCCCAGGAAGCGGGGCCCCGTCGGGGCGGCCACCGACGAGGAGCTGGTCGGCCACATCCGCCGGGTCCTGTCCGAGAGCCCGTTCACCGGCGAGGGCTACCGCAAGGTGTGGGCCCGGCTGCGGCATCAGGGCATCCGCACGGCGGCCGAGCGGGTCCGGCGGCTGATGCGGGAGCATCGCCTCCAGGCCCCCCGCCGGGGTGGCAACGCCCACGGCCCGAAGGCCCATGACGGCACCATCACCACCGAGGAGCCGGACACGATGTGGGGCACGGACATGACCACGACCGTCACCACCGGCGAGGGCACGGTGCACGTCTTCGTGGCGGTCGATCACTGCACCTGCGAATGCGTCGGCCTGCACGCCGCCAAGGGCGGCAACCGCTTCGAGGCCCTGGAGCCGTTGCGCCAGGGCGTGCGAGAGCACTTCGGCGACTTCGGTGCCGGCGTCGCAGAGGGGCTGGCCATCCGTCATGATCATGGCAGCAATTACCTGAGCGACGACTTCCAGCGGGAGCTGTCCTTCCTGGGGATGGTCAGCTCACCGAGCTTCGTGCGGGAGCCCGAGGGGAACGGGTGTGCCGAGCGATTCATCCGCACGCTGAAGGAGCAGCTGCTGTGGGTCCGGAGCTTCGCCACGGTGGCCGAGCTGGTCGAGGCGTTGGGCGAGTTCAAGCGCCTGTACAACGAGCGATGGCTGATCGGTCGCCACGGCCACAGGCCACCGAGTCAGGTCCGCCGGGACCACAGCGGTAGCGTCCCAGCGGCGGCGTGAGTACGATCAAGTTCCCGTCCAGAGAACCCAGGGCGATACACCGGGCACCGACCGCCGCACCGAACCGAATCGCCGCACCGAACCGAATCGCGAAAGGACGAACCGATGTTCGAACTCGTGAAGAAGGCGCTGTACACGGGCGTCGGCCTCGCCTCGATGACCCGAGACAAGATCGAGGAGCTGGCCAAGGAGGTCTCCCGCCAGGCCGAGCTGACCGAGGCCGAGGCCGCCAAGTTCCAGGCCGAGCTGGAGAAGCGCGCCGCCGCCGCCCAGGAGGAACTGAGGGCCGAGATCGATCAGCGCGTCGAACAGGTCACGCAACGGCTCGGCCTGGCCCGAGCCGAGGAATCGGCCGCGCTGGCCGCGAAGGTCGCGGCGCTGTCGGCCCGAGTCGAGGCCCTGGAGGCCCGGCTCGCCGCATCGGCCCCGGCGTCTCCCGAATCGCACGCCCACGGCTGATGGCCTCCCCGATCGCCACCGGAGACGGATCGCCTCCCGACCCGGCCCGGCAGCTCTCGGCGCTCGATCCCGCCTCCCCGCGATTCGCGACGGAGGCGGTCGACCTGCTGCTGGCCGCCTCCCGCCGGGCCGGGGCCAGCGACCTGCACCTCCAGCCGACTCCCGAGGGCTTGGTCGCCCAGGTCCGGATCGACGGCGTGCTCCAGCCGCTCGCCGTGCTGCCGGCCTCGATGGCGCCGAACGTGGTGGCCCGGCTCAAGGTGCTGGCCGAGCTGCTCACCTACCGCACCGACATCCCCCAGGAAGGGCGCATCCGGGCCGAGCCCGGACGGCCCGAAACCCGGGTGAGCACCTTTCCCACCCTGCACGGCGAGCGCGCCGTCGTCCGCCTCTTCGCCGAGTCCGGCCGCCTGCTCGATCTCGACGAGCTCGGCCTGGCTCCCGACGTGCTCGCCGGCCTCCGGCTCGCGCTGGAGGAAACCTCGGGCCTGATCGTCCTCTCCGGCCCGGCCGGCAGCGGCAAGACGACTACGCTTTACGCCTGCCTCCGGGCCCTGGCCGCCTCCTCGGGGGGCCACCGCTGCATCGCCTCGCTCGAGGACCCGATCGAGGCGGCCGTCCCGGGAGTCGTCCAGGCCCAGGTGAACCCGCAGGCCGGCTTCGCGCTCGACTCGGGCCTGCGCTCCCTGCTGCGCCAGGACCCCGAGGTGATCGCCGTCGGCGAGATCCGAGACCCCTCCACCGCCGAGGTCGCCTTCCAGGCCGCGCTGACCGGCCACCTCGTGCTGACCACCTTCCACTCGGGATCCGCAGCCGGAGCCGTGGGGAGGCTCTCCGACATGGGGATCGAGCCGTACCTGCTCCGCAGCGGCCTCCGAGCCATCCTCTCCCAGCGGCTGGTCCGCCTCCTCTGCGACTCCTGCGCCCGGCCGCTCTCCTCCTCCGCTGCCGACGACCCCGCCCGGCTCGGCCTGCCGATCTCCTCCGGCCGGGCCCCGGTCGGGTGCGACTCCTGCCGGGGCACCGGCTATCTCGGCCGCTCCCCGCTGGCGGAGCTGCTCGTCCCGGGACGGGGTGCGGTCGCCCGCGCCGTGCTCTCCCGGGCGGATGTGGACCGGATCGAGTCCGCCGCCGTCTCGGCCGGCATGGTCCCGCTCTGGGAGCGGGCGCTCTCGGCCGCCTCCGACGGAACGACCAGCCCGGCAGAGATCCGTCGGGTCCTGGGGGTTGCTCGGCAGGGCGGATCGGGGGCGAACGCGCTGTCGTCGGGCGACTGACGGCAGTCGGATCCTCCCAGGCGGCGGCCCTGGCCTCGACGAATTGGCCGGGGCCAGCTCGGGCCCCGGGCCGCGTGCCCTTCCGATCAACGCATCTTCCGATCCGCAGTTCCCCCCCTCCCGCCTCGCCGTCGAGAATCCCGATCGCCACGCCCTGGACATCCTTTGACAACTGTCATAGAATCCTCCCGACGCGACGACAGGCCCGGATCGGGAGGATCGCCGACAATGGCCAGCGGGGTCGAGCGAGAGGGACGAGGCGGGTCGGAGCGGGTCACGCTCGACGAGCTGATCGCCCTGAACGAGGAGATCGCGGCGCTGGTGAGGGCCGGCGGGCCGCTGGAGCGCGGCCTGATCGGGGCGAGGGGAGACCTGAAGGGGAGGCTCGGCCGAGTGGCGGGGACGATCGGCCGGAGGATGGAGCAAACCGGCTGCTCGCTGGAGGAGGCGCTGGAGGCGGAGGGGGAGTCGATTCCCGAGCTGTACCGGGCGGTGGTCGCGGCCGGAATCCGGGCCGGGCGCCTGCCGGCGGCGCTGGAGGGGATGACGACCTTCGCCCGGAGGCTGGCCGACCTGAGAACGACGATCGGCCTGGCGCTGATCTATCCGGCGCTGGTGGCGCTGCTGGCCTACGGCCTGATCGTGGCGATGGTCGTGCTGCTGGCCCCCCGGATCGCCTCGGCTTACGACGCGCTCGGGGTGCCGGCCGGCATCGCGAGCCGGCTGGCTCGGGCCGGGGAGTGGGCCTGGGCCTGGGGGCCGGCCGGCCTGATCGTGCTGATCCTGGCGGCGGCGGCCTGGGTCCGATCGGGCCGGGCCTCGGCGCTCGGTGGTCTGAGCCCAACGCTCGGCTGGATGCCGGGAACTCGGACGCTGTTGCGCCTCTCCCGAAGCGGCCTGCTCGCGGAGCTGCTCGCCCTGCTGGTCGAGAATCGAGTGCCGCTGCCCGATGCCCTGCGACTGGCTGCTCGGGCCGTGGGAGACGACCGCTTGCGGGAGGCCGTCGCCCGCGCCGCCGAGGCCACCTCCCGGGGAGAGGACCTGCGATCGGCCCTCGCTCCGGAATCGAGCCCCGGCCTCCCCCCCCTGCTCCGCTGGCTGGTCGTCAGCGGGGCCTCGCACCGAGACCTGCCGGGCGCCCTCCGGCTGGCCGCCCGCACCTATCACGAGCGGGCCCTCCTCCAGGCCGAGCTGATCCGACTCTTCGGCCCGACCGCCCTGGTCGCCCTCATCGGCGGAACGGCGGTGCTGCTCTACGGGATGACCCTCTTCGCCCCCTTCGCCGAGCTGCTCCGGGGGGTCGCCTCCTGAGCCCCTCGGACGGACCGAACCCTCGCCGGACGATCGCCGACGATTCCGGAGCCTGACCGATGACCGCCCCGTCCCAGGACGCTCCCGACCCGGCCGGCCCGCCGCCTCCTGGCCCCGGCCCTGGCCCGATGAACGACGCGGAGGCCGCCGAGTTCTCCCGACTCGTCGGCGGCCTGGCGGGCGCCGGCCTCGCGCTGCCCGAGGGGCTCCGCGTCCTCGGGGAGGAGGTCGGCTCGGCCCGGGTCCGATCGGCGCTGGCCCGAGTGGCCGACCGCGTCGAGGCGGGAGACTCGCTCGGGAAGGCCATCGCGGCGGAGCGCGACGTCCCCGAGCACCTCGTCGGGATCGTCCGGGCCGCCGAGCGATCGGGGAGGCTGGCGGAGGTCCTGGCCGAGGCCGCTCACTTCGAGCGCATCGGCGCCGAGCTGAGCTGGCAGGTTCTGCTCCGCCTGGCGTACCCGACGCTCCTGATCTGCCTCTTCGTCCTGATTTTCCAGATCTTCAGCGCGCTGGTGACCGAGGGCTTCCAAGAGATCTACTCCTCGTTCGGAGTGGAGCTTTCCAGCCTCACCTTCGGCCTGCTCAACGTGTCTCAATTCGTCTCTCGGGCGATTTGGCCGGCGCCGGTGTTCATCCTCCTAGCGAGCGGGGGCCTCTGGCTCCTCTCGAGAGGGGTGACGCGGAAGGCCCGACGTCGGGTGGCCAGCGGGATCCCGCTGTTCGGAGCGCTCTGGCGGAACGCGGCCCTGGCGGAGTTCTCCAGCCTGATGGCGCTGCTGATCGAGTGCCGCCTGTCGGCCCCGGAGGCGCTGACGTTGGCGTCTCGAGGGGTGCGCGATCCCGATCTGATCGCCGCCTGCGACGGCGCGGCGCTCGAGGTCAGCAACGGCCAGCCGCTCTCCGAGGCCTGCCGCTCCTACCGGCTTTTCCCCGCCGGGTTCGACCGCCTGCTCTCCTGGGCCGAGACGCACCAGGCCCTGCCCGACACCTTCCGCCTGGCGGCCGAGGCGTTCGCCAGCCGGGCGCGGACCCAGGCGGCGCTCATCGGACTGTTCCTCTCGACGTCGGTGGTGATGATCGTGGTGATCGGGATCGTCCTGATGGTCCTGGGCCTGCTCCTGCCCATTCTCAAGCTCCTCGCCGAGCTCTCGGGCGGGGGTCCCTCTGTTCTCTGGTGATACCGTGAGCCAATCGACCGAGACGGACGACGACCGGAATGACGGCCCCCCTTCCGGGCCGTCCTCTTCGTACGGCCCCCCGCGCCCGCTGCCCTCGGCCCGGAGCTTCGGCCTGGCCCACGCGATGATCGCCATCGCCGTGCTGGCGGTGGTCGGCCGGGTGGCGATGGTGGCCGGGCCGGCGTTCGCGCTGATCGTGTTCGTGGTGCTGGTCCTCTCGGCGATCGCCGGCGGGCTGGCGCTGCTGATCCGGGGGGGCTCGGTTCGATCGGACCCGATGCTCTGGATCGTGGCCAATGCCGTCGAGCGCGGCCTGCCGCTGGAGGCGGGCATCGACGCCTGCGGGGCGCTCTGCGGCGGCTCGATGCGGCCGAAGGCAAGGGCGGTCGTCCGCCTGTTGCAGCGCGGCACACCGACGGCCGAGGCGTTCGCCCGGGTGCCCGGCTCCTTCCCAAAGGCGGGGCTGGTCTTCCTCCGGATGGACTGGGACGGCCCCCGCCTCGGCAAGGCCCTCCGCGACCTGATCCAACGGCGGGCCGAGTGGCGTCCGTTCCGGTCGAGCCTGGCGATGCGGCTGGTCTACATCGGCTGGACGCTGGTGGTCATGCAGGCGGTCCTGGGCTTCCTGCTCTACTCGATCGCCCCGAGGTACGAGGCGATCTTCGCCGACTTCGGCGTCCCGATGCCCAGGATCTCGCAGCTCGCCTACTTCCGGGGAAACGCGGCGATTCTCGGGGTGTTCTTCCCGCTGGCCTTCCTGCTGGAGCTGGTCGGCCTGCCCTTGCTGTTGCTGGCCTTCTTCGACCCGATCGAGTGGGGCATTGGGCCGATCGACCGTCTGCTGATCAAGCGGCACGGGGCGACGGTCCTCCGCGCCCTCTCGGGAGAGGTGGCGATGGGCCGCCCGCTCCCCGAGGCGCTGGATCGGATCGGCCGGGCGGCCTCCAGCGGGGCCGTCCGCCGTCGCGTCCGGAAGGCGAGAGGCCGGGTCGACCGCGGCGAGGCATGGACTCGGGCCCTGGCCTCCGTCCGGCTGATCCGATGGGCCGACGCCCTCGCCCTCGACGCCTCCCAGCGCGCCGGGAACCTCTCGTGGGCGCTGGGGGACCTGGCCGACGGGCTCGACCGCCGGGCCGGCCATCGCCTGATCGTCTGGAGCCAGTTCCTCTTGCCGGTTGCGGTCATCCTGCTGGCGATGCCGGTCGTGGTCGTGGCCGTGGGGTTTTTCCTGCCGCTCGTCACCTTGATCGAGGCGATGTCCCGATGAACCGAACGCCTCCGCATCGCCGGCCCCCCGGGCCGGGCCGGCGTGGGTTCAGCCTGATCGAGTCGACGATCGCCGTCCTCCTGCTGATGACCGCGATGGCGACCACCGTCCGAGCCCTGGCCTGGGTCGCCCGGGACCGCCGGGCCGCCGAGCGCCGCGCCGTCGCCCTCCGGGAGGCCGAGAACCTGCTCGACCGCCTCTCCCTCGCCGATCCCGAGGCCGCCCCCCCCGCCCTCTCCGACGAGGCCGCCACGTCCTTGCCCGGGGGCGAGGTCGTCATCGACCGCCGGCCCGAAGAGGGCGAGGGCCCGGCGATGGAGCGTCTCTCGGTCACCATCCGCTACGAGGATCGGCCGGGAGAGCCCGCCCGTCCGGTCCGGCTGACGACGTGGGTCGCCTCGAAGACGGAGGGCTCGCCATGATCGCCCGGAATCGAGGGAGGCGGCGATCCGATCGCCGCCGGGGGGCGGCGTCGCTGATCGAGGTCCTCGCCGCGATGGCGGTCAGCTCCGTGCTGTTCCTCACCACTGGAACCGTCATGGTCCTCGTGTTCAGGCTGGAGTCCACTGGCCGGGACGAGCTGACCGCCACCGTCGCCGAGGGCCGCCTGGCGGCCGACCTGCGCGCCGACGTCCGCTCGGCGGCGGAGGTCGATCGCGACGGGCAAGGGCCGGCCGACGGCCTGACGCTCGTCGCTCCCGACGGCGGCCGAGTCTCCTACCGATCGGACGGGAGCGACCTGGTCCGAACCCGAGCGGGAGGAGAGGGCGAACCGGATCGGGTCGACCGCTACCGCCTCCTCCCCGGCACCTTGAGCCGATGGGAGGTGGACGGCGATCGCGTCTCACTTGTGCTCGACGCGCCGAGACGGCCAAAGGCGGAGGGGGGAAACCGCCGGGTCGTCCGCATCGAGACCACGATCGGCCGCGATCTTCGCTTCTCGGGAGGGGCATCATGAGGCCGTCGTCGTCCCGAACCGACCGCCAGGGCGGGGCCGCGCTGGTGGCGCTGGTCTGCCTGAGCGTGATCGTCCTTGTGGTCGCCGGGCTGATCCGCCTGGGGGCCGACCGTGCCGAGCACCTGCTCGCCCTGGAGCGGGAGTCGCAGGCCCTCTGGCTGGTCGAGGCGGGGCTCGAACGCGCCGCCGCCCAGTTGCGCGTCGATCCGTCCTACGAGGGCGAGACGTGGACCCTCCCTCCCGAGGCCCTCGGCGGCCGGGAGGGGACCGTCACGATCGAGGTCGAGGAGACGGACCCCGGAGCCGACCAGCCGCTGACCGTCCGAGTCCGAGCCGATTATCCGTCCGACGGCGACCCGTCCCACCGGGCCCGGCGGAGCAAAGTCTTCCAGGTCCGGCCGACCGCCGGCACCGATGGGGGTGATTCATGACGAGGAGTCGATCCCTCCCGGCCCGCCCGGGATTCACGCTGATCGAGCTGCTGGTGGTCATCGCCATCATCGGCGTGCTGATCGCCCTGCTGCTGCCGGCCGTGCAGTCGGCTCGGGAGGCGGCCCGGCGGGTCCAGTGCTCGAACAACCTGACGCAGCTCATCCTCGCGGTGCAGAACTACGCCTCCGCCCACGAGATGATGCCCCCCGGCGTGGTCGACGACCCCGGTTCGGGGCCGATCGCCTCGGCCCAGATCGGCAAGCACTACGGCTGGATCACCCAGATCCTGCCGTTCATCGACGAGCGGAACGCGTACCACAAGCTGAACTTCGACACCGGCGTCTACGCCCCGGCCAACACGACCGTGCGCACGGCCAGCTTCTCGACCTTCCTCTGCCCGTCCGACGGCTGGATCGGCGTGAGCACCGTCGGCCAGTCGAGCTACGCGGGCGTGCATCACGACGTCGAGGCGCCGATCGACGAGTCAAACCACGGCGTCTTCTTCCTCAACAGCGCGCTGCGGTTCGACGACATCCCCGACGGCTCGTCGAACACCCTGTTCATCGGCGAATACAAGGGTTCCGGGGCCCCTTCGCTCGGCTGGGCCTCCGGCACCCGGGCGACGCTCCGCAACACCGGAGGTCCGCCGAACGCCGCCGGCGGACCGGGGATCCCCCCGGCCGTCGACGCCGGGCTCGATCCCTCGGAAGACCCTCCCGTGCCGACCGACCCCAACGCCCCGATCCCGCCGGCCGCCCTCTACGTGGGGAACTTCAGCAGCAACCACCCCGGCGGCGCGAACTTCGCCTTCGGCGACGGCTCCGTCCGGTTCATCAAGAGCACCATCACCCCCCGGGTCTTCCAGTTCCTCGGCCACCGAGCCGACGGCGAGGTTATCAGCGACTCGGATTTCTGAGGCCCCGCTCCCGGTTTCGATCAACGCCCGGCGACGATCTCCCCCAGCGCCGAGAGCAGGCGGTCCGCCTGCTCGTCGGTGCCGACGGTGATCCGCAGGCCCGGCGGCCGGCCGGGATAGCGCATCAGGCGAACCAGAATCCGACGCTCCTTGAGCGCCTCGTACACCGACTCGGCCGGCGGGCCTCCGGCGCACCAGATGAAGTTGCCCCGGCTCTCCGGCACCTCATAACCGAGCGCCCGGACGGCCGCGATCATCCGGGATCGGGTGGCGATCACGCGATCTCGGATCGATCGGGTGTACGCCTCGTCGTCCAGCGCGGCCTCGGCGCCGAGCAGGCTGAGGGTGTCGCAGTTGTACGAGTCCTTCACCTTGTTCAGGCCGGCGATCACCTCCGGCCGGGCGATCAGGTAGCCGACCCGAAGGCCGGCCAGGCTGAGCCCCTTGCTCAAGGTCCTCGTGACGATGACGTTGGGCAGCTCCGACACCAGGCCGATGCAGTCCTCCCCGGCGAAGTCGGCATACGCCTCGTCGACCACCAGGGGGCAATCCAGGCGCCGGGCGATCTCCCCCACGGCCGAAGGCGGCAGCATCGTGCCCGACGGGCTGTTCGGGTTGGCCAGCAAGGCCAGCCTTGGCCGATCGGCGGCGAAGGCGGCCGGGTCGATCGTCCAGTCGGCCCGGAACGGCACCTCGACGGCGCGGGCTCCCTGGATCTCGGCCAGCGTGCGGTACAGGATGTAGCTGGGCGTCGGGTACGAGAGCACGTCCCCCGGGCCGACGAACGCTCGAGTCACGATGGTCAGGCAGTCGTCCGACCCGTTCCCCACCAGCACCATCTCCGGCGTCACCCCCTGGCCATGCCGTCGAGCGACCGCCTCCCGCACGTTCGTCGCGGCGGGGTCCGGGTAGAGCCGGAGCCGGCCGTCTCCCAGCGCCTGGGCGATCGCCTTGCCCACGCTCGGCGAGGGTGGATAGGGGTTCTCATTCGTGTTCAGCTTGATGATCGTCCCCGCGTCTTTCGGCTGCTCGCCCGGGACGTAGCCGGCCATGCGCTCGACGTGCGGCAGGAATGCGGGCGTGCTCATCGAAAGGGCCTCGAGGGGATCGATCGGGCCGAGGACTCGGGAAGGATCGCGGACGGCCGGTGCCGGTGGGCAGCGTCGACGGTCGGCAGGGCAGACTCGGGGAAGGCGAGCGGCGAGAGACTCGGCAGGAGGCGGGGCGATCGTCGGGAGCGGAGGGCTCGCAGGCCCCGTCGTCCGGTCCCGATCGGAACCGGCCGACGACCGAGTGACGACCGCCGACCGCCGACCGCCGACCGCCGACCGCCGACACCGCCATCCGGCATCAGCCGGGCGCTCCGGCCGTCGCGAACGAGGCCAACCGTCGCAGCGGCTCCTCGTCCACCCGGTAGACGGTCCAGTCGTCCATCGGCCGGGCGCCGAGGGCTTTGTAGAAGCCGATGGAGGGCTCGTTCCAGTCCAGCACCGACCACTCCAGCCTCCCGCACCCCCGCTCGACCGCCAGCCGGGCCACGGAGGCGAGCAGGGCCTTGCCCAGCCCTCGGCCTCGGTGCGAGGGGCGGACGAACAGGTCCTCCAGGTACATCCCCGGCTGGCCCCGGAAGGTCGAATAGTTGTGGAAGAACAGGGCGAAGCCCACGCAGACGCCGTCCCACTCGGCGATGAGGGCCTCGGCGAACGGTCGGGGGCCGAACAGGCCGCGGCGGATGTCGTCGCCGGTGGCCTTGGCCTCGTGCAGCAGGCGCTCGTAATCGGCCAGTTCCCGGATCAGCCCGGCGATCGTCTCGGAGTCCTCGGGCCGGGCGGGTCGGATGGTGGCGGTCATAAGGGATCGATCGCTTCGCGGGCGGGGTCGGTGGGGCGAGGAGAGCCGTTGGGGCCACGATTATACGCGCCGATCGACCCGGCCCGCGAGGCGAGAGGAATCGACCGGGGGCTCAACGGTCCAGGCCGCCATCCTCCGCCAGCCGGACGTCGACGCTGTAGCGGTGCGCCGTCAGCCCTTCCTTGTCGGCCAGCAGGCGGACGTCCGGGGCGAGGTGCTCCAGCCCCTGGCGGTCGACGTGAATGAGGCTCGACCGCTTGAGGAAGTCGTTCGAGGCCAGCCCGGAGGCCCATCGGGCCGTCCCTCCGGTGGGCAGGACGTGCGAGGGGCCGGCGGCGTAGTCGCCGAGGGCGACGGGGGTCAGGTGGCCGAGGAAGATGGCGCCGGCGTTGGTCAGGCGGGCGGCCAGGCGGTGGGCGTCGCTGGTGGAGACGTGCAGGTGCTCGGGGGCGAACAGGTTCGTCAGTTCGACGGCCTCGTCCTCGTCCCGGACGAGGATCAGGGCGCCGAACTGCTCCAGGCTGTCCCGGGCCAGGTCTCCCCGGCTCAGGCGGGAGAGTTGCCGATCGAGGGCGTCGGCCACCCGGTCGATCAAGTCGGGCTCCCAGGTGATCAGGATGCCCGAGCCGGGGGAGTGCTCCGCCTGGCTCATCAGGTCGGCGGCCACGAACTCGGGGTCGGCGGTCCAGTCGGCCACGAGGACGACCTCGCTCGGCCCGGCGATGCTGTCGATATCCACCTCGCCGTAGACCTTCTGCTTGGCCAGGGCGACGAACAGGTTCCCCGGACCGACGATCTTGTCGACGGGCCGGATCCCCTCCACCCCGAAGGCCAGGGCCGCCACCGCCTGGGCGCCGCCGACGCGGTGAACCTCGGTCACTCCCAGCAGGTGGCAGGCGGCCAGCAGGTCGGTGTTGTACCCGCCGAACTCGGTCGGCGGCACGACCACGGCGATCTCCGGCACCCCCGCCGCCTGCGCCGGCACCACCGTCATCAGCAGGCTCGACGGGTACGCCGCGGCTCCCCCCGGCACGCAGATGCCCACCCGCCGCATCGGCCGATAGCGAAGCGTCAGCTCCACCCCGGGAGCGGGCCTCATGGTGGCATCCCGGAGCAGGATGCCGGACTGGAAGGCCAGGATGTTGTCTCGCACCCGGCGAACGGTCTTCAGATACGAACGATCGGCCTGGCGATAGGCGTCGGCCAGCTCCTCGGCCGAGACGGTGACGGTGGAGCGGTCGAGTTTCCGGCCGTCGAGCTTCTCGGTGTAGTCGAGGACCGCGTCGAGGCCCCGCTCCCGGACATCGGCGCAGATGCGATCGACGACCTGGTGCGGCGTCAGGGGCTGGCCGAAGACGGCGATCGTCCGCTCCCGTCCCCTCGGACTGACGACGTCTCCCTTCGGGCTCAGCTTCTTCCGCAGGGCGGCGATCGCCTCCCGGGCGTCGTCCGTCGAGCAATCAATCCGGGGGATCTTCACAGGGCGCGTCGGGGTCGGGGTCGAGGTCGAGCGGGGCATCGGGTTTCCCCAGGCGAGGCGGTGGATCGTGCCCATTCTAGGCGGCCCGGCAAGGAGGCTCGGGACCCGGCACGACCCCGGACCCGAACCTAACCCGGCCGCCAGGGGCGGTCAACACGCTCGGCACGGCTCGGGCGGCGACGGCTCAGCGGAAGCTCTCGGCCTCGGCGGGGAACGAGCCGCCGCGGACGTCCTCGGCATAGCGCCCCGCCGCCTCCCGGACGGCCCCGGCCAGCTCGGCGTACCGCCGGACGAACTTCGGGCGGAATCCCTCGAAGAGGCCGAGCAGGTCAGGAGTCACCAGCACCTGGCCGTCGCACCTCGGCCCGGCGCCGATGCCGATGGTCGGGATGGGCAGCGTCTCGGTGATCCTCCCGGCGATCTCCGTCGGGACGCATTCCAGCACAATCGCGAACGCCCCGGCCTCGGCCACGGCGACCGCGTCGGCGAGCATCGCGTCGGCATCCCGCTGGACCTTGTAGCCCCCCAGGTGTCGGATCGACTGCGGCGTCAGGCCGACGTGGCCGACCACCGGCACGTCGGCCTCCACCACGGCCCGGATGGTCTTGGCCATCCGTCGGCCGCCTTCCAGCTTCACCGCCTGGCACTCCGTCTCCTTGAGCATCCGGCACGCCGACCGGATCGCCTGCCTCCGGGACTCATGGTAGCTGCCGAACGGCAGGTCCCCGATCACCAGGGCCCGGCGGGCGCCCCGGGCAACCATCTCGGCGTGGTAGATCGCCTGGTCGAGCGTGACCTTCAGGGTCGTGGCGTGCCCCTGGACGACCGTGCCGAGCGAGTCTCCCACGAGCAGCGCGTCGACCCCCGCCTCGTCGAGCAGCCGGGCCGTGGTGAAGTCATAGGCCGTCAGCATGACGACCCGGCGCCCCTCTCGCTTCCAGCGCAGGAGCGTCGGCGGGGTCACCGGGCTGTCGGCCGGGGCCTTGGGGGAGGGAGCGGACGGATCGGGCTTCTTGCTCGGCATGGAAGGCTCCGTCGGCCTCGGGGCCCGGGACCAGCTTGGCCACGAACACGCCGGGGCGGTCGTCGAGCACGCGATAGCGGCGCCGGGCTTGCTCCCGGATCGCGGCCCGACGCGGGTCGGGGTCGTCCTCGGGCCCGGGCCCGAGATCGGCCAGGAACGAGGCGCCCCGGGATCGGTAGAACTCGACCAGCGCCAGCGGGTCGGCCGGGTCGTCGAGCCGGCCCCCCCACTCGCCAGCGGCGCGTTGAGCGGCCGGGATCGGATGCTCCAGCCGGCAGCCGAGGCGGTCGGCCTCGAAGAGCAGCGCCTCGGGGGCGACCAGCATCGCGCCGGGGGGGACGTGCCTCCGGACGGCCTCGGCCGCCTCGGGGAGGCTCCGCCACTCGGCCGGCGTCTGCCAGGTCGAGGCCGAGCAGAGCCCGGCCAGGACCAGCCCGCCCGCCCCGACCGCCCAGGCTCCCCCGCTTCCGAGCCGCCCAGGGGCGGCGAGCCGGGCCAGGCCTCGGGCGATCCCAACGCTCAGGACCGGCGCCAGCACCATCCAATAGTATTCGTGGTGCCACTTCCCCGCCAAGGCCACCAGCGTCAGGGCCGCCGACACCCCCCACACCCACCAGAGCCGGTCGACCGGCCGACGCCACCACCCCAGGCCCGCCATCACCAGGCCGATCGGCGTGAACGTCCGGCCGATCAGGTACGACGCCGCCGAGCGGTACGTCTCCGCCCGAAGCAGGGCCGACGGCACCAGCACCGACAGCCAGATCCTCCCGTTGTCCAGCGACGCCCGGGATCCCTCCCCCGCCGCCAGTGCTCCCGCCGCGTACAGATACCAGAGCACGGCGGGCCCGATCGCCGACGCCGCCAGGGCGATCCCCCTTGTCCTCCGCTGGCCCAGGATCACCGCCAGCGGCACGAGGACGAACGCCGACGTCACCTTCAAGGCCAGGCTCGCCGCCAGCATCGGCCAGCCGACCAGCAGCCACCCCCTCCCCCGGCCGGCGGCGAAGGCGTCCCAGCAGCGCAGGGCGGCCAGTTGCGTGCCGATCATCATCGCATCCGGCTGCACCGCCCGGCCGTAGCGGATCATCACCGGCATCGTCGCGAACACGACGACCGAGAGCAGCGCCACCGACTCCCCTTCCCTCCTCCGGACCAGGCCGAACAGCCCCCAGGCGCCCAGCGAGGTCGCCAAGGCCGAGACGAGCCGTCCCGACCTCCCGATCGGCCACCCGGCCGCCCGGCTCACCCCCGCCACGATCGAGGCGTACACCGGAGGCTCGACCAGGAACAGGTTCGGGAACGGCCCGGTGTCGAGCTGAGGACGGAGGAACCCGGAACCCCGCTCCAGGTTCCGGGCCACCATCGCCGTCGGCACCTGCCGGCCGACGTAGTTCTCGACGATCGGCTGGTCGGGGAGCCAGGCCCTCAGGCCGAAGGTCGCCGCCAGCAGCAGGCCCAGCGCGGCCCGATCGACGATCCGAGGCATGCTCCCCTCCCTGGTCGCGTCGCCTGCCGAGCCCGGAACGCTACTGGGACCAGCTCGTCGGCGTCCGATCCCAGCGATGGTGGCGCAGCTCGGCATACAACGACGGGTCGAACGGCCGGTCGTCGCTGGCGGCGAGGTTGGCCTCGACGTGCCTGAGCTTCCGCATCCCGGGGATGATCGTGGAGACGGTCGGCTCGACGAGGATCCAGCGCAGGGCCAGCTCCGCCATCGACATCCCCTCCGGGACCAGGGGACGGAGCCGATCGGCCCGGTCGACGCTCGCCTCCAGGTTCTCGGGCACGAAGTAGGTGTTCCGCCAGTCCCCCTCCGGCCATCGAGAGTCTCGGGTCAGGGTGCCGGTGAGGGTCCCCTCGTCGAACGGCACCCGGGCGATGACGGCGATGTCTCGCTCTCGGCAGAGCGGGAACAGCTCATCCTCGGGGGCCTGGTCGAAGATGTTGTAGATCACCTGCACCGCGTCGATCATCCAGGTCCGAATCGCCTCCAGGCCGTTCCAAGGCTCCCAGCGGTTGACGCTGATGCCAACGGCCTTGATCAACCCCTCGCGCTTCAGGTCCTCCATGGCGCGCTGCCAGCGGTCGTCTCGGGCCCAGGAGTCCTCCCAGACGTGGAACTGGAGCAGGTCGATGTGCGGCAGGCCGAGGTTGGCCAGGCTCTTCTCGGCGTACTCCCGAATGTGATCGGGAGGGAAGCAGTCGTCGAGGGAGAACTCGCGACGGCTCGGCCAGATGAAGTTCTTCGGCGGGATCTTGGTGGCGACGTAAAGCGTCCGATCCGGATACTCCTTCACCAGCGTGCCGAGCAGCCCCTCGCTGTGCCCGGCGCCGTAGCCCCAGGCGGTGTCGAAGAAGTTGCAGCCCAGTTCGACGGCCCGTCGCAGGCTGGCCATCGACTCGTCGTCGTTCGAGCCGGTCCAGCCCCCCATCCCCCACATGCCGTAGCCGATCTCGGAGACGTTCCAGCCCGTCCGTCCGAAGGTCCGATATCGCATCGCTCGATCGCCCCCCTCCCCCCGACCGCCAGCCATCCGCCCCCCCGCCCGCCGGCCCCGGAACGTCTCGGCCGTCCGGGACCGGGGGGAGGCGCCACGATCAGTTGAGCTCTTTGATGTAGATATTCCGGAACTCCAGCGGGTTGCCGTGGTGCTGCAGCTCGATCGGCCCGGTGGCCGGGATCGGCCCTTCGTAGTCGGGCCAGTTCTCCAGCACGACGTCATCGACCACCTTCTGGCCGTTGAGGAAGACGGTGACCTTCTCCCCCTTCATGATGATGTGGAAGGTGTTCCACTCGCCGATCGGATTGTCGGCCACGGTCAGGGGGTTGCTCGGGCCCTTCTTGTTGTTGAACAGGCCGCCGGAGCCAATCTCGGGGCGGTCCCAGATCTGGACCTGGGGCTTGCCGCGCAGGTAAATGCCCGAGTCGGCCTCGGGGCCGATCTTCCAGTCGACGAACAGCTCGAAATCGCCGTAGTCCTTGGCGGTGACGAGGCTCTCGCCCTTGCCGTCGTAGTGGAGGATGCCGTCCTGGACGGTCCAGTGCTCGGCGGCGTCGCCGTCGGTCTTCCAGTTCGACAGGTCCGAGCCGTTGAACAGAGCGGTGAAGCCCTCGGGCGGCGTGTTGATCGGCCGGTCGTCGGCCCCCGGGACGACGAGCAGGGCGGCGGCCAGCGCCGCGGCGGCGGTCGGGGCGATCACGATGAGTCTCTCCGAGGCGAGAAAGTCGGGACGGAACGAACCGGCCCCTCGGCCGGTCGCGTGCCCCGATTAGACCCGGAACGACAGCCGTTGTCACGATCGTGGCGCCGAGCCGGGCCGCCGAGCCCCTCCCCCCGGCGGGCCCCGCCGATCCCCGGCCGATCGGAGTGCTCCGGCCGATTGACCCCCGAGCCGCCGGGCCCTAGACTCGCCCCCAGGGCGTCGCCGTCTCCCGTCCCCCGGCGATCCCGGGAGCCGTCCGCTCCTCCCTCCGGAGCCAATCACGATGACCGATCCGATCCGCTCGCGCCGCGATTTCATCCGGGCCTCCCTCGCCGGCGGTGCCGCTTTGGGCCTGGGCCTGGGCCTCCGGCCCGGCCGCCTCATCGCCCAGGAGGTTTCGGGCTCCCCCGCCGCCGGCACGATCGGCGACTACAAGATCTCGCTGGCCCAGTGGTCGCTGCACCGCCGCTACTTCGAGGACCGCGACCCCGCCAAGGTCGCCCAGGCCAACCTCGGCTTCCCCCGAGACGCCCGAGAGGAGTTCGGCATCGAGGGCGTCGAGTTCGTCAACCAGTTCTTCAAGGACCGGGCACGAGACGACTCCTACCTCACCGAGCTGAAGCGGCGCGCCGATGACCAGGGCGTCACCTGCCTGCTCATCATGATCGACGGCGAGGGGAGCCTCAGCGACGCCGACAACTCCCGACGCCGCCAGGCCGTCGAGAACCACAAGAAGTGGGTCGACGCCGCCAAGGCCCTCGGCTGCCACTCGATCCGGGTCAACACCGGAGACAACTACAGCGCCTCGGACGTCTCCGTCGCCGTCGATGGCTGCGCCGCCCTGGCCGAGTACGGCAAGTCCCAGGGCATCAACATCATTTGCGAGAACCACGGCGGCCCGTCCAGCGACCCCGATGCCCTAATCGCTCTGATCCGGGGCGTGGGCATGGACAACTTCGGCACCCTGCCCGACTTCGGCAACTTCGCCACCGAGGGCCCCCGAGACGAGCACCGCTACGCCATCGACATCTACGACGCCGTCGCCCGCCTGATGCCCTTCGCCAAGGGCGTCTCCGCCAAGTGCTACGACTTCCAGGACGGCAAGGAACTCTACCTCGACTTCCCCCGCCTGATGAAAATCGTCACCGACTCCGGCTACCACGGCTATGTCGGGATCGAGTACGAGGGGAACCGCCTCTCCGAACCCGAGGGGATCAAGGCCGCCAAAGCCCTGCTCGACTCCCTCCGCGGCGCCGAGTACTCCCCGAAGGCCTGACCGGATCGAACCGGCCGGGCGCGGCCTCCCTCGACCGCCGCGCCCGGCCCGGCCTGCCCCGGCCTGGCCTGGTCACGCCGTCGCGATCGCCCCGGCGTGCTCCTGAATCTTGCGGATCGCCCCGGCGATCTCGTCCATGTCGGCCCTCGAGCCGAGCAGCATGTTCTGCGTCAGCCAGACGGCCTCCGAGCACAGCCGCTCGTTGCCCGGGAACTCCAGCCGCTCCCGGTACGAGGCGAGGCGGGCCGAGGAGTAAATCGACCGATACGCCCTCGAATCGAGCGCCCGCTCCAGGAACGGCTCCCGGTAGAGCGGCGCGTATCCTCCCGAGGCCGGGATCCCCTCGGCCGCCATCGCCTTCAGGAAGCCCGACCGGGGCAGGCCGGCGAATGCGTCCGGATCATACCGGAACATGTACAGGTGATAGGCGTTCCTCGTGCAGCCCTCGTACATGCGGGCCGGGGTGATCCCCGGGATCCGGCGGAGCTGCTCCGAGAGATAGGCCGCGTTCTCCTCCCTCGTCTTCGACTGCGGCTCCAGCCTCGCCAGTTGCGTTGCGAGCAACGCCCCCTGGAACTCCGTGAGCCTCAGGTTCGCCCCGTTGCGGGCGAAGATGCCAGGCATGCCGGGGCCGGATCGCCCGTTGTTCTGGAAGCTGAGGCATTCGGCATACAGGCGGTCGTCCTGGGTGCTGACGGCCCCCCCCTCTCCCGAGGTGAGGTTCTTGCTCGCCTGGAAGCTGAAGCAGCCGAGGTCGCCCAGCGTCCCCACCTTCTTCCCCCGCCACTCCGCCAGCGGAGCCTGGCAGGCGTCTTCCACCACCGCCAGCCCTCGACGGCGGGCGATCTCCAGCACCGCGTCCAGATCCGCCGGAGCGCCGCCGATGTGCACCGGGATGATGGCCCGGGTCCGATCGGTGATCGCCTCCTCGATCTTCGACGCGTCGATCTGAAACGTCTCCGGATCCACGTCCACGAAGACCGGCAGCGCGTGCTGGAGGATCACCGCGTTGATCGTCGCCACGAACGTGTACGGGGGCACGATCACTTCGTCTCCCGGCCCGATCTCCAGCGCGTTAAGCGCTGTGATCAGCGCGCTGGTCCCGTTGGCGGTCGCCACGCAGTGCCGGGAACCGAGCCGATCGGCCCACTGCTGCTCGAACCGCGCCACGCGGTCGCCGTTGCCGCGGTACCAGCAGCCCGACTTGAGCACATCAACCAGCGCCCGGACGTCCTCGTCGCCAATGATCGGCCATCTCGGAAACGCCGAGCGCCGCACCGGCTCGCCCCCGAGCACCGCCGGCTTCGCGTCGCTTCCGGCCGACCGGGCCGATCGCCCGACCCATCCCAGGGCCGTCGCGGCCCCGAGCATCGCCCTCCGGGAACACCTGGGGGTCATCTCGGTCTGCTCCTCTCGGGACAAGCAACCACCGGCCGGTCCCCGTCCCGTCGGGCGCCCGGCCGCTACCCCTCGCCCGGCGAGCCTATCGCACCCGAGGGCCTCCCGCCATGCCGTTCCTCGCCCCGGCGCGCCCGGGTTCCGCCCTTCGCTCAGCCCTTCGGCTTCCCCTCGAGCACCGGGTTCGGGACCCCCTCGGGCCGAGCACGGTGCCGGTGCGGGCCGTGCGCCCGGCGCCTTCGGAGCGAACCGGAACGAGCGGAGGGGCCCGAGGTCAGGCGGTCGAGCACGAAGACCAGGTCGTCCGGATCGACCGGAAGGTCGAGGCAGGCCAGGGCCCCGCTGCGTCTGGCCGTCGAGACGCGATCCCGGTCGGCCAGCCCGAGCAGCGCGACCACTCCCCGGCCTTGCGCCGCCGCCGCCAGCCGATCCGACCAGTCGGGCTCCAGCACGGGCACGTCCCAGACCACCCAGGGCTCGTCCCCCCCCGACGGCCCCTCGGCTCGTCGAGTCGGCCGGTAGCCGGCCCCGGCCAGCACGTCCTCCAGCATCAGCGCCAGGTCGAGCTGCCCGCTCGCCACGGCGATGCGGCGGCCCCCGCCTCCCGGCGCTCGATCGCCGACCAGCCCCAGATGCCGGGCGATCGTCTCTCGAGCCGTCGCCTCGGGGAGCACCGCGTCGACCAGGCCCGACCAGCCCATGACCTGGTGATACCGGGCATGCCGGCCGACGACCAGCACGACCCGAGGCCCTTGGCCCCCTTGCCGGGCCTCCCGAAGCCGATCGGCCTCCAACGCGCCGAGGGTCGCTCGGTGAAGCACCAGCACTCGGGGAGGATCGCTGGCCTCCCATCCTTCGGGCAGCTCCGAGCCGTCGAGGTCGACGGTCCCCGGCGGCATCGCCGATCGCAGCGCCCGGACCCACGGGTCGGACAGATCTCCCGAGAACTGCACGTCGCTCCGATCGCCGTCGCCGTCCACGCCGTCGACCCCCCGGCCATCGTCGGGGGCGCGATCGCCCCCTCCGGATCCGGAGCGGCTTCGTAGCACATCCCCGCCGATCCCGCAAGCGGAGCCGACTCCGGCGGGGCCCGTCCCGTCCGGGCCGAAGCCGCCCCGATTGTCCGCCGGACTCGGCCGCCGCTATCATGGGGGAGAACCGATCGGCCCGCCCCCGTGTCCATCGCGGTGGCGGGTCATTTTCGTCAGACGGCAGGTCCCGAACCGGTTCGATGCGAAGGGGGCGTTCGTGAGCATCCGAGGGGCGACGGCGGGCGGAGTGGCCTTCCTGGCGGTCTTGACCGTGGTGCACCTGATCGTCGACGCCTTCGCGGCCTCGGTCCACCCGCTCTGGCCCGACCTGCAGGTCCGGCTCGGCGGCGGGGCGGGGATGATCCAGGCGGCGTTCCTCGTCTGGAGCCTGACGACCTCCGCCAGCCAGCTCGTCTTCGGCTATCTCGGGGACCGCCATCGGGGAGGCTGGCTTCTCTGGGCCGGCCCGCTGCTGGGAATCTCCTGCATGGGGGCGGTTGGGCTGTCGGCGTCGCTGCCGGCGCTCGGGGCGCTGCTGATCCTGGGAGGGCTCGGAGTGGCGGCCTTCCACCCGGAGGCGGCGGCGGCGGTCGGCCAGGCGATGCCCGAGTCGCGCAGCCGGGCGATGTCGATCTTCGCCACCGGGGGCTTCCTCGGCCAGTCGCTCGGCCCGCTCGGCAGCGGCTGGATGTCGGAGCGGTACGGTCTGCCGATGCTCGCCTGGAACGTCTCCTGGGGGATCGCCCTGGTGGCGATCCTCGTCCCCTGGCTCCGGGCGAGCACGCCGAAGCACGACCCGGCCTCCTCCGGCCGAGGGGCCGCCCTTCCCGAGCTGCTCAGCGTCAGCGGGGGCCGGCTGGGGACGCTGATGGGCGTCGGCATCCTCCGCACCTTGCCGGCGGCCGGAGCGCCGATCGCCCTGGCGTTCCTGCTCGAGGCCAGGGGGGCGGGCAACGACCGGATCGGGCTGGTCCAGGCCGCCTTCTTCGGCGGGATCGGCCTGGGGGGCCTGGCCTGCGCGGCCCTGGTCAGCCGACGCCGGGAGCGCCTCGTGCTCTGGCTCTTGCCGATGGTGACGGTTCCGCTCTTGGCCGCCTGCCCGGCGGTGGTCGGGGCGGGGATGGTGGCCGTCTCGGGAGGGCTGGGGCTGATCGTCGGCCTGGGGCTTCCGGTCTACATCAGCTACGGCCAGCAGCTCGTGCCCGAGGGGCCGAGGATCGCCAGCTCGATCACGATGGGGGTGACCTGGGGCCTCGGCGGCGCCCTGGTGGCGGGGATCATGGCCGTCAGCGAGCGGATCGGCCGCCCGGACCTCGCCTTCGGCACCTTCGCCGCGTCGTCGCTGCTGGCCGGACTGGCCTGCCTGAGGCTTCCCGAGCCGGCCCGACGCCGGACCTTCCCGGCCGAGCCCTCCCCGACGGTCGAGCCGGCCCCGCCACCGATCTCCCGCCCCGGCGAGGCGGCCTCCTGCTGACCCGGATCGAAGCGAAGGCCCTCCCATGAGCCCCCCTCCAGCCCCGGAAGCGATCCCCGTTGGCACGGTGACCCTCGTCGGCGCCGGCCCGGGGGACCCCGGCCTGCTCACCCGGGCCGGCGCCGAGGCGATCGCCCGAGCCGACGCGGTCGTCTACGATCACCTCATCCAGGACCGCCTGCTCGACCTCGCCCGCCCCGACGCCGATCGCATCTTCGCCGGCAAGCGACGCGGCAAGTGCCCCGTGCCGCAGCCCGAGATCAATGCCCTGCTCGTCCGACTGGCCCAGCAGGGGAAGGCCGTCGTCCGGCTCAAGGGGGGCGACCCCTACGTCTTCGGCCGAGGGGCCGAGGAGGCCGAGGCGCTGCAGGCCGCCGGCATCCCGTTCCGGATCATCCCCGGCGTGACCGCGGGAGTCGGCGCCACCTCCTACGCCGGCATCCCCGTCACCCACCGCGACGCCTCCTCGGCCGTCGCCTTCCTCACCGGCCATAACGAGCCCGGCGGCCCCGACGACCGGATCGACTGGCCCGCCGTCTCGAGCTTCCCCGGCACGATCGTCTTCTACATGGGCTTCCGCCACCTGTCGGGCATCTGCTCGATGCTGGTCCGTCAGGGCAAGCCCCCCGAGACCCCCGCCGCTCTGGTCTGCTCCGGTTCCACCTCCTCCCAGCACACCGTCTCCGGATCGCTGCTCGACCTGCCCGACCGGGTGCGCTCGGCGGGGGACCGCGTCGGCTCGCCAGCCCTGCTCGTCGTCGGCGAGGTCGTTGACCGCCGGGGGCCGCTCTCCTGGTTCGAGCGCCTTCCCCTCTTCGGCCAATCCGTTCTCCTGACCCGCCCGATCGGCGAGGCCGACCGCTCCGCCGCCGACCTGGAGGCCCTCGGCGCCGAGGTGCTGGTGGCGCCGACCGTTCGGATCCTCCCGGTCGACGACCCCGCTCCGATGGACGACGCCATCGCCCGGCTCGACTCCTTCGACTGGCTCGTCTTCACCTCCGGCAACGGCGTCCGCCACTTCCTCGACCGCCTGCCCGCCCTCGGCCTCGATCTCCGAGCCCTCGGCCGCCTGAAGCTCGCCGCCATCGGGCCGGCCACGGCCGAGGCCCTGGCCGGGTATCGCCTGAGGGCCGACCTGGTGCCCGGGTCCTACCGCTCCGAGGGGCTGGCCGAGGCACTCCGACCGCTCGTCTCCGGCCGTCGGGTTCTGCTCGCCCGGGCCGACCGCGGCCGGCCAGTCCTGAAGGACGAGCTGGAGCGGGTGGCGATCGTCGAGCAGATCCCCGTCTACCGCAACGCCGACGCCGACGCCCTGCCCGACACCGTGCTCCAGCGCCTCGATCGCGGCGCGATCGACTGGATCACCCTGACCAGCTCCGCCATCACGGAGCGGCTCCACGCCCTGCTGCCTCCCTCGGCCCGATCCCGGATCGCCTCCGGCTCGATCCGACTGGCGAGCATCAGCCCCGTGACGAGCGACGCCGCCCGTCGCCTCGGCTGGCCGATCGCCGCCGAGGCCGAGGAGCACTCCTGGCCCGGCCTGCTCCGGGCACTCCGGGCCTCCTCGACGACGGCAGCCAAGAAGGCCAGCACGTCGGGCTGATGGATCGCCTGATCGATCGGGCACCAGCTCACCGATCCGGACGATCGACGCCCAGGTCTCCCGGCGTCTTCGACCAGTCCTCTCCCTTCGGGTACCGCTCGCCGCCGTCGTCCTTGCCCTCGGGACCGACCGAATCCAACTGGGAGGAGTCCCCGCCGTCGAGGACGCGATCCACCGGAGGACCGTCGGCGAAGGGATCGGTCGGCACCGAGGGGAGCTCTTCGGGAGCGAGATCCTCCAGCCGATCGGGAAGCGAGCCGACCCGATCCCGGTACGATCGGATCGCCAGGTCGATCATCAGCAGGCGGCGACTCGCGGCGTTCCGGCGATCCGCGTCGCGCATCGCGTCGTAGGCCGGAACGGCCAGGGCCTGCATCGTCCGTCTCACGGACGGGACGACCCTCAGGACGACGCGAGTGCGCCTCGAGAGCCGGGCCTCTCCCCAGGCCCGGTCCCGGGCGATCACCTCCTCGACGTCGGGGCGATCGGCCTCGAACTCCCGAAGCCTTCGGAGGAGTTCCCGGCGCAGGTCCGGATCGAGGTCGTCCCGAATCCGGCGGATCCCCTCGAGACCGCAACCGTCCTCGATCGCCATTCCGGTGAGCCAGTGCATCGAGGTGCCGTTCCGGCTGGACTGGCGGGCCAATCGGATGGAGGCGATCGACCGGAGGGCCGAGTCGGCGACGCGCCCGTCCTGATGCGCCACGATCGCGTCGGCCAGCATCAGGCGGCCGAGCATCCGGAAGGCCCCGGTGTCGGCAAGGATCGTCTCGTCGTCGGACGGAGAGAAGGACAGGGGGACTCCGCTCGGCAGGTCGAGGGCCTCATCGGCGTCCCGGAGCGCACCGAGGTTGGCCTCGACCCAGGAGCGCAGCTCCTCGAGCGAGGCGGAGCCGATCTCCCCCTGGTTGGGGATCGGCCCCTGGATCGACCGGGCGGCCCGGAGCAGCGCGTCGTAGCCGTTCGGCTCGGGGACCGGGGAAGGCCGGAATCGGGGAGTCGAGCACCAGACGAGCAGCGGGATTCCCGCAAGGATGGCCAGGGGAAGCCAGGCGGCGAGCAGCCAGCGCCGCCGTCGTCTCCCGGGTTGAGTCCGCTCCGGCGCCTCATCCGTCATGCGGAGGTCTCCTCGGAAGGTACGAATCCACCGAGGGGCGATTCGCCGAGGGCGGCCCAAGCTTGACCGCGCCGAGCGAGGTCGGACAGACGGTCACCGGAGTTCGCGGTACGTCTCGATGCCCTGCCAGATCACGAAGCCGGCGCCCAGGACGAACAAGATGTCCAGGACGAGGTACCGGCCGAAGATGCCGAGGATCAGGTCGAGCAAAAAGAGCAAGGCCACCAGCCCCGCGACGATCATCGACGCGAAGCAGAGGATCTTCTCGGTCTCCATGAGAAAACGCGCTCCGGGCGGACGACGGACGGAGGAGAGCCTTTGCACGACTCTACCACACGTGGCGAGGCGGCGAGGCTGCCCATCATGCCCATCTCGCCGGAGGGGATCAAGCCGACGCCCGGGCCGCGTCCCGGATCCGGGGGCTCATCCCTCACCGTCCATTCCCCGGATCTCGATCCGTCGGGGCTTGGCCCGCTCGGCCTTCGGCAGCCGGAGGCGGAGCACCCCGTGCTTCAGCTCGGCCGAGATCCGGGAACGGTCGACCTCGTCGCTGAGGATGAACGTCCGCTGGAAGGGCCCGGGGGGGGCCTCCTCCAGCATCGGCCCCGCTCCCTCCGGGACCGGCCGGGAGGCCTCGGCCCGGAGGGTCAGCAAGTTCGACTCCAGCTCGATCGACACCGAGTCCTCGGAGCATCCCGGCAGGTCGGCCAGCAGGACCAGCCCGCCGGGCTCCTCGAAAATGTCGATCGGAGGCGTCCGGAAGACGGGAGAAGGGCCCGGCCGGATCGGCCGCGGCGATCGCGCCGGGAAGCCCTGTTCGAGCCCGTCGCCGCGGTCGGCGTCGTCCCGGCCGTCAGCGACCCGGATCGGAAGCTCAGGGGCGGGCATGATCGGGCCTCGCTCGCAGGGAAAGGGGAACCAGTGCGGGGGACCGTCGGCCTGGTCACTCGGCCGACGAGACGGCGATCTGCCTCGGCCGGGCGTCGGCGTTCTTAGGCACGACGACCGTGAGGATCCCCCGGGCGAAGCTGGCCGAGACGCCGGCGCTGTCGATCCGATCGGGGAATGTCACCGACCGGGCCCAGCGGCCGAACTGCCGCTCTTGCCTGCGGTAGGTCTCCTCGGGCACCCCCTCCGGCCGACGGCGCTCTCCCCGGATCGTCACGGTCTGCCCGGCGATCCCCAGGTCGATCTCCGAGGCCGAGATCCCCGGCAGCTCGGCCGTCAGGTAGTACCGATCCCCCTCGTCGTACAGATTGATCGCCGGGAACGGCCTCGGGACCCGCAGGCTCATCGTCTCGATGTTGCCCAGCAGCCGACCAACCTCCTGGCGGATCTCCCGGAAAGGATCCCACTGCCCTTGCCATTGCAACCCGCCCATCCCCGTCGGCCTCTCCACTCCAACGACGTGCCGCAGTCGAAGGTCCTGAACCTTAAGCGGCGCAGCGGAGCATCAATCATGCCAAGGGGCTCCGGCCCGCCCACTGACCTCGACGAATCGCACTTAACCTCCGTTTCTCACCGGACTTCGGAGCGATCAAGCCGATCGCGGAGATCGTCTCCCCGACCGCGACTCCCCGCCCCGGACCTGCAAGAATGGCAGCAGAGACAGCAATCACGGCATGCCTCGCGGACGGGCTGCCAGATCGGCAGCCGAAGAAAGAACCGGGGGCATGGAATCCGACCGTCCCGGCTCCGGGACGACGAGCCGTCCTGGCCAGACCAAACCGCCCTGCTCGGCGATCCGGCCCGCGGGATCGAATCTCACCCTGATCGGATCGTTGGTCGACGGCCGACCGGGGCGGGGCCTCAGGCCGTCTCGTCCTCTCCGGAGGAGGCCTTGGGGTTGAGGGCCCGGTCGGCGATGTCGTGCCGGAACCAGCCGCCGGTGAACCGGATGGAGGAGGCGGCGCGATAGGCCCGCTCCCTCGCCTCGGCGACCGTCTCGCCGATGGCGGTCACGTTCAGCACCCGGCCGCCGTCGGTGACGATCCGGGGGCCTTGCGGCTCGTTCCGGGTCGTCGTGCCGGCGTGGAAGACCTTCACCCCCTCGATCCGGTCGGCTTCGTCCAGCCCGTTGATCGGCCGGCCCCGCTCGTAAGGGCCGGGGTATCCCTCGGCGGCCATCACCACGGTGACGCTGGGCCTCGGATCCCAGTCCAGGGTGATCGTGTCGAGCCGCTCGTCGACGACCGCCTCCAGGGCGTCGAGCAGATCCGACCGCAGCCGCATCAGGATCGCCTGGATCTCCGGGTCGCCGAAGCGGACGTTGAACTCCAGCACCTTCGGCCCCTGGTGCGTGAGCATGATCCCCGCGTACAGCACGCCTCGAAAGGCGCGCCGGGAGCGCTTCATCGCATGCACCACCGGCACGAGGATCTCCCGCTCGACCTCGGCCATCAGCTCGGGAGTGAGCACCGTCGCGGGAGAGTACGCCCCCATGCCTCCGGTGTTCGGGCCCTCGTCGCCATCATAAGCGCGCTTGTGGTCCTGGCTCGACTCCAGCGGGATGATCGTCCGGCCGTCGGTCAGCGCCAGGACGCTGGCCTCCACGCCGTCGAGCCGCTCCTCGATCAGGACGCGGTCGCCGGCTCGGCCGAATTCTCGGCGGACCATGATCTGATCGATCGCATCCAGCGCCTCTCCCAGATCCTTGCAGACGGCCACCCCCTTGCCCGCCGCCAGGCCGTCGGCCTTGATCACCAGCCCGATCGGCCGGGAGAGGACGTAGCGCCGGGCCTCCTCGATCGTCTTGAACGACCGCCGCTTGCCCCGCTCGTCGATCTCCACCTCGGCCGAGCCGGGGACGAGCACCTCCCGGGGGTCGAGGATCGCCTCGATCGCCGCGATCGCCTCTGCCGCCGTGCGGCAGTGCTGCGTCCCCCGCACCGGGGTTCGTCCCCGGGGGCGGAGCGTCAGGGCGACCTCCCGGGAGAGGATGAACTGCTCGGCGTCGGGGGCTCCTCGGAAGACGCGGAACTCGGCCGTGGGGATGCCGGCCTGCCTCATCAGCTCCTTGGCGAAGATCTTGCTTCCCTCCAGCTCCGCCGCGTCCTTCCTCGGGCCGAAGATGCGCAGCCCCTCGCGCTGGAACGCGTCGACCAGGCCGTTGACCAGCGGCTCCTCCGGCCCAACGACCGTCAGCCCCACGTCCCGCGCCTTGGCGAAGCGCACCAGCTCCTTTGAGTCTTTCGGGTCGATCGGCACATTCTCGGCGTCCCGGGCCGTGCCGGCGTTGCCCGGGGCGCAGTAGACCGTCTTCACCCGGGGAGACTGCCCGAGCTTCCAGCAGAGCGCGTGCTCGCGCCCCCCCTTGCCGATGACCAGGACGTTCACGGATCGACTCCCTGCGGCTCCCCGGATCGGCCCGGTGTTGGGCCTCATCATCCTCGAGGCCCCATTCTACCCGCCGTCGCCGTCCCTCGCGGCGCGATCTTCGAGACGCGATGGCCAGAGGCCGAGCCCCCGCCACCGTCCCCCGTGTCGAAAATCGATCCGAGCGGCCCACGGACGACGATCGCCGCCCGGCCCCCAACTCGACGCGCCGGTCCCGGACTCATCTCGAACCGCGATCGGGAACCGACCGCTCGATCGGACGCTCGGGTCGATCCCTCGGAGGACCGGGCAGGACCGGCCCGAGCGGCGGGGAGGGCCTCGGCCTCGCTCCGCCGCCGCGATCCCGGATCAATCAACCGGCGCCGTGCACTGGTCGATCAGCCAGGAGTCGATGTCCGAGAGCATCATCGGGGTGATCGCCCGGGCCGACTCGTAGCCGCGGAAGCCGACGCGGAGCCCGGCGTTGCGGAGCATCGCCACGTCCTTGCGGGCGTCCTGCAGCGGGGCTCGGGCGTTCCAGAGGCCGTGGAGGGCCAGGATCCGGAGCGACCGGCACTCGTGCCACCGAGCCAGGGGCCGGAACCCTCGAGGGATCCAGCCGTTGATCGCCACCACGCCCGCGAACCGATCCGGATGGCTCAGGCCGATCCGGTAGGCGACCGCCGCCCCCTCTCCGATGCCGACCAGGAAGATCCGCTCGGAATGGACATGAAGCGCCCGCATCGTGCGGCGGACACCGGCGAACAGGGCGTCCTCGATCGCATCGACCGGGTCGGCCGGGCCGCCGGCCATCACCCGGGAGATTAGCCCCGAGGGCTCCGGCTCCTCCCACTGAGGGCCGGGGCGCCGTCGGGGATGCCGGAACGCCGGCCCCCAGTCGAACCCGGCGGGCCGGCCTCCCCGGGTCAGGGCCTCGGGCCCCCGAAGGCCAAGCCCGACGTAATTCCGCCAGCTCATCGTCGGCATCGCGTCGACGAGCTGCTGCTCATCCCCCCCCCGGCGGTGGAGCAGCACCAGCAGCGGGTAGGCGTAATTTGGCTCGTACCGGTGCGGGACAAAGGTCGCCTCGGCGTTGGGGTCCGGCCCCATCGCGTCCCCGGACGACCGCTCGCGCTCGATCGGGCCGGGCGTCCGGCGTTCCTGGTGCATCGCGCGGGCTCCTCAAGGCAGGTGCATCACGACAGGAAGGACAGAACTCGGCCTGCGACGTCCGGCCCCCGGCACCCCTCCAGTCGAAGGGGCCATCACCCCCGTCGGGTGGCTCCATCGACACTCCCGGTGCGGCTCGGGCTGGCTCGCCTCCTGTCCGGAAGCATAGCCAGGAAATTGCCATTCTTCAACAATTTACCTAGTCCATAACCCCTTTTCTCGGAGGCCAGTTCCGACCAATTCGAACGTGCGCAATCTGCGGGATCGGTCAGGAATGGGCCAAATGCACAAGACTCGGAAGACATGCCCTCCGAGAGAATCCTCGAGCCCGTCATTCCCGCCCCGGCCCGGGCCCCCCCCGGCTTGAGCAGGGGAGGCCGGTTCTCCGAGGGAGGGGAGGGGCCCGGCCGGGGTCGATTGCCCGGCTCGGCCCCGCAACCCGGGCTCCTGGATTCTCCGGAAGCCTTGATCCATTCGATGGTTCCGCAAGCTTGGCGGCGAACGATCGGTGCGGCGGACATCACCTCCCGCCGGAATCCTTGATTGATCGATCGATCGATCGATCGCTCGGGACTCAGGCCTGGTTCCACGGGGTTCCTCTCGGCCCCCTTGGCGTTGGGGAGGGGCGATCGCGGTTTCGGGCGATGAGTTGCTGCCGGCGCTGCTCTAACTGCTGGCGGAAGGCCTCCAACCGGGCCCGATACGCCTGGATCCGCTGCTGCTGATCCGGCCGGGCGGTGGGGGGCTGGTTGGGTCGCGACGGGGTCGGCGTCGGGGTTGGGGTCGGCGTCGGGGTTGGGGTCGGAGAGGAGGGGAAGGGGCTCTCGGGGGCCTGGAGGGTGGGCAGACTGATCGTCATTGCCGCCGAGCCGGCGGCGTTATCGGCCTCGTCGGCCTCATCGATGACGTTGTCCGGGTCGACCTGGACGATGATCCGTCCCAGCCCGTCGCCGAGCGGAACGCCGAAGGGGAGCTTCCCGGGCAGCTTCAGCGTCTGGGTCACGGTAGTCGAGGCGCCGGCCGGCAGGCCGGGATCGATCCGGGAGTCTCCCAGGACCAGGGCGTTGGTCAGTTCCCCGTTCGGGCCGCCGAGCAGGTAGCGGAGGGTGATCGGCCCGGCGTCGGCGTTCCCCTGGTTGGTGATCGTCGAGGAGACCTGGAAGGTCCCTCCCCAGGTCAGGGTGGCGCCCGGGGTCAGCACGCTGCCGGCGGCCAGGTCGGGCCGAGGGGCGTTCGGGTTGGCCGGCTTGGCGGCCGGGTCGGGCGCGATCGAGACGACGTCCCAGTCGATCCCCCGGCCCTGCGGGGCCGGCGGGGCGAGCGTCGGGTTGACGTCGTGGTCGGCGTCGGCGACCGCCCGGGCGATAAACCCGCCCGCCTCGGGGAACCTCAGCGGAGGGCCGTCGGGCAACCGGACCGTCCCGACCACGTCAACCGACTGGTACGGCAGCAGTTCCGGCACCTCGAGGTCGCCAACCAAGGTCACCTCGTTTCCCGAGCCAACCGCCACGTTCGGCGGCGTGAGGACGACCCGCACCGTCGACGCCGGCGCCGGGCCCCCCAGCGTGTTCTCGACCCGAGCGGTGACCTGGACCGTGTCTCCCCATTCCAGCGAGGTCTTGTCCAGGCGCAACGACCGGATGGCCAAGCTCGCCGGCTGGTCGGGGACGATCAGCACGGTTGTCGAGTCGATCCCCGGCCCCAGGTCGAGGTTATTCGCCGAGTTCGACTCGGGGATCGCGTCCCCGGCGTCGACGACCAGGCCGATGTGCACCGCCCCGTCCTGGCCGACGCCGGCCAGGGCGGTCGGCGGCAGGTCGACCTCCTGCTCGAAGTTCGCGTCGGCGCCGGCCCCGAGGCCGTCGAAGGAGATCGAGCCCACCCGGACGGCGCCGGTCGAGCGGTCGGCCGAGGTCGAGACGTAAACATCAACCTTGAAGGGGGAGGAGGCGTCCGCGTCCCCTTGGTTCCGGATCGTGCCGGCGACGGTCAGGCCGGTGCCCCAGTCCCCATAGGGGTCGGCCCGGAACGAGACGGCGACCAGGTCCGGGGCCTTGGCCCCGGCCGCGGCGGCCTCGGCCGCGGCGGAGAGCAACTGGCGACCCTCCAGCGGCTCGAACCGCAGGATCTTCGGGCCCCGAGAACCGGCCCGGCGCCCGGCGGCATCCCGACGGTCGTGCGTCGGCATCGTCGTCTCCTCCTTGAGTCCCGGCCCCGATCCCTTCCGAGAGCCGGGGGTGCCCCTCGACATCCTCGCCCGCCTCTCGGCGGACGCGACGAGCGACCCCGGCCCGATCGGGCCGATTGCGTACGGTATCGCGGCGATCCGTCGCGGTCAAGCGCGTCCTGCGGCGACCTCTCCCCGGTCCCTTCAGGCTCCCGGCGGCGGCCCGTCGTCGATCGTCCAGTCCTGGACCTTCCGCTTGGCCTCCAGGACCTTTCGCACCATCGGGCCGAACTGCTTGTCGCGCCGGTCGCCATCCCTGGCGGCGGCGGGCTTGCCGCCGTCGCGCTTCCGGGCTACCGCGTCCCGCTTGCGCCGCGTCTTCTCCGATGCCATCGCCGGGGGCTCCCCGGGGCGCCTGGTGTTCCGGGTCGACGCCCGACCCGACTTGCTTCGGAATCGACACCCCGCCTGCCGAGGAGGTTCGCGGCCGGGCCCCGGAGCCGGGGGAGGCTCCCCCCCTGGCCTCCCTTGCGACCCGGAAGGTCGGCGATCTCGATCCCCCAGGATCGGCACAACGCTGGGGGGATCGAGGGCCCGGCTCCGGGGGATCGTGCGAGGAAACCTCGACCCGCCGTCCAGGATGGAGTCCGCTGATCGTCCCGGACTTCGGGGATCGGGCCAAGGCCATCGCCGGAACGGTCTTGCGCGGCCCCTTCCGGCGACCTTCGGCATGCCGATCGGCCCCGTCTTGAGCGATGACCTTCTCTGGGCCTCGGGCCGGATCCGACCGCATCGCTCCCCGAGCCGGAACGGGCTACGCATCGGCGATTTCCGCTCCGATCTCAGGCCTTCCGCCTCGTCCTCCCCTGGAGCCCCTGCCTCACCGGGACGGCTCGATCGGCGGGAATCGCCACCGAGGGCGAGGACACCGGAGCGGCCTTCTCCGGGACGGCCGCGTCTCCCTCTTCCGTTCGGACGGCCTCCCGGGCCGGCTTCGGCGGCGAGAGCAGGGCTCGGGCGAGCGAGGCGATGGCGGCCGGCCCCCGGTCGTCCCCCAGGGGGACATACGCCGACTTGCCGTCGACGATGCGGACCATCCCCGGCGGATGCTGCCTCGCCAGCGCCTGGATGCGCTTCGCGTTCCGGTAGGAGAGGACGAGGAAGCCGTCCTCCACATGCAATCGGTTGATCATCCAGTGCTCGGCCAGGATCCGCAGTTCGGCCTCGACCAGCAGGTGATCCGCCGGCTCGGGCAGAGGGCCGAAGCGGTCGACCAGCTCCTGCCGGAAGTCCGCCAGCCGCTCCAGGCTCCGGAGCCGTCCGACGCGACGGTACAACTCCACCTTCAGCTTGTGCGACGGCACGTACTCCGCCGGCAGGTACGCCCGCCACGACAGCTCGATCGAGCAGTCGTACCTCGGCCGCTCCCCCTTGCCCGTCAGCGACCGGACGGCTCCCTCGAGCAGCGAGCAATAGAGTTCATAGCCGACCGCCTCGATGTGTCCCGACTGCTCCGCTCCCAGGATGTTCCCCGCCCCTCGGATCTCCAGGTCCCGCAGCGCGATCTTGAACCCCGCGCCCAGATCGGTGAACTCCTCGATCGCCTTGAGCCGTCTCACCGCGTTCGGTGTGACCGACTTGCTCTCCTCCAGGATCATATAGGCATAGGCGCGATTCTTGGAGCGCCCGACCCGTCCCCGGAGCTGGTGCAGGTCGGCCAGGCCGTAGCGGTCGGCCTCGTGGATGAAGATGGTGTTGGCGTTGGGGATGTCCAGGCCGCTCTCGATGATCGTCGTGGCGACGAGGATGTCCGCTTCGTGCCGGACAAACGCCATCATCGCCCGCTCCAGCTCCTCGCCGGCCATCTGGCCGTGGCCGACGATGATCCGGGCCTCGGGCACGAGCTGCTGAATGCGATCGGCGACCGATTGGATGTCGTACACCTTGTTGTGCACGAAGTAGATCTGGCCGTCCCGGTTCAATTCGCGGCGGATCGCCTGGCGGATCATCGCGTCGTCCCACCGGGTGATCCTCGTCTCGATCGCCTTGCGATCCGGGGGAGGCGTCTCCAGGTTGGAGATGTCCCGGATCCCCAACAGGGCCATGTGCAGGGTTCTCGGGATCGGCGTGGCTGAGAGGGTGAGGATATCCACGGTGGCCCGCAGCGACTTGAGCCACTCCTTGTCCTCGACCCCGAAGCGCTGCTCCTCGTCGATGATGATCAGGCCCAGGTCCCGGAACGCCACGTCCTTCTGAACCAGCCGGTGCGTGCCGATCAGGATGTCGACCGTGCCCGCCGCCGTGTCCTTGAGCACCTGCCGCACTTCCGACCGGGGGCGGAAGCGGTTGATGACCTCGATCCGGAAGGGGAACTCGGCCATCCGTCGAGTGAAGGTCCGGTGATGCTGCTCGGCCAGCACGGTCGTGGGCACGAGCACGGCGACCTGCTTGCCCGCGTCGGCCGCCTTGAAGGCGGCCCGCATGGCGACCTCGGTCTTGCCGTAGCCCACGTCGCCACAGATCAGGCGGTCCATCGGCCGGGGCTGGGCCATGTCTCGCTTGATGGATTCGATCGCCGAGAGCTGGTCCGGCGTCTCCTGGTAGGGGAAGGCCGCCTCGAACTCGGCCAGCCAGTGCGAATCTTCCGCCGGATAGGCAATGCCCGGCGAGCTGGCCCGCTGCGCCTGGATCTGAATGAGATCCTGGGCCAGGTCGACGACGGCCTCGGCCACTCGCCGCTTCCGCTTCTCCCACGCCGACGACCCGATCTTCGACAGCGGAGGGTCCGCCTTCCCGCCGCCGACGTACTTCTGCACCAGGTCGATCGTCGCGATCGGCACATACAGCCGGGTCCCCTCGGCGAACTCCAGGACAAGCTGCTCCTCGGCGTACCCGGCCCCCTTCTCCTTGTCCACCAACTGAAGCCCGCGATACCGAGCGATCCCGTGGTTGACGTGGACGACCAGATCCCCTTCATTCAGATCCAGGAAACTGTCGATCGCTCGGCTCTCGTACCTCCTGCGGCCGGTTCCCCGGCGCACCTCGGCCCGGTCGAACAACTCATGATCGCCGATGACAAGCAAGCCGGCGTCGATCAGGTGGAATCCCGACCGCACCCGCCCCAGGGTCAGCTCCAGCCGCCCCTCTCGGACGAGCCCGGTGTCGGCGAACACCTCTCCCAGCCGCTCGACCTCCGCCGCGTTGTGGCAGGCGATCAGCACCCGGTGCCCCGCCGAGGCCGACTCGAGCTCGGCCTTCACCTTCGCCAGCTCTCCCGAGAACCGCTCGACGCTCTCCACCCGCAAGCGGCACGTCGTCTCCAGGCTGCTCGACGCCACCGCCGACAGCGCGATCGACGGCCGCTCCGTCAGCCTCCGGAAGGTCCCCTCGACGGTGAACAGCCCCCGACGCCGCTCGACCCGGGCCAGGTAGTGCCCCCCCTGCTCCTTCAGGTCCTCCGGCTCGACCAGCGCCACCCAGCCCCCCTCCGGGAGGTAGTCCGCCAGGTGGCCCAACGCCTCCGGCTCGGTGTTCGACGCCGCCGAAGGCGCCGTCAGCGCCACCGCCTCCAGCCCCCCGAGCGACCGCTGCGACTCCGGGTCGAACGGCCGGATCGACTCCACGTCATCCCCGAAGAACTCGATCCGCACCGGCTCCGCCCGATCCAGGGGGAAGACGTCCAGGATCCCCCCCCGGAGGCTGAACTCCCCGGCGACCTCCACCACCTCGACCCGAGTCATCCCCCGGTCGACCAGCCAGGCGATCAGCCCCTCCACCGGAACCGTCTCGCCCACCCGGAGCGACCTCGTCGCCTTCGCCAGCGCCGCCGGGGTCGGCACCGGCTGCATCAGCGCCTGCATCGACGCAACGACGACCCGGGGCGGATCGTCCAGGAACCGCCGAGCCACCCGGAGCCGGCGAGCAAGGAGCTCGTCGCCGGCCGTCGCCTCGCTCGGCGGGCGTTCCCAGGCGGGCAACGTCTCGACCGACACCCCCGCGAAGGCGGCCAGGTCCTCGGCAAAGTCGTCCAGGTCGCCGACGTGAGGGATGACCACCAGCATCGGCCCCGGCGCGTGCCAGGCCAGCGCCGCCGCCGCCAGCGGAGCGGCCGACCCCCAGGCGCCGTCGATCGCCCCCCCCTTCCCGTTCTTCAGGGCGGCGAGCACCTCGGGGAAGCCGTCCGAGTGCTGGATCAGCCGGGTCAGGTCCCTCAGCGAGCGCGGCGGGGCAAGCGTCGGGGCGGGGGCATCGGCCATCAGTCCCTCGATGATCGGCAGGGCGACGGAGGTAGACCGGGCTATTGTAGGTCGGGCCTCGGGTTTCGCCCATGCGGAGTTGAGACCCGAATCGATCTCACGCAGCGCGGCGGAGTGGCGGAGTGGCGGAGTGGTGGAATGGCAGAACGGCAGAATGGCAGAGCAGCAGAATGAAAGAATGGCAAAAAAAGAGTGGCAGAATGAAAGAATGGCAGAATGGCGGAGTGGCGGAGAGGAGGAGTGGCGGAGAGGAGGAGTGGCGGAGAGGAGGAGTGGCGGAGTGGCGGAGAGGAGGAGTGGCGGAGTGGCGGAGAGGAGGAGTGGCGGAGTGGCGGAGAGGAGGAGTGGCGGAGAGGAGGAGAGGCGGAGTGGCGGAGAGGAGGAGAGGCGGAGAGGAGGAGAGGCAGAGGTCGCCGACGGAGTCGGACTCGATCGACACTCGCTCATCCTCTTCTCTGTGACCCTGCGACCCTCGGCCCTGCCGCTCTGCGACGCCGCGTTTCCGCAACTCTGCAACTCTGCGTCTCTGCACCTCTGCGTCCCTGCACCTCTGCGTCTCTGCACCTCTGCGTCCCTGCACCTCTGCGTCCCTGCAACTCTGCGTCCCTGCAACTCTGCGTCCCTGCAACTCTGCGTCCCTGCAACTCTGCGTCTCTGCAACTCTGCGTCTCTGCAACTCTGCAACTCTCCTCGAGATCGGCTCCCCTTCCCCTCAGCCCTCATCCCCCACCAGCCTCAGCCCCACCGGCAGGGCATCGCCCAGCGCGACTCCCTGGGCCTTCGACCTCAGCTCGTGGAACTCCCGCACCGGGCGGATCGTCTCCTCATCGGCCCCGAGGGCCTCGAGTCGACGGATCACCTGGAGGCGAAGCTCCTCGTCGAGGTCCCGAGCCCGGTCGGACGAGACGCGGCCGATCTGGGAGAGGGCGAAGACCAGGTCTTCAGTTTCCCTCTCCGAACTCGGCTCCACCCCCAGCAACACCTCGGCCCACCGTCCGGCCACCTCCCGGGAGACGGCCGTGTTCGCCGGCCCGTACAGCGGCACCCGGGCGCCGAGCCGGCCCAGGCACCAGCTCGCCGACCTCGGCGCCTGGGGGCGGCCGACGACCCTGGCCAGCACGTCTCCCAGCGCGACCTTCCGCGACGGCTCCAGCCGCTCCAGCGCGGCGGCGCAGCGCCACATCTCGGCCAGCTCGTGCGGCTCCGGCTTCGGCCGGTTCAGCTTCTTGGCCGCCGGGCCAACCCCTCCCTTGCCCGGCAGCAGGAACGGAGCGAGCCGGCGGTAGATCTCATCGTGGTGCGCCCGGTTCAGGCCCGCCGCCACGCGACGCCAGAGCACCCACCACTCGACCCAGCACTGCACATCCTTCGGATGCGACACCCCCTGGTGGAAGGTCGGCCACAGGGCCTTGATCCGCACCGGGTCCATCGGGAAGCCGACGCCCGGCCGCAGGCAGTAGCCGGCCAGGTTCAGCCAGCGCTGCTCGTGCCGGGGGGATCGCTTGCGCTCGGCGGCGGCCTCCCGGAGCGGCTCCCAGAGGGCGCGCAGGGCCGAGGGCGGCCAGTCGTCCCTCGGCAGCTCAAGGACGTCCTCCAGCCGCTTGACCAGCCGGGCGGCGCCGAACTCGGCCTGCGGATCGGGCGTCTCGAAGGCGGCCCTGACCGCGGCGACCGCCGCATCGACAAGCGATTGTTCCAGCACGTCTTGCTCGGCGCCGTCCTCGGCACCGGCTGGCGACGACGACGGCGACGACGGGCCGGACCCGTCGGGGTTGCGGAACTGGATCTGCAACCGCCAGCGCCGGTCGTCCGACCGAGACTGGCACCACAGCTCCAGCGTCCCCACCTCCGTCACCCTCGCGGCCAGTTCCACCGGCACCCGCTCGGCCTTGGCCTTGCGCCCGACTCGCATCACGCTCGCCAGCGGCGGCAGGCCGAGGATCGAGTCCGGGTTCTCCGGCACCAGGTCCCCCGGCCGGTCCTGCGGGCGCACCGAGCTGCTCGCCAGCGGGAAGAGCACCGGGCGGTCAACCAGCAACTCGAAGGAGCGGTCGGCGATATGGAACTCGTCCCCCTCCTGGGCGTCCCTCGGCACGGTGCAGAGCCAGGGGGTGCCGTTGGCGCCGTCTCCGGTCTGGAGGCCGATGTAGAACGACCGAGCCGTCCCTCCTCCGATCCGGATGCCGCCGCCTCGCCGCACCACTCCGTAATAGGCCGCCCCGTGCGCGACGGCCAGGTCCAGCGACTCGTTGGCGAGCACCCGAGGGGCGTAGGAGCCGTCCGGCTCATCGGGGAACCAGGAGGTAACGACCTCGACGAGCCGGCGCCGGACGACCTCCGGGGTCAGCGCCCCGCCGTTGAACAGGATCGCGTCGGGCCGGGCCGGTCGGCCGTCGGCGTCGATCGGGTGGCCCTCGGGAAGGATCGCCTCGGCTCGGTGGCGGCGGAGGAAGGCGGCCAGGTGCTTCGGGATCGCCGGATCGCTGACGAACGGCAGGCCGAACTCCTGGAAGCCGATCTTCCCGGCCTTCTCCGGCTCGGCCTCCCGGGGGACGACCGGGAAGAACCCCTCGATCGCCACCCGATGGACCTCCTCCCGAGACAGTTCCGACCGCAGGCTCCCGCCGATGACCCTCGCCCCCCTGCCTGGGATCGTCACCGGCACCCGATCCGCCCCCCCCTCGGCCAGCAGTCGCTCCTTGGCCGACCGGCAGGAGTACCGCAGGGCGCTCCACTGCTCGGGGTCGAGCCGGGCGCCGCCAAGCTTCGCCTCGACCAGGTGCGCCAGCGCCAGGTCGATGTTGTCTCCCCCCAGCAGCAGATGGTCCCCCACGGCCACCCGGCGGAAGCCGGGGCCGGTGGGCGACTCGACCACGGTGATCAGGCTGAAGTCCGTCGTGCCGCCGCCGATGTCGCAGACCAGGATCAGCTCCCCCGCCTTGACCTGCGACTGCCAGCGCTCCTGGTGGGTGACGATCCAGCAGTAGAAGGCGGCCTGCGGCTCCTCCAGCAGCGTCAGGTTCGAGAATCCGGCCTGCTTCGCCGCCGAGACGGTCAGCTCCCGGGCCGCCTCGTCGAACGAGGCGGGCACGGTCAGGACGATCTCCTGGGCCTCCAGCCTCGCCGAGGCGTCTCCCCGGGCGACCTCGTGGTTCCAGGCATCCCGGATGTGGGTCAGCAACGCGGCCGAGGCGGCGACCGGGGAAACCTTCGGGACGTCTTCCGCCGCCCCCCAGGGCAGGATGTTCGCCTCTCGGTCGACGCCGGCGTGGCAGAGCCAGCTCTTGGCGCTGGCGACCAGTCGAGCCGGCACCCGAGCCCCCTGCGACCGGGCGAACTCCCCAACGATCCGATCGGCGTCCGGATCCCAAGGCAGCCGGGCCGCCCCCGGCGGCAATTCCGGCCCCGCCGGCAGGTAGAGGAAGGAGGGGAGCATCGGCCTCGACGCCACCTCCCCCGGCGCGACAAGCTGCGGCACCGGGAACGGCCGGAGATCGGCCGTCGGCCGGGCGCGGCCCTTCGTGTCCACGAAGGCGACGGCGCAGTTGGTCGTGCCCAGGTCGATGCCAACAATGTAGCGCGATCGAGCCATGCCGAGCGTTCGCCCCGAAGTCGTCCAGAAGGGAGAGGGTCGCGTTCAATCCGAGCCGAGCCGAGCCGAGCCTTCCCTATTCTACCGCCCTCCCGAGGTCGTCGAGCCGACTCCCCCGGTTTCCCCGTGCGAGGAAGGGGATCGGCCGGTAGGATCGAGGGACCAGTCCCCGCACCCCCCTGCCCGTCGCGGCCCAATTCGAGCCGACCCCGGCCTCTGGAGTTCTGCCTGATGAGCCAGCCGGCCCCCTCCGGGCCCCCGACCGAGACCGACCCGAGGTTCCCCTCCGGCCCCTGGACCGGCTTCTTCCTGATGCGAGAGCGCCCCGGCCGGCACTGGATGGAGCTTCAGCTCACCTTCCGAGAGGGGGTCCTCATCGGAGAAGGACGCGACTTCGTCGGCCAATTCCTCCTGCGGGGCCGCTACGACCTGACCGACGGCACGTGCCACTGGATCAAGAACTACATCGGCCGGCACGACGTCTTCTACCAGGGCTACAACGAGGGCAAGGGAATCTGGGGCACCTGGGAGATCCCCCCCGTCTCCCGGGGAGGCTTCCACATCTGGCCCGAAGGGATGGAAGATCCCACCCAGCAGCGCCTCTCCGCCGCCGCCGACGCCCCCGTCGAGGCCCCCCCCGCCGATCCGGCCGATTCCCCCGAGGACGAGCCGCTCCCAATCGGCATCGGCATCGGCTTGGGAACCGAGGACGAGTGACCGAGCGGCCGATCCCCCGGGCCCGGCGGGCCGATGGACCGTGCCCGAACGGGGAGGGCGGAGAACGGACCGGAGGCCGACCACCCGAGACGATGGACGATCGGGGACGACGGACGCGGCCCCCCGACGTCCGGCTCGCAACGAGCCCCGGCCCCGCCGGCTCCCCCTCATCCTCGAAAACCCGCCGATCATTACCAGATCCCCTGCTTCTTGACACTGTAGGGAAGGACCTTCACCCCCGCTTCCCGACGCATCGGGGCCATCGCGTCCCTCAGGGCCGCTTCCTGCCGCCGGACCGACGGATCCCGGTCCTCCCCCGGGGCCTCCCCGTCCGATCGGCCGGGCTGTTCCCGGCCGTCGACGAGGTAGACGTGGTCCCCCTTGCCCAGGCCGAGCGACCGGATCAGACCCGCGACGTCGGCCGGTTCGCACCAGTGATCCGGGTCGATCCAGACCACGACGCTGACCGAAAGCCCTCCCCGACGGGCCTCCGGCACGGCTCGGAGCAGATCGTCCCGAGGGGTGATGGCGTCCGCCGAGGAGGACGAGACGGCGGTGGACAGGCCGACCGCCACCCGACTGAGGCCGAGCGATCGGAATCGGGCCCAGGAGCCCTCCTCAGGGACTGACCCCTCCCCCGGACCGAGGAAGGCGAGGATGCCGTCCCGGTGCGGCCGATCGACCGGAAGGTCGGACCTCCGGGCCGGCGCGGGGCCCTCGGCGAGGGGGAACGCCTCCCTGGCGAGGAGGAGCAGCCCCTCGACCTCGGCGGCCGGCCGTCGCAGGACATCCGGCCCCGAGAGGAAGAGGGTCCGGAGGGGCACCGCCCCCAGCCCGAGCAGGGCGGCCACGTCCCGGCAATGCCGGGAGAACCCCTCGAGCGACCGCGATTCCCCCCCGACGGTCGCCTGGAGCACGACCGCGTCCAGGGCGTCGGGAGGCAGGAAGGGGATCGGCCCGAAGGTCGCTCGGTACCGATCGCGATGCCCGGCCCAGGCGATGGCGTCCCAGGAGGAGATCCGGCCGAGCATGGCCAGGAGGTCGTCCCGATCGATCGCCCGGGTCGGCTCGGGGGGAGCGATCAGAGCGCAGGCCCCGGAGGCGATCCGGCCGGCGAGGTCGGCCGCCATCCCCCGGATCTCCTCGTCGATCGCGTCGGCCTCGGCCCGATCCAACGTCCGGCGATCGAGCGTCAGGTTCGGGCCGACCCGGGGGCGGTCGATGGCCTGGGTCGAGCCGTCGAGGCGGCGGAGGAAGTGGCTCGGGTCGAGGTAGCAGCGCTGCCAGCGGCCTTCGAGGTCGAAGTGGTAGCTCGGCTCGTCGCCGAAGTAGAGCGAGAAGGCGCCGTGCTTGAATCCGGCGAAGACAAGGGGGCCGGCGGGGGAGGACGGCCGGATCCCCAGCCGGATCGGGTAGAGGGCGCCGTGTTGCAGGAGGGCCTCGGCCTCCGTCTGGGATGCGGTCATGGCAATCGGCTCCCCGGCCCGAGGGGGCCGGTCCGTTGGGGAGAGGGGGGGGAAACCGGGCTCTACAGGGGAGGATCGATCGGGTATAGAAGCGTCCGGATCTTGCCGAGCGGCCCGGTCGAGGAGACCGGTCCCGCTCCCGATCGGGCGGCCGGGGCGGCGATCGACGCCCCGAGCACGGACGCGAACGCCGCCCCGATGCAAAGCGATTCCGAGGGAGGGAGCCTTTGGACGCGCCCGAGCCAACCCCGACCCCGACCCCGACGCCGACCCCGACGGCCGAGCCCTCGCCCTCCCGCCGCTTCCCCTGGCGGGAGCTGGCACTGATCGGTCTGCTGTCCCTGGCCCTGAACCTCGCCGGCAACGGCCGGGCCAGCCTCTGGGACCGCGACGAGCCCCGGTACGCCGGCTGCACCCGGGAGATGCGCCAGAGCGGCGACCTGATCCACCCCACGTTCAACGCCGAGCCGCGTTATCATAAGCCAGTCCTCATCTACTGGCTGATGCTCGTCGGCACCGCCGTCGGCGGCGACAACCCGTTCGGCGCCCGGCTTGTCTCGTCGGTCATGGGGATGTCGGCCTGTCTGATGGTCTGGGGACTCGGGCGCCGCCTGTTCGGCCCCGCCGAGGGCCGCTGGGCGGCGCTCGCCCTGGCGACGGCGCCGATCATGGTCGCCGAGTCGAAGCTGGCGACCACCGACGCCACCCTGCTCGCCTGGTTCATCGGCGCCCAGTGGGCGGTCTGGGAGCTCTCCCGGCGGCCGAGCCGGTGGGCGACGGCCGCCTTCTGGACGTGCCTGGCCCTCTCGGTGCTGACCAAAGGGCCAGCCGGGCCGGTCCTGATCGCCGCCGCCGGCCTGATGAGCTGGTGGTGGGGAGGACCCACCGCCGGCTACCGTCGCCTGCTCTCCCCGCTCTGGCCCGACTCCTCGGGCCTGGACGAGGGGCTCCGCTTCCGAGAAGCGATCGCCCGAGGAGGCGTCATCGGCCTGGCGGCCTCGGGCCTGACCGCGGTCGAGCTGACCGCCCGGGTGCTCGGCCGGTGGCTGGCGAGGAACTGGGGGGTGCTGCTGTTCCTGGCCATCGCCCTGCCCTGGTACGTGGCGATCGGGATCGTGAGCCAGGGGGCGTTCTTCAGCGTCGCCTGGGGCTATCACGTGATCAAGCGGGTCACGGAGTCGATCGAGACGCATGGCGGCTTCCCCGGCTACTACGCGACGCTGACGATTCCGCTGCTCTACCCGTGGTCGGCGCTGCTGCCGGCGGGGCTGGCGGGCCTCTGGCGGATCAGGAGGACGGATCCGGCGGCGGGGTTCGTACTGGGCTGGGCGATCGGGCCGATGGTGCTCCTGGAACTGATGCGAACCAAGCTCATCCATTATGTCCTGCCGGCGTACCCGGCCTGCGCGCTGGCGGTCGGGTGGCTGGTGGCGGCCGTCTCGCGGTCGGAGCTGAACCTGAGACGATGGCCCCTGGGCCGGACCTCGCTCGGGATGCTCGGCGGGATCGGCGTGGCGCTGACGGTCGGGGCCCTGGCGGGAGCGTCGGCGCTGCCGGGGGGCCTGCGGTGGTCGTGCCTGGCGTTCGCGGCGGCGGTCGGCATCGGGACGTTCCTGGCAGTGGATCGGTTCCGGGTCGGAGCGACCGAGCGGGCGGCGGGGGCTCTGGTCGGGTCCTGGGCGGTGGCGCTGCTGGTCTTCGGGGCCGGGTTCCTGCCGGCGGTGGAGCCCTACCGCCTGCCGCAGAAGGTGGCCAGGGCTCTGGACGAGGTCGAGCGGGCCGAGGGAGCGCTGCCGGTGCTAGCAACCTTCAAGCCGCCAGGGGTCGTCTACTCGATCGGGCATCCAATCCCCGTCCTCGAGGGCCGGGTCGGGGCCGACCTGATGGCCCGCCGAGAGGGACCGCTCGTGTCGGCCCTGACGCCCATCGAGCTGCAACTGCTCAAGCGACACCCGAGACTGGAGGTCGAGGAGCGGGGCACCGTCGCGGGGTTCAATATCGAGCGATTCAAGAATGAATCGCTGACGATCGCCGTCATCCGCCCCCGGCCCGGGACCGTCTCACCGGACGGCGGCCCCGCCCCGACCGTCGCCCGGGGCCGCCGCCGGGGAGAGCAGCCCAAGGCGACGCTCGTACAGTGACCGGATCGAGTCGACCATCACCTCGTGCCGGAACTGCTCTGAGAATCGTCGGCGGCCCTCCTGCCCGAGGGCGCGCCGGCGAGGCTCGTCGCCGGCCAGGGCGAGGATGGCCTCGGCCAGGGCCTGGCGATCGCGGAAGGGGACGAGGATCCCGGTTTCGGGGGTGACGACCTCCCGGGCGCCGTCGACGTCGTAGCTGATCGCCGGCCGGCCGACGATCAGCCCCTGGGGCAGCACCCGGGCGAGCCCCTCTCGGTAGCTGGGGTGCAGCACCACGTCGCAGGCGCCAAGCAGCTCGGGGATCCGGCCCGGAGGCACCAGCCCGGTGAAGGTGATGGCGTGGCGGACGCCCAGGGCCTCGGCTCGGGCTTCCAGGTGCTCCCGCAGCAGGCCGCTGCCGATCCAGACGAACCGGACTCGGGGGTTGGCCTCCAGGACCCGGGGGGCGATGTCGAGCAGGTCGTCGTGCCCTTTGCGCTCGAAGAGGCGGGCGACGGTGGCGAAGGCGACGGCCTCGGGGGGCAGGCCCAGCTCCCGCCGAACCTCGTCCCGGGGGCGGGGAGGGTGGAGGAAGGGCTCGACCTCCATGCCGCTAAAGATCGTCTCGTATTGATCCGGCCGGCCGACGCCGGCGGCCAGCGCCTGCTCGGTCATCGCGTCGCAAACGCTGACGATGGCGTGGCAGCGCCGGGCGGCCCAGCGCTCCAGGCCGACGTACAGGCGATTGCGCCAGGGCGTCTCCGAGGGGCCGAACGGCAGGCCGTGGATGGTGTGGACGACCAGCGGGACCCGTTCGTGCCAGGCGGCGGCTCGGGCGAGGATGCCGGCCTTGGAGCTGTGCGTGTGGACGACCTCGGGCCGGAGCCGGCGGAAGGCCCGGCGCAGGAGGCGGTAGGCCTTCAGGTCGGTGGCCGGCCGGATCGGGCGGACCAGCTCCGGCATCAGCTCGACCTTCAGCCCCTGCCGATCGGCGCGGTCGAACAGGTCCCCCTCGGGCCCTTCGGCGGGGCCGGTGATGAGGGTGACGTCGTCGCCGAAGCGGTGATGCAGCCCCTCGACCGTCAGCAGCGTGTTCTCCTGGGCGCCGCCGAGGATCAGGCGAGTGATGACGTGGACGATTCTCATGGGAGGTGCGGGCGCGGAGGGCCCTCCTCGTCGAGGGGAGTCGCAGGCGTCCGGCCGTATCGGACGAGGAGCAGGAAGAGGCCCTGAGGGGGGGCGGTCGGCCCGGCGGCGGCCCGGCTCTGGGCGGCGAGGGCCTCGGCGGCGAACGATTCGGGCCGGCGGCCTGCTCCGATCAGCACCAGCGTGCCGGTGATCGACCGGACCATATTGTACAGAAACCCGTCGGCCTCGACCTCGATGGTGACGACCGGCCCGTCCCGGGAGACGGCGATATCGAGGATCGTCCGGACGCTGCTGGTCCGGTTGGGCCACTCGGTCTCGAAGCTCCGGAAGTCGTGCCGGCCTCGGAGGGCCTGGGCGGCCCGGTGCATGGCGGCCTCGTCCAGCCGGGAGCCGACGTGCCAGGAGTATCGGCGGCGGAACGGGTCGGGGATGGGGGCGTTGTCGATGACGTAGCGGTAGCGCTTGCTCCGGGCGTCGAGGGTGGCGTGGAAGGCCTGGGGGACGTCCTCGGCGTCGAGGACCCGGATCGACCGAGGGAGCTTGGCGTTGATGGCCCGAACCAGCACCTCGGGAGCCAGCCGGGAAGGGCAGAAGAAGTGGACCACCTGGCCGAGCGCGTGGACGCCGGCGTCGGTGCGGCCGCTGGCGGTGATGTCGGGGCGGTGCCCGGTGATCTGCTCGACGGCCATTTCCAACGCCTCCTGGACGCTGGGGAAGTCCGGCTGGCGCTGCCAGCCGTGAAAGTCCGAGCCGTCATAGCAGATCGTCAGCCGAATGTTCCTCATGGTGCGGGGCGCCCCCGGAGGGGCCGGCGCGCGAGGACCTCACGGAGATGATCGTCGGATCCGGGGGGCGTGCTCATCGGAATCGCCCTCGCCGGCCGGCTCACCGGGAGGAGCCGGCGGGCTGGAGCTTGACCAGCTCCTCGGCGATCTGGACGGCGTTGGTGGCGGCCCCCTTGCGGAGGTTGTCGCTGACGCACCAGAACAGCAGGGCGTTGGGCCGGAACGGGTCTCGGCGGATGCGGCCGACGAAGACGTCGTCGTGCCCCTCGGCGTCGGCGGCCAGGGGGTAGGCGTTGCGGTCGGGGTCGTCGAGCACCGTGACCCCGGGGGCGGCCGACCACAGCGCCCGGGCCTCCTCGGGGCAGAGGGGACGCTCGGTCTCGACCAGGATCGACTCGCTGTGCGAGTACGGCACCGGCACCCGAACGCAGGTGGGGACGACCTCGATCGCGGGATCCCCCATGATCTTGCAGGTCTCGTCGATCATCTTGCGCTCCTCCTTGGTGTAGCCGTCGGGGAGGAAGACGTCGATCTGGGGCAGGCAGTTGCCGGCGATCGGGTGGGCGAACTTCGAGGGGGCCGGCCAGTCTCGCTTCTGGACGAGCGCCTCGAGCTGCTCCTCCAGCTCCGAGAGACCGGTCTGGCCGGCGCCGGAAACCGACTGGTAGGTGCTCACGATCACCCGACGGACCCGGGCGGCGTCGTGCAGGGGCTTCAGCGCGACGACCATCTGGATGGTCGAGCAGTTGGGGTTGGCGATGATCCCCTGGTGCCGGGGGATGTCGTGGGCGTTGACTTCGGGGACAACCAGAGGGACCTCAGGGTCCATGCGGAAGGCGCTGGAGTTGTCCACCACGACGGCGCCGGCCTGGGCCGCCCGGGGGCTCCACTGGCGGGAGACGGAGGCCGGAGTGCTGGAGAGGACGATCTCGACCCCCTCAAAGGCCGAGTCGCTGACCGGCTCGACGGGGAACTCCTCCCCCTTGAATCGGACGACGCGACGTTCCGAGGCGCCGCGATCGGAGGCGAGGAACTTGATCGAGCCGACCGGGAAGCTCCGCTCCTCCAGCAGGCGGACCATCCTCGCCCCCACGGCCCCGGTGGCCCCAACGACGGCGACGTTCTTCACGACCTGGCACTCCTCGAATCGGCGACTGGCGGATACGGCGCGCCGGGCGACCGTCGGCGCGGCGGGATGGAACAGTTTACCGGATCGGGCGATGCGACTCCACGCCGGGGGAACCCGAGGCGGGCCGGATCGAGGGCCAATCGCCCAACCGCAGGGTCGATCGCGTCGAGAATCGGGGTGCCACGGACGGATCGCCCGCCCTGGCTCCGATCGGCCCGCTCTCGGACGGGCAAGCCGGGGCGGGGAGGCCGGAACCGGGACTCCGACCCCCGGCCTCGGCGCCCTTCCGAGCCGGAGCCTCCCCGACTCCCGTCCCCCCATCGCCCGAGGCGCCCCGCCCCGGATCGCTCGACAGACCGTCCTCGGGACCGGATCGGACACAGGCCCGGCCGGGGAGGTTCGTCATCGGAAGGAGGAGGCGGAGGAGCGTCCGATCCGGGTCGGGAGCCCGGAGTCCAGGGTCATCCGGGAGTCACCGGGCGGAGACGGTACGGCGGGAGCGGGGATCGGCGCGGGCCGGTGCGCTGGCCGTCACCGGATCGAGGGGCCGCCCTCTCGCCTCCCAACCGATTGATAGGATTCACCTTACGCGATTCCATCCGGAACGGCCCGGCGGTCGAAATGGGTTCGGTCCGTCTCGGCTCGTCGGGAGACGGGCGGCCGGGGGCGACCGAAGGCTCGGCCTCTCGGGAGGAGGAGCCCTCTCCCGGGGATCGGGACTCCGGGGATGCGACGGAGGTCCCAGCGCGATCAGGGGAGGTCCCCAGAGCGGGGGACTCCGATGGGGCCAGGTCCTTTGGAGCCGGCGAGGCCGCCGGGGAGCAGCCGGGGATCGGTTCGATCGAACTCCTGGCCGGGAGCGTCGGCTCCGACTCGATCCTGACGAACCCCGGCGGGGCGGGGTCGGAATCGACCTCCCGCCACCATCCCCCTCCGACGGGGGCCCGGGGCGTCTCCCCGATCTCCGCCGCCTCCCTGGCGATCGCCAGCAACTCCCGACGGCGGCGATCCCGCAGGTTCAGGAAGAGCCGAATCGCCGCCAGGCAGGCCCGATCGGCCGCCGACTCGTACCGATGCCGCAGCTGCCCCTCCTTCGACGTGTCCGCCGCCGCCGCGAGCCGGGCGACCGCCTCCCGCTCAGGCCCCTCGACCTCCCGCCACGAGGCGTCTCGGAGCGCCCGCAAGCGCTCGATCTGCCGCGCAATGATCGCGCGCAACGCCGCTCGGGCCGCGTCCGGATCGACGGGGGGAGCGAATTCGTCAACGACCGGGTCCGGACGCAACGCGGAGGCACCGTAAACGCCTGGTTGCCCGCGACCGATCGAGGCGGCGAGGGTCCAGAGCATGCGGGCCTCCTCCCCCGCCTCGGGGTCGGGAGGCCCCCCGGGCAGCCCGAGCATCGCCATCGCCTGCGCCCGATCGCGCCCGTCCCATCGCGAGCCCAGGCGAATCTGACTATCCAGCCGCCGCCAATGCCGGATCAACCACTCGCACCCAAACGCCGTCGCCTCCAGCTCCTCGATCACATTGACCGGATCGAGCATCAACCGCTGCCCCATCTTTCTCGCCGCCGCCTGCTTCCGCCGATACCAGCGCCCGACCGCCTCTCGGGCCGCCGCCTCCCTCGCCTCCTGGTTGGCCCGCTCGATCCGATCGAGCCGCACCGACATGACGGCAGCCCGTTGAATCAAATGCTCCTCGACCACGTTGTCCGGCCCCGCCTCTCGCCGCCAACGTTCGATGACCTGATCATACGCGATGCGATCCTCCTCCGGCACCAGCACCTCCGCCGCCATCCCGTGCCTCAAGCCGTTGGCCCGGCTGCGTGCTTTTCCTTCGTCCGTCCTCGGCCCGGTCGATCGCTGCGCGTTCCGCCGGTTCGCCTCGATCCGCTTCCGCGAGATGCCGTCGCTCATGATGCTCCCCCCAAGATGTGCCTCAACGGACTCCAGGGAATGAGACGGAGAAGGTGCCGATCGCTTCGGCCCGTCCGACGCGCCGCGCCGCACCGCGATCGCTCGGCGCGCACGGGCCCCTCATCGACACCATCGGGGGATGGGGGGTGGTCCAGTCTCAAAATCTGCCGACGGCGCCCCGCTCCGGAGCCCCTCGGGCCGAGGGAGCATCTGATGTTCTCCAAACACCTATTGCAGTCATGGACATGCAGCGTTAGCTTCCAGGTGGCCGCTCATTCCTTGACGCCTGGAGGGCGGGCGGCGGGGCGGCGGGGGTCGTGTCGACCTTAGCCACCCCACCGACGCCTGTGGCGCTAACGGGGGAGAGGTGACGTGGAAGAACACGCCATTTCGTCCATCGAAACAAGGTTAGGCGGCTCCGGCGGAGGGCGAATGAGCGGGGCTGCTGAACTCTACTGGAACGAGCGGCGCGTGGCCTTCGTCGAGGACGTGAGCTGCGAGGACTTCCCCTGGGCGGCCGGCAGGCTAACGGCGTTCTCCGCAACGTCCGAACTACGCGAAGCGCTGGAATGGCTTGCTCGCATGGCCGAGGCCGATGAGTTGGAGGACCCGCCCTTCGACGTGACCCTGCTCGAAGGGTGGCGCCTCCAGTCAGCAGATGGGCGAGAGCGTGAGGTCTCGCCACCCTTGATCGACTTCGAGGCGAACACGGCCAAGTGGCGTTGACCGCCTAACCTCGCGCTGCAGCGGACCCGGCCCGCCGCGACGCTTGGTGGTGACATCAACGGTGGCTCAGGCGGGCCGGTCCGCTGAGCTTGGTCGTTAGGCAGCCTCGGTCACCGGTCGTGCGTCGACCACCAATCTGTTCAACCCAACTTCATGACCAATCGGCCGTCAACGCACGGAGAACACCAGCGATGGACCAAAACCAGAAACGGAAACGGACGCTCTGCGGTTCAAGACGCACTTTCCTGGGCGGCATCGTCGCAGGAGGCATCATTGCAGTCGCCCCTCTGTTGAAGGTCATCAGGGCGTCGAGCCAGCCGACTCCAAGGGATGGGCCCATGACCTATGCCATGGCTGGAGGAGATATCGAAGCCTGCAGGGAAGCCTGCTACGCTGCCTACGAACTGTGTTGTCAGGGATGCAAGCGATTCCGAAGCCGGGCGAGACGTGCCATCTGCTACGCGGCATGCGCGGAGCAGCTCGCGGCGTGTTACGCTGCTTGCGAAGCAGCACGGGTCGGTCGCGTCCTGGATGATGCAGCAGATTGGATCGCGGATCATCCCGGAGTCGTCGTCGGTACGATCGTCGTCATCGGTGGGGTCACCTTTATCGTCGTGAGCGGAGGGAGTGGACTAGCCTTGGCACCGGTCCTCGCTCTGTGACTCTCCGAAGACCCTCCATCTAGAAGGAGCAGTTGGTCATGCAAAATGTTCAGGATCCGATGGGCCCGATCATCGCCACTCGGCCGATGGTCTGGCTGCGGGCCGATGGCGCAGAGATCCCGGCTTTCGTTGAGATCGGGATGCCTTATCAGCTTCCGCCCGACGTGCCCGGTGAGCCGGGCGACTGGGCGTGCCGCGTCCGAACCAGGGGCCTTGGCGATAACAATTTCTACACGGTTTACGGTGTTGACGGGATCCAGGTGTTGTATCTGGCCCTGTCGATGGCCGGGACGCTCGTGTCGAATTCGATCGTTGCCGGGGACTTGGATTGGTCGGAGGTGCCAAACTTCGGGTTCCCGCCTCCGCCGGAACAACCCGACGGCGACGAAGGTTGCGAAGGCTGTCCCCCAAGTCCGTGATCGACAAACGTATCCGATCTGGGCCCACCCTCGCAGCGAGGCGGGCAGGTGGCCGGAGCAAAGTTTTCGTGCCCCGGTCCCACCGGTGGCGGCTGAGCCGCCTAACCTGGCGCTGCAGCGGACCCGGCCCGCCGCGGCGCCTCTTGGTCATTCGGGCGGTTTCTCTCGGCGTTCCGGTCCGCTGAGCTTGGTCGTTCGGCGGCTCCGGCGGAGGGCGAATCAGCGGGGCTGCTGAACTCTACTGGAACGAGCGGCGCGTGGCCTTCGTCGAGGACGTGAGCTGCGAGGACTTCCCCTGGGCGGCCGGCAGGCTAACGGCGTTCTCCGCAACGTCCGAACTACGCGAAGCGCTGGAATGGCTTGCTCGCATGGCCGAGGCCGATGAGTTGGAGGACCCGCCCTTCGACGTGACCCTGCTCGAAGGGTGGCGCCTCCGGTCAGCAGATGGGCGAGAGCGTGAGGTCTCGCCACCCTTGATCGACTTCGAGGCGAACACGGCCATGTGGCGTTGACCGCCTAACCTCGCGCTGCAGCGGACCCGGCCCGCCGCGACGCTTGGTGGTGACATCAACGGTGGCTCAGGCGGGCCGGGTCCGCTGAGCTTGGTCGTTCGGCGGCGACTGCCCCCGGCGGTCCGGCGGGCCGTCTAACGTGCGACCGAGCCGAATCACTTCGAAAGGAGGCAATCATGATGCACATAAATTCACGTCTCGCGGTGATCATCACGGCGTCCGTGTTGGCCACGTCGCCGGTTCTCGGTGGGAGTATCACGATCACGGGCCCCGCGCCGCAAAATTACAAACAACAAGCATCCCATCCGAGCTTGAACGGGAATGTCGAGCTCCATCCCCAATCCGTCACCTACATTCCCAGTGCCTCGACCAAATTCCGGAACACCCTGTCCGACCAATTCCCCGACTGGACCTTCAGCTACGCCGGTGGCCTGTCGGGCACCCTCAACATCGATGCATACAAGGCATATGCCAACGACGGTTACGGCGGCGCGGAGTTCAGGGCGACCTATACGAGAGGCACCGGCGATCCGGCGCTCGCAGATCTTTACTGGATCCAGATGGTCGACACGGGTGATCCCATCGTTCCGGGGATGAACCCCGTCATCGATCCGATCCTCAACGACACGAATGAAACTCCTGTCATGCCGTTCTACTGGGATATCAACGGGGACGATCCTGACTACCACGACTCAACTCACAAGACCTCAAGCACCTATAAGTTCATCGACGTGCCTGCGGTGCCCTACCCCAACCCGCCACCCTTCCCTCATTTTACTCGGCTGTACTGGACGGCCGATTTGATGCTCGCCTCCTGGGACGGTACGTTGAACAATGGGGTTGGATCGGTCACCATTCACGACGGCATCAGGTGGGGATTCTATCACTTGGTATCGCACGATCCTCCCAGATCTGCCGCCGACGCGGTCCGCTTCGACCGGCGACCCGCCGGACTCGCTGCGGTGCCGGAGCCGGCCAGCCTGGCCCTAGTGTCCCTCGGCGGCCCGGCCGTCGCCGCTTTCGTGCTCTTTCGGAGGCGCAACCGATGAGGCATCGCCCTTTCCTGCTGATCGCGCCCGTCGCGCTCGTGGTGATCGCATTGGCCGCACTGGCGGCGGTGCACCGCACGGCTTCGGGACGGGACCGGAGCGACCTTCGCCCGTCCCCGGATCACAATCGCCAGGTGGACCGCGCGATGACGCACTACAGGCTCACCGCAGCCCTCACGGGACCGACGTTCCGCACCGTCGGGCCAATCCCTGTTGTCGTCGTGTTCCGCAATGCCGATGGCCCCCCAACGGAGATCTACAAGTGCGGCTTCTGGCCGAACCATTGGGTCGAGGTGGTCGACGAGCAGGGCATCGAGCCGCCGCTGACGGAATGGGGCCGGATTTTCCGTCGGATATTCGAGACGGGCAGGCGTGATCGAAGCATCAAGATCGTCGTCAAGCGAGGGGAGACCTCGTTCGAGATCCTGAGCGATCTGAACAAGGTCTATCGCCTGGATCCCGGTCACTACCGGGCGAAGGCGATCTACAACGACTCCTCGGCATCGCCTCAGATTCACCACCTGGCCTCGGATACCGTTTCTTTCGAGGTCGTCGAGTGACGCAAGGCCGTATGGGGCGTGGCGGCGGGGTGGCACTGTCGAGAGGTCCTGATCGGGGTGCTACCGGCTCTGCCAGTGCCGATGAATGGGGAGCACTGGCAGAGCCAGTGGCACCCGAACGGAGGGGTCGCCGCCTAACCTCGCGCTGCAGCGGACCCGGCCCGCCGCGGCGGTTCACTCACGTGCGTAGCTCACTCTCGGCGGTCCGGTCCGCTGAGCTTGGGCGTTAGGCGGCTCCGGCGGAGGGCGAATGAGCGGGGCTGCTGAACTCTACTGGAACGAGCGGCGCGTGGCCTTCGTCGAGGACGTGAGCTGCGAGGACTTCCCCTGGGCGGCCGGCAGGCTAACGGCGTTCTCCGCAACGTCCGAACTACGCGAAGCGCTGGAATGGCTTGCTCGCATGGCCGAGGCCGATGAGTTGGAGGACCCGCCCTTCGACGTGACCCTGCTCGAAGGGTGGCGCCTCCAGTCAGCAGATGGGCGAGAGCGTGAGGTCTCGCCACCCTTGATCGACTTCGAGGCGAACACGGCCAAGTGGCGTTGACCGCCTAACCTCGCGCTGCAGCGGACCCGGCCCGCCGCGGCGTTTCTTGGTCAGTCACAGCTTCATCTCGGCGGGCCGGTCCGCTGAGCTTGGTCGTTCGGCGGCGGGGGCTTCGATCCAGGGAACTGACATGAGGAATCGCATCGTTCTGTTCGTCCTGGGCGGTCTCGTCTTCGCGGGTTCGGGGTTGGTGCTCTGGAGGATCTTTGGGGGGCGTGGGGAAGAGGATCGGGGGCCGTTTCGGTTCGGAGAGCCCAGAGTCATCCAGCCGGACGATCCCCCGGCGGCCCCGCTCCCGAGACCCGTCGTCCGGGTCCTCGAACCGGCCAAAGGCCAGAAGATCAAGCCGGAGGACACGCTGATTGCTTGCCGGGTCGAGTTGACCATCCCCGATGGCGGCAAGATGCCCGATGGCATGATCATCGAGCTTCAGCAGAATGGCATCAACTACGATACATGTAGCGGCGTTCCCGAGGAGGACCGGGGGGACGGGCGCTATCTCCTGAAGGGCGAGCTCGATCGTCCGAAGCGGCCGGGTACCTACGTGATCCGGGCCTGTACGATCGACGAGGATGTGATCATGCCCGAGTCCGACGCGGAGCAAGCTGAGATCAAGTCGATCCTCACCTACTCGCCATTCGTCGAGATCGAGGTGGAGCCATGACGGGGAGGCGAATCCCAGCCGTGATCTCCGGTCGCTCGTGCTGCCGGCACGCGTTTACGCTCGTCGAATGCCTGGTGGTCCTGGCGATCATCGCGCTGCTGATCGCGATCGTGGTGCCGGCCGTCCAGATGGCCCGCGAGGCCGGGCGGCGCGCTCAGTGTGCGAACAACCTCCGCCAATTCGGGCTCGCCCTGGCCAACTACGCCTCAACCGTCGGGTCTTTTCCGCTCGGCTACGGAGGACAGGGCTATTCGGCCCATGCGGCCCTGCTGCCCTACATGGACCAGAAGCCCCTGTACGACGCGCTGAATTTCGACGTGGGGTCGAGCTTCTTCCCGCCGCCGGAGAATTGGACGGTCGCCGTGCTCACGCCAGGGACCTTCCTTTGTCCTTCGGACACACAGCCCCAGTTCAATCAGGGGATCGGCTTCACCAGCTACGCCGGCAATCGGGGTGTGGGTGTCCAGAAGTACGGCTACAACGGGGTGTTCTCCGGGCCGTTCGAGTCCCCCATCAAGCCGAGCGGGATCAACGACGGGCTGAGCAACACCGTCGCGATCAGCGAATGGCTCTTTGGGCCGGCGAACCCCCTGGTCCGCGATGCCAGGCGCTCGGTTTTCAAGACGATCCCTCCGCTCGACCAACCGGAGGAATTCGATCGCTTCGCCGAGGCATGCCATAACATCGATCTTCGCACTGCGCCAACCAATGCTCCCTTCCGCGGGATGAACTGGCTGTTCGGCGAGTTCAACTTCTCACTCTATAATCACACACTCTCGCCTAATGACCATAGCTGCACGAACGGTTCCGGGTTCCAGACGGGCGCCTGGACGGCGACCAGCCTCCATCCCGGCGGGGTGAATGCGGCCTTCGCCGACGGCCATGTCCGCTTCGTGAAGGATTCGACGGAGCGGAATCTCTGGCGTGCCCTGGGGAGTCGCAACGGAGGTGAAGCGATCTCTTGGGAGTGGTGAGCGTGGGCTCTCGGCAACGTACACGGATCGTCGCGCCGGCTGATCGAAGTGTGGCCGGCAAGTGGATCGGACCCGCAGGCGATCGCAACACCTGCGAGCCCGGGAGAGATTGCCCCCTGGCGTAGGAGCAACCTTAATGTCCATATTACCTTAATCACCCCACCCTGGCCAGATCCCGCCGCCAGAAGTCATCAGCAGCGCACGCCGCTCCCGACATCATGCTCCCTACTGGGCTGCGCCGTCGATGGGTTCCGCGCCGGGCGATTGCGGGCCAGGGCGGGAGGCGGCGAGACGAAGACACGAATCGCCGTCCTCTTCATTCTCGGCCCATCCGTCATCATCGGTTTTTGACTTCACGATTCGATCCATCCAAGACTTCGGCCCATCCCCAGGAGGCTTGCGATGATCACTCGGCAGACCGTGCTGCGGAATCTCCTGGCGTTGGCCTTGCTCCTCGTCCCCGTCGCGGACACCTTCGCCGGCATCGTTGTCAGCTTCACCATGCCAGCGGCGAATACTCTGCCCTGAACTACCGAGGGTCGGCGAATTGGAACCCGGCCACCGACCCCTCCCCGACCGCTGTCGTCGTCAACCTGAGGTTCAACAACCCTACCAGCGGGCCCATCACCGACAGCGAGACATCGGTGTGGGTCAGCTACACATCCGGCACAGCGGTCTGGGTAAATTTAACCCCTGCCACACTGACGGCCAACCAGTACCAGAGCAACACGAGCCCCTATTATCTCCAAGCGGTTCCCTCTGGGGCGACTTCGCCTTACTCGATCCCTGGCACCAATCTCCCGCAGATCGATTCCAACTGGATTGGGCTGGGTTCGATTCAGGAGCACGCGATTGCGTGCCACTTCGGCATGTCGCGCGAGCGACCCTGGTTTCTCACAATCGGGGTCGCGACGCGAGATCGGCGGGTGATCGAGGCCAAGTCGTCGTGCCCTGGTCTTCTACCGGCGTTGTGGCTGGGGTCGTGTCGCCCCAGACCCGGACGCCTCCCGACGCTGGGGTCGGCACGACCCCAGACTGCCCGCCTCCGGACGATCGCGTCGGATCGATTTCTCAAGATAGAGACAAGCCACCTCGCGGTGGTTCGGGAAGGGGGGCTTACGGGCCGACGAGGGAGCGGAAGGCGGGGAGGGGGCGGAGGGGGTCGAAGTCGGGGTCGGAGCGGGGGAGGGAGGGGTCGATGCCGGAGTCGAGGGCGCGGCGGAGGAGGTCGAGGGCGTCGGTGGCGAGGGAGGGGTCGGAGGTGGATCGGGAGAGGAGGGAGAGGGCGGCGGCGGCGTTGTAGAGGCGGTGGGGCGTGGGGGCGCGGCGGAGGGCGTCGACGTCGGAGAGGGCGGAGCGGAGGCCGAGGCGGGCGCGGACCAGGGCGCGGAGCTGGATGGCGTCGAGCAGGCGGGGGTCGGCCTCGAGGGCCTCGTCGAGCAGGGAGAGGGCGGCGGCGGGATCCTCGGCCCGGCAGAGGAGGGCGAGGCCGAGGCGGGCTCGGGGGGAGGAGGGGTCGGAGCGCAGGGCGCGCTGGAAGTCGGAGCGGGCGCCGAGGGGGTCGTGCTCGATGCGGACGAAGCCTCGGGCGACGAGCAGGACGGGGTCGTTGGGCCGGCCGGCGAGGGCCTGGGCGAAGCGGCGTTCGGCCTCGTCGCGGCGGCCGGAGCGGGCCAGGGCCTCTCCCCAGGAGGCGAGCAGGACGGGGTCGCGGCGGCCGGAGCTGCGGACGGCGTGGTTGAGGTCGGCGGCGGCCTGCCGGGGGTCGTCCAGCTCGAGGCAGGCCAGGGCGCGGTTGATGCGGGCGGGGATGAGGTCGGGGTCGATGGCGACGGCGCGGTCGTAGGCGCGGCGGGCCTCGGCGATGCGGCCATCGAGGGCCAGGGCGAGGCCGCGGTTGGCGTGGGCCCAGGCGGAGGAGGGGTCGAGCAGGGTGCAGGCGGCGAAGTCGGAGGCGGCGGCGGCGTAGCGGCGCTGCTCGAAGTGGCAGAGGCCCAGGGCGAACCAGGACCAGAAGCGGCGGGGGGCGATCCCGATGGCCAGATCGAGTTCCTGCTCGGCCAGGTCGGGGCGGCCGGCGGCCAGCGCGGAGGTGCCGCGGAGGTAGTAGTCTCGGGCGGTTTCGGGGGGCATGTGGAGGGAGCGTTCTCGGTCGCGCTCGGCCCGGTCGGCCAGGCCGAGGGCGGCGGCGTAGGAGGCGCGCTCGGCGAAGAGGGTGGAGGGGGGTCTGGGGTCGATGCGCTCGGCCAGCTCGAGGCGCTCGAGGGCCCAGAAGAGGGTGGCGGCGTAGACGTTCTCGGGGCCGTCCCGGGCGGCGAGGACGGAGGCTCGGGCCTGGAGCATGAGGAGCTCGGCGATCTGCTCGGCCAGGCGCATGCGGTCGGCGCCGGCGAGGGAGCGGACCTTGGGCCCCTCGTTCCAGCGGTCGCCGAGGGTGTCGATCTGGTAGCGGGCGAGGGCCTCCCGGGCGCGATCGAGGCCGCGGGAGAGCTGTCGGCCGTCAGCCAGGCCCTCGAAATCGGAGGAGGTGTTCAGCAGGAGCTGGCAGCGGGTGAAGTCGGCCTCGAAGTCGCGCAGCTCCAGGCGGGCGTCGGCGGCCTCCAGGCGGTCTCGGATGGCCCAGAGCAGGGCGCCGATGCCGCAGATCAGGGCGAGGGAGACCAGCGCGACGGAGGAGGAGCTGGTCAGTTGCGGGTTGCGGCGGAGGAACTTGGAGGCGAGTTCCTTGAGGCTAGGCTCTCGGGCGGTGCGGAGGGGGCGGTCTTCCAGGAAGCGGCGGAGGTCCTCGGCGAGCTCGGCGGCCGACTGGTAGCGGCGGTCGGGCTCGGGGTCGAGGCACTTGAGGAGGATGGCGTCGAGGCTCCAGGGGACCTCGGGGTTGGCGGCGCGAGCCGAGGGAGCGCCGGCTCGTCGCTCGGCGATCATTTGATCGAGGATCTGGGCCATCGGGGGCCCGTCGGGGGGTTCCTGGAAGGGGTGCCGGCCGGCGACCATCTCGAAGAGGATCAGGCCGAGGGAGTAAAGGTCGGAGCGTTCGTCGACGGCCTCGGGGGGGGTGGTGCCGGTGGGGTGGAAGGCGTCGAGGTGCTCCGGGGACATATAAGGGAGCGTGCCGCCGATGCGGGCTCGAGAGCCGGCCTCGCCGGGGGTGACGACGGCCGAGAGGTTGAAGTCGAGGAGCATCGGGGTGCCGTCGGCGGTGATCAGCACGTTCGACGGCTTGAGGTCGCGGTGCAGGAGCCCTCGGTTGTGGGCGTGCTCCAGGGCCTCGGCCAGGCGGGCGGCGATCCAGGCGGAGGCCTGGATGTAGCTGGCGTGCCGGAGGAAGCGGCGGGCGGGCTGGGCGTGGTCGGGGTCGTCGGCCGGAGCGTCGTCTGGTTCGCCGACGAGGCGCCAGCCGGCCAGTTGGGCCCAGCAGCGGGCCAGGGTTGAGCGGACGATGGAGGGGGAGGCCTGGGAGGCGGGGGGCTGGTCTTTGGAGGCGGCGGTCGCCTGGACGAACGACGCGAGGGCCTGGGAGGAGCGTCGGCCCCCCTTGCCGCTGGCCGGCAGCGAGGGGGGAGGGCCGCCGACCTGGTCGAGGGCCGCCACGAGGCTGCCGCCGGTGGAGGGGGACTCCGCTCCGGAGACGGCGCCGGCGGCCTCGAGCACCTGGGCGAGGTTGGCGCCGCCGAGATAGGGCATGCAGATCAGGTGCATGCCGCTGGCCCGGTCGCTGTGGACCGAGTGGATGGGCATGATGTGGGAGTGCTGCAGGCGGGCCAGGAGCTGCGACTCGTCCACGACCGGGTGGGCGGACACCTTCAGGGCGACCTGGCGGTCGGCCAGGTCGAGCTGCTCGGCGAGGAAGACGCGGGCGAAGGCGCCTCGGCCCAGCTCTCGGACGACCCGGAAGCCGGCGATCTCCTCCCCGGGAGCGGGGAACCTGGGCTCGGTCGGCCGGGAAGCGGTCAGCGGGACGGAGAGGGAGAGGTCGATCGGCTCGGCGGAGGGGGAGGCGTCGAGCAGGTGGAGCGAGAAGTCGAGGTCGTCCGGGCCTCCCGGCGTCGGGGGCTCGTTTCCCTCGACCGTGGAGGGTCGGGTGGACCGAGGAGGAGGCGCAGGGGGCAGGGAACACCCCCGGGATTGGGGGTCGGTGGGCAGGTCCCAGAAGCGGAGGTCGGATCCCGCCCAGCCGTCCTTGGAGCCCGACCCGAGATCGATCATCGCCTAAACTCCTGGCGAAACGGGCCCGATCGGAGCGAGCAGGCCGTTCTCCCAAGGGGAGCCTGCCCTCTGAAGGAAACTCTAGGTCGGAGCGAGGCGGAAGGGGCCGCCGAACAGCCCAAGCGGGTGCCCGAGTTGCCCGGAATCAACCGGCGCCCTAGCTTAGCGATTGGACCAGTCCCGAATGCTCCGCCCGCCGAGGACCTGGAGCGGGCACCTCCGAGTCGATCCGGTCCACCCGGAGCCAAGGGACCATCCGCATCCAACCGGGAGGATCCATGCACGCCGGAAGTCCGATCGAACCGCCCGAGATGACAGTGGGCGAGCCGCCGCCCCGCGATCAGGCGGAGCACCGGGCCCGATGCCGGGCCCGGGCGCTGAGCCTGGAGTTCTCCGCGCCGGTCGGCCTGCTGGAGATCGGTCCTGGAGGCGAGGCGAGCTGGGCCGCCCGGGTCGGCGAGGACGAGGTGCGCTGGCCCCGGTCGGAGCGGGCGGCCAGCGCGGTGCGGGAGTCGGGCGGCAAGGCCGTCTCGCTCTGGATTCCTGGTCCGGCCGAGAATCACCTTTGGCTGATCGTCCGCTGCCCCGACGAGGGGGGGGCGTCGACGACCGCCTGGGCCGGCTTCGCGTTGTCGGGCACGGGGCACTGGGGAGTGGGCCGGCCCTGGGGACCGTGGGGGACGCCGGCGCCGGCGCCGGCGCTGCTGGCCTGGGGGAGGGAGATCCACGCGAGGCTCGCCGGCTCCCCTTCCGGCGGCTCGGGGCCGGGGGACTCGGAGGCTCCCGCTCGGCGTCGGCTCAAGCTGCCGGATCGGCTGACGAGGGAACTGTCGGTGTCGGACCCGCCGGAGCGGTTCCAGCGGCTGGCGGTGGAGGCGCTGCGGGGGGCGCTGCAAGCGGAGGCGGTGGCCTGGGTGCCGAGGAGCCGGAGGGAGCCAGTCGTGCAATCCGGCTCGATCTCGGGCCGGGGACCGGAGACCTTCCGGCAGCTGCTGCCGAGGCCGGACCGCCAGGGGGACCACTCCTGGAGCGACCCGAACTCGGCGACCGTCGCCGGGGTCCGCCACGCCCTGGCCGTGGCCGCCGACCCCGAAGGGGGGGCGGGCTGGCTGGTGGCGGTCAACCCGCTCGACGACCGGCCGTTCGGCCAGGACGAGGCGGACCTGCTCCGGCCGATCGCCAGCCTGATCGCGGCCCAGCGCACCAACTCGAGGCACTACGCCGAGCTGAAAGACCTGCTCTTCGGCGTGATTCGGTCGCTCTCGGCGGCCATCGACGCCAAGGATCCGTACACGCTGGGGCACTCGGAGCGTGTCGGGAGGATCGCCGCGCAACTGGGGGAGGCGATGGGGCTGTCGGCCAACGAGCGGGGCGACCTGTACCTGTGCGGCCTGCTGCACGACGTGGGCAAGATCGGCATCAGCGACGCGATCTTGCAAAAGGCCGGCCCCCTGACCCCCTCGGAGTTCGGCGAGATCAAGCGGCACGTGCGCATCGGGGTGCAGATCCTCTCGGATCTGAAAAAGCTGAACCACCTGCTGCCCGGAGTGGCGCACCACCACGAGAATTTCGACGGCTCGGGCTACCCCGACGGCCTGGCCGGGGCGTCGATCCCGAAGATCGCCCGGATCCTGGCGGTCGCCGACGCCTTCGACGCGATGTCGAGCACCCGACCTTACCGCCGTCGGCTGAGCCCGGACCAGATCGACCGGATCTTCCGCGATGGGGCCGGGACGCAGTGGGACCCGGAGGTCGTCTCGGCCCTCTTCACCTGCCGGCAGCAGGTGGAGCGGATCCGGCAGAAGGGGCTGGGCGACAGCGTGATGCAAGTGGTCGACGACACGATCGGCCGGGCCGAGGGGGCCTCGATCCTCTCCAGCTCGACGCACGCGGCCGTCGACGCGGGCTGAGCCGGGAGGGCGAAGGGCCTCGCCGTTGCGGATCGGATCAGGGCGCAGGGGCGGGAGGAAGGGCGGAGAGCTTCAACACGAGCTTCTCGAGCAAGTCGATGCGGGCGTCACGCTCGAAGCGGAGGGCGACTTCGTCGGAGGGCGGGCCGCCCAGAGCCAGGCGGCTGGATTCGAGAGCGCTGAGGCCGGGTAAGGGGATCCGGGTGCGGGCGTCGAACGCCTCGCTCCAGGCCGGTTGGCCGTCGCGCTCGAAGCAGAGCGCAACGGAGAACAGCGTGGTGCGGTGGAACGACTGAAGGTAGTTCGGCCCCGGCTTGCGGTCGATCGTCGCTCGGAGGAGAAACGGCGAGGCGTCCCAGAGGTCGGCCAGGGGAGAATCGGGATCGGGAGGGAGATAGCCGCGTCGGGCCAGCGCATCGGCGAGGATCGGCGGAAGCTCGCAATCGATCGGGGGAAGCCCCTCGGGGGACGGGGAGCCGGCAAGGGAGATCGGCCCGACTCGGGCTCCCCGAGCGGCCACCAGCCCGGCCGCGAAGGATCGGACACGGCGGAGGGCCCCGGAGGAGGAGGCGGTCGGGAGCGGGGACAGGCGCTCGGCCAGCAGTCGGGCCCGAGCCAGGGCCTCGACCGGACGGCCGTCGTCCCGGGCCTGCTCGGCCAGGACGAGGTGATGGTCGGCCCACCGGGACAGAGCGGCGGCGGCGTCGGCGAGGATGCGCCCCGACATCGCCTCGAGGGCCGGGTCGGAGCCGGAGCGATCGAGCAGGGCGATCGCCTCGTCGGCGGCCAGGTCGGGAGCGAGGCCGGCGAGGGCCTCGAGGCGAGCCTCAGCGTCCCTTCGGGCGATCTCGTCTCGGCGGTCGGCCAGGGCCTCCGGCCCACCGGGGGGATCCAGACCGTACCGGGAGGCCAGCGCTCGGGCCTCGTCGGCGGCCAGCAGGGCCGAGGCAAGGTCGCGGTGGCGCTCCGCCTCGTCGAGCCGGGCCAGCACCCGGGTCAGCTCGGCGGCCTGCCCGCGTCGGGAGGACGATTGCCACCACTGCCAACCGATCGTCGGCACCGCCAGCATCGCCATCGCGACCAGGCCGACCGCCAGCCAGGCCCTCCTCCTCCGATTCGACCGCCGCCGGCCAAACCGCCGAGGGAAGAACGGAACCTCGACCAGCGTGCCGCACCGGCCACACTTCACCCGACGGCCACGAGAGTTCCGGTCGAGGTCGATCCGACGACCGCATTCCGGGCATCCGAACGCGAGCGAACTGCCCATCGATTGCCGCCCCTCGCCCCCAGCGGGCCCGAGCCCCCCGATCCGACCCAATCCGACCCGATGCCAAGCGATGCCATCCGGCCGTCGTCTCGCCGATCGGACAGCGGTCAGAGCCCCCCCGTCGACTCGGCCCGGGGGCCTCGGATCGACCCCGAACGACACCACGATGACACCCCCCATCGAACCATCATACGACCCTTCGGCGGCGAAGGGTCGGTCGAGGGCCGTGATTTCTTTCATCGACATCGCCGTCCAGGGCGGAGGATCAACACGGAGCACGCCGGCGGTCCGGCTCGATCCCGCCCCCGGAGCCCCAGCAGGGGGCCGAGGGGCCGGCTCCCATCGACACACCGATCACAATCAATCACGATTGATTTTATGGAACCATGAGTCCACGCGACCCCGAGCGTCCCGACCCGGGCCGAGACGCCTCGGGTCGCTTCCCCAACGCTCGGATGAGCCGCGATCGGTGACAGTCGGGATCTCGCCGATCCGGTTGTCACCAACTGGGGTTCGGCGTCCTGGGTCGGGGTTGCGGGGAGTCGTGGCAAGGTCGCGAACGGAGGAACGCGAGCGCAGGGGCGTCGGACTCGGGACGCGAGGGAAGCTCAGTCGGGGGAATCGATGCGGATGTGAAGGCGGAGGGCGTCGATCAGGCGGGAGAAGCTCTCGGGGGACATGGACTCGGGGGCTCGGACCCGGACGATCTTGCCGGCGTCGGCTCCCCAGAGGCGGAGGTCGAAGCGGACGGCGGCCGGTTCTTGAGCGGGGAGGGAGGAGGGAGCCCTGGGAGGAGCAGACCAGGTCGAGGGGGGCGCCGAGGGGATCGGCGGGGGGGGGGGGGGGG